>CAYOJC010000006.1:0-86650 GCA_964404195.1 uncultured Syntrophobacteraceae bacterium
ACTCCGTTTCGCCTGTCGAACTTAGGACAAGGTGTCAACAGCGTGAGACACTACACTAGCAGGCGAATGCCCGGCAAGATCGTCATCCGAGGGGCGCGGCAGCACAATCTAAAGAACATCGACCTCGAGATTCCCCGCGATCGTTTCGTCGTCATCACCGGAGTTTCCGGCTCGGGAAAGTCCTCGTTAGCTTTCAACACCCTCTATGCCGAGGGTCAGCGCCGCTACATCGAGTCGCTCTCGGCTTATGCGCGGCAGTTCTTGCAGCAGATGGAGCGGCCCAACGTGGACGCGATCGAGGGGCTGTCGCCCGCGATCGCGATCGAGCAGCGCGGCGCGGGCCGGAATCCACGCTCGACGGTCGGAACGATTACCGAGATTTACGACTATCTCAAGCTTCTCTTCGCCCGCATAGGCAAACCGCATTGCTACAAGTGCGGCCGTGAGATTACCGCGCACACGGTCCAGCAAATCGTCGATCGGCTCATCTCGTTACCGCCACAAACCCAGCTCAATATTCTGGCGCCGATCGCCGTCGCCGGAGTTGCCGATGCTCGTAAAAAGCTCGACGCATTGGCCAAGGCCGGCTTTGCGCGCGTCAAGATCGACGGCAGAGTTTACGAATTGAGCGAAGAGATCGCGCTCAAAAAATCCGCTGGTCATGCCGTCGAGCTGATCGTCGACCGAATCGTTCTCAGACAAGGGATTGAAAAGCGGCTGGCCGATTCCCTGGAAACCGCTTATCGCTATGGCGGCGACGTCCTCAAGGTCGAGGTCGCGAGCGGCGCGGAAAATAATGACGCCGAGCTGATCTTCAGCCAGAAAACCATCTGCGTTCGCTGCGGTATTTCTTACCTCGAGCTTGCGCCGCAACTTTTTTCATTCAACAGCCCGGAAGGCGCCTGTCCCGACTGCGCGGGTCTGGGCCGGCGGATCGACGCCAGCAAAGGATCGGAGGAGCCGGCAGATTACCTCGACGCCGCGCTCTGTCCCACCTGCAACGGAAAACGCCTCAGGAGGGAGAGCCTCCATGTTTTGATCGCGGGGAAGAGCATTTCCGATCTGTCGGGCGCCCCGGTCGCAGAGGTTCTAGATTTTTTCACCAAGCTCGAGCTCAGCGAGCGCGATCGGTCTATTGCCGACCGCGTGGTGCGCGAGATCGCCGCACGGCTCGGTTTTTTGATTCAGGTCGGCTTGGATTATTTAAGCCTGGACCGGCCCTCGGCCACGCTTTCCGGCGGAGAGATTCAACGAGTCCGGCTGGCGACGGAGATCGGGTCACGGCTCGTGGGGGTGCTCTACATTCTCGATGAGCCGAGTATCGGGCTTCATCCGCGTGACAACGCGCGTCTTCTTGGTCTTCTTTGCGAGCTTAGAGATCTGGGCAACACGGTGCTGGTGGTCGAGCATGATCGCGAGGCCATCATGGCGGCGGATCACGTCGTCGATCTAGGACCCGGCGCCGGAGTTAACGGCGGCGCAGTCGTGGCGCAAGGATCGCCACGGCAAGTTTTGGAAAGTGAAGGATCGCTCACCGGCCAGTATCTTTCCGGCCGTTTGGAGATTCCGCTCCCCGCTCGCCGTCGCAAAGGGAACGGCAAAGCTCTGATCGTGAAAGGCGCGCGCCGGCACAATCTAAAAGGGATCACCGCGGAGTTCCCGCTAGGCGCGATGACGTGCGTGACCGGCGTTTCGGGATCGGGCAAAAGCAGCCTCGTCCTCGACACGCTCTACGTAGCGATGGATCAACGTCTTCACGGCGTGAAAGCCGGGACCGGGCTGTGCGACAAACTCGTCGGATACGACAACTTCGATAACGTGATCAGCGTCGATCAGAGCCCGATCGGCCGCACGCCACGCTCGAATCCCGCGACCTTCACGGGGCTATTTCCTCATATCCGCGACCTTTTCGCGCAGCTTCCGGAAGCGCGAGTGCGCGGCTTCGGAGCCGGCAGGTTTTCTTTCAACGCTAAAGGTGGACGATGCGAAGCCTGCGCCGGCGACGGCATGGTCAGAATCGAGATGCACTTCCTGCCGGACACGTTCGTTCCCTGCGAAGTTTGCCATGGGCGGCGGTTTAACCGGGAGACCTTGGAGGTTTTGTATCGCGGTCGAAGCATCGCCGACGTTCTGGATTTAACCGTCAATCAGGCGATAGAGTTTCTGGGTAATTTCCCGGCCATTCGCCGCAAGCTAGAAACGCTTAGAGACGTGGGCATGGGTTATGTCCGTCTAGGCCAGCCGGCGACGACTCTTTCCGGCGGCGAGGCGCAGCGGATCAAGCTGGCTCGCGAATTGAGCAAACGGTCCACCGGCAGAACGTTATATATCCTCGACGAGCCGACCACGGGTCTGCACTTCGACGACGTCAGAAAGCTGCTCGACGTGCTCAACCGGTTGACCGACGCCGGCAACACCGTCGTGGTCATTGAGCACAACCTGGACGTGATCAAGACGGCCGATTTCGTGTTGGATTTGGGTCCGGAGGGCGGGAAGGGCGGTGGAGAGGTCGTGGCTTTCGGCACTCCCGAGGAAATCGCTCTGGTAGAGAAATCTTACACCGGGCAATACTTGAAGAGCGTTCTTCATTTTTGAGGCGCCGAAGGCCGGGTTTACCGTTCCGGCGACGCGTTATTTATTTTCCGGGCCTCTTTAAATTCCGAAAAGAATCGTTAACTTACTCGCAGGTTGACACGAACAATCGGCTCGGTTATTGTTAAATCAGACCTTATAGGTCTGAGATCTCTCTGGGGCTAATTATTCAAGGCCGACAATGAAGATTCCGATTTATTTAGACAACCATTCGACAACGCAGTTGGACCAGCGTGTTTTGGACGTTATGCTGCCCTATTTTAGGGACGTGTTCGGGAACGCCGCCAGCCGCAATCATAGTTTTGGCTGGGAAGCGGAAGCGGCGGTCGACCAGGCGCGCGCTCAAATCGCGCGCTTGATCGGCGCGTCTTCGCCTAAAGAAATCATATTCACGAGCGGAGCGACCGAATCGGACAATCTGGCGATCAAGGGGGCAGCCGAGGCTTACAAGGAGAAAGGAAATCATATCGTCTCGTGCGTCACCGAGCACCGTGCCGTGCTGGACAGTTGCAAGTCTCTGGAGCGGCGCGGCTCCAGCGTCACTTATCTGCCGGTAAATAGCGACGGCACTTTGAACTTTGAAAAGCTATCCGCCGCGATAACAGAGAAAACAATACTCATTTCCCTGATGGCGGCCAACAACGAGATCGGCGTGATTCATCCGGTGAAAGAGATCGGGCAAATTGCCAAAGAGAGAGGAGTCCTTTTTCATTGCGACGGCGCGCAGGCGGTAGGAAAAATTCCCGTGAACGTCGAAGAAATGGGGATCGATCTTCTCGCTATTTCAGCGCACAAAATGTACGGGCCCAAAGGAGTCGGCGCGTTGTACGTTCGCTCCAAGCGGCCCAAGGTTCGCCTCAGCCCGATCATCGATGGCGGCGGTCATGAGCAAGGTTTGCGCTCGGGCACGCTGAACGTTCCCGGCATCGTGGGGTTTGGCAAGGCGTGCGAAATTGCGGGGCTTGAATTGCCGCAGGAAGCGGCCCGTCTTATCGACTTAAGAGAAAGACTCAAGCACGGCATCTTGAGCCGCCTGGATGAGGTCTACGTGAACGGCGATCCGGTCCGGCGTTTGCCGGGGAATTTGAACATCGGTTTCGCTTATGTAGAAGGCGAGTCGCTATTGATGGCGCTCAAAGACGTAGCGCTCTCCGCCGGATCGGCTTGCACATCGGCCAGCCTCGAGCCTTCCCATGTGCTGCGCGCATTGAGGTTGCCGGACGACATGGTGCATTCTTCAATCCGCTTTGGACTTGGCCGGTTCAATACAACGGAGGAAATCGATTATACGGTCGATCGAGTGGCGCAGGAAGTATCGAGGCTGCGCAAGCTTTCACCGTTCTACGAAGCGGCGAAGCGGGACGTTCGAAGACGTGAAGAAAGGGATCTCAAAGCCCGGCAGGCTTCCTGAATCCGTCGGGCTCTTGGAGGATTAGAATGGTCAGCATTACAGAGCGCGCCGCGGAGAAAATCAAGCAGCTCCAGGCGGCGGAAAACAAAGATAGCCAGGGATTGCGCCTGAAAGTCGTCGGCGGCGGCTGCTCAGGTCTGCAATACAAGATGGACCTGGACTTGCAGAAACCCGGCGACCGCATCTTTGAAAAAGATGGCGCCAAAGTTTTGGTGGATATGAAAAGCCTTTTGTATCTGAACGGCACCGAGCTCGATTACAAGGAAGAGCTGATGCAATCCGGATTTGTGTTTCAGAATCCCAACGTGAAGCGCTCTTGCGGCTGTGGCACTTCGTTCACGGTTTAGTGTCGCAAAGCGTTGAATTAGAAGGGTAAAAGAAATGGCAAAAGCAGCAAATACCGTCGAGATCCTTGCCGACCGGGACTACAAGTACGGTTTTGTCACCGACGTGGAGGTAGATACCGTACCACGTGGACTAAGCGAGGAAGTAGTCCGGACGATTTCAGCCAAGAAGAACGAGCCCGCGTGGTTACTGGAGTGGCGGATCAAGGCCTATCATTACTGGACAAAGCTCGAGCGCTCACAGGCCGAGCCGAAGTGGGCGAACATCCACTATCCGCCGATCGATTACCAGAACATCATTTACTTCTCGGCGCCCAAGTCGCGGCCCAAGAGTCTGGACGAAGTCGATCCGGAAATATTGGCAACCTATGAAAAGCTCGGTATTCCACTGCGCGAGCGGGAGAAGCTCGCGGGCGTGGCCGTCGATGCGGTCTTCGACAGCGTTTCGGTGGCGACAACTTTTAAAGAGAAATTGGGCGAGATGGGCATCATCTTTTGCTCTTTTTCCGAGGCGGTGCAGGCCCATCCGGATCTGGTGCAAAAGTATCTCGGCTCCGTTGTGCCGTATACGGACAATTTTTTCGCTACGCTCAACTCCGCGGTCTTCACAGACGGCTCGTTCTGCTACATCCCGAAAGGGGTGCGTTGTCCGATGGAGTTGTCGACGTATTTCCGCATCAACGCCGCGGAAACCGGACAGTTCGAGCGCACGCTGATCATCGCCGACGAGGGCAGCTACGTGAGTTATCTGGAAGGCTGCACCGCGCCGATGCGAGACACCAATCAATTGCACGCGGCGGTCGTCGAGCTCATCACGCACGACAAAGCCCAGATCAAATACTCGACGGTGCAGAACTGGTATCCCGGCGATAAAGAAGGCAAGGGCGGCATCTACAACTTCGTCACCAAGCGGGGCAAGTGTCTGGGAAAAAATTCCAAGATTTCATGGACCCAGGTGGAGACCGGCTCGGCGATCACCTGGAAGTACCCGAGCTGTATCCTACAAGGCGACAACTCGGTGGGAGAATTCTATTCGGTGGCGCTGACCAACAATTACCAGCAAGCCGACACCGGCACCAAGATGATTCACATCGGGAAGAACACCAAGAGCACGATTATTTCGAAAGGCATCTCGGCGGGCCACGGGCAGAACACTTACCGAGGACTGGTGAAAATCATGAAAGGGGCGACGGGTTCGCGCAACTATTCGCAATGCGACTCGCTCCTCCTGGGCGATAAATGCGGCGCGCACACCTTCCCCTACCAGGAAGTGATGAACGCCTCCTCCAAGATTGAGCACGAGGCGTCGACGTCCAAGATCAGCGAAGACCAGCTCTTCTATTGTAGGCAGCGCGGAATCTCGAGCGAAGACGCGGTGACGCTGATCGTCTCCGGCTTCTGCAAGCAAGTGTTCCGCGAGCTGCCGATGGAGTTCGCGGTCGAGGCGCAAAAGCTTCTGGGCGTAAACCTCGAGGGCAGCGTGGGATAGGAGAGAATTGGAGTAATGGAGTACTGGAGAAATGGAGCCGGAGTAGTGGGCTAAAGCCCATCACTCCAATACTCCAACACTCCATCACTCCAGGTATTTTTCCATGGACTCCGTCATCTACTTCGATAATAACGCGACCACGCGGCTGGCGCCCGAAGCGCTCGCGGCGATGCAACCCTATCTCACCGAGCTTTACGGCAATCCCTCCAGCATCCATGGATTCGGCAGCCAGGTGTCGCGCAAGATCCAGGAGGCGCGAGAGCAGGTTACGGCCTTGCTCGGCGCCGCCGATCCGATCGAGATCGTGTTCACCAGTTGCGGCACCGAAGGCGATAACGCCGCGATCCGAGGAATTCTGGAGTCGCAGCCGCAAAAGCGGCACATCGTGACGACTCAAGTCGAGCACCCGGCAGTGCTGAGCCTTTGTCAGCATCTGGAGAAAAAAGGCTATCGGGTAACGTGGCTCCGGGTCGATGCGGACGGGATGCTCGACCTGGAGGAGTTGAAAGCTTCGCTCAGCGACGACACCGCCCTGGTCTCGATCATGTACGCCAACAACGAAACCGGGGTGATTTTTCCGATCGACGCCATCGGCGAGATCGTGAAGGCCAGAGGAATCCCGATTCACGTCGATGCCGTTCAGGTGGCGGGGAAGATTCCGCTGAATCTCCGGCAAAGCCCCGTCGATTTGCTGACGATATCGGCGCATAAATTCCACGGGCCCAAGGGCGTCGGCGCGCTTTATGTCCGAAGAGGCATCACGTTCAGGCCTTTCATGATCGGCGGACATCAGGAGCGTGGGCGGAGAGGCGGAACTGAAAACGTGGCGGGCATCGTGGGAATGGGAAAGGCAGCCGAACTGGCTCTCGGAAACATGCCGGAAGACGGGCCCCGGGTGCGCGGGCTGCGGGACCGTCTGGAACAATCGCTGCTGGAATCGTGCCCGGAGAGCCGGGTGAACGGTCATCGTGAAAAGCGGCTGCCCAATACGCTGAACATGAGTTTTAAATTTTTAGAGGGCGAGGCGATTCTGGTTTTATTAGACCAGAACGGAATTTGCGCTTCCACAGGCTCAGCGTGTACTGCCGGCTCGTCCGAGCCGTCTCATGTTCTTAGGGCCATGGGCGTGTCTCCGGACTGGATCCAGGGAGCTGTAAGGTTCAGTCTAAGCCGCTACACCACGGAAACAGAGGTGGGGTTTGTCAACCAAAAGCTGCCCCCGATCGTCCAACGCTTGAGCGGTCTCTCTGCTTTGGGGAAACTGGCGAAGAAATCCGAGCTTGAGCGTGGGGATTATGGCAACCAGGTTGGAGCGAGGAGGTAAAGATGGCGCTCATGCAGATCCCCAGAAGAGTGGACTACGGGCTGCGCGCGGCGATTTATCTTGCCGGCCAAGACCCAGAAAAAAGCTGCTCGGTGGCTGAGATCGCCCGGCAACAAGGAATCCCGCGCAAGTTTTTGGAAAAAATCATTCAAGGCCTGATTCATAGCGGGCTTGTGAGATCGAAGCGCGGACAAGCCGGCGGGTATACTTTGGCGCGGTCGCCCGGCGAGATCTCGTTTCGCGACATCATCGAGGCGCTGGAGGGTCCCATCGCCGTCAATGTCTGCATGGATCAGCAAATGAGGTGTAGCCATCTTTCTCGATGCACCATGGTCGGAGTATGGCACGAGATTCAATACCGGGTGATGGACGTTTTTGCCCATACCACGCTGGCCGACCTGCAAAAGCAGCCGGGGACCGGCTTCTCTTCTCTGTCGAGTGCGGCATGAATAAAACGTTCCCACGAACGTCCAACCAGACCAGGCCGCACTCCATAGGGAGGTAACATTTATGTCATACGAAAGAAGTTTCAATGTTGAAGACAGACTGGCAGCGCTTTTTCATCCGGACACGCTTATTCCGGCTCAATACCTGGACACGTATCGCCGGAAGACCCATCTGGAGCCGGAGAAGCGCCTGATGCTGTCCGTCTTGGAAGACGCGATCGCCTGCTTCCAGAAGTATGTCCTTGCCCGCGACGGAAAAGGCAGGGAGATGTTCCGTGAAGCCGAAGAGTGGATTTCGGCGGAGGAGAGCGAGTGGCTTTTTTCCTTCGACAGCGTCTGCGAGGCGTTGGGATTCAACCCGGCTTACGTCCGTGCTGGGTTGGTTCGCTGGAAGGAAGCCACGCTTCAAGCCCAGCCGAAGGCCAAGGTCTATCAACTGGCTTCCAGGAAGGCCCGCTGCAGCGGCGGCGCGTCGTCGCCTCCGGGGACCGGCCAAAGGATGCTCAAGGCGGTAGGCCGTTAGATCCGCTGAAAGCGCACAAAGGCAGCGAGGGCGGTGGGACGTGAGTGCCACCGCCCTTTTTTATGCATCTCGCTTGCCGGGCCGGGAAGAAAGAGTGTATAAAAATTTCTCTTAAATCTTCATGAATCCTAAGACAAAGAGGAAAAAGCGCTTTCGCGTCCGGAGACTGCTCAAGCAGATTGCCAACTCTCTGGCTTGGCTGCGCTACCGCGCCGGGGAGTGCAGTATGAAGGGCTTTGTGCGCGTGCTGCCATGGATGCCTTCTCGCTTGGTTTATACTTTCACGTCGGCCGTCGCTCGCGTGAGCTTCGTGCTTTTGTGGAAATATCGGCGGCGCATGGACCAGAATCTCGCCCTGGCAATGGCGGATGAATTGCCTTCTCCCCAGCAGAGGCAGGCGGTGATTCGCAAAGCGTGGAGAAACTTCGCTCAGGGGATTCTGGAAACGCTCACGCTCATGCATGCGCCCAAAGAAAATATTCTTGCCGCGAGCGGTATAGAGGGTGAAGAGCATCTGAAACGGGCGCTGGCGAAGGGCAAGGGCGTGATCGCCCTCAGCGCCCATCTCGGTAATTTTACCCTGATCGGCATCCGGCTGGCCGCGGCTGGCTATCCCTTTGCTGCTTTGATCAAGCAGCCGCGCGACGTGCGGTTTGCCCGTATGATGGACGATTTTAGGACGAAGGCGGGAATGCAGACGATCTCGGCCAAGCCGCGGCGTGAAGCGGTGCGGGGAATCCTGAAAGCGTTAAGGTCCAAAGGCATAGTGTTGGTGATCGCCGATGAGTTCAAATCCGGAGGCGTCCCGGTCGAATTCTTCGGACTCCGTTCCCCGGCGCCGCGCGGGCCGGCCACGCTCGCGCTGCGCACCGGAGCGGCGACTGTGCCCATGTATATGGTTCGGGATTCAAACGACCGGCTGACACTTTACATCGAGCCTGAGATCGAGCTTTCCCGAAGCGACGGGCTCGAAGACGATGTAGCCGCCAATACCGTGCTGTTCACGCGCGTTATCGAGGCGATGATACGGCGCCATCCCGATCAGTGGAATTGGCTCGGCTTCCAGCGTGGTGAAGGGAAGCCGAGAAGGAGGAGAAAAGCTAAAGGGCTAAAGGGTTCAGGAGTTGACGCGTTGTAAGCTCCCGCCTCGGAGTCCAAACCTATTTTCGAAAGTGTCGAGGGCAGCCCCGGCAAACCCGATGAATTTTCAGCTCGTTCGATCGCTGTGACGTATTCCGTCGCGCCTGAATGTTAAAACTCCGTCCGTTGAGCATTTGGCTTTTCTTCGATCTAACTTGCCAGTGCAAAAATTGGTTGTGAATTATTGGCAGAGTATTGTAGACAAAATAAGCCAGATCGAAGACGCTGAAATCATTCCGGCGGAAGATCCACTGGTAGATTTCCATTTGACGTTTGTAGCTTGATTGCCAGGGAGCATCGATCGAGACTTCGCCGGCTTTGGCGGTCGCTTTATAATCGGCGATCACGAGCTGACCATCAAGGCGCAACAACCAAATGTCGTCGATAATGCCTTTAATCAGTAGATTGGTCGGTCCATGCAAGTACGCCGCTCCCCAATTTGGTGTTAAACGCCATTCTTTCAGTTCCTCATTCGTGAACGGAATGGCTTTAACGCCGAACTTTTTAAATAGCGGATGTGCCGTGCCGGCAACGCGGTATGTATCAAACTCTTTTTTTAGAAGTTTATCGACGGCAGAATTGAGCGTAAACGGAGATCCCGGAACCCGGCCAATGGTAGCACTCAAGTAGCAAGTTTCCGTAACCAATTGTTCTTACGGCGCTCCTGCGGTTGGCAGCTAACTAATAGGGATTTGGTAGCTCCGGTTACAGGATTGGACAGCTTGGGACTCGATTGAGGCGTCGTTCAGTTCAATCGCAAGCGAGCTGAGGAGCTTGACTCTGGTCTAGCGGACGAAATAGGCTGCGGGCCAGTAGGGAGATAGGCCGCCATGCCGTGCAGTGTTTGACGGTCAAAACCTTCTTGACGAGTTGGGGTAAGTGGATGATATTGGGACCGATTCAAAATTTGATAAGCGAACCGCGTTCGGAGATAGGCCGACCGGCGTTTGTCGCTTCCTAAAGCGGCTCACTCAATAATTGGAGGCAGGAGAGGAAACAGACATGAAAGAAGAAAGACGCGTACTCACGCCAGAGGAGAAGGCGGAGTTGCGATGCAAACATACCGTCTGCTACATCTGCCTCGATCCCCTTGAGAACTACGCGGCCAACGAGATTGAGTACGACCACATCTACAACTACGCAGACGGTTATCCGCAGGAATTGTCGAACTTCGCTCCAGTTCATGCGTCACACGAACCCAACAAGGGGAATTGCCACAAGTCCAAGGGTAAGAAATCGCCCGTTGAGTATCGCGAGGAACTTCGCATCCTCAAGGCGCTGAACAAAATCACGGGGCTGAAGGACCTCTGCCCTAAGGCCGTTCCCTCAGTCTATTCGATCGCCGAACGCTTCGACGCAATAACCATCAACGGAACTACTCTTCCACTGTACAACCAACGAATCGGCGGAAGAGACAACTATTATTTCTTTCACGAGGTTGAGACCAAGTATCTCGAAAACGATGATGAAATCCAATTGCGTCCACTTGAACCGAAGATACTCCCCTTGGTCTTCAATCTAAAACGGTCAGTGCAACTCTTGCCGACTCTTGGACGATTGGATGCGGAATCAAAGACGATCAAGGTTTTCGACGGCCAACACAAGGCTGTAGCGCAAATCGTTGGCAACAATCGGACAACAATTCCCTGCCTTGTCTTTGTACATCCGCCGGTGCCTGAGATTCGGGTCGTGATCTACGAAGCTCACACGGACTTCGTTCAACAGCGATACAAAAAGTCGCACATTGACGCCAAACTAGCAGACATATACCACCAGAAGATCGAGGCTTATCGCAAACAAGTTGGCGATCCGAATGCTCGCTTCACTGAGGCGGACATCCTCAAGGGAGAATCCAGGGCTGAAGTTAGGAAATTCCTCCTGGCCTCCATTATTGCCGAGATCAATCTCGAACGGTCCTTCGTGAGGGACTACGCCGCCGAAGACAGACAAAGTCAGAAACGAAAACCGATCCTCTGGCAGAGTCTGGAACGCTTGATCGGCAAGTTTGGCAAACTCGATGCCATCTCCAAGTACTCGGACGACCCAGAGAATTATCGATCCGACGAAGTCGAGAACGTATGTTTTATCCTCGATCAGATCGAATCACTCGGCATCAAGGACAAATGGTCGGCCGAGAATTCCGATTCGCACCTCCATAAACTCTCTCGCACCTACTTCTACAAGACGGCTTTCAACACTTGGATTGACGTCTTGGCAGAAGCACTCAGATTTGCATTGGAGCAGAAGAATAGCGCAAAGATTTACGAGCCACTCTGTTTTCAGAAGGTATTCTCTCCCGAAATAAAGGCACGGTTTATCCAAATCATGCGCAAAATGTTCGAGCACCCACTCTGGGTTCAGGAACCAATACAAGATGAAATCGCCAAGGCAAACCAAGATGTAGTCGTCGGCAACATCTTCAAGCGCGAAAATCTTGACTACATATACTTGACGAAACTCTGAAAAGCATCCAACAAGGCGCTTCAGCGGACGGCCAATCGCCGCAGCTGAGCTTGGCGTTAGCCCTGTAATTGAATTGATTTCTCCTTGAATTCTATTTGCCAAGGCTTCACTGAAATGTTTCGTTGTACGCGGATAGTTCACGGACGCTAATCAAAATGTATCAGCCTTGGAACGGACCATTTGATTCCTAATCAATTGGTCGGTCGGATTTCAACAGCCTACGATAAACTGGACATCCTTTTCGGCTTGGAGTAATGGAGCGTATCCAAGCCAACTGTCACGTGGACAGGCGGTTGGCAAAAGGCATATGACCGCAGACCTCCCCAAATATAGCCACGGCCTCTCAAAGTCGCGCGTCCTGGCCGGCCTCCAATGCCATAAACTCCTCTGGTGGATGGTGCACGAGCCTAGTGCGCCGGAGCTTCAACCTGATGCCGCAACGCAGGCCGTGATGGACCGGGGTACCCGCGTCGGCGAGCTTGCCCGGAGCCAATTTCCAGACGGAGTGCTTATCGATCTTCCGCACGACGCCTACTCTGAACGGTTCGCGCGCACCAACGAAGCACTGCAGAACGGCGCGCCGGCCGTCTATGAAGCGTCATTCCAGGCTGCCGGCGTGTTCACGGCGGTCGACATCTTGAAGCGCGAAGACCGCGGCTTCCGGCTCATCGAAGTGAAATCGACCACGTCGGTCAAAGATCATCATATCCCCGATGTCGCGGTGCAAGCCCATGTCTTGCGGCAGAATGGGCTCGATATCGTCGGCACCGAACTGATGCATCTCAACCGCGACTGCGCTTATCCCGACCTATCGAATCTCTTCGTGCGCTCGGACGTAACCGAAGCTGCTAACGCAGTCGGGGAAGATGTACCGAGGTGGGTCGCCGATCAACTTGAAATGCTCCAAGGTGCCGTCCCCGACGTTGCGATTGGACCGCATTGCGAAACGCCCTACGAATGTCCGTTCATGGCGCGTTGCTGGACGGAACTGCCGCCGCACCACGTGAGCACGCTTTACCGCATCGGACAGCGGGTGCTGGAACTTGACGAGCAAGGCTACCGAACAATTCATGACCTACCGGAGGATGTGCCGCTGGGCTTGATCGCGGACCGGCAGCGACGCGCGGTGCGAGAAGGTCGGATGATCGTGGAACCGACTCTGGCGAAAGCCCTCGATGTTTTCGTCCCTCCGATTGCCTTCATCGATTTCGAGACCCTCGGCCTCGCTATTCCGGTGTGGAACGGCTGCCATCCTTACGACAACGTCCCAGTCCAGTTTAGCTGCCACGTTCAGAAGGCGGATGGTAGCGTCACCCATCACGAATGGCTCGCCGAAGGCCCCGAAGACTCACGCCTCGCGCTCGCCCAACAGCTGATCAAGGCATGCGAGGGTGCAAAGACAGTCGTCGCCTATAACGCCGGCTTTGAGCGAAAGTGCATAGAGCAAATGGCCGACGCCTTGCCAGCCCTAGCGGCACCGCTAAGGAACATCACCACCCAACTTGTCGACCTGCTCCCCATCGTGCGCAACCACGTTTATCATCCGGCCTTCGCCGGCAGCTTCAGCCTCAAGAAAGTTTTACCGGCGCTCGTGCCGGAATTGAGTTACGATGGTCTAGCAATCGCTGAAGGTGGAACGGCGAGCCTGGAGTTGGAAAGATTACTTCTCAACGGAGACGGGTTAGAGCCGGACACAAAGAAACAAATCCGAAGAGATCTATTGGGTTATTGTCGGCAAGATACATTGGCGCTCGTCAAAATTTTGGAAGACTTGCAACACCTCGCTGCAGCAAACAAGGAGAAGTAGCATGTTTCCAATTGTTCCTAGCGTTTGTGGACGCCAAACAGTTCAGCCGACCCTCAATAGTTAGACAGCGAAAGACACTATTCTGATAGGGAGCGAAACACATGCCTGAAGTCTACCAGATCATACCGACCGTCGATCAAACTCAGGAATTCATCGAGATCGCGAACGACTTCTCGAATCCCATGGAACTGGTGCGCGAGGCACTTAGTAATGCCTTCGACGCGAAGGCGGACTTTGTAGAGGTTCTGTTTGACGTCGTTGAGACCGATGGAGAAAAATACCTCCGCATCACGCTCCGAGATAACGGTCACGGTATGAATCGTGATGGGCTACAGGCATTCTTCGATCTTGGCAATTCTCCTCGCCGTGGCGACGCATCAAAGATCGGCGAGAAGGGGCACGGCACAAAAGTCTACTTCAATAGCAGGCGCATCGAGGTAACGACGGTTACCAATGGCACACGACTCGAAGCCGTGCTCGAAGAACCGTTCAAGAAGCTCCATATGAGACAGATTCCCAAAGTCGATGTGCGCGAGTTTGATGTATCAGGCGAGGCGCCAAGTCAGACCGAGATTATCATATATGGATACAACAATAACCGTCGAGGCATATTTACTCATGACCGACTAAAAGACTACCTGCTTTGGTTCACGAAATTCGGCGGTATCGAGGCTGCATTCGGAAACCCAGGATTCGCGCCGACTCTTCTGCTCAAGGGGCTTGACCGTGATGACCCAGAACAGATTCCGTTTGGGCATCCTTTCCCGGATGAAAGCGTCGAGCTGAAACAATTGTTCGACCAGCACCTCGTGAACGCGCCGAACCATTATTGTAAGCGCATTCTTCGGGAAGGCTCCCTATCAAACCATCCGGAGATTCGGTATCAGGCCGTGTTCTCCATTGAGGGAAGCCGGGTCAAATACGGCTATAATCCAATGCTGCGCCGGCAAGGACATCAGGCTCCCGCCGGTGCTTATACTGTGCAAGAGCGGTATGGTCTCTGGCTATGCAAAGACTTCATCCCGATCCAGAGAAAGAACGAATGGATAACTAGTCGTGGCTCAGAGTACACAAAATTTCACGCGTTCGTCAATTGTCAGGCGCTGCGCCTCACTGCCAATCGCGGCTCGGTTGACAACACGCCATCGGAAATTCTCATTGATATTCAAGAGGAAGTTCGCAAGATTTACGGCCAAGTCATTGAGAGTGACGATTGGCGGAGCCTCGATTGGCTGGAAGGCGAAGCCTTCGCTTACCGGACTACTGAAAAAGAAAGGAAGGACTTCGACTGGCGTCGTCAAAAGGTGAACAACGCCAACATAGCGGAAGTTGACGGGCATGTACTGGTCGAGCCAAAGCGGGAAAGTGGTGTGTACTCGCTTGCTGTGCAACTCGCGATTCTGCGCCCGGATTTGTTTCCGTTCCAGATCCTTGACTACGATACGCACGAAGGGATCGATGTAATTGTCAAGGGGGACAAGAAGACACCAATCCAGCAGGCAAAACTATTCTATGTCGAGTTCAAATACTACCTCACGAACGACTTCAACCACTCTTTCGCTAATCTCCACAGCATTATCTGCTGGGATACGCAAGTAAAACACGATGATGTCGTTACTGATATCAATAGGGAGAATCGCAAAATGCAGATTGTTCAGCCGGAGAATGTTGGAGAGCCGACGAGGTATTTCTTGGACAATCCCCGGCAGCCCCTCAGGATCGAGGTATACGTCCTCAAGGACAACCTCGCGACTATCGGTATAGAGTTCAGGCCGAGGACTGCGGAATCCGTGGTGTAGAAAGTACGCGTGGATGATCTGGGTCGCTCGGAGAAGGGGTCAGGAGAAGGGGCTCAGCCCTTTAGTTTATAGTGCTTCAGCACCGATGTGATCTTCCAACTCATCATCACATGCTCGATCTTCATTTGTATCTGCGATATCCGCGCCGCCGTGGCTCCAACTCGCCCGGCCACGTCTTCCAACGAAAGATTGCCTACCCGGTGCATCAAATACACGCCCAACCAATACGGCTCCACCTGCCTCCTGTCCAGCGCTATCATCTAAGAATATCGGCTCTTGCCGATCGCCCCGGGCTGTCCGATGATAGACAGCTCCGCCAAATTTTAAACGAAGTGGGCGAGTCATGCCGGGATCATAGCGCGATTGAAATAGAAATTTAAGGACCGACTGGTGATCTCCGGTCGTAATTTCACGCCTCAACAATTTATTGGATAGCGTCGAGGTTAGATTCAGGGCAACGCACACATGCTCTTTTCCAGGATACACTGCGGTCACGACAAGAAGGTGGTATAATCTACTCCATCTTTCTGTCTTCTGAGAAAGCCAAAACATCTCACTAGTCCATATGGGCCGACGTCCCAAACCATACAGCCAGGCCGAGAGATTGTCGCGCATGATCCGCGCTCTCGCGTCGCGCGACTGCACGGTTAATGACTTGGCCCGAGAATTCGCCGTCACTCGTCGCCAGGTCTATCGCGATCTGGCGCGGATCGAAGAAGAAGGTCATCCGCTGGTCCAGAGCGATGGCCCGGGCGAGCGGAGTTGGCGCTTGCCGCTGGCGTACAAAGGCCTGCCGCCGATCACGCTTACTCCTTTGGAGTTGATGTCGCTCTATCTCGCGAAGAGCAATCTCTCCTATCTTGACGGCACGCCGTTCATGGATGATCTCGACGCGGTTCTCAAAAAAATTACGGCGGGTTTACCGCAGAAGACGGTCAATCACCTGGAGCGAATCAGCCAATGTTTTTTTCCTCTCTTTCGGCCGCTACGCCGCTACGACAAGCAGAAGGCCGTGCTGAGTGCTCTGCAAAAGGCGCTCCTGCTGCAAAGAACCGCGGTCATTCAACATCAAGGGCCGGGCCGCGACGAAGCGAGGGAGCATCGCGTGGACGCATATGGGCTACAGCTGTATCAGAACGGTCTTTACCTCATGACCTACTCCCATAACGTTAAGGGCTATCGGCTGTTTGCAGTCGAACGGATTCGCCGCGTCGAGTTGACCGCAGAAACCTTTGCTATCCGCCCGGACTTGTCGCCGGAGAAGTTTAACGAAAGCTTCGGTGTCATGGAGGAGCCTGCGCAAACGATCCGCATCCGCTTGAGCCGCGAAGCCGCTTATTTCGTGAAAGAAAGGCAATGGCATCCTACGCAATCGCTCCAGGATCTCGACGACGGCGGCGTTATCATGACGATGCAGGCCGGCGGCCTGGATGAGATTGCCGCTTGGGTTCTTTCCTGGGGCGCAGACGCGAAAGTTCTCGAACCGCCGGTCCTGCATCGACGCTGTTGCGAGCCGCCTTGCCGCCGCACTGGAACAGTATTCCGCCAAATCTCCCTGAGTTTTTAGCATCTTCCGCCTGTATGACCTATCCTGTCACAGCCGCGCGTTAAGCTGCTTCCAATAAAGATTGGAGGCAACAGTCATGCAGAGCGTTTTGTACGTGTTGTTCGCCCGGGAGCAGATTGAGTCGTTCCGCGCCGCACATCCCCCGGATGATGGTTGGACCGTGTACTACTGCGGTCCAAGGACGGCCGTCAATCTCTATCTGATGTATCTTACAGATTGCCTGAGGGACAAATACCCTGAAGCGCTCAAATATTCCTCGGTTGGAGTAGAGCCGAGCATGGAGGAGATAGATCGGATAGCTCTGAGAGCTTCAGCATTCGAGACGGCACCCGAATCGGATCCGGATAAGGATATCGAATCGACCGGCTGGATTGGATCGGTGGAGATCGTATGGAATGGATCTCCGGTCCATTTCTGCTCCCTGTTTATGGACACTTGCCTTTCTGCGGAACCCCTCGTCCTTATCGCGGCGCAATCCGCCGCCGCGCTACGAGACTTTCTCCGCGCCATCGGTGAATACGGGTGTTCCAGAGAGGAATGGAAAAGAGGCGAGATTTTAGTGGTCAATGGGCAGGATATTCCTGTTACGGCACTGAGTTGGGAGGATCTCGTGCTGCCGACCGGGATGGCCGATGATATTCGCGGCAATGTTGAGGCCTTTTTCCGGAGCCGGGACAAATACCGGGAACTCGGTCTTCCTCACCGCAGAGGCTTTCTGTTCGCGGGGCCTCCCGGATGCGGCAAGACTCTCACCGTCAAGGTGCTGGCGTCCACGATCGAGGCCAAGTTCATCACGGTGCTGCGACGAGCCGACGTGAATGATGACGCAATCACGCGCGCATTCTATCTGGGCAAGAAGTACGCGCCGTCCGTGATTGTGTTTGAGGAACTGGAGAAGTTAGTCAAAGCCGAAGGGGTCTCCCTCGCGCATTTCCTGGATCTGGTTGACGGCTTGAGCCTAGCCGAGGGAGTCTTGCTCGTTGCCACCTCAAACGACCCTGCGAGTTTGGACCCGGCGCTCCTGCACCGGCCCAGCCGCTTCGACCGAGTCTGGAAGTTCCCCTTGCCCGGCTATGAGCAGCGACTCACTTTGCTTCGCAAGCGAGGGCGCGCATACTTTTCTGAGACTGTATTGGTAGAAGCTGCCCGAAATTCGGCGGGCTTCTCGATGGCCTATGTCCAGGAGATCGTCGTCAATGCCCTGCTTCAAAACACAAACAATGGAGACAGGCCCCATGACGAAGCTCTGTTGAAAAGTCTCGATATCCTGAGGCGTCAGCGCAGGGCCGCATCAAAGGATGACGAAACGGTCGAGGATCGCGGAACGATCGGCTTTGGCCATCAAGAGGCTGACTAACTTGGTTGCACCCATTCGGACGCTCCATTATAGTGTGATTTGTGATTCAGCGGCGCAAAACCAGGCAAATTCAGCTTGGCAACGTCAAAATCGGCGGCGATGCTCCGATCACCGTCCAGTCGATGACCAAGACCGACACGCGCGACGTGAGTGCGACGGTTCATCAGATATGGTCGTTGGAAGCCGCGGGCTGCGAGATCGTGAGAGTCGCGGTTCCCGTGCGCGAGGCGGCGGAAAAGTTGGGCGAGATCAAAAATAAGATTCGCATCCCGCTCGTCGCCGATATTCATTTCAACTACAAGCTCGCCCTGATCGCGCTGGAGCAGGGTGTGGATGGCCTGCGCCTCAACCCCGGCAACATCGGCGAGCGCTGGTGCGTCGATGAAGTGATCAAAGTCGCCGCGGAACGTAAAATCCCGATTCGCATCGGCGTGAACGCGGGCTCGCTGGAAAAGGACTTGCTGAAAAAATATGACGGGCCCACGGCCGATGGGATGGTCGAAAGCGCGCTCCGCCACATCGGCATCCTGGAAGATCTCGGCTATACGGAAATAAAGGTTTCGCTCAAGGCCTCCGATCCGCTCATGATGATCGAGGCGTACCGCATGCTGGCGGAGAAGGTGGACTATCCATTGCATTTGGGCGTCACGGAAGCGGGCACGCCGACGACGGGCACGATCAAATCTTCGGTGGGAATCGGCGCGCTCTTGGCCGAGGGCATCGGCGACACCATCCGGGTCTCCCTTGCCGCCGATCCGGTGGAAGAAGTGCGGATCGGAATGGAGATTCTCAAGTCGCTCGGCCTGCGCAAGGAAGGCATGACCTTTGTAGCTTGTCCTTCCTGCGGCCGTGCGGACATCGACCTCGTGGGACTGGCGAAAGAAGTGGAGCAGCGCATGCTGCCCTTCAGCAATAAAGACATTCATGTCGCGGTCATGGGCTGCGAGGTGAACGGTCCGGGTGAGGCGCGCGCGGCGGATATCGGCGTCGCCGGCGGCAAGGGCATCGGCCTCATCTTCAAAAAAGGCGAAGTGATCCGCAAAGTGCCGGAAGCCCAGATCGTGACTGCCCTGATGGAAGAAGTGGAAAAGCTGGTGGCTGAGAAGGAGGCGGAGCGGGCGGCGTCTCCGGAGGATTGACCTCTCAGTTTAAAAGGCAAAGTGCAAATTGAAAAATGCAAAAGTTTCGGAGATAGAATCCGGAATCTAGGAGCCACGCTCCGGGAAACGACAACGGTTTCTGACTACCGCATTCTGGATTCTGATTCCTGGCATTTTGACTTTTACACTTTGCAATTTTCATTTTGCATTGTGTAAAAGAACATGCGCTGGACCACTACCCTTATTCCAACTCTCAAGGAGGATCCCTCCGATGCCGAGGTCATCAGCCACAAGCTGTTGGTCCGGGCCGGGATGATCCGTCAGGTTAGCCGGGGAATCTACGACTACCTTCCGCTTGCGCTCAAAGTCATCCGCAAGATCGAAGCCATCGTGCGTGAAGAAATGGACCGGGCGGGCGCGCAGGAGCTTTTGCTGCCGATCGCCTCGCCCGCCGAATTGTGGCAGGAGAGCGGCCGCTGGGAAGTGTACGGCAAAGAGCTCGTCCGGTTCAAAGACCGACACGAGCGGGATTTCTGCCTGGGGCCGACGCACGAAGAAGTGATCACGGATCTCGTCCGCCGCGTGGTGCGGTCGTATCGCGAGCTTCCTTTCAACCTGTACCAGATTCAAACCAAATTTCGCGACGAGGTGCGTCCCCGGTTCGGTCTGATGCGCGGGCGGGAATTCATCATGAAGGACGCCTACAGCTTCCACCCGAACGTCGAAGATTGCCGGCGCGAGTATCAAAACATGTTCGACACCTACCGGCGGATTTTCACCCGCTTGGGCCTCAAGTTCCGCCCCGTGGAGGCGGACACGGGCGCGATCGGCGGCAGCTTGTCCCATGAGTTCCAGGTCTTGGCGGAATCGGGAGAGGACGCCATCGTCAGTTGCGACAAGTGTGACTACGCCGCGAATATTCAAAAGGCCGAGATCAAAAGCCATACGCCTTCGGCGCGCGATCTGAAGGATTCTTCGCCGCCGCTCAAGAAAGTAGCGACGCCCGAGAAAAAAACCGTCGCGGACGTCTCCCAATTCCTCTCACTCCCGGCCGACCGGTTTATCAAGACGATGGTTTACAAAGTCGACAACGCCGAACTGGTGGCTGTCCTGGTCCGCGGCGATCATGAGATCAACGAGCTGAAGCTCAAGTCCGCGCTGCGTTGTCAGGAAGCAGTTTTGGCGGGCGAAGCCGAAGTACAAAAAGCCACCCGGGTCGCGCCCGGATTTTTGGGGCCGATCGGTCTCAAGCTCCGTACCATCGCCGATCACGCGATCCAAGGCATGCGCGGCGCGGTCGCCGGCGCCAACGAGGCCGACGCCCATTTTGTCGACGTAGACCAGGAGCGGGACTTCACGCCGTCGGCCTTCGTCGACCTTCGCGTGGTGGTGGCCGGAGATTCTTGTCCGCGCTGCGATGAAGGCCGTCTCGAACTCTATCGCGGGATAGAAGTCGGCCAGGTTTTTTATCTGGGCAAAAAGTACAGCGAGAAGATGGGCGCGACCTATCTCGATCCCGAAGGCCGCGAGCAGCCCATCGAAATGGGCTGCTACGGCATCGGCATCTCGCGCCTGCTCGCCGCCGCGATCGAGCAAAACCACGATGAAAACGGAATCATCTGGCCCTTTGCCATAGCGCCGTTCCAGGCGATGATTTTGCCGATCAACTACAAAGAAGAAAGACTCCAAAAAGCCGCCGACCGGCTTTATGAAGAGCTTCGGCAGAGAAAGATCGACGTATTGCTGGACGACCGCGACGAGCGGCCGGGCGTCAAGTTCAAAGATGCCGATCTGATCGGTATTCCCCTGCGCGTTACTGTGGGCGCGAAAGGTCTCGATAAAGGATGCGTCGAGCTGCGTCGGCGTCGCGACGGCAGTATGAAAGAGATTCCGATAGAAGAAACGGCCGATCGGATCCAAGAGACGATTCGCGCGGAGACAGGCGAAGAAGCGTCGCGGAAATACTGACGATGGCGTCCAATCTCCAACTCGTCCGCTCTCCCACGCCCATGCGCGAGCGGTTGATCCTCGCGCTCGACGTGGACGACCTGGAGCGAGTGAAGGCGACCCTTAAGCTCCTGGCGGGCGAGGTCAGCATGTTCAAAATCGGCAAGCAGCTTTTTACCCATGCCGGGCCTCAAGCCGTCAAGCTGATTCAAGAAATGGGCGGCGAGGTTTTCTTGGATTTAAAGTTTCACGATATCCCGACCACCGTCGCCAAAGCCGCGGTCGAGGCGACCCGCCTCAGAGTCAAAATGTTCAACGTCCACGCCTCGGGCAGTTTGGCGATGATGCGCCTGACGGTCAGAGAAGTGAACCGGGTTTGCCGGCAGGAGTCGCTGAGAAAGCCGCTCATGCTGGCCGTCACCGTGCTTACCAGCTTGAACGAAAGCGATCTGAAAAAAGTCGGCGTCACGGGAGAGGTGGCCGACCAGGTTGTGCGCCTGGCGCTGCTCAGCCAGAAGGCGGGCATGGACGGGGTGGTGGCCGCGCCCAACGAGGTCGGCGAAATTCGTGCGGCTTGCGGGCGCCGCTTCGTGATCGTAACGCCCGGCATCCGCCTGCAAAAATCCAAGCGCGACGACCAGAAGCGCGTGATGACCCCGGCCGACGCCGTGCGCGCCGGCGTGGACTACATCGTCGTCGGCCGCCCGATCATGGAGGCCGACGATCCCGTGCACGTAGCAAGAGAGATCATCGCCGACATGGAACAAAGCACGGCAAAAATTTCTTGAAAAGGGGACCTATGGCGACACTCACTTTGAATTTAGGATTTAACCGCGCGCCGAACACGCGCGGGTTGTTCGACGGCTCCGTGCGAGTCGAAGGCGCGGAGCTCAAGCTCCAGTCAGAATTCGGCGAAGGCCTCGACAACGTCGGCGCGCGCCACCGGAAGATCATCGCGGGGGAGTTCGACGGCGGCGAGCTCTCCATCTCCTCTTATATCCTGGCCCGAAAGCGCGGACTGCGGCTGCGCGCGCTGCCGGTTTTTCTGTCGCGGAAATTTCGCCATCGCTGCATGTACCTTCCGGTGAAATCGCCGCTTCGCGACCCTTCCGAGCTGGCGGGAAAGAAGATCACCATCCATCGCTACAACGCCACGACTCCGGTCTGGCTCAAGGGAATTCTCCAGAACGAATACGGCGTCAAGCCCGAAACCGTGGAATGGTTCGTCGCAGAGCCGGACATCGCGGAGGAGTTGCTCAGGCCGCCGCCGCCTGAGATTCGCGTGCGGCTCATCCCTGAACCGCGCACGCGCGAGCACGCCATTGAGCTTTTGGAGCGCGGCGAGATCGACGCGGCGCTCGAACCGTACGACGCGCTCGGCGCCAATCCGAAACTGCGCCGGATTTTTCCCGATCACCGTCGCGTCGAGGAAGATTTTTTCCGCCGCACCGGCTGCTTCCCGATCAACCACCTCTTCGTCTTGAAAGAAGATGTCGCCGACGCCCATCCGTGGGTCGTCGAGGGTCTGCTCAACGCGTTTCGCGAGGCCGAGACTATGGGCGAGCGTTACCGCGACGAGAAACAGAAAGAAGAAGCGGCGTGGGAGAAAAAAGTGATGGGAGGGGAGTTCGCGTACAGTTTAAACAAAGGACCCGCGCGAAAATCTCTGGAGACGCTCTTCACCTACCAGATCCAGCAGGGGATTTTAGACAAGAAGCCCGATTTAGCGAGCCTTTTTTTTCCGCAAGTGCTGAGTCTCTAGATTGCCCCAGAAGTAATAGAAGTGATTGACCGGGCTGTGGCCTGAGCCGATCGCAAAACTTTTGCGGATCGCGCGCGTCATATAAATCTTCGCATGTGCCACGGCCTGTTCTAATTTTTTCCCCTTCGCCAAGTTCGCCGCGATCGCCGCGGAAAAGGTGCAGCCGGTGCCGTGCGTGTTCCGCGTCGCAACGCGCGCGGCGGTGAAGATGCGGAATTTTTTCCCGTCGTAAAACAGATCGGCGGCCGGGCCCTTTCGATGGCCTCCTTTGATCACCACGCTCTTTGCCCCCATCCCGACAATCCGCCTGGCGGCTTCTCTGAGATCGATCAGCCGTGTTCCATGAACGCCGGTGAGATGCTCGGCCTCCGGAATGTTGGGCGTTACAACGGCGGCGAGAGGAATTAGTAGAGACTGGAGCGCTTCTATCGCATTGTTGCGCAAGAGCAGATCGCCCGACTTGGCCACCATCACCGGATCGACGACGAGGTTCGGCAGCCGGTATTCACGGACTTTTTCCGCCACGACTTTGATAATCGCCGAGTTGGAAAGCATGCCGGTTTTGACGGCATCCGCGCCGATATCTTGAACCACCGCGTCGAACTGTGCAGCGACCAGTTCGGGGTCAACCTCGAAGATCCGCGTCACGCCCAGGGTGTTCTGCGCGGTAATCGCCGTAATGACCGACGTTCCGTAAACACCGAGCGCGGCGAAGGTCTTGAGATCCGCCTGAATTCCCGCGCCTGCGCCGGAATCGGAGCCCGCGATCGTCAGAGCTTTGTAAATTTTTTGCACTTAAACGTTTCCGAGCAAATGCATGGGGCCGGTCGGCTGTGGCACGCCGCCCGCCGGCTCGAGTGTTACCGCAAACTTGTCGAAAATTTTCGCTGGCGGCAGCGCGGGAAGACGAAACAGCGTTACTCCGCCCTGATTCACCGTGAAAACTCCCGCCGGAACAGGTTCCGCGCCGGCGATGCCCCAAAGCTCGTAGGCCTTATCGGCAGTCGTCGGCGGCAGGCCGGTGACCAACAGAAGACCGGTGCGCGAGCGGGAGTTCCACAATAACTGCCCGTTGGCGCCCGGACTTGCGGGAAGAGCGGCGAGGTTGACGATGCGAACTTGTGGATCGGAGAGGAATCGGATCACTTCTTCTCGCTCACTTACTTGAGTCTGGAGAGCGGCGAGCCGGCCTTGCAGCTCGCGCACTTGATTCCGGCTCGCGATCAGGTACCAGCCTACGGCAATCAAAAGAGCCGCCGCGGTCAACCCGCCGGCGAGACTCCACCAAAGCCAAGGCGCCGCAGTTCTTTCTGCTATGGCGCGCTTTGTTTCCGGAGCTATTCGCTTAAGCAATTCCGTCTTAACGCGCGGCGGCGGCTCCAGCGGCGCAAGCGAGCGCGGAAGTTGGACAAGGGTCTCGCGGCTTTCGCGCAGATGTGTTTCGCAGAGAACGCAGCCGGAAGCCAGGTGCGCCTCGAACAGAGTCAGCTCCTCTCCGTCGAGCGCTTCCAGTGCGTAGATTTCCGCGCGTTCAAGCCATTCTTCGTGGTTCATGACATTTACACTGCTTTCGCGCCGACGATCTCTCGCAGGCGCGTAAGCGCGGCGCGCATACGTGTCTTCACCGTGCCCAAAGGCTCGTTCATCCGTTCCGCGATCTCCGACTGACTCATGCCGTCGAAATAGGCCAGCTCCATAACCTTGCGCTGGCTCTCCGGCAATTGCGCCAGAGCGCTGTTCACCATGATCCGCGCGTCCGCCGCCGCGGCGCCGCTCTCAACGCTCCCGTCGTATTCTTTTCCGGCGGCGCCTTCCATCGGCACGAAGCTCTTATCTCTTCTACGTATGGAACGCAGCTTGTCGATTGCCCGGCTCCGCGTAATCGTTATGATCCAAGCCTCGGGAGTCCCTCGTTCCGGGCTGTACTTTTCCGCCTCGCGCCAAATTTGGAGAAAAACTTCCTGCAGCAAGTCCTCCGCCGTGGAGCGCTCCTGGACCAGCCGCATCGCGAAGGAAAAAACCAGCGGCGCATAGCGATCGTAGAAGCGTCCGAAAGCGCTACGATCCCCTCGTCCTATCTGTAGAACAAGCTCCATCGGGCTATCCGGTGAGGCGGTCATGCAAACTGAACTACCATAGAGGTCGAGGACTTTCCAAGAGTGGGGGATTTTTCGAATCTCCGGTCAATCCAAACCCGGGGCGGCATTCGTAGATACGGATAGAAGGAGGGAAGGATTCTGATGAAATGGTTGCGACTCGGCATACGGGCCGGCCCTTGATGTTTCATTGATTGACAAACAGCGATCGGTTTAAGATACTCGAACAAATTTATATTGGAGGTTTTAGCAATGAAAAAAATCTCTCCGTTCTTTTTTAGCGTTGGTCTCTTTGCCTTCTTGTCACTCACCGGCTGCGCCGCGTCGGCCCAAGCGCCGGGCGGCCAAGCCGCGCCCAGCCTATACAAACGGCTCGGCGGCTATGACGCGATCGCCGCGGTCTCGGACGATTTCATCGGCCGTCTCGCCGCCGACAAGCAGCTCAACCGTTTCCTCGTCGGCCTGAGCGCCGACTCGCAAAAGAGACTGCGGCAGAACGTGGTGGATCAGCTTTGCCAGGCGACGGGCGGCCCGTGCCTCTACATCGGACGGCCGATGAAGACCGCGCACGCCGGTCTCGGCATCACCGAGAGCGATTGGCAGTCGACGGTGAACCATTTAGTTGCTTCGCTCGATAAATTCAAAGTACCCCAGAAAGAGAAAAACGAGTTTCTCGCTCTCGCTTCCAGCCTCAAGCCCGACATCGTAGAAAAAAAGTAAATCCTCCGTGGACGCCGCGGGATTCCTGGGGACCGGGGCAAGACTCGGATCGGACGTCAATCTTGTCGTCCAGCTCTTGATGGGCTTTGCCCTGGTCCTCGGAATGATTCTGGCCCGCCGCGGGCTCTTCCGGGCGCACGCGCTCTGCCAGACGAGCGTAGTGCTGCTGAATCTTCTTTTAATCGCCTCGATCATGCTGCCGCCGTTTGCGAGCGATATCGTTCCCGGACTGCCGCGGCGGCTGGATCAAGCCTACTATCTTTTGCCGACTTTACACGCCTTGCTAGGGACCATCGCCCAACTCCTCGGGCTCTATATCGTGATTCGGGCAGGCACGAACTGGCTGCCTGAAAAATTGCGTTTCCAAAATTACAAAGCCTGGATGCGAACGACGCTGGTGCTCTGGTGGAGCGTCATTGTTCTGGGTATCGCTACGTACTGGGCCTGGTTGTAGACTCCCCGTTTTAGACTTAGGATGCTCGCGAGGTAACTCCGATGGTTCAGATTCCAGCGGCCACGATAGACGCGGCCAACGCAAAGAGCCGAAGGCTCAGGGAATTAGTCCGCGCGCCGGAGATTCTCGTCATGCCCGGCGCCTACGACGTTCTCAGCGCGCGCCTGTTCGAGCAGATGGGCTTCCAGGCGATTCAATGCACGAGCGGCGGCATCGCGGCGGTGCTCGGATATCCGGACGGCGAAGTGATGAGCCGCGACTTGACGGTTGAGATTACCGGGAAAATCGTCGCCGCGGTTTCTGTTCCGGTAAACGCCGATGCCGAGCGAGGTTACGGCGACGAGAAGGAAATTAGCGAGACCGTGCGCGCGCTCGTCGCCGTCGGGACCGCCGGAATGAACTTGGAAGACGGAGCGGGCGGTAAACAGGGCGGGGCGCGCGGTTTGGTGGAATTGAGCGAGCAGATACGGAAGATCGCCGCGGTCATGGAAACCAAGCGCGCGCTCGGCAGCGAATTTTTTCTCAACGCGAGAGTGGACGCCTTGATGGTGATGACGGACGATCCGAAAAAAGCGCTCGACGAGGCGATTCGCCGCGGCAACGCCTACGCCGAGACCGGCGGAGACTGTATCTTCTTCATGCAGGCGGTTTCGCGCGACGTGATCAGCCGGCTCGCGAAAGAGGTGAAGGCGCCCATCAGCGTTCTCGCCGGGCCGCAGACGCCCAGCGTGAGCGAGTTGCAGGATTTGGGCGTAGCGCGTGTGAGCTACGGCTCGGCTTTTCTCAAGGCGGCCATCGGCGCGACAAAAAGATTGGCGTCGGAGATTCGCGAGCAAGGAACCATCACGGCGCTTAAAGACGCGATGCAGACGCCTGAGATCGCGGCTCTGGTGGCGGGAAAGAAAAATTGATGGAAAGAGGAAACGTCGTGTCGATTCATATTGCTCCCTCGGGCGGCGCGCCGACGAAGTCGGTCGGCGAAGTGCGCACGCTGGCGGGAAAAGGACTCTACGGCGACCGTTACTGTAATGAGGCGGGGACCTATTCGTACCAGGGAGGCTCGGCCCGGCAGGTGACCTTGATCGAAGTCGAGGCGATCGAGGCGCTCAAGCGCGACGATGGTATTGAGATCGATCCCAGCGACAGCCGGCGCAACATCGTGACCCGCGGCGTGGCGCTGAATCATCTCGTCGGCCGCGAGTTCAAGGTCGGCGCGGTCACACTGCGCGGCATCGAGCTGTGCGAGCCGTGCGCACATCTCCAGAAGCTCACGCGACAAGGCGTCATGCGCGGCCTCATCCACAGGGGCGGCCTCAATGCGGAGATTCTCACGGGCGGAGTGATCCATGCTGGAGACTTCGTGGAACTTAAATGATTGCCTAGGAGGGTTTAAATGAAACTCTACTATCATCCAAATTCACCCAACTGCGTGGACGTTCTCGCTACGGCGAATCACCTCGGCGTCCAGCTCGATCTTGAGCTCGTCGATTTGCTCAAGGGCGCGCAGAAAGATCCGGGTTTCTTGAAGCTGAATCCCAACGGCCGAGTCCCGACGCTCGCGGATGGCGACTTCCTGCTCTGGGAGTCAAACGCGATCATGCAATACATAGCTTCAACAAAACCGAACAACACTCTCTGGCCGGCCGACGACAAACTCCGCGCCGATATCAGCCGCTGGCAATTCTGGCAGGCTTCGCAGTGGAATAAAGCCACCGGCACGCTGGTTTGGGAGAACATGATCAAAAGATTCCTGGGCACCGGCGGGCCTGATCCCGCTGAAGTCAAGAAGGGCGAGGATCTGTTTCACGTCTCGGCCGCCGTGCTCGACGGCCACTTGAAGGATAGCCAGTGCCTTGTTGGCGACGGGCTCACTCTGGCGGACTTCTCGGTTGCCGCCATGCTGATTTACGCTCGGCCCGCGCGCCTGCCGTTGGAGAAGTACGAAAATATTCGCGCGTGGTATGCGCGTTTAGAGAATCTTGATTCGTGGAAAAAAGCGTTGCCGGCACAAACGCCGGCCTGAGTTCTAAACAGTCTCCACTTCCGGTTGAACCTGCTTCGCTGAATTCCCTTTCAAATAATCGCGCAGGTAGCGGGCGGTGTGCGATTGCTTGCCGTCTTTGATCACATCAAGCGGCGCTCCGCAGGCGATCACGTGTCCGCCTTTCTCGCCGCCCTCCGGGCCTAGATCGATCAAGTAGTCCGCTTCCTTGATGATTTCGAGATTGTGCTCGATCGTGACCACCGTGTTGCCCATGTCGACCAGCCGGTGCAGGATTTGGATTAATTTCACTACGTCCGCGAAGTGTAAACCCGTCGTCGGCTCGTCTAAAACGTAAAGCGTTTTTCCGCGCGACTCTTTACCCAATTCATAGGCGAGCTTGATTCTCTGCGCCTCGCCGCCCGAGAGCGTGTTGCTCGCCTGGCCGAGCGTGATGTAGCCCATGCCGATGTCGTTCAGGATCTGGAGCGGGCACAAAACTTTCGGCAGCGCGCGGAAAACATCCACCGCTTCTTCCACCGTCATGCGCAGAACGTCGCCGATATTCTTGCCGTTGTAGCGGATGTTGAGCGTCTCATCGTTGAAGCGCTTGCCGCCGCAGGCGTCGCAGTCCAGAAACACGTCCGGCAAAAAGCTCATCTCCTTGCGGATCTTCCCCTGCCCCGCGCAGACCTCGCACCTGCCGCCGGAGACGTTGAAGGAGAATCGGTTGGGCATGTAGCCGCGCAGCCGCGCTTCGGGCGTGAGCGCGAATATGCGCCGGATCTCGTCGAGAAAGCCGACGTAGGACGCCGGAATCGAGCGCGGCGTCTTGCCGATCGGACTCTGGTCCACCTCGACGATTCGCTCCAGCGCTTGCCAGCCGGCGATGTCTTTGTGCTGTCCGGGGCGTCCGGCGAACTGCCCGAGCTTCGACTTGAGTCCCTTGTAAAGCACTTCTTTGACCAGCGTGCTTTTGCCGGAACCGGAGATTCCGGTGACGCAGCTCCAGGCGCCGAGCGGCAATTTGACGTCGACGTTCTTTAAATTGTTTGCCTTCGCGCCGTGGACGGTGAGCCAGGCCGAGCCGGCGAAAAGACGGAGCGGCCAGATTCTCTTCTTCGGCGCGTTGAGAAAATTGCCGGTGAGCGAGGCGGGGTTGCGGCGGATTTCTTCGGGCGTGCCGATCGCGACCACGTTGCCGCCATGGACTCCCGCGCCGGGACCGAGGTCCACGATGATATCGGCGGCCTCGATCGTCGCCTCGTCGTGCTCGACCACCAGAACGCTGTTGCCGGCCTTTTGCAATTTCTTAAGCGTGCCGAGCAGCATGGCGTTGTCGCGCGGGTGCAGACCGATGGTCGGCTCGTCGAGGATGTAGCAGACGCCGCGCAGATTCGACCCCAGCTGGGCCGCGAGACGGATGCGCTGCGCTTCTCCGCCCGAGAGCGTGTCGGCGCGCCGGTCCAGAGTGAGATAGGGCAACCCTACTTCGCCGAGAAAATCGAGCCGCTGTTGGATCTCGCGCAGAACTTTCTCCATGACCGCGCGGTCGCGGTCCGTGCCGCCGTTGTCGTGCCGGCTCAAATCGAGGCCGTGGAAATAGCGCTGGGCTTCCTTCACCGAAAGCCCGGTGACCTGCCAGATCGCCTGGCCGTTCACTTGGACCGCTTGCGCGCGGCGATTGAGCCTTCGGCCGTGGCAGGAAGCGCAGGAAGACTCGGCCATGAATTGCGACAGCCAATCGGCCAAGCCGTTCTCCGACCCGTCCCAGAGTTCTTTCAGATACGGGATGAGACCGACAAATCCGCTATCGCCGCCGTGCACCACCCGGTCGCGAATTTTTTTGCTCAAGCGCGAGAACGGCGCTTTGACGTTGACGCGGTCTTTCTTGAGATCGCGTAGAATTCTTTCCAGGCGTCCCCTGATCGGTCCCGCGCCGGCGGTGGCGCCGGAGGACAACGAAGAAACAATCTCTTCCAAGGGCCGGCGCTGATTGCTGATAATCAGCTCGGGATCGAATTCCAGACTGAAGCCCACGCCGGAGCACTCCGCGCAGGCGCCGTGCCGGCTGTTGAAGGAGAACAATCTCGGGTCGAGAGTCTCATAGCCGATGCCGCAGTGAAGGCAGAAGAGACGCTGGTTGTAGATGTGCTCGCCGGAACGCGACACGAGATGCACCACGCCGTTTCCAAGGCGAAGCCCCTGCTCCACCATCGCCTCGACCTCGCGCCCGCCAGCTTTTGCCTGGCCGACGATGATGTCGATGTCGTGCTCACGGTATCGCTCCAGACCGGCGGTTAATTTCGGCGATCGGAGATCGACGACCTGTCCGTCGATGCGCGCGCGGCGGTAGCCCAGCCTGAGCGCGCCGGTGATCACCTCTTTGTGAAATCCCTTCCGTCCCCTGACGATGGGGCTCAGCACCGCGATTTCCTTTCCCCGATGAACGCGGGAGATGCGATCGAGGATCTGGCTTTTGGTCAGCGACCGGATCTCGCGCTCGCATTGCACGCAATGTTGCTTTCCGACTTTCGAATAGAGGAGTCTCAGATAGTGGTAAATCTCCGTGACGGTCGCGACGGTCGAGTTCCTTCCTCCCTGGCTGAGACGCTGCTCGATCGCGACCGTAGGCGGAATGCCGGAAAGCAGATCGACGTTCGGCCGGGCCATGATGTTCAGGAACTGCCGCGCGTAGGTGGAGAGGCTGTCGAGGTAGCGCCGCTGGCCCTCGGCGTAGATGATGTCGAAGGCGAGGGAAGATTTTCCCGAGCCGCTTAAGCCCGTGATGACGACGAAGCGGTCGCGGGGAATCTCGAGGCTGATATTTTTTAGGTTGTGCTCCTTGGCGCCGACGATTTGGATCGCATGGTTGCCGTTCCCGGAGCCGTTCGACTCCGCCACGCGCAGACTTTTTTCCAGACGCGGAACAAACGGTGAAACGGCGCCGCGCTTCAAATAGGGCTTGAGGTATCGTCCGGTGTGAGACGCGGCGCTGCGCGCGATCTCCTCCGGCGTGCCCTCGGCCACGATCGCGCCGCCGGCATCGCCGCCCTCCGGCCCGAGATCGATGATGTGGTCGGCGCATTTGACCACGTCCATGTTGTGCTCGATAACGATGATGGAGTGGCCCTGGTCGATCAGTTCATTGAACGCCCAGAGGAGCTTCTCGATGTCGTGAAAGTGAAGGCCGGTGGTCGGCTCGTCGAAAATAAAGAGCGTCCCCGACTTGCGCGCCTTCGCCATGTGGGCCGCGAGCTTCAGCCGCTGCGACTCGCCGCCGGAGAGCGTCGTGAGCGGTTGTCCCAGCCGGACGTAGTCCAGACCGACCGCGCGCAGCGGGCGCAGGCCGTATTCGATTTCCGTCGAGTCTTTGAAAAATTCCATCGCCTCAGCGACCGTCATGTCGAGCACGTCGCGGATCGTGCGGCGGCGATAGGTCACCTCTAAAATTTCCTGGCGGTAGCGGCTCCCCTGGCACTCGGGGCAGGAGGTGTAAACGTCGGAGAGGAACTGCATCTCGACTTTTTCAAAACCTTCGCCCCGGCAGGTCTCGCATCGGCCTCCTTCGACGTTGAAAGAAAAAGTCGAAGGAGTGTAGCCCCGGAGGCGGGAAAGATCCGCGGCGGCGAAGAGCTTGCGGATACCGTCGAAGACTTTCATGTAGGTCGCGGGGTTCGACCGTGGCGTCGTCCCGACCGGCGATTGATCGACCAAAATGATATCGGAGATCTTGTCCGCGCCTTCCAGGCTCGCGCAGTGCGTGACCGTTGCGCTCGGAGAGTCTTTGAGCTTCCGTAAATTGCGGTTTATCACTTCGTTGACCAGGCTCGACTTTCCTGAGCCGGAAACGCCGGTGATGCAGACAAAGAGTCCCAGCGGAATCTCGATGTCGATGGTTTTGAGATTGTTGGCATCCGCGCCGAAAATTTTTATGGTTCGCTGCGGGATCGGCTTGCGCCTCTTCGAAGGAAACGAAATGCTCTTTCTCTGCGACAGGTACGCGGCGGTGAGGGACTTCGGGTCGTTCAGCAGATCGCCATAAGGACCGGCGAAGACCACTTCGCCGCCTTGTTCGCCGGCTTTCGGTCCGAGGTCGATGATGTAGTCGCTCTCTTTGATGATCTCCGGGTCGTGCTCGACGACCACGACGGTGTTTTGGTTGGCGCGGAGATTGTGAAGAATTTCGACCAGGCGCCGGCTGTCGCGCGGGTGGAGGCCGATCGACGGCTCGTCAAGGACATAGAGCGTGTTCACCAGCGAGGAACCGATCGCAGTCGTGAGATCGACGCGCCCGAGCTCGCCGCCGGAAAGCGTGCGAGACTGCCGGTCCAACGTCAGATATTCGAGGCCGACGCCCATCAAATAACTTAGCCGACGCCGGATCTCGTCGAGAATCAGGCGCGCGACGGCGTCGCTCTCAGCGCCGAGATGAAGATCTTTGAAAAAGCGATGGGCCTCGCCCACGCTCAGCGCGGCGATATCCGCGACGGTTTTTCCGTCGACGCGAAAGTTGAGCGCGTCGGGTTTCAGCCGCGTGCCCTGGCACTCCGGACAGAGGAGATAGGCGCGGTAGCGCGAGAGAAAGACGCGCACGTGCATGCGGTAGCTCTTTCGCTCAAGCCGTTGGAACCAGCCGCGAATGCCTTTGAAGCGGCCGTCGCCGTCCACGATCATTTTTTTTTGTTTTTCGCTCAGCTCGCCGTAAGGCTTCTTGGTCGGGATCTTTTTGCTTTCGCAAAATTCCATCAGCCGCGCCGTCCGCCGCGGCTTGGTCTTCCACGGCTTGATCGCGCCGTCGGCGAGCGACTTCGTCGGATCGGGAATCACAAGATCCAAATCGATGTCGATGACGCGCCCGAAGCCGCGGCAGGTTTCGCACGCGCCCAACGGGCTGTTGAACGAGAACAGATTCGGCGTGGGCTCGTGGTAGGTCAAATCGCAATGCGGACAATGGAATTGGCTGCTGAAGGGCTCCACGCGCCAGCCGTCTTCCGGGTAGTAAAAGTTTACCCTTCCCTTGCCGAACTGAAGCGCTTGTTCGAGCGAGTCGCAAATTCTCTTTCTGGCGTCGGGCCGGTAAATCAACCGGTCCACGACAACTTCGATTCGCTCCGTCCCGGCGGGGAGATCTTCGATCTCTTCCAGATTGCAGACGGCGCGGTCGCATAAAAGACGATGGAACCCCGCTTGCTGCAACCCCGCCTTGGTCTCGCTCCAGGGAAGCGATGGAGAAATCGAAAGAGGAAAAGCCAGAACCAGAGGCGTCCCTTCGGGCATGCCGCTCAATTTCTTGAATATCGATTGGGCCGTGTCCCGCTCCACCACACGCCCGCAGCCTTTGCAATAAAGGACCGAGACCTTGGCGAAGAGGAGCTTCAGATGATCGTGCAGCTCGGTCATCGTACCGACCGTCGAGCGCGAGGTCTTGACCGGCCGGCGCTGGTCGATCGCGATCGTCGGCGGAATGCCTTCGATGCTTTCCACGTCGGGCTTGTCCATGCGGTCGAGGAACTGGCGCGCGTAGGCGGAAAAACTTTCCACGTAGCGCCGCTGCCCCTCGGCGTAAAGGATGTCGAAAGCGAGAGTGGATTTTCCCGAGCCGCTGACGCCGGTGACGACGGTGAGCGCGTTCAGCGGAATGTCGAGGTCGAAGTTTTTAAGATTGTTCTGCTTCGCGCCGCGGATGCGGATCCAACCTTCACTCATGGAATGGCCTATTGTAGTTGATACCTTTCGACCACAATGCGGCGGAAGCGGGAGCCGTAGATCAAATCGAAAGTCTCGCCTTTGTCGGGAAAAAGCTCGAGGGCTTTTTCCCGCGCGTCGGCGACGAGCTTCTGAGCTTGGGCGAGGGTCAGGTCGGCTTGCCGGAGAAGCGCGGAGGTAATATCCATCAGGGTGCGGAGCCGTTTCAGCCTTAAATCCTCGGCGCGTACTGCTTCGTCATCCGGGATCATCGTACAACCTTTTACTTGTATCATAGGTCCGGAGCGAGTCAAGTTAAACGCGTTCGTTCGATTCTCCCCGGCGCGTTTGGTAAGCTGAGGCATGCGCATCGCGGAGATCTTTTATTCCATCCAGGGCGAAGGAAGACTTGTAGGAGTCCCGTCGGTTTTCATCCGAACGTCAGGCTGCAACCTGCGCTGCGCCTGGTGCGACACGCCCTACACGTCGTGGGAGCCCGAAGGAGAAGAGCGGAGCGTCGATGAGATATTGGCGGCGGCCAAGCGATACCCGGCAAAGCACGCCGTGGTGACCGGTGGTGAGCCGCTGCTGGCGCACGAGATCGAAGATATGACCAAGCAGCTCAAGCGTGAAGGCTTTCACATCACGATCGAAACCGCGGCGACAATCTTCAAGCCGGTTTCTTGCGACTTGATGTCGCTGAGCCCGAAGCTTTCCAACTCCAGGCCCGAAGGGAAATTCGCCCGGATGCACGAGGAGCACCGGCTCAATGTGCCTGTGATCCAACGATTCATTGACGGCTACGAGTATCAGCTCAAATTCGTTGCGGACAAGAAAACGGATTTGGTCGAGATCGAAGATATTTTATCAAAGCTCAAGAATGTCGATCGCCCCCGTGTCCTCATCATGCCGCAGGGAAGAACGAAGGAAGAGTTACATGAGCGCGCGCCATGGATCGTCGAGCTGTGCAAAGAGCACGGATTTTCTTACACCCCGCGGCTGCACATCGAACTGTGGGGGAATCGGCGGGGGACGTAGCGCAACACCCTCACCCCTTCCCTCTCCCTCTGGGAGAGGGCGAGGGTGAGGGAATCTGTCGAGCTTCCCGCTCCAGGACGAAAATCCGGTAATTCAAATCAAACACGATCCGGCCGTCGATCAGCCGCACGTTTTGTCCGCTCTTGTCACCCCGTATTGACTCCTTGAACAGCCGGCGAATCTTTCGTCTTACGCCCGGGGGCGTCTGCGTCAGAGCCATCCAGTCCTCGGCGTTGCGCGGCTGAACGAGCCGTCTTTCTTTCACGACTCGCAGACCCGCGTTCTTAAATAACCTTCGCCAATTTTTAAGCGGCAGCATCTCGACGTGCGACGGATCGCGCAGCTTCTCGATCGTGTTTTGGAGCCGGCTCTTCTCCGGATCGTTCTTTGACGTGTTGTCGGAGATCAGAATTCTTCCATCGGGTTTAAGCACGCGAACCATTTCTTTCAGCACGCGCTCGGGCTCAAGAAAATGGTGGAACGAAGCGCGCGTCACGACGAGATCGAAGCTCTTGTTCGGAAACGGCAGGCGGTTCACGTCCGCCCTGCGAAACGTCACGTTTTTAAAGCCTTCGCTCCGTGCCAGCGCGCGCGCCTGCTTGAGCATCTCCGCCGTGAGATCGACGCCGACGATTTCGCGCGCGTGCCTGGCGAATTCCAGCGCCACGAAGCCGGGACCGCAGGCGAGATCGAGGACGCGATCGTTCGGCTTGACGCCCGCCAGCGGCGGCAGAATTTCCAATCCGCCTTTCTGCCGCATGGCCTTGGACTGAGAAAACTGCTCGGCCTGCTTGGTGAATTCCCGCTGAACGATTTTCTCAAACGGCTTTGCACGCATGGCACCGACATTTAAAGCACAGGTCGGGAGCGTTGGAAAACACTCTTTCGAGAGTCGGCCGCGATATTGACAGAGCGGGGCGAGTGATTTAGAACCTGTTCACGTCAAGACGCGTCGAACTTGGGAGTGTCGGGAAAAGGAGTCGGCTTATGGCTAAAATTTCGCTGAAGGTGAACGGTAAGGCGCATGTCGTGGATACCGATTCCGACACTCCGTTGCTTTACGTCCTGCGCGACGATCTGGGTCTAAACGGTCCGAAATTTGGCTGCGGTCTGTCGCAGTGCGGCGCTTGCACCGTGATCATGGAAGGCAAAGCGATCCGCTCCTGTGAGACGCCGGTCAAAGTCGCGAACAACCGCCCGGTAACGACGCTGGAAGGATTGGGATCGGTCAAGAAGATGCATCCCATCCAGAAGGCTTTTCTCGACGAGCAGGCAGTCCAGTGCGGTTACTGCATCAACGGCATGATCATGACGACCAAGGCGCTGCTAGACGCAAACCCGAAACCGACCGACAGCCAGATCAAGGAAGCGCTGGCGGGAAATCTCTGCCGCTGCGGCACGCATGTGCGCATATTGCGCGCGGTGAAGCGGGCTACCGGACCGAAGGTCTAAGGAAGGAGGAAAGAACATGAAAACCATCGCATTATCACGGAGACAGTTTCTCAAAGGCACCGGCGCATTGGTTGTTAGTTTCAACCTCTTTCCCTCGCTATCACCGGTCTTCGGACAAACGACAGTCGGCCCCGGGATTGACGCGGACCCGACATCACTTGATTCATGGCTCGCGGTGGCACCGGACGGTACTGTCACCGTTTTTAGCGGAAAGGTAGATCTGGGCACGGGTGTTGAAACCGCGCTGGCGCAAATCGTGGCGGAAGAGTTGGACGTGCCGTTCGGTCGCATCAAAATGATCGGCTTGGATACGACGAAAGCGATCAACCAAGGGACAACCGCCGGCAGCCGAACCATTGAACGAGGCGGACCGCAGTTGCGCCAGGCCGCCGCAGCGGCAAGGCAGGAACTGCTCAAACTCGCTGCCGCCCGTCTCAATACGCCCGTGAACACGTTAACCGTGAAGGACGGCGTCGTGAGCGTGGCCGGAAACGGCGCGAAAAAAGTCTCCTATGGCGAACTTATCGGCGGCAAACAGTTCAATGTAAAGATTACCGCCACCGGCACCGGCTGGGATATGAAAGTCGCGCCCGAGGTTCGCGCGAAAGATGTCAAGGATTATACGATCGTCGGAACTTCGCAGAAACGTATCGAGCTGCCGCCCAAGCTCACCGGTGAATTTACTTACGTGCACGATGTCCGTGTCCCCGGGATGCTGCACGGGCGCGTGGTGCGGCCGCCGACGATTACTTCGAAGCCAGCCGCCGTCGATGAAAGCTCGGTCAAAAATATTGCTGGATTAGTGAAGGTCGTACAGGAAGGAAGTTTCCTCGGCGTCGTTTGCGAGACTGAGTGGGCAGCGATCAAAGCCGCAAAGGGCCTTAAAGTGTCTTGGTCTCAGCCGGCGACCAAGATGCCCGCCAACGCGGAGGAGGTTTTTTCTTATATAAAAAACACCAAAAGCCTGCGCGACCAGGTCACCGTTAACAAAGGAAACCCCGACACAGCGCTCGGGCAAGCGAGTAAGACTTACGAAGCAACCTATCGCTGGCCGTTTCAATTGCATGGGATGATGGGTCCGTCATGCGCCGTCGCGGATGTCGGCAAAGACCGGGCGACCCTCTATACCGGGACTCAAGGTTCTTTCGAGACGCGCAAGGCCGTTGCCGATTTATTGGGATTCCCTGAAAAGAACGTACGTGTGCTTTACCGAGAGGCGTCCGGTAGTTACGGACGGATGGGCGCCGATGATGTCTCGGAAGATGCCGCCCTACTTTCGCGCGCGGTCGGCAAGCCGGTTCGCGTGCAGTGGATGCGGGATGACGAACATGGCTGGGAGCCCAAAGGTCCGGCGCAGTTGGATCTAGTCCGCGCCGGCGTCGACGCACAAGGCAAGATCATCGCCTGGGACTTCTCAGATCGAGGTTTCCCTCTGACCGCTGCTTCGGGCCGAGGATTGCGCCTGCTCGCTTCGCGTCAGATCGGGATGAAACCCACGGCCGACGGAAATTCCAACGGCACCCAGGGCGGCGGCGAGATCTACGCGTTCGAAAATCAAAAATGCGCGGCGCCGCTTATCCCATGGGTGCAAGCCGATGAGACTCCGCTGCGAACCGGGTATTTGCGCGCTCCGGGCGACCCGGCGCGCTGCTTTGCCAGCGAATCGTTCATGGATGAGATCGCCGCAGACTTGCGCGTCGATCCGGTCGAGTTCCGACTGCGCTACTTGGGCGCCAACAAGCGCGGCGCCGAAGCATTGATCGCGGCGACGAAGCAGGCGGGTTGGAAGGAACGGCCTTCGCCTGCTGCGGTCTCGACCGGATCGAAGGCCATAGGACGGGGCGTCGCGATCTCCAATCGCGCGAATACGATTTGCGGCGCCGTAGCGGAAGTGGAAGTCGACAAAGCCACAGGCCATGTGACGGTCAAACGCTTTATTCTTTCCCATGACTGTGGACTCATCATCAACCCGGACGGGCTTAAAAACCAAATAGAAGGAAACATAATCCAGGGCGTAAGCCGCGCGCTGCTCGAAGAAGTTACTTTCGACGCCAGCGGAATCACCAGTCTCGACTGGAAGAGCTATCCGGTTATTAGATTTCCGGATGTGCCCGAGGTTGAGATCGTCTTGATCAACCGTCCCGAGATGCCGGCGCTAGGCGGCGGCGAGCCATCGAGCGCCCCCATCGCTGCGGCGATCGCCAACGCGATCTTCGACGCGACCGGCGCGCGGCTGCGCGAAGCGCCATTCACGCCGCAGCGGGTCTTGGCGGGGATGAAGGCTACGCCGGCTGCGAGTCAGAAAAGCTGATTCGGTCGAGATCGAAGATTTCCGCGCGTCACTCGCCTCCAGGTTAACCCTGGGAAAGGTTGACACGTCCTCCGGACCGATCTAAGAATCTTTCCAGCAACCATAATAGAAACGGGCCGAATCTTTTGCCCGTCGAGAAAAGGAGCCGGCCATGGCGCGAATTTCGCTGAAGGTGAACGGTAAGGCGCATGTCGTGGATACCGATCCCGACACTCCGTTGCTTTACGTCCTGCGCGACGATCTGGGTCTAAACGGTCCGAAATTTGGCTGCGGTCTGTCGCAGTGCGGCGCTTGCACCGTGATCATGGAAGGCAAAGCGATCCGCTCCTGTGAGACGCCGGTCAAAGTCGCGAACAACCGCCCGGTAACGACGCTGGAAGGATTGGGATCGGTCAAGAAGATGCATCCCATCCAGAAGGCTTTTCTCGACGAGCAGGCAGTCCAGTGCGGTTACTGCATCAACGGCATGATCATGACGACCAAGGCGCTGCTAGACGCAAACCCGAAACCGACGGATAGCCAGATCAAGGAAGCGTTGGCGGGAAACCTGTGCCGCTGCGGCACGCACACGCGCATCCTGCGCGCCGTCAAACGCGCGTCGGGCCAGAAGGTCTGAAAAAGGAGCAAGGAAAATGAAGACGATAGAAGTTTCCCGCAGACAATTTCTCAAAGGCGCCGGCGCGCTCGTCGTGAGCTTCAGCCTTTTTCCAGCGATGCGAGATGTCTTCGCCGCCCAGTTCGCGACCTTGCCTTCCGGCGACATCGATCCCCAGTCGCTCGATTCCTGGCTCGCGATCGGCAAGGACGGCAGCGTCACGTTCTACACCAGCAAAGTCGAGCTCGGCACCGGCACCATCACGGCCTTGGCGCAGATCGTCGCGGAAGAACTGGACGTGTCGTTCGACCGCATCAAAATGGTTTACGGCGACACTTCTCAAACAATCGAGCAAGGCTCCACCGTCGGGAGCCGCAGCATCGAGCGCGCCGGCCCGCAGGTCAGGCAGGCCGCGGCGGCGGCGCGCCAGGAGTTGCTCAAGCTTGCCGCGGCGCGGCTCGGCGCGCCCGTCGAAAAGCTCACGGTCCAAAACGGCGTGGTCAGCGACGGCGCGAAAAAAATTTCCTACGGCCAACTGATCGGCGGCCAGCGCTTCAACACCAAGATCACCGCCACCGGCGCCGGCAACGACATGAAGGTCGCGCCGGAAGTGAAGGCCAAAAATCCCAAGGATTACAAGATCGTCGGCCAGCCGGTGAAGCGCATGGACTTGCCCGGCAAGCTTACCGGAGAACACCTCTACGCGCACGACGTGCGCATTCCCGGGATGCTGCACGGCCGCGTGGTCCGTCCACCGGTTGTCAACACCGAGCCGACGAATATCGACGAGAGCTCAGTTAAAAATATTCCCGGCTTCGTGAAGGTCGTTCGCGAGGGAAGCTTTGTCGGCGTCGTGGCCAAGACGCAGTGGGCCGCGATCAAAGCCGCCGAAGCGCTGAAGGTTACCTGGGCCCCTCCCACGACGAAGCTGCCGGCGACCCCAGAGGCGCTATTCGCTTACTTGAAAAACACCAAGCCAGCGCGCACGCTCAAGGCGGTGGAGAAAGGGAATCCGGCAGAAGCTTTCGGCAAGGCCAAGAAGACCTATCAGGCGAGCTATCGCTGGCCTTTTCAAATGCACGGCATGATCGGTCCGTCTTGCGCCATCGCCGACGTCAAAGGCGACAAGGCAACGATCTGGTCGGGGCCGCAGGGGCCGTTCAGGACGCGCGCGACGGTCGCGACCCTGCTAAAAATACCGGAGCAGAACGTGCGTGTGATCTACCACGAAGCGTCGGGTTCCTACGGGCGCATGAGCACCGACGACGGCGCCGAAGACGCGGCGCTGCTTTCCCGCGGGGCGGGCGCGCCGGTGCGCGTCCAGTGGTCGCGCCAGGACGAACACGGCTGGGAACCCAAAGGTCCGGCGCAGTTGGACGAGGTGAAAGCGGCGATCGACGGCGATGGCAAGCTCGTCGCCTGGGATTTCGTCGACTACGGCCAACCGTGGACGGCTTCAGGATCGACGCCGTTGCTCGCTTCGCTGCAGGTCGGCATCAAGCCCAATAATCCCGGCGGGTCCAACGGCACGCAGAGCGCCGGAGAGATTTACGCGGTTCCCAATCAAAAAATCGTCGCCGAGCATATCAACTGGCACTTTGCGGAACCGATTCCTTTGCGCACGAGCAATCTCCGCGCTCCCGGCGACCTGGCGCGCTGCTTCGCGAGCGAGTGTTTCCTCGACGAGATCGCGGCCGATCTCGGCGCCGATCCGGTCGAATTTCGCCTGCGCCACACGGCGGAGCCGCGCGGCACGGACTGTCTCAAGGCGGCCGCCGACAAAGCGCAGTGGCAAAAGCGTCCGTCGCCCGCGCCGGCCCAGAGCGGGAATATCGCCAAAGGGCGCGGTGTCGCGCTCACGCGCAGAGCGGGCGCGTATGCCGCAGCGGTGGCGGACGTCGAAGTGAACACGACGACCGGCAAGGTCGTCGTCAAGCGCATCGTCTGTTCGCACGACTGCGGACTGATCGTCAATCCCGACGGCGTCAGCAATCAGATCGAAGGCAACGTGATTCAAGGCGTGAGCCGCGCGCTGTTCGAAGAGGTCACCTTCGATGAGAAAGGCGTGACCAGCCTGGATTGGAAGACGTATCCGATTCTTAAATTCAGCGACGTGCCGGAAATTGAAATCGTGCTCATCAACCGGCCCGAGATGCCGTCGCTGGGCGCGGGCGAGCCGTCGACGATCCCCGTGCCGGCCGCGATCGCCAACGCGATCTTCGACGCGACCGGCGCGCGCCTGCGCGAAGCGCCATTCACGCCGGCGCGGGTGCTGGCGGCGCTGAAGGAAACAAAGGCGGGAAGTCAGAAGGGTTGATCGCCGGCCGAACTTTTATTTCGCGCGCGCGGAACTGGCTGAGCACGGCTCACAGCAGCCGCGGCGCGATTTCGCGCCATTGCGGCATCGGTAGCGCCCGCGGGTCCGCCGTGAGCACCTGCACGCAAACGTGGTCTGCGCCCGCGGCCCGATGCGCGCGAACCCGCTCGACGATTGCCGTCATGTCACCCCAGGCCACGATCGCGTCCACCAGCCGATCGCTGCCGCCGTTTGCGAGTTCCTCTTCGGTAAAGCCGAGAGCGCGCAAGTTATTCAAATAGTTCGGCAGCTTGAGATACATCGACATATGCGAGCGGGCAATCGCGCGCGCTTTGCCCGCGTCGGTTTCAAGCACGATGGCCTGCTCGACCGCCAGGATTCGATCCGCTCCTAAAATCTCTCGCGCGCGCGCCGTGTGTTCCGGCGGCGCGAAATAAGTGTGAGCGCCGTTGGCTCGCTCCGCGGCGAGCTGCAACATCTTAGGTCCGAGCGCCGCCAACATCCGAAGAGGCTTCACGTTGGGAAGGACGGCACGGTAGGGCGCCCGGTCCATCGCATCCAAATATGCGCGCATAGAGGCGACCGGTTTGCCGTAACGATGGCCTCTCGACTCGACCAACGGAATGTGGCTTACGCCGAGGCCGAGCAGAAAACGATTGGGGTAGGCTTCAGCCAACGTATTCTGCGCAGCGGCCATAGTCACCGGATCGCGCGCGTAAATGTTTGCAATGCCGGTCGCGACGACGATTTGACGGCTGGCAGCCAGAAGCAATCCCGCATGCGTGAGCGCTTCACGGCCGACACTTTCGGGGAACCAAATGGCTCCGAAGCCGAGTTGTTCGAGCTCCGCAGTTGCTTCTTGAGCCTTGGCGGCAGGCTGGTAATCGAACTGCGCCGTCCAGATTCCGATCGGGCCGAGTTCCATCGTCGATGAGCTCATGGTTTCCCCCTTACGCTTCGATGAGTTCACCATAGCAGATGGAGGATATTTGGGAACGTCTGCTGCGAGCCTTCAACAATCCTGCCGGCAGTGATTGCCAATGTGATCTTCGACGCGACCGGCGCGCCTGTGCGATGTGCCGTTCGCACCGGCACGGGTTATGTGGGCTATGGGGAAAAACGGGGCTGGAAATCAGAATAGTTGATCGGATATTCTGCAATCAAGCTGAAGGGCGTTGGAAATTATCTCACGGGCTCACAGGGGTCAGGCTGAAGACGCGGGATAAACCCGCCGCGTTTTTCAGATCACCGCGACGCAGCGCAGTACGGACATCATCCAGCTTGTATGCATCCTCCAGCGACAAGTACGGCGACCAACCGTCATCAGTCTCGATGAGTTCAACATCAACTTCGGCCACGTACTGCCCCTCATGGACAAGCTTTGTATGCCGCCTTTTCGTCATGTTTTCCTCCTCGTGAAATCTTCAGACCACGTTCAACCATCAAATTCTACAACGGGTCTCCTGGTGAAAGGAATCTTGGCTAGACCACAATCTCCAGGTGTAGCTCATCTGCTACGCGAGGAGTCTTCTTCCGGCCCTTATCGCTGGCGAGATCTATCAAGCCTGCTTGAGCCAGGCTCTGAATGTCTTCATAGACCCGCTTGAAATCCCGGTGGGCCATAGATGCGAGATCATTGATGGAGGCAGGTCGGCGCTTGCGGATGAGGCGGATCAGCTCCAGTCTCTTCGGGGTGAGGAACTGCCTTAAAGCCTCGGGGCTCGTGAAGAAAAGGCGATGGCCTTTGGGCCTGACCTTTTTTCCTGCTGCAACACTCTTCATAGTTTCGGCTGTTTCCCTCAACACATCGTCTGTGCTGCGAATACCCATCTTGACCCTCTTAGGTTTCTTTGCTGGCCTCACAATATTTGCTACGGCCTCATTCCTTACAAGGCCTTTAGAAACTCTTCCTCCGAGATTTGCGCGTCACGGAGGATCGATCGTAACGTCGAGGGCCTCAGTTCTTCGCGAGGATGCATGTAGACGTAGACAAGCCGCCCGTCCGGATGAAGCCACTTCTGATGACTACCTTTTTGATGTTGAAGAACAAAGCCGAGTTTTCCTAATGCTCGGACAAAGCGTGATTTGGTAATAGCCGGGAGGTTCAACCTGCCGCTCGGATTCGAACCACTTCCAGATTGGATCGACTTTCGGCTGGCGGCTTGGAACCTTCTTGGCGCATGCTATCAATGGCGAATTGAGTCAGGGATTGGGCGCGCTTCAATGCGATCGAGCGGGTTTTTCCTTGAGCCGTCGCATGTAGGAGAGGAACGTTGGCCACCCACCACCCACCTTCGGTCTTTTGAAGAATAACCGTATAGCTCCGGCTCATGCGGCTCATTGTGACAAGCGAAAGAATAAAAAGCAACGACTAATTCACGTGGCTCCAGGCGTGGTAGGAGCTGCGGACCAGCGGGCCGGATTCGACGTGGCGGAAGCCGAGCTTGTCGGCGTCGGTTTTGAGCTGGTAAAATTCATCAGTGGTCACTTAACGCTCAACTCTATCCTAGTCTTGCCCTCTGACAAGCCGAAGGCGAGTCCGCCTGGAGCAGCGTCGGATGTAGGCGACCTCGTATAAATCATCGGAGACAATGCGATAGATGCGCCGCCAACGCGGTATGGAGCAGTCCGTGGACTACGTCATTGGAATCATAATATGCGTCTGGTACGGTGTCCGCTTGCAGAGGCGCTCGTACCATGCGCTTAAATGACCCAACTTGGGTCGCTCGATCGGCAGGTTGAACCAGCGGTAAGCCCACACGCCCAGCGGAATATCCCCAATCGTAAAAGCTTCGCCCGCGAGAAAAGTGTTTTTCGCGAGTTGGTCATCGACGATCTTCCACGCCTTGGTCGTTTTCTCCACGGCGGCTTCGATCGCCGCGCGGTCGCGCTTATCCTCCGGCGTGCGGACCAGGCCCCAAAAAAGCGGCACGATGCCTGGATTTAACGTGCTTAACTGCCAGTCCATCCAGCGGCTGGCGTTGGCTCGTCCTTCTGCGCTTGGTGGAAGCAGCTTTCCAGCGCCGTATTTTTCCACGAGGTAACGCACAATGGTATTCGATTCCCACAGAACAAAGCTGCCGTCTTCGATCGTCGGCACGAGCCCGTTCGGATTCATGTCGAGATAGGGTTTTTCTTTATTCCCGCCGAATTTGCCGCCGAGGTCCACGCGGTCGAACGCGATGCCGAGCTCGGCGCAGCACCAAAGGACCTTTTGCACGTTGGAAGAATCTCTTCTGCCCCAGATCTTTATCTTCGTCGCTGCCGACATAAACGCCTCCTGCTGTCCGTCGAGACATAACACCCTTTGTGGTCGAAGTGTAGCAGGCCACTACCGCTTTTCTCCGTGATCTGCTAAGTAAAAAGATTCGCGGCAGAGAGAAACTACAGGGGGAGTTATGGCGCGAAAATTGGCTTGGTGGGGGACGTTGATTTTGGTTTTGGTCCTGGCCCAGGCTGTGAAGGCCCAAGACAAAGCCGAAGGCAAAAAATACTACGTCACCTATTGCTCCGGTTGCCACGGCGAGACGGGGAAAGGGGACGGCCTCGCTGCGGTATCCCTTCCGGTCAAGCCGACTAATCATACCGACGGGACGGCCATGAACCAGATTCCGGATAAAGTCCTCGGCGAGATCATCTCGAAAGGCGGCCAGGCGGTCGGAAAATCGCCGTTTATGCCGGGTTGGGGCAGCCAGCTCAACGACAAGCAGGTCCGCGACGTGGTTGCCTATGTCCGCAGCCTGGCCACTCCACCCTACGCGCCCCCCGGCAAGTAAAAAAAGGCAAGAAAAAATTAGCTAGGCCCCTTGACGTTTGAAGATGCGAGCTTATATTTGCATTCAATCCACGGTCCCGTCATCATAAATTTATGTCTTATTGAGGAGGGTTCGTTATGGCGCTCAAGGTTCGTCCCCTGCATGACAGGGTAATAGTCAAGAGAATCGAGGAAGAAGAAAAAACCAAGGGCGGAATCATTATCCCGGACACCGCCAAGGAAAAGCCTCAAGAGGGCCGCGTCGTAGCGGTAGGCGCAGGCAAGCATGAAGACGGCAAGGTTATCCCGCTCGACGTGAAGGCCGGCGACAAGATCCTGTTCGGGAAATATTCCGGGGCTGAGATCAAGCTCGATGGCGAAGATCATCTCATTATGCGTGAAGAGGATATTTTAGGAATTATCGAATAAGGAGGGGTTATGGCTGCAAAGGAAGTAAAATTCAGTGAGGACGCGAGGGCTAAAGTCCTTCGCGGGGTCAATATTTTGGCCGATACCGTGATCGTGACGCTGGGGCCGAAAGGACGGAACGTCGTTCTGGAGAAGTCCTGGGGCGCTCCCACGATCACCAAAGACGGTGTCACGGTGGCGAAGGAGATCCAGCTCGAAGACAAGTTCGAAAACATGGGCGCGCAGATGGTCAAAGAGGTGGCGAGCAAGACCTCCGATATCGCCGGCGACGGGACCACCACGGCCACCGTTTTGTCCAGGGCCATTTTTAGCGAAGGTCTCAAGATGGTCGCCGCCGGTCACGACCCGATGGCGATCAAGCGGGGGATCGATAAGGCGGTGGCAAAGGTTGTGGAGGAGCTCAAAGCCCAATCCAAGCCGACTCGCGACCGCGACGAAATCGCCCAGGTCGGGACGATCTCCGCCAACAACGATAAGACCATCGGCGCTATTCTCGCCGAGGCGATGGACAAGGTCGGCAAAGAAGGGGTTATCACCGTCGAGGAAGCCAAGGGACTGGAAACCACGCTCGATTTAGTCGAAGGCATGCGCTTCGATCGCGGCTACCTCTCGCCCTATTTCGTCACCGATCCCGAGCGCATGGAGTGCGTCTACGAGGATTGTTACATCCTCATCAATGAGAAGAAAATCTCCAGCATGAAGGATCTGTTGCCGGTGCTGGAGAACGTCGCCAAAACCGGCAAGCCGCTGCTCATCATCGCCGAGGACGTGGAAGGCGAGGCGCTGGCGACGCTGGTGGTCAACAAGATTCGCGGGACGCTAAAAACCGTGGCCGTGAAGGCCCCCGGATTCGGCGACCGCCGCAAGGCGATGTTGGATGATGTTGCCATCCTGACCGACGGCCGCCTGATCGCCGAGGAGCTCGGACTCAAGCTCGAGAACATCGCGCTGAAAGATCTCGGACGCGCCAAGCGGATCATCGTCGATAAGGACAACACGACCATCGTCGAAGGCGCGGGAAAAAAGTCCGCGATCGAGGCCCGGATCAATCAGATCCGCGCTCAGATCGAGGAGACTACTTCGGACTATGATAAAGAGAAGCTCCAGGAGCGGCTCGCGAAATTGGCCGGCGGCGTCGCCGTGGTCAAGGTCGGCGCGGCAACCGAAGTGGAGATGAAAGAAAAGAAGGCGCGCGTCGAGGACGCGCTCCACGCCACGCGCGCAGCCGTGGAAGAGGGTATCGTGCCGGGTGGAGGAGTGGCGCTCATTCGCGCGTCCGCCAACCTCGGAAATCTTCGCGTCAGCGACGACGAAAGAGTCGGCGTGCGCATCATTCAAAAGGCGCTTGAGGAGCCGGCGCGTTGGATCGCCCAAAACGCGGGCGCCGAGGGCGCCGTGGTGTTGGACAAGATCAAAAACGGCAAAGGCGCTTTCGGCTTCAATGCCGCTACGGAAGAATACGGAGATATGGTCAAAGCGGGTATCGTGGACCCGACAAAAGTCGTCCGCTCTGCGCTGCAGAACGCGGCCTCGGTCGCCGGCTTGATGATCACGGTAGAGGCGATGATTGCGGACAAGCCGGAGAAGAAGAATGAGGCGCAGCACGCTCACGGCGGCGAGGAAGACTACTAGTCCGGGCGGCCATAAAGGCCCATCTACCATAGCTCGCCACTGGCGTGCGTTAAGATGGTTGCGCTCGGCCCACTTCGCGTCAACGTACTAAAAGAGTACGCCTCCGCTCGCGAACCTTCGCGCGCCTTGTAGCTGGGAACCTTCGACTAAGCTCGGGTCAGGCTTTTTCTGACCGCCCGGGAATACTGACTGATTAAAATTGTTGCTAGAAAGGGCGTCTGGAATTCCAGACGCCCTTTTTTGTCGCGCAAAAAAAGGGAGAGAATTTCTTCTCTCCCCCGGAATCGAAGCGAGTCAGCGATTAGTTAACGCTGACCGTGATATGCTTCGGCTTGGCCTCTTCGGCTTTCGGGACATAGACTTCCAGAATGCCGTCCCGGTAGGTCGCCTTGATCGCGTCGTGCTTTCCGGTCCTTTTTTTAATTTTTCTACGAAAAAGTTAATTACGGTCCGCCATGCTGTCAAGTATTCGGCGGCTACCTTGACAAGGTGGACTTCGAGACCTAGCTTTAAAAGACCGGAGGAATTTACTTTATGGCATGGGACCCGTTGATGTGGCGGCAGGCGAGCGATTTGTTGGAGCATGCCGAGCGCATCCAGAGATGTTTTTTGCAGGCGGCGCTGGGCGGTTTGCAAGCGTCCATCAGTCACACGGCCCGTTGGTCGCCGGCGATCAATGTCGTGGAAACCGACCGGGACTTGTGGGTGATTTTCGCCCTGGCGGGCGTTGCCGCGCGTCAGATGGAAGTAAGATTGGAAGCAGGGGAGTTGATTGTTTCGGGACACCGTCCGCTTCCCGACTGTTTTTCAGACGGCGATCTCAAGGTCCTGGAAATCCCTTTCGGGCGATTTGAGCGCCGCTTGCAGTTACCGCGAGACGTTTCCCTCTCGATCGGAGAGGTGCGTCAGCACGAAGGATTGTTGTTTATTCAATTAAGGAAAACATGATGGCCAAAGAAAACGACGACAAGAATACCCCGAGCGAGGCGGTTGCAGCCGAGGAAAAGCCGCAAAAACCGAAACGCACCCGCGCTTTGCCGACCGATGCCCTGATTATTCTTCCGTTGCGAAATACCGTGCTTTTTCCTTCGACCATCGCGCCTTTGACCGCGGCCCGGCCCGCGAGCACCAAGGGCGTCGAGGAGGCGGTCCGTCAAGAGATGCCGATCGGGATCGTCGCTCAACGCGATCCCAAAGTGGACGCCCCGCAGCCTAAAGATCTTTACGAAGTCGGGACCGTCGGCGATATTCTGCGTATGGTGAGCTTAACCGACGGCCAACGGCAGATCCTCGTTCAGGGCCGGCAGCGGTTTAAGATTCTCGATTTTATCCAAACCGAGCCGTATCTGGTTGCGCGGGTTCTACTATTCGCCGAGCCCGTGCCGAAAAACAAGGAGTTCGAAGCGCGGATTCTCCATCTCCGTCAGGAAGCGCACAGGGCCTGGTCGCTGCTGCCCGAGCCGGAGCCGAATTTATCTTTTGCGCTGCAAAATCTCGACGACGCGCCCGCGCTGATCGACTTCATCGCCTCGTCGCTCGATCTCTCGGTGGCCGAGAAGCAGGAAATTTTGGAGACCACCGACCTCGAGGCGCGCGGGGAGAAAGTCTCGGAGAAACTGGCCCATCAAATCGAAATCCTCGAGCTCACGAAAAAGATCGGCAGCGAGGCCAAGGGCTCTATGGACAAGGCGCAGCGCGACTACATCTTGCGCGAGCAATTGAAGGCGATCCAAAAAGAATTGGGCGAGGGAGACTCGAATCCCAAGAGCGCGGAGATCGCCGAGCTGCGCAAGAAAATCGCCGAGGCGAAAATGCCGCCGGAGGTGGAGAAGGAGGCGCTCAAGGAAGTTTCCCGGATGGAGCGCATGCCGGAAGGCGCGGCCGAATATTCCATGGTCCGCACGTACGTCGATTGGCTCATCGAGCTGCCGTGGAGCGTTGCGACCGAAGAGCAGATCGACCTTCCCAAGGCGCGCCAGGTCCTGGATGAAGATCACTACGACCTGGAGCGGGTGAAGAAGCGCATCCTCGAATTTCTCGCGATCCGCAAACTCAATCCGGCCGGGAAAAGCCCGATCTTTTGTTTCGTCGGTCCGCCCGGCGTGGGCAAGACGTCTCTAGGACAAAGCATCGCGCGCGCCACCAACCGGAAATTCGTGCGCGGGAGTCTCGGCGGCGTTCACGACGAGGCGGAGATTCGCGGCCATCGGCGCACCTACATCGGCGCGCTGCCGGGCCGGATCATCCAAGGCATTCGCAGAGCCGGCAGCAAAAATCCGGTTTTCATGCTGGACGAAGTGGACAAGCTCAGCGCGAGTTTTCAGGGCGACCCGAGCGCGGCGTTGCTGGAGGTGCTCGATCCGGAGCAAAACGCCACCTTCGAAGATCATTATTTAGATGTGCCGTTCGATCTGAGCCAGGTCTTTTTTATCACGACGGCCAACGTGCTCGATGCGATTCCCCGCCCGCTGCGCGACCGCATGGAAGTGATCGAGCTGCCGGGTTATGCGGAAGAAGACAAGTTGATGATTGCCCGCCGCTATCTCCTGCCGCGTCAACTGAAGGCCACCGGCTTGCAGCCGGGTCAGTTGAATCTGACTGACGACGCGTTGCGGGAAGTGATCAGCGCGTACACGCGCGAGGCCGGTGTCCGACAATTGGAGCGCGAGATCGCAGCGATCTGCCGGGGCGTGGCCGTTCGTATCGCTGAAGGAGCAACGGAGAATGTCGCCGTCGATGTCGATTCGGTAGCGGCCTACCTCGGTCCGGCCAAATTTTACAACGAAGTCGCGCTGCGCACCAGTTTGCCGGGCGTGGCGACCGGCCTGGCGTGGACTCCCGTGGGCGGCGATATTCTCTTCATCGAGGCGACGAAGATGCCGGGGGACGGCAAGCTGTTGCTCACGGGCCAGTTGGGCGATGTCATGAAGGAAAGCGCGCAGGCGGCGCTGAGCTTGATTAAGTCACGGGCCGAAATGCTCGGATTGGATCCCGAGGGCTTCAAAAAACAAGACATCCATGTTCACATTCCCGCCGGCGCCATTCCCAAGGATGGACCGAGCGCGGGCGTGACGCTCTTCGTCGCGCTGGTCTCGCTCCTGACCGGACGCCGGGTTAGAAACGACGTCGCCATGACCGGGGAAATCAGCCTGCGTGGATTGGTGTTGCCCGTGGGCGGCATCAAAGAAAAAGTCCTCGCGGCAAAACGTGCGGGGATCTCGGCGGTGTTGCTGCCTAAATTGAACCGCAAAGATCTGGAAGAAATTTCCGCGACGGCCCTTGAAGGGATGAAGTTTGAATTCCTCGAAACGGCGGACCAGGCGCTGATGCAGGCGCTGGAGCCGGCAGAGACCGACGCGAGCTACCGGCACGAAGACCGGGCGTCCTTTCCGCAATAACATTCTCCTATTTTTTTGTGCTGTAAGGCCGGCGCAGAGGTGTGGCCGAAAAAAATCGCCGGTATAACAGGCGATAGACGAAACCAATGGCTGATCCGTGCTCGTGATCGTGGGAACGGGACGAACACGAAACTTCGAAGGACTGCTTCAGAGTTACACGAACACGGTTCTATTATTTTGCCGGGACAATCGTGGGTTTTCCTTTGTCATAGAGGGCGAACACGATCGCTTTCAGAGGTTCCGTCTTGCTGGGGTTTTTAACGTCATGCACCATGTTGGGCTCTATGTGAATGACTGAGCCGCGGCGTTGTGTGATCGGAGTCATATTTCCGCCCGCCAAGACCGCCGCGGTGCCTTCCAGAATATAGGCGATCTCGTTTCCCGGGTGGGAGTGCTTGCCGGTGGCCGCTTCCGGCGCGAACTCGATCAAAAACACCTCCGCTACTTTTCCCGGGACTCCTGGCAACTCCGTTTGCACTAGGGTTGTGCGCCGGATCTGCTCCTGCGGCTGTTGCGCGTTGAGGAGCCGGTCCGCCGTGAAACCGACGATGATTCCCGCGACCAGAATGGCGATCACCAATGCCGAACGCTTCATAACTTTCCTCCCGCACCGGACTATAGGTGCGGGGTTGGGAAATTGCAACGAACCGCGGCATTTTTGCTCTTTCGACTTCTCCGCCTCTCTCTGCGATTTCCTTGACTTCCCGGCGGTTTTCCAATAGAAAAAAATTGGTTGTCCGCGGCGGTTCCAGAGCTTCTCAACGGCCTGTCTTAACGTGACCCCCAACGTGGTCTATTAATGAGCGATCCTTATTTTCCTGTCCTGGTTCTTTTTTTCATTGCCGGAGTGGTCGTGTTGGGACTGCTCCTGATCGCGCAAACGGCCGGCCCAAAAAGGCCGAGCCCGGTCAAAGCGGAACCTTTCGAGTCGGGAAATCCGCCGAAAGGCGACGCCCGCATTCGTTTTCCGGTAAAGTTCTATCTGGTAGCGATGCTTTTTCTCATCTTCGACTTGGAAGCCGTTTTTCTCTATCCCTGGGCCGTCACGTTTCGCCGCCTGGGGATTTTCGGCCTCGTGGAGATGGGGATTTTTTTGCTCATCGCCGTGATCGGCTTTATGTATGCCTGGAAAAAAGGCGCGCTGGAGTTGGAGTAATTTTCAATGCCGGAAGAGAGCCCGCGCATTCAATATCTCAGCGGCAAATTCGGCGCGCTGATTCTTGAATCGCATGCGCATCACGGCGACGAGACGGTCGTCATCCGCCGGGAGGGATTGCTGGAGATCGTCCGCTCTCTCAAAGAAGATCCCCAAATGGACTTCGATTTTCTCGCGGACATCACCGCGGTCGATTATTTGGGGAAAAAAGAGCCGCGCTTCGAAGCGGTCTATCACCTGCTTTCCTTGCAGAGCCATCGCCGCATCCGCGTCAAAGTCCCGGTGCCGGAAGATCAGCCGGAAGTCGATTCTCTGACGCCGCTGTGGAAGGGGGCGAACTGGCTGGAGCGCGAGGTCTGGGACATGTTCGGCATTCGCTTTCGCGGCCACCCCGATTTAAGGCGCATCCTGCTCTACGAGGAGTTCCGCGGCTACCCGCTGCGGAAAGACTATCCGGTGAACCAGCGCCAGCCGCTGATTCCCGAGCGGCCGCTCGCGGGAACTTTCGTCGACACTCGGTCGGACAATAAACTCTTGCAACTGCAGCAGAAGGCCGAGCGCAAGCCATAAGCGGCGCCATGAAACCCGAAACGAAAGAATTGCCGATCGAGCCGATGGATCTCCAGATGGGACCTTCCCATCCGGCGACCCATGGAACGATCAAATTCAATCTCAAGCTCGAAGGCGAGAAAGTGCTTGCTTGCGACACCGAGGTCGGCTACCTGCATCGCGGTTTCGACAAAATGTCCGAGCAGGCGACCTGGACTCAAGTCATTCCTTATACCGACCGGTTGAACTACGTCTCGCCGCTCATCAACAACGTGGGCTATGCGCTGGCCGTGGAGAAGCTTCTGGGCGTGGAGACGCCGCCGCGCTGCCAGTTTATCCGGACGATCATGAGCGAGATCTCGCGCGTGACGGACCATCTCACCTGCTGTGGCATGGCGGCTTCCGAGCTCGGCGCGATCACGGCCGGCTTTTACATGATCGAGGCGCGCGAGCTCTTGACGAGAATCATCGAGGCGGTGACCGGCGCGCGCCTGACGATCACTTACGTGCGGATCGGCGGATTGAAGCACGACCTCACGCCCGACTTCGCCGAGCAGGTGGCTCAGGCATTCCGCAAAGTGCGGCAGCTTTTGTCCGATTGCGATAAGCTGCTCTCGCGCAACCGGATCTTCATCGACCGGATGTCCAACGTCGGCGTGATTTCCCGGGAGACGGCGATCGACTACGGGCTGACCGGGCCGATTCTCCGCTCCACGGGAGTCAACTACGACGTCCGCAAAGCGAATCCCTATTTGATTTACGACCGGTTGGATTTCACGGTTCCGCTGGGGACCAAAGGAGACAACTACGATCGGTTTATCTGCCGCATCCAGGAAATCGAGCAGAGCATGAGGATCGTGGAGCAGGCGCTCAAAAACCTGCCGCCGGGCCCGATCTCGCTCGACGATCCGCGCGTCGTGCTGCCGGAAAAAGAAAAGGTTTACAACAGCATCGAAGGCTTGATGCACCACTTCAAGATCATCATGGAGGGCATTCAGGTTCCGCCTGGGGAAGTTTATTTTCCCGTCGAGGGCGGCAACGGCGAGCTGGGCTTTTACATCGTAAGCCAGGGCGGAGGAAAGCCGTATCGGGTGCGCGTGCGCCCGCCCTGCTTCATCGCGATGGGCGCGTTCCACGAGATGATCAAAGGTTACATGCTGGCCGACATCGTGCCGACCTTCGGGATGATCAACATGATCGGCGGAGAGTGCGATCGATAATGGCAGTTGAGTTTTCGCAAGAGTCGTTAAAGCGCTTCGACGAGATCATCAGCCGCTATCCGAAAAAAGAGGCGGCGATGCTGCCCGTCCTTCGACTGGCTCAGGAGGAGTTCGGCTATCTCAGCGCCGAGGCGATCGAATACGTAGCCGCGATCATGGGCGTCCCCGCGGCGCGGGTCTACGGCGTCGTTACGTTCTACACGATGCTCAACATGAAGCCGGTCGGCAGGCACCACGTCCAGATCTGCCGGACGCTCCCCTGCGCGCTGGCGGGCGCGGAGAGGATCACTGCAACGATCAAGGCGAAGCTCGGCATCGGAGTCGGAGCGACCACGCCGGATGGGAGATTCACGCTTTCGGAAGTCGAGTGCCTGGCCTCCTGTGGCACGGCGCCGATGATGCAGGTGAACGACGATTACTACGAGAATCTGAGAGAGCAAAGCGTGGGCGAAATTCTCGACAAGCTGAAGTAACGATGGAAAAGATTCTTCTACGGAACGTCGGCGCGCCGGACTCGCACACAATCGGAGTTTACCGTTCCCGCGGCGGTTACGGCGCGCTGGAGAAAGTGCTGCGCGAGATGTCGCCCGAGCGGCTCACCGACGAGATTAAAGCTTCCGGCCTTCGCGGACGCGGCGGCGCGGGTTTTCCCACCGGCATGAAGTGGGGCTTTGTCCCCAAGGACAATCCCAAGCCGAAATACGTCGTCTGCAACGCGGACGAGAGCGAGCCCGGAACGTTCAAGGACCGGCTGCTCATCGAGAAAGATCCGCACGCGATCGTCGAAGGCACGATCATCGCCGCCTACGCGATTCAGTCGCACACCGCCTTCATCTACATCCGCGGCGAGCTCAGCTTCGGCGCCAAAGTGCTCGAGCGCGCAATCGACGAAGCCGCAGCGGCGGGATATCTGGGAAAAAATATTCTCGGCTCGGGTTACGACATCGACTTGATTCTCCACCGCGGCGCGGGCGCGTATATCTGCGGCGAAGAAACCGGGCTGCTCTCTTCGTTGGAAGGCGGCAAAGGCTGGCCCAAGGTCAAGCCGCCGTTCCCGGCGACGCACGGCCTCTTCGGTTGCCCGACGGTCGTGAACAACGTCGAGACGTTGGCTTCCCTCCCATGGATCGTTGAACAGGGCGCGGCGAGATACGCAGCGATCGGTACCGAGAAGAGCAAGGGCACGAAACTCTTCAGCGTCAGCGGCCATATCAAAAAACCCGGGGTCTACGAAGTGGACATGGGTTATCCGTTCAAAAAATTCCTGGAAGAAGATTGCGGCGGCGTGCCGAACGGAAAAAAGTTGAAGGGCGTGATTCCCGGCGGCGCGTCGATGCCGGTGCTGCGCCCCGACGAGCTCGACGGCATCACGATGGACTACGAATCGTTCCAGGCCGCCGGCACGTTTCTCGGCTCAGGCGGCGTGATCGTTATGGACGAATCGACCTGCATGGTCCGCGCCGCGTGGAACATCTCCCGTTTCTTCGAGCATGAGTCCTGCGGGCAGTGCAGCCCGTGCCGCGAAGGATGCCACTGGATGGAAAAGATTTTCCGGCGCATCGAGCGCGGCGAAGGAAAAGAGGGCGATTTGGATTTGGTCCTGAGCGTGAGCGGCAACATCGCAGGCAACACGATCTGCCCGTTCGGCGACGCGGCCGCCATGCCCGCCGCCGCCTTCATCAAGAAATATCGAGACGAGTTCGATCAGCACATACGGCAGAAGAGGTGCACGGTAAGGAATGGAGTAATGGAGTGATGGAGTACTGGAAGGACGGAGTAATGGAGTGTTGGAGTGATGGAGTATTGGGTGCCCTCCGCCCCAGCACTCCAGTACTCCACTACTCCAAGACTCCAGTTTGATTTTCATGGACCCGGTAAAAATCACCATCGACGGGCGGGAAGTCGCGACGACCAAGGGCAAGACCGTCATCCAGGCGGCGGCGGACGCGGGAATCGCCATTCCCTATTATTGCTACCATCCGAAGCTTACGATCGCGGGAAACTGCCGCATGTGCCTGGTCGAGATCGAAAAAATGCCCAAGCTCCAGATCTCCTGCAACACCCTTGTGACCGAGGGCATGGCGGTCAAGACGCAAAGCCCGAAAGTTCTGGAAGCGCGCCGCGCGGTGATGGAGTTTCTGCTCATCAACCATCCGCTCGACTGTCCGATCTGCGACCAAGCGGGCGAATGCTGGCTGCAAGACTACTACATGGAGCACGACCTCAGCGCGAGCCGCTTCGACGAAAGAAAAGAGCACGAGCGCAAGCGCGAGATCTTCGGCCCGTACGTTGTCTTCGACGGCGAGCGCTGCATCAAGTGCACCCGCTGCGTGCGCTTCTTGCAGGAAGTGACCCACACCGACGAGCTCACGGTGGTGAACCGCGGCGACGATTCCACGATCGCCTTGTTCCCGGGAGAAATTTTGGACAATCCGCTTTCGGTCAACGTCGTGGACATCTGCCCGGTCGGCGCGCTCACCGACCGCGATTTCCGCTTCAAAGTAAGGGTGTGGTACCTCCGGAAGACGCCGTCGATCTGTCCCGGCTGCAGCACGGGCTGCAATATTTCGCTCGAGACCTATCAGAACCGCATCGCGCGCTTCAAGCCGCGCGTCAACGAAGCGGTGAACAGTCATTGGTTGTGCGACGAAGGGCGCTACTCTTTTCATGCCCTCACCGAAGGCGAGCGGCTGACGACACCGATGATCCGCCAGGAAGGCGGCCTCGTGCCGACGGATTGGGACACCGCTCTACAAGCCGCGATCGCGGGTCTCGGCGCCAACGGACCACTCCTAGGTGTCCTCTCCGGCAGAAACACGAACGAAGAAGCGTTTCTCTTCGCGCGCCTGATGAAAAAAATACCCTCACAAACCGCCCTCGAGGTTTTCTACCGCGAAAGAGAGCTGACCGAAGTCGAGAAAGTTCTCAAGAGCCCGGACCGCTCGCCGAACTTTCGCGGCGCGCGCGACATGGGCGTCCATTCGAACGGCGGCTTCGACTCGTTGGCGGGCCGGCTGGTTGCCGGAAATTTTCGTGGCGCCTATATCGTCGGCGAAGATCTCATCAATCTCCCGGGCGATGGAGAGAAAATTCAAACCGCCCTGGAGAAGCTTTCGTTTCTCGTCGTTCAGGACACGCGGCTCACGCCGACGGCCAAGCTGGCCCACGTGGTCCTTCCCGCCACACACTTCGGGGAAAAAGAAGGCACCTACACGAACCGCCGCGGCAGAGTGCAGAAACTCAATCCCGGCATCGTCCCGCCTTTGGGCGCGCTTCAGGACTGGGAGATTTTTTCCCGCTTGCTCGCGAGAGCGGGAGAGAGGGTCGCGTATTCAACCGCGGCGGAAATCTTTTTGGCGCTTGCCCGCGAGATTCCGGCTTACGGCGGACTCAGTTACGGCAAGATCGGCGATCAGGGATTTCAGCTCGGCAACGAGACCCAACAACCATGATCATCGACTTCACAATCATCGCGGCCAAGGCCTTTCTCGTTCTCTTCATGGTGCTCAACCTGGCCGGCGTTCTGGGCTGGATCGAGCGCAAAGGCAGCGCGCTGATTCAAGACCGCATCGGCGCCAACCGCGCCTCGATCTTCGGCTTTGCCGGCATGGGGCTCGTCAACACGCTGATCGCCGATCCGATCAAGTTTCTCTTCAAGGAAGATTTCATTCCGGCCAGGGGCGACCGCCTACTGCACACGCTGGCGCCTTGCCTGGCGCTTTTCCCGGCGCTGGTCACGTTCGCCGTCATTCCATTCGGCGACGTTCTCGTCCTCGGCGGCCGCGAGATCAATCTTCAAGTCGCGAACTTGAATATCGGCGTGCTTTATATTTTCGCCATGGCGTCGCTCGGCGTCTACGGCATCGTCATCGGCGCGTGGGCCTCGAACAACAAGTTCTCTCTTCTCGGCGGCGTCAGAGGCGCCGCGCAGATGATCTCCTACGAGATCGCGATGGGCCTGTCGGTCATGGGCGTGCTGATGGTCTACGGCACGCTCGAGCCGCAACAGATGGTGCGGGCGCAGGGCGAGCTCCTCGGGGGCTGGCTGCCGGCGTGGGGATTTTTCCTCCAGCCGGTCGCGTTCCTGCTTTTCTTTACCGCGGCGGTCGCGGAGACCAAGCGCATACCCTTCGATGTCCCCGAGGGAGAGTCGGAGATCGTCGCCGGCTATCACACGGAATATTCCGGCGGGAAATTTCTCATGTTCTTCGCCGGCGAGTTCGCCGAGATCGTCACGGCGGCGGGGCTGGTCACGACGCTTTTCTTCGGCGGCTGGCAGGTTCCGTGGCTCATGCGCGACGGCTTTCACTTTCCCTGGGGCGGCGCGATTGTTTTATCGCCGCTCGCGGTGACCGTATTGCAAGTCGCTGCCTTCACCGTCAAAGTTATCTTCTTCTGCTGGCTGCAAATCCTTATGCGCTGGAGCCTGCCGCGCTTTCGTTACGACCAGGTGATGCGCCTCGGCTGGAAGATGTTGCTGCCGGTTGCGCTCGTGAACGTCGTCGTCACCGCCGTTTGGATCGTGCTCCGCGAACGGCTTTCCAATCCATGAACGAACGATGATTCTCTTTCTCATTCTCGCTGCGCTGTCGATTGTCTCCTCGCTGCTGGTGATCTTTCCGCGCAGCGTGGTGCGCAATGCCATGGCGCTCGCGGCGACGCTTTTTTTCGTCGCCGTTCTGTTCGTCACGCTGGACGCTCCGATGGTCGGCGCCCTGCAGGTGCTGGTCTACGCGGGCGCGATCATGATCCTGATTCTTTTCGTCATCATGCTGCTCAATCCCGCCGCGTTGGAGGCGCGGCCGGTCGCCTGGGGAATGACGGGCTCGCTCGCGGCGGTAGCGTTGCTGCTGGAGCTGGTCGGCATATTTTTCTATCGGCCGTCGTCCACAGAACGGCCGTCGGTAACGGTCGGCTTCGGCGGGCCGGAAGCGCTGGCGCAGAGCCTCTTCACCGACTTCGTTCTCCCTTTCGAGATCGCCTCCGTCCTGCTCTTGGTCGCGATCATCGGCGCGGTCGTGCTGGCAAAGAGGGAGGGCTAACTGGGACAATGCAAAAGTCAAAGTGCAAAATGCAAATTTCAAAATGTACAAGGCCGAAAATCCGGCAATTTTTCATTTTTCATTTTTCATTTTTCATTTTGCAATCGGGGTGAACAATGGTCCCGCTGCATTACTATCTCGCGCTCAGCGCCGTGCTCTTCGCCATCGGCGTCGCCGGGGTTCTCATCCGTCGCGACATCATCGTCATCCTCATGTCGATCGAGTTGATGCTGAACGCGGTCAACCTGACGTTTATCGCGTTCGCGCGCTTTTTCGGCTCGATGGACGGGCAGGTGATCGTTTTTTTCGTCATGACCGTCGCGGCGGCGGAGGCGGTGGTGGGCCTAGCGATCATCATTTCGGTTTTCCGGCACCGCCGTACATTGGATCCGCAGGATATGCAGCTTCTCAAATGGTAAACCGATTTTGGAGCCTTCGACTGTGCTCAGGACAGGTTTTGGATTTTAGATTTTGGATTGATCCGGAATGACGGAAACTTTGACTCTACTTCGTTACATACCGCTCTTGCCGCTGGTCGGCGCCGCGGTGAATATTTTTTTCGGCGCGCGGCTCGGCCGAAAAGCCGCCGGGTATCTCGCTTGCGCTGCGGTTGCGCTGTCGTTTTTCGTTTCGCTCCAGGTCTTTTTGTTTCTGTCTCCGACCGACGTTTTTCGCGATACGGTCTTTACCTGGATCGATTCCGAGCCGTTCAAGGCGAGCGTTTCGCTGCAAGCCGACGCCCTGACCGCGGTTATGCTGCTCGTGATCACCGGCATCGGTTTCCTCATCCACGTTTATTCGTTGGGCTATATGGGCCATGACGAAGGCATGGCGCGCTACTTCGCGTATCTCAACCTCTTCGTCTTCTTCATGTCGCTGCTGGTCCTGGCCGACAACCTGCTGCTCCTTTTCGTCGGCTGGGAAGGGGTCGGGCTCTGCTCGTATCTGTTGATCGGCTTCTGGCACCAGGACCACACCAACACGATCGCCGGCAACAAGGCCTTCATCGTCAATCGGATCGGCGACTTCGGCTTCATCCTCGGCCTCTTGCTGCTTTTCTGGGAGATGAGCCGCCACGGCGCGCCGAGTCTCAACTTCTCCGACTTACGGCAGAGCGCCCATCTCCTGCGGCCTGAAACCGTAACGCTCGTCACGCTGCTGCTCTTTGCCGGCGCGACCGGCAAGTCGGCGCAGATCCCGCTTTTTGTCTGGCTGCCCGACGCAATGCAGGGGCCGACGCCCGTCAGCGCGCTGATCCACGCGGCCACGATGGTCACCGCCGGCGTGTACATGACCGCGCGTCTCAATTTTCTTTTTGCGCTGGCGCCCACGACGCTGGCCGTGATCGCCACCATCGGCGCGCTCACCGCTTTTTTTGCCGCGACCGTCGCCGTGGCGCAAAACGACATCAAGCGCGTGCTGGCCTATTCCACGGTGAGCCAGTTGGGCTATATGTTCCTGGCGGTCGGCGTCGGCGCGTTTAGCGCGGCGGTCTTCCACCTCTTTACGCATGCGTTCTTCAAGGCGTGTCTCTTTCTCGGCTCGGGGAGCGTCATCCACGCGCTCGGCGGAGAGCAGGACATGAGAAAGATGGGCGGGCTCCGGCGCCATTTGCGGGCGACTTACTGGACTTACTTGATTGCCACGCTGGCGATTGCCGGCGCGCCGCTGACGGCGGGATTTTTTTCCAAGGACCGGATTCTTTGGGAGACTTATTCGAGTCCTCTCGGTTCCGTCCAGCTATGGGCGCTGGCCTGGATCACAGCCGGACTCACCGCCTTTTATATGTTCCGCCAGTTGTTCATGGTGTTTCACGGCGAGTCCCGAGCAGCAGAATCCGTCAAAACTCATATCCACGAGTCACCGGCGTCGATGACTGTGCCGTTGGTGTTGCTGGCGCTGGGTTCGGTCTTCGCGGGATGGTTATCGACCCCCGACTTTATGTGGGGAAGCGTCTGGGATGCCTGGTTGCAACCGATTTTCGGCGCCCCCAAAACCGGCGAGCACGCGGCAGTCAATGATGAGTTATTCCTGACCGCGATCACGCTTGGAATAGCGGCGCTGGGAATCTTCATCGCGTTCATTTTTTACGGCCGGGATCGCAAGATCGCCGAGTGGATTGCCGCTACGGGACTCTATCGTTGGCTCGCCGGCAAGTACTACGTCGATGAATTTTACGATCGGCTCTTCGTGCGGCCGTTCGCCGCGTGCGCGCGCTGGCTGGCGCGGCGCTTCGATCCGGGATTCATCGACGGCATCGTCAACGGCGTCGCCGCGAGCGTCCGCGCGACGAGCCTCTCGTGGCGGCGGCTTCAGAGCGGTAACGTGCAGCATTACCTGTTCGCATTTTTGGCCGGGACGCTTTTGATCTTTGCGTATTTTTTGAGGTGGTGAGGGCGTGAAGGATTTGAGCCTGCTGGTATTTCTTCCCACGCTCGGCGCGTTGGGGCTGCTTTTTATTCCACGGCGGCAAACGCCCGCGCTTTTCAAAGCAGCGCTGGGCGTGAGCCTGCTCACGTTCTGCCAGTCTCTGTGGATTCTTTACCGCTTCGATCTCGGCGTGGCTGAAATGCAACTCGTCGAGCGGCTTCGCTGGATTCCCGTCTACGGGATCGAGTACGCCGTCGGCATCGACGGGCTCAGCCTTTTTCTTGTTTTGCTCGCTGCCTTTCTAACGCCGATTGCGATCCTGGCGTCCTGGACGATCCACGACAAAGTCAAAGAGTATCTTTTCTTCATGCTGGTCCTGGAGACCGGCATGCTCGGCGCACTCGTCGCTATCGATTTGTTTCTCTTTTACGTCTTTTGGGAAGTGATGCTCGTGCCGATGTATTTTCTAATCGGCGTGTGGGGCGGAGAGCGCCGCGTCTACGCCGCGGTCAAGTTTGTAATTTACACGATGGCCGGCAGCCTGCTGATGCTCGTCGGAATCATTTTTCTGGCGACGCGGAATTTTCAGGTGACGCAGGTCTTGACCTTCGACCTTCTGCGCATCGCCAATCTCCATCTACCTTACGACGAGCAGATGTGGTTGTTCCTCGCCTTCGCGCTTTCCTTCGCCATCAAAGTCCCGCTCTTTCCTCTCCACACGTGGCTTCCCGACGCCCACGTCGAGGCGCCGACCGCCGGCTCGGTGATTCTGGCCGGCGTTCTCCTCAAGATGGGGACTTACGGATTTTTGCGCTTCGCGATTCCGCTGTTTCCCCAAGCCGCGCTGGCGGCGGCGCCCGTGATCACCGCCCTCGCGGTCGTCGGCATTATTTATGGCGCCATGGTGGCGATGATGCAGGACGATCTCAAAAAACTCGTCGCCTATTCTTCGGTCAGCCATTTGGGCTTTGTCATGTTGGGGCTGTTCGCGTTCAATCTACCGGGAGTTGAAGGCGCGGTGTATCAGATGCTCAACCACGGTCTCTCCACCGGGGCGTTGTTTCTCCTTGTCGGCATGATCTACGAACGGCGGCACACGCGCATGATCGACGACTTCGGCGGCTTGTGGAAACAGATTCCGATTTTCTCGGCATTTTTTCTCGTCGTCACGTTTTCTTCCATCGGGTTGCCGGGGCTCAACGGCTTCGTCGGCGAATTTCTCATCCTGCTGGGCGCGTTCGAGGCAACCCCGGTAGCGGCGGCGTTCGCCGCGACCGGCGTGGTTCTGGGAGCGATCACCATGCTGTGGATGTTTCGCCGCGTGGTGTTCGGCCCTCTCGCCCGGCCGGAAAATCAGCGGCTCCAAGACCTGAATTTGAGAGAGATCTGTATCCTGGCGCCGATCTTAGCGTTGATCTTTTTCATGGGCGTTTACCCCCAGCCGTTCTTGAACCGGATGAAAAATTCGGCCCGGCTGGTTATTCAGCGAGTCGAGAGCCAACGGCTGGCTCTGCCGCTCGTCCGCGGCGAGACGATCCCAGAGGAGAAGGCGGTCCGTGGAAACTAATCTCACGCCCCTTCTCCCCGCCGCCGAAGTGCTTTTGACGGCGCTTGTCGTTCTGGTGCTCGACCTTTTCGTGCCCAAAAACGAGAAGGGAATTCTCGTCTGGATCAGTCTTATCGGATTAGCCCTTGCGGGCGTGATGGCCTTTTTCCTGCGGGGCGGTCACGAAGGCGCCTTTCAAGACACCATCCGGCTCGATCCCTTCGCGCTTTTCTTTACGGTATTCTTTTTGGGCGCCGCGGCGCTCACGATTCTTTCCTCGGTCGAGTACTTGAGAGAAACCGGTATTCGCGAGGGAGAATTCTACGTCCTCATCCTCTTGAGCACCTTCGGAATGATTCTCATGGCCGCCGCCAACGATCTCATTCTTTTCTTTCTCGGTCTGGAGACGATGTCGATCGCCGTCTACGTTCTGACCGGACTGTGGCGCGAGCGCAGCCTGGCTGCCGAGGCGGCGATGAAATATTTTCTCATCGGCGCATTCGCCACCGGCTTTCTTCTCTACGGCATCGCCCTCATTTACGGCGCGAGCGGCTCGACGCATCTCGGCCGCGTAGCCGCCGTGCTGACTCACCCCAAGAGCGAGTGGTCGATCTTTCTTTCGGCCGGTGTCTTCCTGCTGTTCGTCGGATTGGCTTTCAAAGTCGCCGCGGTGCCGTTTCATTTCTGGGTTCCCGACGTGTACGACGGCGCACCCACGCCGGTCACCGCCTTCATGGCGGTCGCCGTGAAAGCCGCCGCCTTCGCGGGGTGGGCGCGGATCTTTCTCTACCAACTCTCGCCGCTGCACGACGAATGGGCGCTGCCGCTGAAGGCGCTGGCGATTCTCACGATGACCGTGGGAAATGTACTGGCGATCTCGCAGTCGAGCGTCAAGCGAATGCTCGCTTACTCGAGCATCGCACATGCGGGTTATCTGCTCATCGCGCTGGTCGCCGGAGGCGAGGCGGGCGGACAGGCTCTGCTGTTTTATCTCGTGAGCTACGCGGCGATGACTCTGGGCGCGTTCGGCGTGCTCATCGCTTTGAAAGACGGAGAGAAGGACAACGAGACGTACAACAATTTTGCCGGGCTGGGCTTCAAGCGGCCGTTTTTAGGAACGGCGATGGCGCTTTTCATGCTTTCTCTCGCCGGCTTTCCGCCGCTTGCCGGCTTCACCGGAAAATTTTATCTTTTCCGCTCCGCCGTGGTTGCAGGACACACCGATCTCGCGATCATCGGCGCGCTCAACAGTCTTTTGTCCGTGGTTTATTATCTACGGGTGATCGTGATGATGTACATGGAAGAGGGAGGAGCGGAGGGAAAACGATTCGCCGTCGCGCCGTATCTTTATCTCGCGATCGCGCTCGCCGCGATTGGAACCGTCTACTTCGGAGTGCTCCCCGCGCCGGCGCTGGATCTGAGCCTCAAGTCTTTTTCTTCCTTGCGTTAGATTGCAGCGTTCGTCCTGACTTTAGAGACAGAGCCTTAATTCACCCGGAAGAGTCCGATCGCGACGGGGACCTCGGCCGTGCCGGGCACGTACTCCTCGAACTTGACCCCGCGGACGTGAAGCTGTGTCGAGCCGCCGCCGTCGAGGTTGAGCAGGTCGGAGGTCTGAGCTTGCCACTGGGCCGAGCCGAAAAATTCCTGCAGCTCCACCCAATTGAGTCCCCCGAAAAGCGTGTCGGTTACCGCGACGATCAGCCGTGCGCTCGCGTCCATGCCGATGAGCGAGCGCCGGAATTGCCGGTCGGCGCCGCGCGTGACGGTCAAAGGCGAGCCTTTGGCGAGCAGCAAGGGACCGGCCTGCAGTCCCTCGTCCGCCTGTTGGAGGAGGAATTCATCGCGGTGCGCGATGAACGGCGTGTGGTCTTTGATGGCGAAAATTCCGGTAAACAGAGGGCTTTTGGAAACGTTGAGGTTTGCTTCGCCGGCGGTCTTGAGAAATCCGAGCGGCATCCCTTTCTCGTCGAAGTAGTTGGCGTTGATCATCGCCAGCGCGCCGCTCTTTTCCGCCAGCGTCCTCACGTCGGCGCTCTTCTGGTTATACTGCTGGCTGCGCACGACGCGCGGAACGATCCAGTGAAGATCGAAGCGGACGAGCTTCAAATCGAGCTGATGGCGCGGCTCGGCGCGCACCAGTGTGACTTTACGGAATTCCACCCCTCTTTGAACGACTTTCCAGCTTCCCAGGTCTATGATCGACAATCCGGGGCTGGCCTTAAACCTGTTGGCGGTGACGGCTTGAGTCGAAGCCCTGGAGGGAAAGACGACGAAAATGAACAGCCAAAGCAGGCTTGATCGCCGGATCGTCATTGGATTATAGATGATAGCAAAATGGTTTTCAGAAAAAAACAGCGGCCGCGACAACGAAAATAGTTTCGGTTTTTGAAATTCGCCTCCAAAACTTGAAATCGAGGAAAATTCTTGCCGCTCAGTAAGCTCGTCGGCGCCAGGGTAAAGCGGCGTGAAGATCCGAGATTGATTCGCGGTCTGGCCGGCTATGTCGATGACCTCCGCTTACCCGGGACTCTCAGCGCGGCTATTCTGCGCAGCCCGCACGCGCACGCTAAGATTCGATCGGTTCGCTTCGAAGGGGCGCTCAGCCATCCGGGAGTCGTCGCCATATTCTCCGGAAGAGAGCTCCGGGATGAAATTCGGCCGTTGCCGGTCGACAGTCAAAATCCGACGCTGCGAATCCCCAAGCATTATGTCCTCGCCGTCGAAAAAGTTTGTTATGCCGGCGAAGGCGTGGCGGTGGTGGTCGCGGAGGACCGCTACGCCGCCGCCGACGCGCTTCCTCTGATCGAAGTCGATTACGAGCCGCTCGCGGTCGTTACGGACCCAGAGCTGGCGCTCACAAAAGAGAGTCCGGTAATTCATCCGGAATGGCCGGACAACGTCGCCTTCCGCTCGAGCCGCAGCCAGGGCGATTTGACCGCGGCCTTCGAACGGGCCGACCGGATCGTCAAACAAAGGCTCGTTCATCAGCGCCTCGCGCCGGCGGCGATCGAAACCCGCGGCGTGCTGGCGCGCTACCTGCCCGATGAAATGGAATTGACCGTCTGGTCTTCTACGCAGATTCCGCATCTGCTCAAGAGCCACTTGTCCGAAATGCTCAAGCTGCCGGAGGAGCAGGTGCGCGTGATCGCTCCCGAAGTCGGCGGCGGCTTCGGCAGCAAGCTCAATATCTATGCGGAGGAGGCGCTGGTGGCTTTTCTCGCGCTGCGGCTGGGCCGCCCGGTCAAATGGATCGAAGAGCGGCGGGAGAACATGCATTCGACGATTCACGGCCGCGGGCAGGTCGGAGAAATCGAAGTCGCGGTAAAAAAAGATGGCAAGATTATGGGACTTAGATCCAGAGTCGTCGCCGATATCGGCGCTTATCATCAGCTCTATACGCCGGGGATTCCGCGCTTCACCGGCTTGATGCTTTCGGGCTGCTATAAGATCCCGGCGATGAGCATCGAGGTTACGGGTGCCTTCACTAATAAAATGTCCACGGATGCTTATCGTGGCGCAGGGAGACCCGAGGCGACTTACGTGATCGAGCGGATGATGGACCGGGTCGCCGGAGAGCTGGGCATCGATCCGGTGGAGGTGCGGAGAAAAAATTTTCCTAAGCCGGCGGAATTCCCTTTCGCGACCGCCACCGGACTGAGTTACGACAGCGGAAATTATCAAGCGAGTCTCGACAAAGTCTTAAAACTCGTGGGCTACCGGAAGCTCAGGCGCGAGCAAAAGCGGCTGCGGAAACAGCAGCGATATCTTGGCATCGGTCTCTCCACCTACGTGGAGATCTGCGCCATGGGGCCGGGCTCGGGAGAGTATGGCAGCGTGAGCGTCGAGCCCTCCGGGAAGGTGACGGTCCTTACCGGCGTGTCGCCACACGGACAGGGACAGGAAACTTCGTTCGCGCAGATCGTGGCCGATGAGCTCGGCGTCGAGCTCGACGAGATTACCGTGCTTCACGGAGATACTGCCGTGGTGGAGAGCGGCGTCGGCACTTTCGGCAGCCGCGCAACGGCGGTCGGCGGGACGGCGGTGCTTCAAGCGGCGGAGAGAGTGAAGGAGAAAGCGCGTGAAATCGCCGCGCATCTCTTCGAGGCGGACCCCGAGGATATCGTTTTCAACGGCGGAAGGTTCAGCTTCAAGGGCGTGCCGAAAAAAAACCTCACGCTCAAGCAGATCGCGCGCGAAGCGCATGCACCGGGGAAGCTTCCCAAAGGCACGGCGCCGGGACTTTCAGCCGCCGCTACCTTCGAGCCGTCCAACTTTACCTTCCCATTCGGCGCGCACGTCTGCGTGGTCGAGGTCGATCCCGAGTCGGGGGAGATCGCAATAAAAAAATACGTCGCGGTGGACGATTGCGGCAAAGTGATCAATCCGCTTTTGGTCGATGGCCAGATACACGGCGGAATCGTTCAAGGGCTGGGACAGGCGCTCTTCGAAGAAGTGATCTACGAGGAAAACGGCCAGCTCATCACCGGGAGCTTGATGAGCTACGCTTTGCCGCACGCCGAGAACCTGCCACGGCTCCAACTCGCTCGAACCGAAACGCCGACGCCCGTCAACCCGCTGGGCGCCAAGGGAGTTGGGGAGGCCGGCACGATCGGCTCCACGCCGGCCATCGTCAATGCGGTGGTGGACGCTCTCTCTCCCTTCGGCGTCACGCACATCGACATGCCGCTCAAGCCCGAGAAAATCTGGCGCTTGTGCCGAGGAACGAAAGCCTGATTGCAACTCCGCACCGTCTCGTGTTAGCGGGTATAGATGAAGTTTATTTTGAAAGGGGAGTAACGATGAAAACCTGGACGAAAGTACCGGCCTGTGCGGCTGTGGTCCTATTGTTGGGCGTGGGTTGTGGAAAGGATCAAAAGAGCTCGGCCGAAAGGGATGCTGAAATTCAGAAGGCACTCCAAGAAGGAGCGGCGAAAGAGCAGAAGATGTACGAGGGAATGCAAAAAGGGGTGGAGAACATGGAGAAAGGCGTTCAGGAACAAAAAGAGAAAGGCAAGTAGCCTTTTCAATCCGACTCGGCGGGATTGGCCGCCGGTGTGTTGCGTGGAATCATCTCGAAGACCACGCGCTCCAAAAGCGGCGGCGAGTCGCGCAGGTTGAGGACGCGCACGCGGAGCTTTTCGTCCGCGACTTGCCGCGCCCGACAGGAAAAAAGCTCCCCATCCGCTTTGACCTCCACGTTAGGGTTCTTGATCATGTTCCGGCACCAGTGCTTGCTCTCGATCTTTCTTGACCCAGCGTAGAATTTCCCGTTGAGATAGACCATTCTCAACTCCACGGTGCGCGGCAGACCCGTGCGCCGGCCGATCGTCGTGAGATCGCCGACAAAGACGGATTCGTTTTTCAAATTCATGCATGGAATATAAGCGGTTGGGATTAGCATAACAAGCTTGACTCTCCTTCACCTGCACGATAATCCTGAGCGCAATTGTAAGGGGACGGTATGGAAATCAAGACACCGCAACTCGCGGTGAAAATGAGCGCTCAGGAGGCGAAGGCGTATCTGGATGCGGTGAACGCGAAGGTCGTTCGGCGTTGGAAGGAGCGGGTGACTCAGGGCGCCTTCATGAAAGCGCTCACGCAGGGAAGCTTGCCGCTGTCGGTAATTCGCCTGTTTTTCAAAAACTGGGGCGCGTTCACGATCGAGATCAATACGCTGATCGCCGCTTCGTACCACAAACATCTCGGTTTCTTCAAAAGGCACGTCGATCTTCTCGGACCGTTCGGCGCCAAAATCGCCGATGAGTTCATCCATCCGAAGCCGCCGGGCCACGTGCTGGTCATGCTGCAGACAGCGAAGGCCCTTGGCCTTTCGGAAGCTGACGTTCTGCGGCAGCCGATGCTGGCCGAGGCGCGCACGATTCTCGACTTCAAACGCGCTCTCCTATGGGAGGGGACGGTCGCGGAATGGTGGTTCTCGATGCTGACCGAAGAGCCGATCGGTCATTGGGCGGCAACCTGGTATCGCGCGCTGACAAAGCAGTATGGCTTCACTCGCGAGCAGACGATTTATTTTTCCACGCATGAAGAGGCGGACTTGAAGGAACACGACGACGGCGTGATGGGCCACGGCAGCTTCAACCGCGTGGTCATGGAACGGATTCTGATGGACGGCTACGCGGACGTGCGCGAAGGCTACAATCTGGAATACTGCGCTCTAACCGCGGTGGATCTCTACGGCGTGATGCATCGCGGTGTTTATGAACATGGAATGGCCGAGGCGGGTAAAAAGTGAGGTTGAGGTAATGAAGAAAAAAAATTCATCGAAAATTATATCATCGACCGTGCGCCTAGGCGGCGGCATGTCCGCCTTCCGCGCTCTGCCGAAAGCGAAGGGCAAACGGCCCGCGGTGATCCTTTTTCACGAGCGCTACGGAATCGTGCAGCATACGAAAGATCTCGTCGTAAAGTTCGCCCAAGCGGGATACGTGGCGCTGGCGCCGGATCTCTTCTGGCGCTTTACCGGCGATAGGAAAGCGTTGCAGCGCGGCGATGCCCGCGCCGACATCCGGGACAGCGAAGCGCTCGAGGATACTGCGGCGTCGCTCGAATATTTAAATAAGCAGGACTCGGTGGATCCTGCGCGGATCGCGGTCATGGGTGTTTGCCAGAGCGGACGCCAGGCCGTGCTGCCGGTGACCCACGGCATGAATGTCGCCGCATGCGTCGTTTTTTATGGCGCCGCTGGAGGAAAAGAATGGACGACCGACGAGTTCCGGCCGGTGCTGATCGAAACCCTCCTGGAAAAACTTTCCTGTCCGCTCTTGGGAGTTTTCGGCGAGGCCGATCACATCATCTCCGTGGACGACGTTCTCAGATTTCGCGCGGCGCTGGAGCGGAACAAGAAAAGCTATCACATCCGGATTTACCCGGACGTGCCGCATGGCTGGCTCAACGACACGATGCCGGGGAGATACCGCAAGGAAGCGGCCCGCGATGCCTGGAATTTCCTGCTCAGCTATCTCAAGAAGACGATGAGCCATAGCTCGAACAAGGACCGGATCTCCTGGACGTTCGAGAGCGATTTTGCCGCCGGTTACGATTTTAAGAAAAACGTTCGGATGGAATAATTATTGGGCGACTCTACGTATCGCCAGGGAAAGCCGCCGCCCGCTCTCCGAGCCCGCGCAATGGGTAGGTGCTATTTCCAACCACCAGTGTCGGATGCGCGGGCTCTGCGACCGGACGACTGCTTTCCCAGCGAGGCCGAGTGGCGCGGGGACTCGCCTCCGGGAGAATAAGTTATGCGCGGGCCCAAAGGGCAGATCGGCGCAATCACGCCGACCTATCTCGACGAAGCCGAGGATTGGTTTAGAATAGTTCCCGAGGGAGTGAACGTCGTCTTCGCCACGCTCGGCGTCGAAGAGCACACGCCGCAGGAATTTCAAAAAGCGCGCGCGGCGGTGGAGCGCGCGGCGCGCGGGTTGATCAAACTCGGCGTCGGCGCGGTCGTGCTCGGCGGCTCGCCGCTGGTGATGGCGGCGAAGGGTGAAGGAACCGGCGAGCTTGCGCCTCTGCTGCAAAAGGAAACGGGAGTTCCCGTCAGCACCGGCCAGGAAGCGGCCGAGCTGGCGCTTGGCACTTTAGGAATAAAAAAACTGCTGCTCGTCACTCCTTATAAGGAGAGCTTGAACGAAGGCATGAAGCGCCGGCTCGAAGCGCGCGGCTTCGAAGTTCTCGCACTCAAAACCGCTCTATGCCCCGGGCCGGCCGAGATGTCGCGGCTTTCGCCCGACCTTCCGCTCCGTCTCGCGCGCGAGGCTTTTCGCGAAGCGCCACACGCCGACGGTATTTACATCCCCAATCCAAAGTGGCAGACGCTCGGCGCGATCGAGGCGCTCGAACGAGATTTTAAGATTCCCGTTGTGACGACGACGCAGGCGTCGGCCTGGTGGGCGCTCAAAATGCTCAAGATCAAAGAGGCAAGACCCGGATACGGCGAACTTTTCAACCACCTGTAAGTCTCCGGAGGAGAGTCTATGAAGCGCAAAAAAGGTGCGACGGCTCTGGCCGCGTTCTTGGCGATCTGCTTCCTGCCGCAAATGCTTCCAGCCGGCAGCGCGCCCGAGCGTGTCATGATCGGCACGCCGAGCCGCGGGCTGTTCGAGTTTCCGGTCGTCGTGGCGCTGCGCAAGGGATTTTTTAAAGACGAAGGCTTGAACGCCGACAAAGTCCAGATGCAGCCGGCGATTGGCGTTAAAGCGCTGGTTTCCGGCGACATCGATTATCTGCTCGCCTGGGGTTCGACGCTCCGCGCGGCGGTGACGGGCGTGCCTATTAAAGTCGTCGCCGGCATGTCGGCCCGGCCGCTCCATGTCTTGATGGTCCGGTCGGAGATCAAGTCGGGGAAAGATCTCAAGGGCAAGACCATCGGCGTCGATTCTTTCGCCGGCACCGTGGATTATCTCTCGCGCGTCGCCGTCCGGCACTTCGGCCTCGATCCGGACAAGGACGTCACGATCATCGTCAGCGGCGAAAGCCCGCTGCGTCTGGCGGCGATCCGGGCCGGGTCGATCCACGCGACGCCCATCGACGTCGCTTTCGCCGTCAAGGCGGAAGAGGAAGGAATGAAGCGGATGCTCAACCTGGCCGACCTCATCGATCTGCCGCTCTCAGGGATCGGCGTGACCGATAAAAAACTTCAGACCGAGAGGGAGCAGGTTAAAAAAGTAATTCGCGCCACGCTGCGCGGCACGCGCTTCATGAAAGAGAACCGCGCCGAGACGCTCGCAATGATGACCGACTATCTTCGCATCACGCCGTCGCAAGCGGCCAAGGCCTACGACGCCGCGATCGGCTCGTTCACCGAGGACGGCTTTGTCTCCGAAAAGGGCCTGCTTCTCGACGTGAATCTAACGCGCGAGCGACTCAAGCTCGCCAAGGAAATTCCGCTGAGCCAGGTAGTGGACTGGAGCTTGTTAAAAGAAATCAAGGAAGCAAAGCCTAGATAACGGTGACGGAAACCGATTCACACATGATGTACTGTCCAAAATGTAGAACTGAGTATCGCGATGGTTTTACGAAGTGTGCGGATTGCCAGATACCTCTCGTCGCTGAATTGACGCCCTCCCCAGGGGAAGATGAGCCTGCGTTCGTGGATGTCGAGGAAGTTTTGAGTACGATCGATCCGGGCCAGATCGCGCTCATAAAATCGATCCTAGAGGCTGAAATGATTCCCTACCTGGCGCAAGGAGAACATTCTCACTCTTTACAATCTCCTATCCCCGTGCGGTTCCTGGTTCCTAGAGAACACATCGTGCGAGCGTGCGAAGTTCTTAAGGAATTACTTTAGTGCAAACACAGTCCTTGTCCTTTCAACCTAACTTTGTAACCTTGAAAATCTCACGTCCCTTCTACGAACAGCCCACACTCAAAGTTGCCCGGCAGTTGTTGGGGAAATATTTGATCCGAAAACATCCCGATGGAAAAACCGTCGGCCGGATTTTGGAGACGGAAGCATACGTCGGGCCGCAGGACTTAGCCTGTCATGCCTCGCGCGGGCGCACGGCGCGTACGGAGATCATGTTCGGGCCCGCAGGACACGCGTACGTCTACTTCATCTACGGGATGTATTACTGCCTCAATATCGTCACAGAGGAGAAGGATCATCCGTCGGCGGTTCTGATCCGTGCGCTGGAGCCGGTAGAAGGGATCGAGTTAATGAAAGCGCGACGGCGCACGGAAACCCATCGCAATCTCGCCAGCGGGCCGGGGAAGCTCTGCCAGGCCTTTGCTATTGACAAGTTTCTCAACGGAGCTGATATTTGTGGCGGGGTTCTTTACGTCGAAGATCGCGACGAGCGGGCGCCGAAGATTTTATCGACACCGAGGGTCGGTGTCGATTATGCGGGCAAGTGGAAAGACAAGCGTTGGAGATTTCTTATTCGCGGAAATGAGTTTGTCTCTAGGTCTTAACATGGGTCTCCCTCAAGGTCTTTGATTCGGGCAAGAAGAATTTATTCATCCGGGATAGTCGCGAGCAGCAATCTCTTTACGGATTTGCTTTAGCTTGGCCAGGATTTCCTGTGCTGTTTGGTCGCGCGCTCCCTGCCGCCGCAGCCGTTTTTGGTACTTCGTCGAGAGTGCTACAAGAGCACGACGGAGGTCCAAGCTTTTATTGTTTTTGTTCATCGGCTTCGTTTCTTCAAGATCGCAGCCATTCTGGAGGTAGACGCCGATTAGGTGGCTCTTGTACTCGGCGCTTACTTCAATCTCATCGCCCAAGGCGGTGGGCAATTTCCCTGTAAATCTCCGCTCTCTCACGTCTGCCGATGCCAATGATGAGCACCACAAGTCGTTGGTGCCGGATTTCGTAGACGATCCGAAAACCCTTTTTGCCGAAGTAAATTTTGCGATAGCCGGTTAAATCGATCCCCATCCTCTTTCCGAGAGTTTCCCCAAGCTCGGGTCGCTCCGTAAGCTTGTCAATCTGTTTGGCAGCCAGCTTCTTAAGTGAGCCGTCAAGCGCGTCGAACTCGCGCGCGGCATCGGGCAGGAACTCGACCTTATAGGCCATGCTTGGCCTTTATTGACTCCCAGGTAATTTTCTTCCCTCCGGTCCGGTCCTTTCTATCCTGGATCTCAAGTGCGGCCAGGAGATGCTCTAGGTCTTCAACAATACCTTCGTACTCTTCGATCGGAAGAATCACGGCCTCAAGGCGGTTGTTACGCGACAGAACAACACGTCCTTTCCGCTTCGCCTCGTTCAACACCTCGCCCAACTGTTTGGATGCTTTTGACGAGGATATGATCTCCTCTCTGCGATAGGATGTCTCCATGGATTAATCCCCTCCGTATTGAGGATTATTTTCCGCTAAATTTTCCGTAAAATCAAGAGATAAATCGGCAGTCGGTAGGACGTTGGGAGAATTCTAACGCGTCAATGTCAAGATAGAGCCTTCGCAAACGCTCGCTTGAGGTAGACGCCGATCAGATGCCGCTTGTACTCGGCGCTGCCTTCGAGGTCATCGACGGGATCGGCGGCGGTTGCGAGTGCTTCGGCGGCGTCGGCCAACTGCTTCTCGACCACGTCTTTCGATCCGACTAGCAGCGCGTCGGCTTGATCGGAGCGCGAAGGCTTCGCGCTGACGCTGCCTACCACGGCTCTGGCTTTGCTTATGCTTCCACCATTATCCAAATCCAGAACCAACGCCAGTCCGAGCGTCGGCCGCTCCTTGATTTGAAATTTGAGATACGCCGCGCGTTTGTTCTTGGAGGCCAGCGGAATGTCGATGGCGAGCAAAAGCTCGTCCGGAGCCAGCGCGGTTTCGTAAGCGCCGACGATCAGCTCGTCCATCTTTAGAATCCGCTCTTCGCCCTGTCCCTGAACGTGCACGTGGGCTTCAAGCGCCAGCAGCAGAGTCGCCGGATCGGAGTGGGGCTCGGCAAAACAGAGATTTCCTCCCAGCGTCCCGGTCGCGCGCACGCGCACGTTGGCGACGTGATGAGCCATGTCGGCCAGAACGGGAACGATTTCCCGCACCGCGTCGGACTTTTCGATCGCTCGATGCGTGACCGTCGCGCCGATGCCGAGCGAATTGTTCCCGGTTTCGATCGTGTTCAGTCCGGGAAGCGGTTTCACGTCCACGAGATGCTCGTAGCGCAGGAGGTCGTGCTTCATGGCGAGAAGCAGCTCCGTGCCGCCGGCATAGAGGCGGCCGTTCTCGCCGTAGTGCGCCAGCATCTCCGCCGCTTCTTTGACGGTTTTCGGTTGATCGATCGTAAAACGTCTGAGTGGCATCATAAAATCAAGCCTTTTTATCTTTCAATGCGCGCCAGACTTTCTCCGGCGTCAACGGGGCGCTGCGGATGCGCACTCCGACCGCGCGTTCGACGGCGTTGGCGATGTTTGCCGCCATTGAATTGAGCGAAGCCTCGCCGCCGCCTTTGGCGCCGTAGGGGCCGACGCCGTCCTGGTTCTGCACCAGATGCAGATCGATTTTTTTCGGCAGGTCCGAAAAGCGCGGCAGGCGGTAATCCAAAATGGAGCCGTTCATCAACTGCGGGCCTTGGTAAACGAGCTCTTCGAAAAGACCGATGCCCATCCCCATGGTCGCGGCGCCGATGTCCTGGCCTTCCGCCAGCGCGGGATTGATCGCCAGTCCGACGTCGCCGACGGTGGCGAGCTTCTCCACGTTGATCTTGCCGGTTTCTTCATCGACGGCGACTTCGATGGCGGTGCAGGCGGTCTCCCAAAAAACAGGCAGTTGGGAAAATTTTCCGGCCTTGCGAATGTAAGAGCGGCCGATGACTTCGCCGTCGGGGAGCGCGTAGAACTTGCTGATGACCTCCGACCAGTTGAGCTGGGCTTCGCCGCAGCGCACGCCGCCGCGAATGGCTTGAATCTGCTCGACCTTCACCTTGAGCACGTCCGCGGCCATCACGACCATCTGCTGGATCGCTTCGCGGCTCGCTTCCAGAACCGCGCTGCCCATGAGCGTCGTTGTACGGCTCGCGCCGGTCGAGCGGTCATAGGGCGTGATGGCGGTGTCGGATGAGACTACGTGGACTTTTTCGAATGGAACTCCCAACTCTTCAGCCGCAATCTGCGGAATAACCGTGTGGCTTCCCTGGCCCAGCTCGGTGCTGCCGATCATGATCGTCACCGAGCCGTCGGCGTGAACGCGCACCGCCGTCGAAGTCAGCGGATAAGCGCCGGCGTCGCTGGTCGAGCACGCGACGCTGCGGCCGTGGCCTTTCGGCACGGATTCTTTCAAGCCGATCGCCTTGGCGGCGATTTCCAGATCTTCCTTCAACGTGCCGTCGAACGGACGCATCTTGGGAAAAAATTCTTCGCCGGGCTTGGCAACGTTGGCCAGACGAAACTCGTAAGGGTCTCTGCCGATCTTTGCCGCCAGCTCATCGATCTGCGATTCGCCGGGCAGCGTCACCTGGGCGCAGCCGAAGCCGCGGTAAGAGCTGGCCGGCACGGTGTTGGTGTAGAATGAGTAGTTGTCGATCTGTACGTTGGGGATGGCATAAGGCCCGACGCAGCGGTTGGTCGATTTCTCGACGACGAGCGGGCTGTTCTCAGCGTAGGCGCCCGTGTTCATGTAAATCTTCGCCTGGCGCGCGATGATCTTGCCGTTGGCGTCCACCGCTGTGCGCATCCAGGTGTAGGCGTCGTCGCTCCGCGTCGTGAGCATCGCCTCTTCAATCGTGAGCTGCAATTTGACCGGCCGTTTGGCTTTCCAGGAACAGGCGGCAGCCAGCGGCTCGATCTTTGTGTACGACTTGCTGCCGTAGCCGCCGCCGACGAACGGCACGATCAAGCGCACCTGGCTCACTGGTAAATTGAAAATCGATTTCAAATCGTGGCGCACCATGAACGGATGCTGCGCCGAGGAATAGATCGTGACGCTGCTTTCTTGAACGTCGGCAATCGCGACGTACGCCTCCATCGCGTAGGCATACGTCATGGGAAAATAATATTCGCTTTCGACGACGGCTGCGGCTTTTTTGAAGGCCGCTTCGACGTCGCCCCATTTGATGTGCGCCTCCTGGCAGATATTCGTCCCCCGGCCGGCGGTGACTTCGCCCTCGAAGCCGCGGAGCGCGCCGGCCTCGAACTTCCTTTCATGCAGCAGCGGCGCGTCCTTGGCCATAGCATCGTCGGGAGTCAGCACGGGCTTCAGCTCTTCGTACTTGACGTCGATGTGTTCGAGAGCGCAGAAAGCCGTGCGCTCGTCGACCGCGACCACCGCCGCTACGGGCTCGCCGGCATAGCGCACTTTGCCGATGGCAAGCAGCGGATGGTCCTTGACCGCGTGACCATAGTACGGATTGATACCTTCGAGGTCGTTGCCGGTAATGACGCAGTGAACGCCGGGCAGCGCCGCGGCACGTGAAGTGTCGACGGAAACAATTTTGGCGTGAGCGTAAGGACTGCGCAGGACTTTTGCGTAGGCCATGCCGGTAAGCTTCAAGTCGCTTACGTACATGGCTTTGCCGCTAACCTTCGCCCGCCCATCGCGGCGCGGTACGGAATGATTGACTACGTGGAAGTCGGTTTTCTTTTCCGCGCTCACTTCTTTGTGTCCTTAGACGTCATGCCGGCGGCGCGTTGAATCGCGGCAACTATGGAGACATAGCCGGTGCAGCGGCAGATGTTGCCGTCCATGTAATGAACGATCTCTTCGCGCGAGGGCTTGGGGTTTTCGTCGAGCAGCGCTTTGGCCGTGAGAATCATTCCCGGCGTGCAGAAGCCGCACTGAAACGCGAACTCGTCGATGAAAGCCTGTTGGATCGAATGGAGCGTGCCGTCGGGCTTCGCCAGTCCTTCGATCGTGACGACGTTTTTTCCGCGCGTTTCGTAGGCGAGCAGCGTGCACGAGCTTACCGGAAGCCCGTCGAGGAGGACCGTGCAGGCGCCGCAGACCTGGACTTCACAGGAAATTTTCGTCCCGGTCAAGTTCAGCCGTTCGCGCAGGACCTCGGCGAGGGTTTCGCAGTGCTCGTACTCGGTCTCGGTCGGTCGGCCATTAAGTTGGAAAGCAAGTTTCATAAGCAACCTTAATTGGAGTATTGGAGTACTGGAGTGTTGTTCAAAACGAACAAACAACGCAATCTTCCATTACTCCATCACTCCATTACTCCATTTTTCAGTCATAGTGCGGCAGGATCTCCTCGGCCCAGAGCGTCATTTGCTTGATGAGACTATCGATCGTCGGATAGATGATTTTAAGCTCGAAGTGCTGCACGCCCGCCTCGACGAATTCATCGACCCGGCGGCGCACGTCGTCCACGGAGCCGAAGATGTGGCGGTCGAGCGCAAATTGCATGCTGTCGATGTCGCGCTCGTAGCTCTGGCTGCTGGTCTTAAGCGTCGGCGTGGCGAGGTTGAGGCCTTCGTCGCGGGTCTTGCCGATGGTCGCGAGTTTTTCCACGGCGATGGTGATCTTCGACGGGTCGCGGCCGTTCTCTCTGGCGGTCTGAGCGAGAAGATCGCATCCCGCCTTCATCTCTTTCGGAGAAAGCCAGCCGGGGATCCAGCCTTCGCCGTATTTGCCGGCGCGCTTGGCCGCGAGCTTCATCCAGCCGCCGACCCATACGGGCGGATGCGGCTTTTGCATCGGCTTGGGAAAAATCTCCGCTTTATTAAACTCGATGAATTTTCCCTTGTAAGAAGCGAGCGGCTCGGTCCAGATCGCTTTCATCGCTTCTATATATTCATCCGTCCGGTCTCCGCGCTTGTCGTACGACACTCCGAAAACTCCGAACTCGTCCGACTCGCGCGTGGCCTTCGAGCCCAGGCCGACGCCGACGATCAATCGGCCTTTGCACAGCCAATCCAGCGTCGCGTATTGCTTGGCGGCGTAAATCGGATTGCGGCAAGGCATGACGAGACAAGCCACGCCCAGCGTAATTTTATTGGTCTCCCCCGCCAGGTACGACAACATCGTCGTCGCCTCGTAAAAATTCGCGTCCTGCGCGTCGGTAATGGCCTCCGCGGCGCCGGAAGAGATGTGATGGCGGTGCATCTCCGAGCTCCATACGACGTGGTCGTGCACCCAGATCGAATCGAAGCCCAGTTCTTCGGCCTGCTTGGTCGCTTTGACGATATTCTCGATGCTGGAGAGCGGGCCCGAATTGGGCACGCGCACGCCGAACTGAATCTTATGCATGACGGCTCCTAACTTTCGGTGATCGCGATCTTGTCGTACTTCAGATGACGATTATACCAATCGACGACGTTGGCGGCGACTTCGTTGAAGTAGTCGTTGTAGATTCCGTAGTGCGTCGTCTGGCGGAAGATCACGAGCTTCTTCGGCTCGCCGGCTTTTTCGTAGAGCGTTATCGACTGCTGTTCCGGCGTCACCGCGTCGTTTTCGACGGCGACGAAAAGCACGCCGCGCGGCGCGATCTTGTGAACCACGTCCTCCGGGCTGTACTCGATGATCGCCTCGGCGCATTGCAGCGGCATCCGGTCGGGAATCTTGTCCGCGACTTCTTTTTTGATCGTCGTGGTTTTGCGCTCGGGCGTCGCGACCATGATCTCTTCGCGCGCGCTGACGATCTCGCCCGCCCCGGTAAGCGCGCGTTTTTTTCGGTCTTCATCGATGCGCTTGAGATAATCGACCCACTCGTACTCGCGCCGCATGCAATGGAGCCAGTCCCTGCCGTTGCTGATGCCGAGATAACAGACCGCGCACTTGACGCGCTCGTCAATCGCCGCAACATAGACGGCATTGCCGCCGCCGGTCCCTCCCGAGCCGTAGGTCGCGATGCGGTTCGGATCGATGTCGGCGCGAGTCTGCATATAGCTGATCGCGTTGCGGATGTCTTCCACCTGCCACATCGGCATGACCCATTGGCGCTGCTTGCCTTCACTGTCGCCCCAGCCGCGATAGTCGAAGCACAAGCAGGCGTAGCCGGCCGCGCAGAGCTTCTCGAACATCAAGGCATAATGCTTGGCGTCCCGGAGGCCGAGAAAGCCGGGACCTTGAACGATCCCGGGATAGGGTTTGCCCTTGTCGTCGTCGGGCAAATAGATATCGCCGTTGAGTTTGTTGCCTTCGCTGTAGAAACTAATTTTTTCTGTGCGCATTTTTTCCCTCTCGTCGCTACGCGCGCAATGCGGGAAGAACCTCTTTGCCTAGATAGTCGATCTGCTGGTACCAGTCGGCGTAACGGAACCGGAGGTCATAAATGATATGATTAAGCCCGGCTTCCTCATATCGCTTCGTGTCGCGCGCGATATCCGCCGGTGTGCCGGCGATGAGCAGGCCTTCGATGTCTTCGACCTTGGAGAAGGTGCCGGATGCCGGTTTGACCCAAGTTTTCTTGCTCGGAGCGTTGCCTTCGTTGATTAGACCCTTGACGTTAACCTTGCTGAGCGCGACGTCTCTGTTCTTATCGATGCTGGTGATAGGGATCGCGCCGGTGGTAACCATGGGCCGTCCCGCCAGCTTGCACTGCTCTTCGAGGTACTTGACCATCTTATTAAAGGTAGCCGTGGGAATACGTCCGGGCATCCAGCCGTCGCAGTAATCCGCCGCGCGGCGGCACGAAGCCGGTGTGCCGCCCCCGTACCAAATCGGAATCATTTTGCTCGGCGTCGGTTTGAGCTCAACGTCCTTGAAGTCGTAATAATCGTCTTTGTAGCTGATCTTTTCACCGGCCCAGAATCGGCGGCAGAGCTGGGCATTGATTTTTGCGATGTTAGCGCGATCTTGTAACGTAGTCTTCGTATGACCCGCCGCTTCGAATTCATGGGGAAAGGTGCCGAGGCCAAGACCCATGATAATATTACTGTCGCACAACGTGCTGAGGCCCGCCATGGACTGCGCCAAATGAATCGGATGGCGGTGCGAGATCATCGTGCCGGTGCCGAGAGTCAGTTTTTTGCAGACCGTCGCGACGGCCGCGAGGATCAACAACCCCTCGATATGGGTATTATCCTCGCCCTCCATCCCGTGCGGCTCGAAGACCAAATGGTCTCTGACCCAAACGGAATCGAAACCGTAGGCCTCGGCCTTTTTCGATCCTTCGATGCACCTCTCGACCGAGCCATACTCGCAAAAATGCGGCAGCAGTAATCCGAACTTTAACTTCGTCGCCATCTATTATCTCCTTTTCTAGTCACATTCCATATCCTTCCAAAAGCTTATCAAGATCGTTCAAGGCTTTGAGTGAATCGGCTTTTTTAGTCCAAACCACTGCGATCGCCAGCGCGTTGACGAGCGAAAAGGCCGGCGTCAGCGAGTTGACCGTCGTGTGGAGCCCGCGCTTGGCGTAAAGGCAGACGTTCGCGGCCTTGGCGATCGGCGAGCTGGGAAAATCGGTGATGCCTAAAATCGGCGCGCCGACTTTCTTGGCGTGGTGGAGCGCCGTCTGGACTTCCCGCGGCACGTTCACGAAGTCGATGGCGATGAGAACGTCGCGCCGCTCCATGAACGCGAGCTGCTCCAAAAGCGAGGTCCCGCCCGTAAGAAAGATCCAGTGCACGTCTTTTTTAACGCGCACGAGCCGGAAATGCAGCAGATACGCCAAGGCCATCGACGCGTTGAGGCCGATGATGAATACTTTCCGCGCGCGCCAGATGATCTCCACCGCCTTGTGGAAATCCGGCGACGACGCGGCCTGGAGCGTTTCCTGCAAGAGCACGATGTCGCGCTTGATGAGCTTGGCGAAAATATTTTCGTCGTTGCCGAGCTCGGCGAAGGTCTCTTCCATCCGGGACGCCGCGCGCAGCTTGCGGCGCATCTCCGTCTGGATCTCCCGCTTGAACTCCGGGAAGCCTTTGTAGCCCAGGCTCTTGGCGAACCGGACGACGGTCGATTTGCTGACGCCCACGGCGTCGGCCAAATCTCTCACGTTGGAGAGCAGCAGGGCGGCGCTGTCGTTTTTGAGATAATGGCCGAGCCTTTTTTGCGCGCCGTTCAGCGAATCGGTCTTGGCGAAGATCTGTTTGATGAGAGGCATGAAACTTTTGTTTCAAATATCCCACCGAAACTTTCTTGTCAATCCTGTTGACAGAATTTTTTCGGCGCGATAATTAAGTTTATTATTTCCAAGAACCGTAGGAGGAAGTTCCATGGCGACTAAGATGACCAAAGAATTCGCAGTCCATCCGTATCTTCAGTTTATGATGGACAGCTACAGCCCGTATAAGAAGTGGATCGAGTCGGAGGGCATCCCGATCATCAGCGGCTCGTACGTCCCCGACGTGCGCGACGTCAAGCTGGGGGATTGGAAGCGGCGCGGCGTCAAAGGCGCCTACCTGACCTTTTCCGATCAATTGGTGGCGGACGCTTATATCTGCGAGATACCGGCCGGAGGAAACAGCAAGCCGCAGAGACAGCTCTATGAAGAAATCGTGCTCATCGCGTCGGGCCGCGGCGCCACGACGATCTGGTACGAAGGAACTCCCAAGCGCACTTTCGAGTGGGAGAGAGGAAGCGTTTTTGCGATCCCGCTGAACGCTTACCATCAGCACTTCAACGCGACCGGCAGCGAGCCTGCGCGATTTATCTCGCTTACCAGCGCGCCGGTAGCGTTCGAGCTTTACCGCGACCCGGAATTCATCTTCAACACCAACTATATGTTCAAGGACCGCTTCGATCCCAAAGACGAGGAGTTTTTCAGCCGCGAGGGAAAATACCACACCCAGTATTACGGCGGGATTTTTCACACCAACTTCATTGCGGATATCCGGAAGATCAATCTCGTGCCGCGCGAGAAGCGGGGCAAGGGGACGCGCAACATGTACATCCACATGGCCGGGAGCGCCATGCTCGCCCACGTGTCGCAGTTTCCCGTCGGACGCTACAAGAAGGCCCACAAACATGGGCCGGGGGCTCACGTGTGCCTGCTGGATTCAACCGGCTATACCCTGATGTGGGACGAAGGCCAAGAACCCAAGAAATACGATTGGCACGAAGGCAGCGTCGTCTGCCCGCCTGCCGGCACGTGGCACCAGCACTACAATACCGGGAACGTCCCGTGCAAGTTCGTCGCTTTACACGCCAACACCGCGGTGCAGAGAGAAGAGGGCGGCATCGATCAGATCGACTTCGACAACGAAGACGCGGCGCTCCGAAAGATGTACGAGGAAGAATGCGCCAAGAACGGCGTCAAGCCGGATATGGACCAATAATTATTTAATGACTTTGTCCGCCCGATACAGCATCGACTGCGGAATCGTCAGGCCGATCTGCTTCACCGTCTTGAGATTGATCACCAGCTCGAACTTCGTCGGCTGTTCCACCGGCAGATCGGCAGGCTTGGCGCCCTTCAGGATTCTGTCCACGAAATATGCGACGCGCCGGTAGCTTTCCGCGAGGTCCGCGCCGTAGTACATGAGCCCGCCGGCATCTACATCTTCCCTGTAGACATACGTCGACGGTAACCGGGTCTTTAAGGCAAAGCTCGCGATCCGTTTTCCGTTATCACGCATTAGCGGGCCCACGGCCACGTAGAGTCCATCCGGGCGCTGCTTGCCCATCGCAGCGAATACCCGCTCGAAATCGTCCGCACTGCGTACCTCCCAAGGCTGAAGAGTCAACCCCAGCGCGCGCGCCGAGACAGGGAGAATCTCTTTCAGCTCGAGTACAGCGCCCGCACTGGCCGATTCGTAGAGAACCGCGACACGGGCAACCTTGGGAACGGCTTCTTTGAGCAACTCCAGTCGCTTCCCGCCTAGTTCTCCAGATTGAAGGTTTTTAAGGCCGGTGACGTTGCCGCCGGGACGGGCAAGGCTTTCAACCAGGCCTGCCTTGACAGGATCGATCCCTTCGCCCGTCATAACAATGGGAATCGTCTTGGTCGCATTCTTGGCCGCCTGCATCGTTCCCAACCCTGCTGCTACCACGATGATATCAACCTTGAGACGCACCAGCTCGGCCGCAAGCTCAGGAGCCCGATCGAGCTTCCCCTCCGCATATCGGTACTCCGTGGCGATGTTCTGTCCTTCTATGTAGCCGCGCTCGCGCAAAGCCAGCCGAATTGCCTCGGCACGGGCGGAATCACGAGCTGCATCGAACGATGATAGATACCCTAACCGAGGGACCTTCTTCGGCTGCTGCGCGTTGGCGGGATGCAGAGACGTGAGAGACATGATCGCAATTGCAAAGAGAAGAATTTTTTTCTCCATGGTTTTCTTTCTTACTATTGCCTGTTGCCTACCGCCTCATGCCTCGCGTCTATCACTTGATCACCCTATCCGCTCTCGCCAACACGTTCGGCGGGATCGTCAGACCGATCTGCTTGGCCGTCTTGAGATTGATCACCAGCTCAAACTTCTTCGGCTGCTCGACGGGTAAATCCGAGGGCTTGGCTCCCTTCAGGATTTTGTCCACATAGGTGGCGGCACGCCGGAAATTTTCTCGGCGATCCGGCCCGTAGGATATCAAGCCCCCTAGGTCCACGAATTCCTTATAATCCGAGAGCGTCGCCAGGTGGTTCTTTGCTGCGAGGTCCACGATCCTCCGGCTCTGTTCAGAGTAATAAGTAATAAAGGTCGGCTGAACGATCAGAGCGCCCGCCCGCTCGCTGATCATCGCCGAGAAGGCGCCTTCGATCTCTTCGGGACCTCCTACCATCAACGGCCGAATCTGCATCCCGAATCTCTCCGCGGCGTCCCGCGCTTCCTCTACAAACAGCGGGCCAGCTAGATCCCTACCAGAGGCGAGGAAAGCCACGCGGGCAACGCCGGGAAGAACTTCCCGAAGCAACTCCAACCGCTTCATTGCGAGCGCCGGGGACATGAGGGAGAGACCTGTGATGTTGCCGCCCGGCCGCTCTAGGCTGGCAACAAGCCCGATCCCAACAGGGTCGCTCGATGCCGCCATAACGATGGGAATTGTCGAGGTCGCATTCTTGGCAGCCTGAGTAGCCGCCGTACTCGATGTGACGATGACGTTGACCTTCAGGCGGACCAGCTCGGCCGCAAGTTCGGGGAGCTGATCGTCTCCATTCGTGTATCGGTATGCCATGTCAATGTTTTGTCCCTCCATGTAGCCAAGCTCACGCAGTCCTTGCCGGAACGCTCCAACGTAGGGATCTGAGATTACCAATGCGGGAATTGCTAGACTTCTCACACGCAGCCCTTGCCGGAATGCTACAGCGGAGGGATCTGGGGGTGACTCGGCTCTTAACAGGCCTATCCGGCGGACCTGCTTCGTTTGCTGCGCTCCGGCTTGAAAGCTAAAACCCAAGAGCAAAGCGCCCAGAGCAAGACAAAAAGCTTTCTTGTTCTTAGATCTTCCAATCGAAAATCCAAAACCTGTGCTGAGCGTTGTCGAAGCATCTAAAATCCAAAATTGTTTCACTTGATCACCTTATCCGCCCTCACCAGCACGTTCGGTGGAATCGTCAGGCCGATCTGCTTCGCGGCTTTCAGGTTGATGATCAGCTCGAACTTCACCGGCTGCTCTACGGGCAGGTCGGCAGGCTTGGCGCCTTTTAAGACCTTGTCTACGTAGGTAGCGGCGCGGCGGTACAGATCGTTAATATTCGCGCCGTAGGTCATAAGCCCGCCGTCTTCCACATACTCGTTGCGCGGATACATTGCCGGCAGGCGGTTCTTTACCGCAAGGTCTGCAAGTTGTGCTCGCCCAGAAAAGAGGATGGGGGTCTGCAGCACAAGGACTGCATCAGCACGCCCCTTACTTGCGGCTGGAAAGGCAGCTTTAAGATCCTTGGAACTGAGTACGTCCAGGTATTGAAACTTCACTTTCAACACCCTTGCGGCGAGTTCCGTCTCCTTTAACGCTTGCGCGTTGCCTGGTTGGGTTGAAGTTCCGAGGACGGCCACACTGGAGAGCCTAGGAACGATCTCCTTCAGAAGCTCCAGTTGTTTCCCGCTTATCTCCGGGGCAAGGGATGACAATCCAGTGATGTTACCGTCAGGCCGCGCCAGACTGGCGACGAACCGGTTGGCAACAGGATCGCTATCAAACGTCATGACGATGGGAATCGTGTCGGTTGCTTCTTTGGCGGCACGGGTTGCTGACGGACCACCTGTGACGATAACGTCCGCCTTCAGACGCACTAGTTCGGACGCGAGCACGGGGAGGCGCTCGCGTTTTTCCTCTGCATATCGCCACTCAATAGTAATGTTCTTTCCCTCAATGTATCCAAGCTCGCGCAGACCTTGCCGAAAGGCCTCCATGCCGGCCGTGATAGCGGAAGGGGAGTTAGCAGATAGGTATCCTATCCGGGGGACTTTCGTTGGCTGCTGCGCGTTGGCTAAATGAGTCGAAGCCAGAATTACAATGGACAAGAAGAAGACAATCATTTTTATGCTCATGGTTTTCTTCACCTCACTTCCAACGCAATGGTCGTGCCAGACTTGCGCAGGTGGCTCACTAAAGTCAAGACGCTGAAATAGCGGCAAATTTTTTAGGGTGGGAATCACAAGGTACGAGAACAACGAAAAGGTAGCGTGTTTGCTAGCCTTGAGTAGCCAAAATGCTTCATGCTTTCAGAGTTTGGGTTTCTAGTTCCGAAGCGCAAGTTGACACGAAACTCTCAAGTCAAAGTTAACGAGCGATCGCCTGCCGGCCTTCGAGTCGTTTCAGGCCCTCCACGTAATTCAACGCTTCGGCCAGCTCGATCACCGTCGCGTATTTGCTGTTCATCTCGAAGAGATTGACGAGGTGCGAGGTGTGCGAGCGGTCGAAGACGCACTCCTCCACGACGAAGACCGGAAAACCGTAAGAGTATCCGTCCAGCACCGTGCCGCGCACGCAGCCGCAGGTCGTCGTGCCGGTGACGAGCAGCGAGTCAACCCCCTTACTCAGCAGGTACGTGATCAGGTGCGTGCCGAAGAAAGCGCTGGCGCGCGCCTTGCGCACGATGAACTCGCCCTCGACCGGTTTGATCATCTCGGGAAATTGCATCGGTAAATCTTCGTAATCGCCTTGGCCGGCGGCCCGTTTCGTTGCGTTGCCGAGAGCGGCCTTGAAATCGGGGTCGCTGGTCGAATAGGCGACGGGGATCTCCGCCTGGCGGCAGGCGTGGAGCAGCTTCTGGATTTTAGGCAACGCTTCCCATGCCACCTTGCCGCAACTCGTAGGAAACTCGTCGATCGCGTCCAAAATTTCCATCGGCTTGGTGCCGGTGAAGCCGAGAATTACGTCGATAATCAGCAGTGCGGGATTCCGGCCGAAGCTCTGCTTGCCTTTGTAGCCGGCCTTCTCGTAGACTTTGCGCTCTTCCTCCGAAAAAATTGCTTGCCACTCTTTCATCGTCCTACCTCCTGACTCAGATCATTCACTACTAAGTGCCCTCGGGCTCTTTCTCCCTTTGCCTCTTCCTTCGTGTGCTTCGCGTCCTTCGTGGTCAAAAAGTTTATCACCACGAAGAGC
>CAYOJC010000007.1:0-82108 GCA_964404195.1 uncultured Syntrophobacteraceae bacterium
CGCACTCCCCTCAAATCTCGGTGAAAACTCTCCAGTTGGAGGGGCGCAGTCCAGACTTGAGAGGGTCAGAAAGCAGAGATCAGAGGTCAGCAAGTAAGAAAAGTAGCAACGAGCTAAGCGCACGGAGCATGGAGCTGGGAGCAAGAAGCGTCAGGGGTTAGGCATAAGGTGTTAGAGGTGAGGGGTCTGATGGCTAGGAGCGCCGAGCAGGCAGCAGGGAGCACGGAATCAGAGGGGAAAGTTTCGGATTGCAGATTTTGGATTTCGAATTTGTTCGGCCAAAACCTCCGATTTTTGAATTACCGGAATTTTGAATTGACATCCTTTTAAGACCGAATGTTCAGACTTGCCCGATCATCGATTGTTGTTGCTTCTCAGATATAGTTTTGAATCCGCAAGCAGATCCGAAATCTAGAAATCCTGGTTTCAAATCCCACAATTCGAATCTGGAAAACCTAAATTCGAAATCCGCAATCCAAGACGTACTTATGAATATTCTCGGCATCAACGCCTACCACGGCGACGCGAGCGCGGCGGTCGTCGTCGACGGCCGGCTCCTGGCGGCGACTTGAGATGCGCCAGGATAAGTGAGACATGGGCAAAATGGGTTTAACTGCCTAAAACGTCCTTATGGGTTCCAATAGCGGTAATGACAACGTTGGATTTGTCGCGAAAATAGGTCGTCCGGTAGTTCATGGTGATCGAGAAAGCCCACTGATCCGTACCTTTCAGTTTTTCGTTTCTCAGACTTGGGTGGGCGGGATTCGCGAGGAGTCTTTCCAATTGCTCCCAGAATTTGAGCCTGATCTCTTTGGGAAGGGCGTTGAGCGCCCTCACGACAGAGTCGGGGATGACGATATTAATCGCCAAAATGCTTTCGGGCCTCTTTCACGGATCTAAATACTTTGGCCTTTCCCTTCTCGATGTCTTTTCTGGACCGGGCAATCTGCTCCTGACACTCCTTGCTCCAGAACCATGCCTGGCCTCTCGGCACTTCGATAATCGGACGGATGACGATCTCGCCCTCGCGCACATCAACCTCAACACGTTCCCCCACATTCAAGGGGATCTTGGCCCGAACCTCTTCCGGGATTGTGACCTGGAACTTTTCCCGGACTTTAACAGTGGTTCCCATGGCAACTTCTCCTATAGCGACTTATCGTATTTCATTACTGTATTACAGTGTTACAAAGTTCCCACCTTTCTGTCAAGGCGACGCTGTATAAATCTTGAATAACGGCTAACTGTCATGCTTCTCCAAGGGAGAAGAGGTTAAAAGCTTTGCAGAATCACTCAATACAAGCATCGAATCGGCTCCCTCGCCCGCTTGCGGGAGAGGGAAAGGGTGAGGGTGAATTCTCCCTCAAGGGAGAGGGAAACCGAGGGTGCCGGCAGATTTGCAAAACGACTGCAAAAGGCTCAACCCACCAAAGGGGGGTTAAACCTGTCGTTACGAATGGAAAACGAAACTTTCTGGGGCCTTTTCGCATTTTCCAAAACCCTGCCAAATTGGACGGAATTTGGAAAGGCCCATTTACACTCGAAAAACACCGGGTATCATAGCCGTTATTCAAGAAAATAAGAGATGAACATTCTCGGCATCAACGCCTATCACGGCGACGCGAGCGCGGCGGTCGTCGTGGACGGCCAGCTCGTCGCCGCCGCGGAAGAAGAGCGCTTCAATCGCATCAAGCACGCGGCGGGATTTCCCGCGCATGCGATTCGCTATTGCCTGGAAGCCGCCGGCATCAAGCCGCGCGAGATCGAGCACGTCGCGCTCGCGCGCGATCCGCGCGCGCGGATCTGGAAGAAGGCGGCGTATGCGGTGCGCATGCCGCGGCTGTTGTGGGAGCGCCTCAACGTTCACGCGAAATTCGCCGGCATCGACGAAGAACTCGGCAACGCCTTGGGGGTGGGCCGCGAGGAAATCAAAGCGGATTTCCACCGGGTGGAGCATCATAAAGCCCATTTGGCGAGCGCGTTTTTCGTTTCTCCCTTCGAAGAGGCGGCGCTGCTTTCGGTCGATGGGCTGGGCGATTTTGCCAGCACGATGTGGGGGCTCGGCAGCGGCAACAACATAAAGGTAGGCGGCGCGATCGCCTTCCCGCATTCGCTCGGAATTTTCTACACGGCTTTGACGCAGTACCTGGGCTTCTGGCACTACGGCGACGAATACAAAGTCATGGGTCTGGGCTCCTACGGCGAGCCCGAGTTTCACGACCGCTTCGACGATATCGTCCAGCTCAACGGCGGTTTGAGCTTCTCGTTGGGGCTCGATTACTTCGTCCATCGAACCGGTCCGGAGATGACCTGGCGCGATGGCGCTCCGATTTTAGGGAAGCTTTACGGAGATCGTCTCATCGAGAAGCTCGGGCCGGTGCGGCAAGCCGCCGAACCCGTCGAGCAACGACATTACAATATCGCTGCGTCGATGCAGCAGCGCCTCGAAGACGCCCTGCTCGGCATGCTCAATAATCTTCACCGCACGTACGGCATCAAACGAGTTTGTCTCGCGGGCGGCGTCGCTTTCAACTGCGCAGCCAACGGAAAGATACTCCCCCGCACTCCGTTCGAGTCGGTTTACATCCAGCCCGCGGCCGGCGACGCGGGCCTCGCTGTTGGCGCGGCCTTTTACGTATGGAATCAGATTCTCGGCCGTCCCCGCTCGTTTCAGATGAACCATGCGTATTGGGGACCGGAGTTCAGCGACACCGACATTCGGCGGGCGTTGGAAAAGGCTCAAACGCAGGACGGCAGGTTCCAAACAACGGAGATGTCGGAAGCGGAGTTGGTAAAATTCACCGCGAAGAAGATCGCCGAAGGAAACGTCGTGGGCTGGTTTCAAGGACGAATGGAATGGGGGCCGCGCGCTCTGGGTAACCGCAGCATCGTCGTCGATCCACGAAGGGCGGAGATGAAAGATCTCTTGAACAGCAGGATAAAGCACCGCTAAGGGTTCCGTCCGTTTGCGCCGTCGATTTTGGCGGAACGCGTGGGCGACTATTTCGAAGAAACGCATCCCTCGCCGTTCATGCAGATGACCTACAAGGTAAAACAGGAAAAGCGCGCGGAGATTCCCGCGCCGACCCATGTGGACGGCACGGGGAGATTACAGACCGTGGCCGCGGTGGAAAATCCTCTCTACTGGAAGCTGATCAAAGAATTCGAGAAGCTCACCGGCGTGCCGGTTCTCCTCAACACGTCCTTCAACGACAACGAGCCGGTGGTCTGCCGCCCGGAGGAAGCGGTGAATTGCTTTCTCAGGACCAAGATGGACGTTCTCGCGATCGGTAAATACGTCGTCGAGAAGCGGGAAAGCTGAGCCTCATGCGTATTCTTCTTTTGATCGTCCAGTTTCCGCCGGACACCAATTCGACCGGCCGGCTGATGCTGCAGCTCGCCGAAGGGTTGAAAACTCTCGGCCATGAAGTCACGGTGATGACGACGTTCCCGCACTACGAGGAATTTCGGATTTGGGACGAGTACCGCGGCAAGCTGTTCGAGCGCAAGGAAGAAAACGGCATGGAGATTCTCCGGCTGTTCACCTACGCTCCGGGAAAAAAGAGCATGAAGAACCGGCTGCTCAGCTATCTCACGTTTAATATATTGGCCGCCGCCGCCGGCCTATTCTCGCGCAAGCGCTGGGACGTCATCCTCTGCACGAATGGATGGATCTTTCTTCACCGGCGTGACCGCGTGGCTCATCGGCAAAGCGAAGGGTATCCCGTTCGTCTATAACGTGCAGGATCTATACCCGGACGTTCCGATCCGGGCGGGCCAGCTGCGTAATCCGTATGCCATCGCTGCGCTGAGAGCGATCGAAAGGTTCATGTATCGAAAGGCGGCCCATATCACGGCAATATCTCCGTCCATTCGCGACAATCTCATATCCAAGGGCGTGCCGGCGGAGAAAATTTCGATCATTCCCAATTTCGTCGACACGGGCCTGATCCGGCCGCTGCCCAAGCAAAATAGCTTCGCCGAGCGACATGGCTTGGCCGATAAGTTCGTGATCACGCACGCGGGCAATCTCGGCTATGTTTACGATCTCGATACGATGCTCGAGGCGGCGTCATTTCTCGCGGCGTACAAGGACATCTTATTTCTGATCGTCGGAAACGGCGTCGCCAAGGGCGGGCTGGAGCAAAAGGCGCGGGAGTTAAAATTGGAAAACGCCCGCTTCATGCCTTTTCAACCGTACGAGGACGTTCCGTGGCTGCGCGCGTCCTCGGACGTTCAAGGTTCGCTCTATAAAAACGGCGCCGCCAACGATTCTTTCCCATCCAAGATCTACGAAATCATGGCGAGCGGCCGGCCCTTGCTTGCAAGCGCGGAGGCCGGCAGTGGTGTAGAGGATCTCGTAAAAACCGCCGAGTGCGGCGTCTGTGTATCGCCGGGCGATCCCGAGCGCCAGGCCGCGGCGATTCTCCACCTATATCGAAATCAGGGGCTGCGCGAGACCATGGGCGAGCGTGGCCGCCGTTACGCGGAGGACAAACATTCAAAGAGCGCGGCGGTTCAGGGTTACCAAAAGATTCTCCAGCAGGTGGCGGATGAGAGGGCGGTGTTTTGACATGCCCCGCTACCGATGATAGAAGAATATAGCCAGGATTGATAGCGGATCGACGTGGGTTAATTCCGAGTCTCTTTCGATTTCCAGATAATTTCGGTGAACCTTCGATGGCTGCATTACAGGTAGCTCCCGCGCTTGCCTTAAAACGGTCGTTTGACATAGTCGTCGCCGCGAGCGCTCTCCTTGCGCTCTCGCCGCTGATCGCCTTGATTACTCTGGCGATCAAGCTCGATGACGGCGGACCCATTCTGTTCGTGTAGGATCGTGTCGGTAGAAATCGCCGGAATTTCCGCTGCTATAAATTCCGCACTATGGTTTTGGGGGCCGAGTCCATGGGGCGAGGACTGAACGTCACGGAGGACGACCCACGCATCACGCGCACGGGACGGCTGCTGCGGCTGTGGACGCTGGACGAGATTCCCCAGATTTTCAACGTTCTCAGAGGGGAGATGAGCATCGTAGGTCCTCGACCCTGGGTGCCAAGCCAGGCCGAGTATTGCTCACGCTCCGAGCGCCGTCGCTTCAGCTTCAGACCTGGGATGGCGGGCTGGGCGTGGATTCACGGCCGCAACCGGCTACCTTGGGACGAGCGGGTCCGCCTGGATCTCTGGTACGTCGATCATTGGTCCCTGGGTTTGGATTTCTATATCTTGGCGAAAGCATTTGTGATGCTTTTCCGCCGCCACGGCGTCTACGGCGTCCATGACGTTGGCGGCGGCACCCAGACACACGGATCGCGATGAGAGAGGGGAGGCCAGAGGCCGAAGCGCAACAGAAGCCCGCGGAAATCGCCGTTATCGGCGGCTCCGCCGCGGGCCTCTTCACGGCATATCTCCTCGCGCGCGAAGGCAAGCGAGTAACGCTCTTCGATTCGAACGATGTGCTGCATACCGCGTCGCGGACGCTGATCACGACTTCACAGTTGACCGAGGTCCTGGGTTTTTTTCCGCGCGAGGCCGTCGTCAACGAGATCAGCCGGATCGACCTCTTCTCTCCGCAGCGCTCGGTCACGATCCCGATGCGGCGGCCCGACCTCGTGGTCGAGCGCGCGGCCATCGTTCGTTTGCTCGCCCGCAAGGCGCTGGAAGCGGGGGTCGAAATCCGCAGCGGCTGTAAATTTATCGACCTCGAGCCGGGCGATAAAAGCGTCACCGTTAAAATTCGCGATACGCACCGCGATCGGGTGGAGGAATTCAGCACGGCGACCTTAATCGGCGCCGACGGCACCTTCAGCCGCGTGGCGAAGTTCGCCAACGGAAACGGCCACCGCACGACGCCCATCCTCCAGGCGATCGTGAAGCTCCCCGACGGCGCGCGGGCGAATACGACTCAAGTCTGGTTCGAGCCGGACGACACGCCCTATTTTTACTGGTTGATTCCGGAATCCCAGTCGCAGGCGGCGGTCGGATTTATCGCCGACGACGGCCGGGAGGCCAAGAACAAACTCGAACGGTTTCTCGCGCGCCGGGGACTGAAGCCGGTCGAAATGCAGGCCGCGCGCATACCTGCCTACGCGCGCTCGGCCCAGCCGCGGCATCGAATCGCCGGCGCGGATATTTATCTGATCGGCGACGCAGCGGCGCAGGTCAAAGTGACGGCGGTGGGCGGATTGGTGACCGGCCTGCGCGGCGCCAAGGCTGCGGCCGGCGCGATCCTCGGAAACGCCGGCCATGCAAAAGAGCTCAAATCGCTGCAGCGCGAGCTCAGCATCCATCTACTCATCAGGGGCGTCTTGAACCGCTTTCGCAGCGCGGATTACGATCGGCTGCTCGGTCTTCTCAACCGAAGGACGGTCCGTCTTCTGGGGCACTACAACCGCGACCAGGCGGCGCGAATGCTGTGCCGGATTTTTTTGGCCCAACCGCGGTTCTTGAGCTTCGCCGGACTCCTTTCGCGCGTGGTCTGGCAAAAATAAGCCACCATCCAAGGCGCCCCACGTTTTTACTTCGCGGCCCGTCTGGCAAAACCAGACGGGCTTTTTTTGGTTTCCATCCGCGATCGAATTGACAGCCAAGCCGCGATTGGCTAGCGTAAGTTGGAATGAACAAGCAGGACATTATCGACAAGCAGAAGAAGTATCTCTTCTCCTGCATCGCGAACTATTACGACGAGCCGCTGGTCGTCGATCACGCCAAAGGCACGTACGTCTACGACAGCGAAGGCAAAGAGTATCTCGATTTCTTCGGCGGCATCGTTACGATCAGCGTCGGCCATTGCAACGAGAAAGTCACCGGCGCGATTCAAAAACAATCCGCCAAATTGCAACACATCTCCACGCTTTATCCGAACGAGCCGCACGTGCGGCTGGCGGAGAAGCTCGCGCAAATCACGCCCGGCAAGCTGCAAAAATCTTTTTTCACCAACAGCGGCACGGAAGCGAACGAGACCGCGGTGCTGCTGGCCGAGCTTCACACCCAATGCCAGGACGTGATCGCGCTACGCCACGGCTACAGCGGACGCACGCATCTCGCAATGAGCCTGACGGCGCACGCCGCGTGGCGTCTCTCGCCGGCTTCAACTCCCGGCATTCACCATATTCCCAATGCCTATTGCTACCGCTGTCCGTTCGGGCTGACCTATCCGAGCTGCGATCTCAAGTGCGCGAAGGACCTCGAAGAGGCGATTCAGACCGTCACGTCGGGACGGCTTGCGGCGTTCGTCGCCGAGCCGATCCAGGGAATCGGCGGCTTCATCACGCCGCCGAAAGAATATTTTCAGGAGATTATCGCCATCGTCCGCAAATACGGCGGGCTATTTATCTGCGACGAAGTGCAGACCGCCTGGGGCCGTACCGGCGGCAAGTTGTTCGGCATCGAGCATTGGGGCGTCGAGCCCGACATCATGACCTTCGCCAAAGGCATGGCGAACGGAACGCCGATCGGCGCGACGATCGCGACAGCCGAAATCGCCGACAGCATGAAAGGGATGAGCATCTCGACTTTCGGCGGCAATCCGGTCGCGAGCGCGGCGGCGCTGGCCACGATCGAAGTCGTCGAAGAAGAAAATCTGGTCGAGAACGCTCGGGTTATGGGTAAGCGGCTGCGGGACGGGCTGGAGGCGCTGAAAATAAAATATCATCCGGTCATCGGCGACGTGCGCGGCATGGGCCTGATGCAGGGGCTCGAGCTCGTAGGCGAAAATAAACAGCCTCAGCCCGAAGCGACCGGGAGACTCTTTGAAGCGACCAAAACGAACGGACTTCTTATCGGCAAAGGCGGGCTCGCAGGCAACGTGATCCGCATCACGCCGCCGCTCAACGTCACTGCGGATCAGATCGATCAGGCGCTCAAGATGCTCGATCGCTCGTTCGGCCGGATGGGTCTTTAGTCGAGCCGCGTTCGTTCTTTTCACGACTGCCCCCGGACAATTTTGCAACAGCCCTGGACAATTTGCGCGCTGTCATGGCGCGCGGCTTCGGCTAAAAGTCGGCATTTCAGTATATTTTCGTACTCGGCCATGAAGGCATGCTTATTGCGTTACCTCCCACCGAGGAGGAACGAAAATGCGCTCTTGGATCGTTTTGCACAGACCGACGCGTTCTTTGATTACCATCATAGCGAAAAGCCGCGACCGGGTGCTGGCGATTTGCCGCACGATGGGATGGAGCTCCGAGGAAGTCATGATACGAATCAAGTGAAGTCCGACGTTCCGCCGATGGCAATTCCCCCCTTTTCGCATCCGCTCTAGTCTGCCAATTTTACCGTCGTTTTTGACTTGTCGCTGCGCCGCCGTTTTGCTAGGGTTTCGTCGTGGCCGCCGGCAGTTTGCCCGCGCCCTTTACTCGAATCAATACTCGGATTTGAAGGAGGATAGTTATGCAATTCGTCGATTTGAACCGAAAGGCGGCCGAAGCCAAGACGGAGAAACAGCGCAAGCTCAATCTCTTCGGCACGGATAATTTCCGCTCGTGGATTCTCTACTTCGTTCCGGGAGACGGGACGGACATGCACTATCACGCCTCGCCCGAAACTTTTCTCGTCATCGAAGGCAAGGCCTCGGTCAAAGGCATCGACGGCGAGGAAAAAATCATCGGCAAGAACGAGGTCGTATTTTTTGCCGCGAAAGATTACTACCAGATCACCAACGTCGGCGACACGCCGCTGGTTCTTTTCGGCAATCGCTCCGAGTCCTTCGGTGGTCCGCACGTGACTTACCAGGAGCAAAGAACCTAACCTGGATTATTCATCGACCGAGGAAAGATCGTGACAGACTGTAGATGCGTTTTTTGCGTCTTGGCGCGAGGACTTAAAAACTTCGTGACCTTCGTGCTCTTCGTGGTGATAAACTTTTGACCACGAAGGACACGAAACACACGAAGGAAGAGAAGCAAAGGAAGAAGGCGTACCCTACGGAGACGATGTTTAACGGTGAATAATCCGGGCTAAGGAGTTGGGGGATGGGATGAAAGTCATCAGGCTCTACACCGGCAGCGATCAACGCTCGCACTTCGAAGAAAAAGAGTTGTCGTTCGGGGGAGAAAATATCCAGACGACCGAGCTTCGGGCGGCGAGCGGTGTCGTCTTCCGCCGCGCCCCCGTCGGCCACGTCATCGATTGGCACCCGGCGCCGCGCCGCCAGTACGTCGTCACGCTCTCCGGCTCGTGGGAGATCGAGTGCAGCGACGGAGCGAAGCGTCTCTTCAAGCCCGGCGACGTCATGCTCGCGGAAGACCTGACCGGCAAAGGGCACGTCTCGCGCGTCGTCGGCAGCGAGCCGCACATCTTCATGACCGTGCCGCTGGCGGACAAAAGTTAAAGAGTTGAAGGGTTGCAGAGTTGAAGGGTTCATGGGATTAGGTGGAGCGTCCTTCATGTTCCCCGACGAATTCATCCACGAACTATGGGGCTACGCGGATGAAATGCCGATGGGGCAACACCCGTGGTTCCAGGGAATTTTGCAGCACCGCTGGACGCGCGAGCAAATTATTCTCGGCGAAGTCCAGCACTACCTCCGCGTGCGCACCAATCCGATTTTCTTCGGCTATATCGCCGTGAACGCCGTTGCCTCGAAAGACTACGGCTTGATGGGCACCGTGCTGGAAAATTTCATGGAGGAACTCGCTGGGCCGCGGCCGCACGTCGATATCATGCTCCAGTTTCTCGAAGAGGGCGGCATCTCGCGCGAGGAGGCCGACCGGGCGGAGGCTGCGCCGGGAACGGCTGCGGCCATCGAGATGATCATCGGCTGTTGCCAGCGCCGCTCCGCGCTCGAAGGCGTCGCCATGCTGAGCTTCGTCGAGAGCCAGCTCGGTGGGCCCGACAAAGTTTCTGCGAAAGTCTATCGCGAGCTGACGGATTATTATCGTTTCTCGCCCCGCGCCGCCGAGACCTACCGGCTTCACGCCGAGCAAGACGTAGGTCACGGGTCGCGCCAGATCGAGGCGATCGGTAGCTTCGCGACCGATGACGAGACGCAGGAAAAAGTTAGGCGCGCGGTAAAGCTCGGCCTCACTGCATTTAGTTTAGAGTGGGACGGGCACGTTCAGGCGATGACCGGCAAGCGCGAGTTCTGGAGCGGCGTCAAGCTGCTTCGCCTCAGGCAACCTAAAGTCCGCCTCCCCGATTGATTTTCGATTTTAGATTTTGGATTTTAGGTTAATCGGAAATCGGCAATCGAAAATCTAAAATCGTTAGAGCGGCCAATCTTCCGGCAATTCGCCGCGCAGCTTTTGATACTCCGCGTCGCCGCCGTGCGCTTTGCGCATGCGCGCGATCGTATCCAGGAGATCCTGAAGATCGATATGGAGAGTGTTCGAGACCATGCCCGTGGTCTCCTCGAAGCCGAGGCCTCAGTTGTTGTGTCAGCCGCGGAGTTTTTGCAGGATCAATTTCTCGCGTTCGGTCATCGGCATTGAGTCTCCCGATTAAAGTTTGGAGGAAAAGCCAACCGGTTGCGCGGTGATCAGCTCGCTCGTCGTTACGGGCTTTCCTTCCTCGGCCACATAAACCCGCAAGCGTGCAAGAATCAACCACCGGCCGCCGGCGTAAAGGACGCGAAGGATCAGAAAAGCATTTTCGACTTCGGCGCCTTCGGCCTCGCCGCAGCGCACCTCCAACTCGATCCGGCCGCGCTGGTTCGCGGCCAGGTCCACCGGCGGCGTGAATTCTTTCTCATCGCAGCGAAATTTCCCATGCGGCGCGCGTGCCGAGAGAATCTTGAGCGGCGCTTCGCCGAGGTTCTCGATGAGCCAGGCTATTCGCCACCGGTCCGGCTTATCGCCGCGTTGCATCTTCTCCTGCTCAACTCGCACCTCAGGGTTCATGACATCTCTAGAATAACCCATGCCAGACGCCGGTCGCCAGGTACACGCCGCTGGCAATCAGCAACATGCCCGATACGTGGTGCAGACACGGTTCCCATCGAGCGGGCAGCAGCCGTTTTCCGCGCGCAACCAAATAAATGAGGAGCAGCGTGAAGCTTGAAGTGCCGGTCCAAAAGCCGGCGGGAAAAATCGTGGCGCCGCCGATGCCGCCGGCTTCGAAACCCTGGCGCACGAACGAAGCGCCCACTGTTGCCCAGTAGAGATAGGGATAAGGACTGGTGACGTGAGTGACGAATCCTTTTAAAAAAGAACCCAACTCAGATTGATTACCCGTCCGCGCGCTTGGAGCACGGATAGTATTTAAGTGCTTGATGCCTGCGCGGATGGATTGAACGCCCAGCAACAATAAAAATGCCGCGCCCGAGAGACCGAGAATAACGGTGCGGTTCCCGGAGAAAACCGAAGCCTGAAGCATCAGGCCCAGCGGCATCATGACAAAAACATCCAGCGCGAGCGGCGCCGTCATGGTGACGAGTCCCGCCCCGGCGCCGTGGCGGAGAGTTTGCGTCGCGATCAAAATAGACGTAGGTCCGGGGATGGACGCCACGGAAACGCCGATCATAAAAGCGAGCGGAAAAGTCACGGAGTGAAGCTAAAGCCTTTGCCGCCGAACGTCAATCTCCTATTTTACTTTCCCACCGCTTATTGCTATCAGTAAGTTGCTTCCGACCGAACCCGATAGCAGAAAGTTTTCCGCATGAGTTATTTCAAAGATTTGCGCGAGCACCTCGAGGCCTTGAAGAAGGCCGGGCTGCTGGTCGAGATCGACGAAGCGATCAACAAAGACACCGAGCTGATGCCGCTGGTGCGCTGGCAGTTTCGCGGTCTTCCAGAGGAAGAAAGGCGGGCGTTTCTTTTCACCCACGTCACCGACGTGAAGGGAAGAAAATACGATATCCCGGTCGCGGTCGGTTGTCTCGCCGCTTCGCGGCAGATCTACGGCTTCGGTCTGCAATGCAAGCCCGAAGAGATCGTCGAGCGCTGGACCAAAGCCGAGGCGTCGCCGATTCCGCCGAAGATCGTCGAGAACGCGCCGGTGCACGAAGAAATTCACATGGGCGCGTCGCTCGTCGAGAAGGGAGGCCTGGGCGAGTTTCCGATTCCGATCTCCACGCCGGGATTCGACTGCGCGCCGTACACCACGGCGTCGCACTGGTTCACCAAAGACATCGAGACCGGAAAGATCAACGTCGGCAACTATCGCGGGCAGATCAAAAGCCCGACGCGCACCGGAGTTTTTCTAAATTCCAGCAACCACGGTGGCTATCACTGGCGGAAGTGCAAGGAAAAGGGAATTCCGCTCCAAGCCGCGCTCGTGATCGGCGCGCCGCCGCCCGTTGCCTACACCGCGCCCGCGCGCGTGCCGCTCGGAGTGAGCGAGCTGGACATCGCCGGCGGGCTTGCCGGCAGCCCGATCGAAGTCGTGCGCTGCAAAACGGTCGATCTTCTGGTGCCGGCGCGCGCGGAGATCGTCATCGAAGGCGAGATCTCCACCGAATGGCTCGAGCCCGAGGCGGCGTTCGGTGAATCGACCGGCTACATCGGCGAGAAAATGCTGAATCCGTACTTCGAGGTGAAGTGCATCACGCACCGGAAGAATCCGATCTTCGCCTGCATCGTGAGCCAACTGCCCCCGAGCGAGTCGAGCGTCATGCGGCAAGTCTCGGCGGAGGGCAACTATCTCCGCTTTCTCCGCGACCAGTGCAACATCCCCGGCATTCTCGAAGTCGTCTTTCACTCCATCGCCGTGCGCCAGATTTGCGTCATCCGCATGAAGAAAATGAACGGCGCGCACGTGTGGCAGGCGCTCCACAGCATGGTCGGCTATCATCCGGCGACCGGCAAGATCGTCATTGCGGTGGACGAAGACATCGACGCGCGCAATCTCGACTCGCTCTTCTGGGCGCTCGGGTTTCGCATGCAGCCGCATCGCGACACGCTCATCATCCGCAACCGTACCCCATCGATGGACCCGTCCGCGGCGCCGCCGGGCAAGCTGGAAATGGGCATGGACGAGATGAGCGGCTGCTCGGCGATTCTCATCGACGCGACGCGCAAGTGGGACTATCCGCCGGTGTCGCTGCCGAAGAAAGAATTCATGGAGCGGGCGAGAAAAATCTGGGAGCGGTTGGAGCTGCCGAAGCTCCGGCCGCAGGAGCCGTGGTACGGCTACAATCTCGGCTCGTGGTCCGAAGAGGACGAAGAGGAAGCCGAGCTGGCGCTCAAGGGCGAGCATTATCAAACCGGCGAAAAAGCGGTGACCAAAAGGGTCCCGGCGAAATAAGCCAACAGGAAGGAGAGCGCATCTGTGATCGAAGGCAAACCGATGTCGCAGCAAGAGGCGAAGAAAATCGTCGATGGGCTCTACGAAAAGATGCACGCGCGCTGGAAAGAGAAGGTCACGGAGAGCCCGTTCATGCGCAAGCTTCAGGAGGGAAGTCTTCCCATGGAAGCGCTTCGTCTTTATTACCGAAACTGGGCGAGCTTCGTCCTCACGATCAATACGCTCGGGCTCGCGGTCTATTACAAGCAGATCGATTTTCTGAAAAAGGATTTGAAGTTGATGCGATCGTTCGCCTCCAAGCTCGTCGACGAGTTCGGCAAGCCGGAACCGCCCGGACACATCCTCATATTAGTCAGGACCGGGCAGGCGCTCGGGCTTACGGAGAGGGAAGTTTTGGATACGCAACAGCTCCCGGTGGCGCGCGCCCTCGGCGATTTTCACAAGGTCGTGGTTTGGGACGGCGCCCTCTGCGACTACTGGGCCTCGGTAGTCTGGGAAGAGGCGATGGGCTACTTCTCGCAGGACTGGCGCGAGGCGCTGATGAAAAAATATAAATTGGACTTGAACCAGGTCGTTTACTACAGCACGCACTACGAGGCGGATTTGAAAGAGCACGAAGGCACGGCGTCGCACGCGTCGATCGTTCGTGGCGTGCTGGAGTACATGCTTGAGAAAGGCTACGTGGACGAGCGCATCGGCTACGGCCTGGACTATTGCGCCGTAACGCCGTGCGATTTGAACGGCGTCATGCTGCAGGGAGTGCTGGACGAGCTGGGAATAAGATAAGAGAGCCCGCGCGGAACCTGCCCCTTCGGGCAGAGCCGATGGGGCGCCGCTATTCTGCTCCAGGTTACTATATTCACCGATTTTCTCCGTCCGAATCTTTAGTATCGGACGTCACTGCCCTTCGGAGCAGGCTCCGCGCGGGCTTCGGGAGGAGAGGTGGTGGCGCTTTGCAACTTTTCATTCGATTGACAACTCAAGGGGTAGTGTTTATTTTTGAGTCATGCCGATCTACGAATATGAGTGCGGGAAGTGCGGCACCTTCGAGGCGACGCAAAGAATCACCGAAAAGCCTTTGAGCCGCTGCCCCACCTGCAAGGGCAAAGTTAAAAAGCTCATCTCCAACACCTCTTTTCAGCTCAAAGGCACCGGCTGGTACGTCACCGACTACGCCCGCAAGGACAACAAATCCACCGCCGAGAAGACCTCCAAAGACGACAAGGCGGCTAAGGCCGACATCAAAAGCGACACCAAAGCCGGCGCGGAATCCGACGTCGGAAAGAAAGAATCAACCGAGAAGACCACCTCCAAGCCTGCGGCCTCGGAGTCTTCCACTTCTTGATTTCTTCTCCTCCGCATACACTTTGCTTCCTTTTTGACGCCTCCCCGATAGCTCTCATTGGCTTCCTCAAGTTGATGGTCCCTGCGTGAAGTGACAGGAGGTCGTCATGCCGCCCCTGATTCTCACCCGCGAAGAGGTTCGACCGCTGCTCGATCTCGCCAAGGCCATCGAGCTCACCGAGGCCGCATTCAGGGAGCAGGCCGAAGGGCAGGTAACCGCCCACGCGCCTTATCACATCAAAGTCGGCGGCGCGCAGGCGCTGCGCGTCGTCTCCGGCGCGCTGATCCAATCGGGGCGCATGGGCGTTAGACTCGGACCCAACGCCCAGATCAGCGGCGGCGACAGCATGTACGCGCTGCTCTTCGATGCCCCAAGCGGCAAACTTCTTTCGTTCATGGGCTATCCTTTCGGAACTCTCAGGACCGCGGCGACGATCGGCCTGGTGGCGACGCATATGGCGCGCGCAGACGCGCATACCGTCGGGCTCTTCGGCGTCGGTCGAAACGCGCTCGGGCTTTTGAAAGGGATCGCCGCCGTGCGCAAAATAACGAAGGTCGTGGTTTCGAGCCGCGACGCGGAGCGGAGAAAGAATTTTTGCGAGCGGGCGGAGAAGGAGCTTCAGATAGAAATCGTACCGAGCGGAGAGGCGGAAGCGGCGGTCAGGAAGATGGACGTGATTCTCACCGCGACGAGTTCCACGGCGCCGATATTTCCCGTCGATTGGGTCGAGCTCGGCGCGCACGTGAGCACCATGGGAAAGCCGGGAGAGATCGGCAAGGATGTGTATCTAAGAGCGGAGCGAATCGTCGTCGGCAGCCGCGAGCATGAGCGGAACTACTACGACCGTGCCGGCGCTCTGCCGCTCCCGGAGCTTATCGCCGAAGGCAAATTTTCCTGGGAAAAGATTCCCGAGTTGGGAGACGTGGTCTGCGGCCGCTACGCCGGGAGAAAGAGCGCCGAAGAGATCAATATATTCAAAGAATCGCAGGGCGGATTCGGCGACGTGGCTTTCGCGAAGTGGCTCTACGAAGAGGCGGTGCGGAGCAAGCTCGGGCGGGAGATGGAACTGTAGGTGTAAGTGGAAGCCGCTCGCCCGCGAATCCGCTCGTCGCCGAGTTTTTCGGCTCGATCAACTGGCTTACCGGAGAAGCGATCGACGGCGGCCGCGTCCAAACGGAGATCGGCACGGCCGCGCTGAATTCTCACGCTCAACATAGGGGCCGGGTCGTCCTCGGCATAAGGCCCGAGGACGTGAAACTTACGCCCGCCGCCACAAACGAGGACAACGAGTTGGCCGGAGAAATCCGCTCCGCGGCGTTCCTCGGCGGCCAGTTTATTTACGAGATTAGCGTCCAGGGCAAGCTCTTGCTTGCGCGGACGATGTCGGATAGTGATGCGCTGAGAGGCAAGGTTTTTATTCACTTTCCCAGGGCGCGGATAGCGCTTTTTCCCGACCTGGAGTGAGGTCGGGCCGAATAAAAAGGAGGGTCTTCCAATGGAGACTTCGAATGCGACCGGGATAGTCCATCATCTGGATCACTTTGTGCTTCCCGTGATGGACCCGAACCGGGCGGAAAAATTCTACGTCGAAGTTCTGGGCGGAAGGACTCTTCGCAAGATGAGCGATCCGAGCGTGACGCGCATCTTTATAAAAGTCGGACAAAACCACGTCGGTCTTTTTTCCCAGAACAAGGCGTCCATCCCCAAGCCCGAAACGCTGGATTCCTTCCCGCGCTACGGCTTCGTGGTCTCAGGGAGCGACTTCGAAAAGATCATGTTGAAGCTGCACGCCGCCGACGGTCTGGTGAGAAAGATTGAAAAGAGGGGAATCGCAACCGGCTGCGGCTTGCACGAAGGGATCGCCTTCGCCGATTCCGAAGGCAATCTGGTGGAGATGTTCCGCGGCGACGGCGACGCCCCGACCCGGTTGCACCATCTCCACTTCGACACGCTCGATCTGGCCGAGAGCATTCGCTTCTACACCGACATCCTCAAGCTCAGCGTGCTCGAGCGCGACCATGGCCTGGCGGTGATCGGCGTGCCCAGCAATCAGAGCATCGTGCTCCACGAGGTGGCGGAACTTTCGCCGGTGACCAAGACGACTTACCGGGGGAGACACTTCGCGTTCAACGTGACCGACGATGATTTCCACGCGATCGTCGAAAGACTCCACCAGGCCGGGATCGAGGAGCGCGACGATCACGGCGAGAGAGAAGGGCGCAGGCCCGAGCAGCTCGGAACTTATTTCAAGGAGCCGAGCGGTTTCCGCTTGCAAATTACCAACGAGGATTCGGCGACCTTCGCCGCGCATGCGAGCGTAAAGGCGGCGTAAAAAAGGCGTGAGGCGGCGACAGAAAAGAATTTTCGATTTGCAATCCTTAGGCTTCGCTCAGGACAGGTTTTGGATTTTGGATTAGATAGCCCCTTTTTCCCTCGCCCTTTGGGAGAGGGTTAGGGTGAGGGCCGTTAGGCTTGCAAGCGGCCCCCTCACCTCTATCCTCTCCCCCAAGGGGGCGAGGAATGAGCGGAGAAAGGCGATGAAACGAAAAATAGTTTCTGTGTTGCTGGCAATTCTGTCTCTGAGTTTGCTCCATCCCGCCGAGGCGCAGCAACCGAAGAAAATCCCGCGGATAGGGTATCTATCGTCGCAAGACTCAGCTCGTGAGTCCACCCGTTCCGAGGCAATTCGACTGGCTCTGCGCGCGCTTGGCTACATAGAAGGACAAAACATCGCCACGGAGTACCGATATACGGAGGGGAAGGTCGATCGGGCGCCTGAGCTTGCGGCGGAGCTGGTGCGTCTCAAGGTTGATATCATCGTGGTAGCCGGAGGGAGCGGGACGATCCGGGCGGCCAAGAACGCGACCAAGACGATTCCCATTGTGATGGGGGGCACTTCCGAACGATCCTGTCGAAGCAGGCCTGGTTGAAAGCCTTGCCCGTCCCGGCGGCAACATCACCGGCATTACAAACCTTACCACAGAACTAGGCGGTAAGCGGCTGGAGCTGCTCAAAGAAGCCGTTACCAAAATGGCCCGTGTCGCGGTTCTCTACGAACCGGCCATTCCGGCCGCTGTACTCGAGGTGAAAGAGGATCTCCCAGTCGCGGTGCGTGCGCTGCGGTTGACTATTCAACCTTGGGAGGTACGAGCTGCGGACGATATCGACAAGATTTTTGCTGCGATGAGCAAGCAGCGCCCAGATGGACTCTATGTGCCCGTCGGGGGCCCGCTAATGGCTGCTAATGGAAAACGGATCGCGGACTTTGCGTTAACGAGCCGGTTACCGTCGGTGTACGGCCGCCGAGAAGGTGTAGATGCCGGTGGGCTCATGTACTACGGGGCGGATCTCACGGACAGCTACAGGCGCGTCGCATATTTCGTGGACAAGATCCTGAAGGGCGCCAAGCCCGTCAACCTGCCCGTGGAGCAGCCGACGAAATTTGAGCTGGTGATTAATCTCAAGACAGCGAAGCAGATCGGCGTCACAATTCCTCAGTCGGTGCTGTACCGGGCGGACAAGGTAATCAAATGAGGCGCTTCCGGGTTTACCGTGAAAAAGTAATCACCACGAAGGCACGAAGGACACGAAGGTTTCAGATAGGCACTTTTTAGCTTCGTGATATCCGCGTCTCTGCGGTGTGGAAATCTTCGGAGATTGCACCGCGGAGACGCTGAGGCCGCTGAGAAGATCGAATGAAGATATCATCTTAAACAAAACCTCTGCGAACTCTGTGTCTCCGTGGTGAATGTTCTTCACACTTAACCCGGAAACGCCATTTTTAGAAGCCTTCCGGCCTGACGCCTCCTCTTGGCCACCGGTTACTTCAGGGATGGTTGCTTTCAATCGTCGGCGAAAGATACAATGACGATGATCGAAGTCTACCTGGCAAGAGGATTTCAAGATGGGAAACACACAAGTCCCGCTGGTGATGGAAGAGATCACTGACCCTGAAGAGCTTGCCAAAGCGCGGGCGCAACGCGAGCGATTCGATCGTAACACCGCCTGGTTGCAAGTGCATGCGACGGAAGTTTACCGGGGTTATCGTGGCAAGTGCATCTGTGTTGCCGGCGAAGAACTGTTCGTCGCCGACACGCCTGAACAGGCACTAGCCCTGGCCACAGCGGCCCATCCTGAAGATGATGGCAGCTTTCTCCGCTACATCCCCCGCGAAAAAATAGACCGCATCTATGCGAATTGACGGCGAGTGGCTTCTGTGCGACGACGGCATCCTGCGCCCGGTGATCCGCGGCGAGATTCTGGCGAGTGACGGTACGTGGCAACGGGCTGAATTCCTGGTCGATACCGGCGCCGACCGCACCGTGTTTAGCGCGCCGGTGTTGGCGTCGCTCCGTCTCCAGCCCGTCGTAACTCAAGCTCGTCTCGGCGGTGTAGGGGGCGTGGTCAATTCGGTCGTGGTAGAAACCCAGGTTAGGCTCACTCGCGAGGAGTCTGGCAAAGTCGTGTTGCGAGGACAGTACGCAGCCGTCACCGAGCTACAAGCACTCGACATGAGCGTACTGGGCCGAGACATTGCCGGTTTGTTCGCAGTGGTTGTCGATCGGCCTGGCAATGTCGTCTGCCTGCTCGGACAACGACATTATTATACCATTGAGCCAAGATCATGATTTGGGGAGATAAGGTCATAAGACGACATTTTTGATTTTCGATTGCCGATTTTAGATTGGGGGAAAAATACATGAACAAAACATTTCGAATTCGGTTTGGTTTCTCTCGCTCCGACAATCGGAAATCTAAAATCCAAAATCGAAAATGGGTGGGGATCTTCGCTATTGCTCTTACATTCGTCTTTGGCGGGGCTGTGGCCACGGCGCAGCAGCCGGCGAAAGTCTGGAAGATCGGCGTGCTTGTTTCGAGCACGGCGGCATTGAATGCGTCGCGAGACGAACCGCTCCGGCAAGGGCTGCGCGACCTCGGCCACGTCGAGGGCAAGAACATCGTCTTCGAGTACCGTTACGCGGAGGGTAAACTGGACCGCTTACCGGCTCTTGCCGCCGAGCTGGTCAATATGAAAGTCGACGTGATCGTCGCCGGCGGCTCCCGGGTGGCCGTGGCCGCGAGGGAGGCGACCAGCACGATTCCGATCGTCGTGTCGGGCGTCGGCAGTCTCGCCGAGGCCGGATTGGTCCGCACCTTCTCGAATCCGGGAGGGAACGTGACGGGCGTGTCCAGGGTTTCGCCGGATTTCTTCGGCAAGCGGCTCGAGCTTTTGCGAGACACCGTTCCCAAGGCGTCGCGCGTGGCGGCGCTCGGCAATCCCGATACTCCGGGATACGACGCCAGGTCGAAAGACTTCGACCTCAGCGTGCGCGCGGTGGGGCTGACGCTGCAGCATTTGTCGGCGCGAAATCCCAATGATTTCGAAAGCGCGTTCGGCACCGCCGCTAAAGGACGCGCGGACGCTTTGGTCGTGATGCCGGACGCGCTGTTCCACAGCTTTCCGTCACGGATCGTGGAACTGGCGTCAAAGCACAAACTGCCGACGATCTACGATCGAACCGACTTCGTCGAAGCCGGCGGGCTGATGAGCTACGGGGTGAGCCTGGCCGATTTATCCCGCCAGTCGGCCTGGTACGTGGATCAGATTCTTAAAGGCAGCAAGCCCGCCGATTTGCCTCTGGTGGAGCCGATCAAGTCCCAGTTCGTCGTCAATTTGAAAGCCGCCGAGCAGATCGGTCTCACGATACCTTCAAAGGTTCTGGTGAAGGCGGATAAAGTCATCAAGTGATGGAGAACGGCAGCCGCAAATGGAGAATAAAATACTGCTCGGCTTTGTGCTGTTGGCTTTAGCGATCGCGTTTCACGCGCTGGCCGGCCGCTTCGATATCCTCTCGGTCGGCGACGCCGAGGTCGGCGCGATCTATCGTATAGACCGGCTGACCGGCAGGCTATGGATTTGCGCCAACGACCAGTGCCTGCAAGTTCAGGACATGGACCGGAAGCAGAGCGGCCAGAGAGCCTGAACGCCCCCCTTCCCGGGGAATTAATTGCTGCGTTTGCGGTGTCGTCCCTCGTGGAATTCAGGAGTTTTCCCATTGCTGTAAACCGGCCGCCGATTAGAATGGTTTGGGAACGGCTTTTAACACGGGCCGGCGCGCACTCTCCACGACCTGGTGTAGACATGTGGGTGTAACCCGAGAGATCTGATGGATCTGAAAAAAAACGTTTGCAGGTCGGTCCTGGTTTTTTCGATCCTTGCCGGTGTTAATAGTCCGCCTGAACTCGTTGTCGCAGCCGATCGAGCCGTACTGTCGCCACGCCTGGACTCCTCCAAACTCGTCGTCCGAATAGAGCCTGAACGCCAAGAAGTAACCCAAGGAGATCCGGCGGTTTTTAAAAGCAAAACGGTTGCGGCTCCAGACAGGCGGCTCAATGAGTATTGGAGAGGGCCCGGCGACCAAAGTGGGAAAGGCCGCTCCTTCAGCGTGAACACCCGTCTACTTAGCCCCGGAGAATACCCAGTCGTTCTTGAGGTAGGCGATAGTCCGGAGGCTAGACCTCAGGCGACGGCTACTTTAGTCGTAAAGCCGAGGAAAACCAGGACGACTCCTCTACCGGAAGGGCGACCGGAGGTTAGTAGCCCGGCGGAGCCTCCGGTCAAACGAAAGCTGCCAAGAGATGTTGGGCCGCCTCCTACATCGGATGCAACGCTGGATTCTGGCGGACGGCGGAGACAGCCGGTTAAACCACCGCCATCGGAAAGCCCTAAAGCATCCAAACTCGTCGCCACGATATATCCCGACCATCGCGATGTGACGCAAGGAGAGTCGGCTGTCTTTGAAAGCAAAACGCGTTCTGCCCCAAACAGCCGGCTCAATGAGTCCTGGACCGGACCTGGAAGACAGCGCGCGCTGGGTCGTTCCTTCAGCGTCAATACCGATGAACTCAGGCCCGGAAAATATCGCGTGAAACTTGATGTCAGTAACAACTTGGAGGAATCAGCTTACGCATTCGCCATTTTAGAGGTAATACCGAAGAAGGTTAGGACGCCTCCCCCATCGGAACCGCCGCCGGTAGTTGGTAGACTGCCGGAACCGCCGAGAAGACCGAAGCCGACCATCTCGCGGCTTAGTGCCAGAATAGATCCTGAGTATCAAGAAGTAATACAGGGAGAGCCCGCCTTTTTTGAAAGTAACACGGTTTCGGATTCAAACAGCCGAATCACTGAGTTTTGGATAGGACCCGGGAAACAGAGAGAGCGGGGTCGCTCCTTCAGCGTGAACACCGGCGAACTCGAGCCCACGAAGTATCGAGTGATCCTTGACGTTCGGGATGATCGAGAGGGCAAAGATCAGGCGGTGGCCACTTTTGTGGTAAGACCAAAACCAAATCCACCGAGGGAAGGGCTGCCATTGGTCCCACCAGGTTCGCCGTCAAATTTAGGCGAACCGCTGGACTCGCCCGTTCAGAATGAGGTCGCGCCGCAGTCCTCACCGAAGGCCCCGACACGCCCGGTCGAACCACCGGCGCCTACGGTTGAAAAGAAAGTTGCGCGGCCTTCCCCGAAGAAGTCACCGGTGCTACCGCCTGTAGCCCGGATTGTACCTAGACTGTTGGAAGTTGGAGGGGGAGAAATTGCCATTTTCGACGGCAGTCAATCCCGCGGCTCGATTCAGGAAACATCTTGGAAGCTGGACCCTTCGGGGGCGCAAGGAAATAACCGGTCATTTGAAATAAATACCGCGCAGTTGAAGCCGGGTTCCTATAACGTGATTCTCGACGTGGTCGACAATCAGGGTCTCAGAGCCACAGACACTGCTGTTTTGATTCTCAGAACTCCTAAGGGAATCGATTGGGCGCTGATCTTAGAATTCATGGCCGCGGGAATTGTAGGAGGAGCTATTGGATGGTGGTTTACGAAGGGCGGAACATTTCCACCAGGAACGGACATTCGAGTTGTCTCAAGCAGTGGCGCGGGCCGCCAGGAGGTCCAATCCGAGATGGACATCTTTTCGGCGCCGGTGCTTCGGATAAGAAGCCGCTCCGAGACCAGCCTTATGGCGGTCGACTCGGATGCGGTTATCGTCAAGGAAGTGCGGAGGATTCATGAGTGATCCCCAGTTGACGCTCAAGAGATTCTTTTTCGATGAAGCTTCAGACGGTCGCCGGGCGATCGAGCAGAGCGGCGCCGGTCAACAGCTCTCTAAAGCGCTCGACAAAGTGCCGGCGTCATTGCGGGACAAGGCCAGGCAAGAGTTGGACACGAAGCTCGGGGAGGCTCTGGACGTGGACCTGGTCCAGGTCCTGCTCGGAGGCTGGAATAAGTACCGGCAGCTACAACAATTTCGTGATCGTGCCAAGTACCCGAAGGACCAAATCTGTTTACTCTCTCTCGCCAGCCACAGCATGAAGTCTTCCCACCGTATCACGTTTGAAATCGTGGCTGGGGAGGTCCCGCTGTTCCGGCTCGAGTTCGACGCCGTCGTGGCGCTGACGCTTGAAGGAATTGTGCTCAAGGTGCGCGACGCGCGGATCCGGGAGATCTCGAACGGGCGCTGCCGGGGCAAAGGGACGCTTCAGTTGAAGGGCACAGTGATCTTCGAAAAGGAGAGCCCGTACTTCGACCTTCCGGGTCGAATCGATCTCGGCGATGGGATCGAGATACCGGGGTCCTGATTTAATATTCGATCAAGGTTCCACTACCCTTAAGTCGGGGTCAGGAGGCTTTTTTCGAGGGTTGAACGTTCTCCGGCCACCCTCCTCCGCCGTACTCCAGCCCGCGCTCGTAACCGTCGTGGAAGGACTTTTGACTGTATTCGTTCGGATAATCGGCGATGCCATTGCGCCGCAGGTCTTCGACTGCACGCTTGGCGTCGTTCAAAGTAGCAAAGATTCCTATGACGGGATTCATAAATTTTATTAACAGACGGCGAACCCCGCTCCAATCGGGGAAATCCCGCAGGAAGGTAAAGCGGGCAGGCTAACCTCCCGAGTTGCCGTCGGGCGGCTACCGTGTATAATTACCCGACCCGAGCCCGCGCCAACCACGAAAGGAGAATCGCGATGAGGCTGTTGGACTTCAGGAGAATTCTCTGCCCGGTGGATCTCTCCAGCTCTTCCCTGGAGGCGCTCAAGCTGGCCGTCAAGATGACCCAGGCCAGCGGAGCGACGCTGTATCTGCTGCACGTCATCGACAATCCCTTTGACGAACTCTATATGAGTTCGATCGCTCAGGCCGACCCCGCGCTCCTCGGGCTGTATAAAAGCGAGCCCTTGAAGCGCGCTCGAATCGTGCGCGCGACGGAAGATCACTCCGAGGTGCTGCTCAAACAGTTCTCCAACGAATGGGTCGGCGCGCTGCCTAAAGTGAGATATCGGATCGAGAGCGGCAATCCTTTCGAAGCCATTCTCGATACCGCGGAAACGACGCGAGCGGACCTCATCGTCCTCGCCACGCACGGCAGGACCGGCATCAAAAGACTCATCATCGGAAACGTCGCCGAGAAGGTTGTCCGTCACGCGTCTTGCCCAGTGCTGATCGTATCGCCGCGCGCCGCCAGACGCCGCCGGAGCGGCAAGGCCTAGCGGCCTGGAATCGATTCCCGTTTTCCGATATAGGATAAAAAATAATTCTAGCGTTGCGAAAGGAGGAAGTTGGAATGGCAGAAGCAATAAAAGAGATCGTTGCTCCTAACGATCCGGCGTTGACCTCGGAGATGGTGCAATTCCCGGGTCCGGCTGGAACGGTAAAAGGCTATCTTTCCCGCCCGAAAGATGGGAGGAGCCTGGGGACCGTTATTGTGATTCACGAAAATCGCGGGCTCGTCGACCACATCAAAGACGTCGCGCGCCGGTTCGCAAAGGAGGGCTTCGCCGCTTTAGCGGTGGATTTGATGTCGCGCATCGGGGGAACGGACCAGTTCAAAACTCCCGAGGAGGCGATCGAAGCGATCAAGAAAATCAACGGCAACATGGTCGTGGAAGATCTCACGAGCGCCGTCGCCTATTTGAAGAAGCAAAGTTTCGCCAACGGCAGGGTCGGTGTGGTCGGTTACTGTTGGGGAGGAGGGCAGTCGCTTAATTTCGCCACCAAGTGCAAAGATTTAAACGCAGCGGTGGTTTACTACGGCCGCAACCCGGATCCCCTCGATCAGGTGCAGAATATTCCCTGCGCGGTGCTCGGAAATTACGGGGGAGACGACGCCAACATCATGCCCGGAGTGGAGCCCTTAAAGGCGGCGTTGGAGAAGTTCGGCAAAACCGCCGATATCAAAGTCTACCCGGCGGCCAAGCACGCGTTCAACAACAATACCAACGCGGATCGCTATAATCCGGAAGCGGCGAAAGACGCGTGGCAGAGAACGGCAAGCTTCTTTAAGAAAAATCTGGCGGCGTAAACAGGACTGAGTAATGAGTGCTGAGGACATGTAGGGGCGTGATGAATCACGCCCCTACAAAACAGCACTCAGTCTTTTTTTTGCAGCTCCGGACGTTCTCCGACGGCTTTGCGGGCCAACTCCGGATCGATGACGTAAGGTCCCTCGGTAACGTCGCTCCAAATCTGTTTGGTGAGATCCGCATTTCCGCCCGACAGAACGAACGACAACCCGCCGAAGATCAATCCCAAGCCAACGGATATCGCCTTCATCGGAACGAAAATCGCGTTGCCGGCGGTCAGGCCGACGCCGACTCCCGCCGTCTCGATGGGATCGGCCGATTTGAGCGATACGGGAGAAAGAATCACGGTCACGACAATGGCGACGATCAGCGGCGCAAGCTTCTTCGAATGGCGCATAGCGGTTATCCTTTCAGAGCGAATAAATTAGACTTGAACGCGTTGACGCCGTGCGACGGGTTCCAGTAGCGCCGCACGCCGAAATAGTAGCAGCAGCTTTCGTTGTCCATGTCGTTGTTGAAAACGCGCAGTTGCCCGTCCTGCCAGCGCACGCGCGCGAGGCAGGTGCCGCCGGGAACCGACGAGGTCATCGCCTCCACCACGACGCCGATGCCCCATTGCTCATAGTTGTTATGAGAGACCTCGTCGCCGACGCGCAGAAATAATCTTTTTCTTTCGGACACGGCTCTGCCCTATCAATTTCAAACATAACAATCTTGGAGTTTTACGTCAACGGTCGAGAAACACGGTTGAGAAACGCCGTCACGGCTTGCGCCAGCCCCTCGGGATTGTCGTGGTGGACCATGTGACCGGCGTCCTCAATTTCAGCGTGAGAGCGGTCGGCGATGGCGCTCAGTCTTTCCTCCAAATCGGGTCGGGGAGTCTGGCGGCTCTTTGCGCCGTCGACGATCAGGACCGGGCAATGGATGCGGCGGAAAAATTCCACGGCCTGTCCAGCATAAAACGGTTGCGGCGCTACCGTGCGGTGCAGCGGATCGAATTTCCATACCCACTTGCCGCTCTCGATTTGTTTCATTCCCGAGCTTGCCAGCTCCAGCGCCAGCTCCGGCTTCAACCGCGGATTCTTTCGGCGCAGCCGTTCCGCGGCCTTCTCCAGCGTCGCGTACTCCACGACCTTTCTTTGGCGCAAGCCCTTAAGTTCTGCGAGCCATCTTTCCATGCGCGGCGGCGTATCGACAAACCGCATCGCGATCGGCCCGATGCCCTCGACCAGAACGAGCTTTCGAACCTTTTCGGGAAACGTGCCGGCATAGAGAAACGAGATCGTCCCTCCCATCGAATGGCCGATCAGCGATATTTTTTCCACGTCCAAGGATTCGAGCAAACACTCCAGGTCCCAGAGATAATCCGGAAAATGGTAATAGCCGCCGGCGCCCACCCAGCCGCTGTCGCCATGCCCCCGGCAGTCCGGGGCGACGATCCACATCGGCTTGGAGGATTTTTTTTCCAGCGCGGCGACGAACGTATCCCAGCTTTGCGCGTGATCCAGGAAGCCGTGGATGAGAACCAACGGCTCCGCCGCTCGCTCCCCCCATTCGAGATAATGAATTTTCAGTCCGCGCACGTCGATCGTGCGATCTCTCGAGGGCTTCATCGGGAAATTTTTCTCAGAGGAGTTTCGACGAAATCGTTTTTGGTATCCGCCCAGGCATAAGCGCAGATGCGCTTGACGGCGCGGTCATAAATCGAGATGACGATTTGAGCCGTCTCGGGAAACGTAGGCTCGCCGAAGGGCATGGCGAACGCCTTATCTTCCTCGGAAAAGTAAGCCTCGTGCCCGGGATGGGAATGATAAAAAGCTTTGCTCTTGGCGCCGGCCGCCGTGGCTTCGTCGAGGGTTGCTTCCAACTCTTTGGGATCCATCGCGTACGCGATCGTCGCCTCGCGCGGATAGGTTTCCGGGTCCAGCGCGTGAAGCTGATTCTGTATGTTCTTGAACCGCCGGACTTCTTCACGGCCGCCGTAATCCAGAACGACGCCGCAGCACTCTTCGGGAAAAGCATCGACGGCGTGGCGCGAAATCTCCGCCCAGGCGGATTCCGTCAAAGTGATTTCCGATGGAGATCTCATGGGTCGTTCAGGAGATTATCACCGAAAATTCCTTTATCACAGCTTGACGCTGCGCGGGAGCATTTCGGTGCATGTTTGCCTCGGGTCGAGGCGGTAAAGAATCGGTCGGCAACAGATTCAGTCGGACCGGCGAGCGTTTCTGTGGTAGTCGTGGTAGGTCGCAAGGACTCTTGTGGCGTATTCCAGCGGCACATCCGTCTCTTCCGCCAAATCGCTTTTGAGCCGGGTCGGGCCGCGATTGTAGGCCGTCAAGGCGAGCGTCAGGTCCTGAAAAATCCGCTGCAATGAATGAAGATAAAAGACCCCGAGCTTGATGTTGACGATCGGGTTGTCGAGATCGGGATCGTCATCGCTGAAGTGTTTGTCGGCTCGGTACGCGGACCTTCTCTGGTCGGCGAGATCTTTGGCGAATTCGGGCTGGATCTGCATCAGCCCACGAGCCCCGTCCTCCGCGGCAGCAGTGTGCTGAAACCCGCTTTCAACCGTAATGATCGCGAGAACGAGCAGCGGATCCAGTGCATGGCGCCGGCTTTCCGTCTGAACGGTCCTGGACAGGGACCAGACCGAATTGTCGTTGGCGTCGGCCATCTTTTTTTTGACTACCGAGTAGATATTCAGCAACTCGGCGGCCTCATGGCCGTTCGTTCCGTACCGCTCGACCCAATGGGCGCTTCCCGGCTTGAATAGCTGGCCCGGCGCGAGCAGCACAACCGAATAGATAAGCCCAGTGGCAAGGATGGGGTTCCGCTTAAACCTCGGCAGGCGAAAGCTTTTATTGTTGAATTTCATAAGGGGGAAAAGACCCTGGAGCAGGGGTTGAGCGTTTGGTTGGAGTAGGCTGAAGAATAACAAAGGGGTGTTTAATTGTCAAACGCGCGAGGAGAGAAAATACAACTAATAGATATAGCCTACGCGGAGGGATTCTATTAGTTGCAAATCGCGGGAGCGGCGCGATCGCTGAATAGACCGGCCAATTCGTCAGCGCGGCTTTCGCAGAATGGGGCCCCATTTTTCGCGCACCTGCCGCTCGTATTCCGGCGTGAAGGTCATATGCTTGCCGAACTGCTCGATCCAGTCCCAGGGTTTGCAGGCGTCGATCAGCACCCGGCCGCAGGTCAGGTCCCACGATTCCCGCTTCTTCGGACTCATGATCGGATCGACGCGCGTGCTCACCGTGCCGCGCACGATGTCGATCTGCTCTTCGGGCAGGCAGCGCGTGGTCATGGCCCAGAGCACGTCGTTGAGATTCGACGGATCGATGTCTTCGTCAACCACGACGTAATACCGGTAGGCGCTGTTAGAGCCGCGGACGCCGACCGCCGTGAGCAGCGCCATCTTCGCATGGCCGGCAAAGGCCTGCTTGAGCGAGATGACGATGAAAAGCCCGTTGGCGTGCGCCCACACGCCGCGGATGCCGGGCAGCGCGCTTTTCTCCAGCGCGTCCCAGACCGCGATCGCGGCGTGCGTGATCGTGCCGACGCTGATATTGCGGTTGTTCTGATGCGGGCCGGTAAGGATCGGGTCGTTACGGTGATAGATCGCCTTGATCTTGATGACCGGCTGGGGATGCGGTTCCTGGCTGTAGTAGCCCGGCCATTCGCGGTACGGCCCTTCGGTGCGCGCGTCCTCTTCAGGCGGCGGCACTTCGCCTTCTATTGCAATTTCCGCCGCCGCCGGGATCGGGAGCCCGGTCATCTCGCCTTTGATGATATCGATCGGATGGCCCGCCATTCCTCCGGCGACCTCCAGCTCCGATTTTCCCCAGGGCGAGCTTCCCGTCGAGGCTTGAAACAATTCAACCTGCTGGCCGTAGCAGGCGACCACGGGACACGCCTTGCCCTTGGCCCAATATTTTTTCGCGATGATCATCCCGTGATGATGGGGCTCGACGAAAAATCCCACGGTCTTCTCGTCGTGGATCATCTGCCGGTAAGTCCCCATGTTGACCCAGCCCTCGTCCGGGTCGCGGTTGATGACGAGCGTCGTCGTGCCGATGTAGCGGCCGCCTTCCAGCATGCGCCACTTGGGCGTGGGGAATTTTAAAATATTGACTTTGTCGCCGCGGTCCTGGTTCTCCAGGATCGGCCCCGAGGCGACTTCGCGCGGCGGAATGAGAACGGTTTCTTTTCGCTTTTCCTTCATCGCGCGCGCGATCTCCAGGTCGCTCAGGTCCATCGGAATGCCGAGCGCCAGCGCCTGCTTCTTAGGGTTGTTCTGAAGATTGGTAAGCGCGCGAAAGCCCGCCGGATATCCCGGGATCTTGTCGAAGATCAGCACCGGGTTGTCTTCGGTTTCCTGCATCATCTGCGAGATTGCGCCGATCTCCAGGTCCCAATGCGCGCCCTCGACGACGCGCAGCATGCCGAGCTTGTCGAGCGCGTCGAGATAGTCTCTCAAATCGCTGTATCCCATACGGTCCTTTCTTACAGGGCGTGATTAATCACGCCCCTACAAACATCTTGTTTAGGGTTTCCAGCCGCTTGCCTTCAGCTCGTCGTTCGCCTTGCGCACAAAGCTCAAGTCGAAGATGTCGCCGGTTTTAATGTCGCGCTGAACCTTCGTAGTTCTTTTCATATCGTCGACGATCGTTTGAAGAATCTTATCATCGCTGAAACCCTGCCGTAGAATCAGCTTGGATTCGATGTCATAGATCGCAATCGCCATCTCGCGGTCCGTCAACCTCAAAGCGTCCATCATATACTTGATCGCCGGCTCCCGTTTGCTGATGAAGAAATTTATTCCCTTGAGGCTCGCGCGGATGAATTTGAAAAGCTTCCCAGGGTTTTGTTTGATCTTTTCGTCCGACGTTGCCAATCCGCCTTGGACAAGATTGGCGAAATCACCGGCCGATGCCAGCTTGGTGAAGCCTTCCTTTTGCGCCTTGATGCTCGTCCCGGTGTTGAAGAGCGTTGCCTGAATCGCCTTGGCCTTCATCGCCGGAAAGCGCACTTCGTCTCCTCCCATCACGACGAGATTCAGATCTTTGACCGGATCCAACCCGTTTTGCTTCAAGATCTCCCTGGCAACGACGGCGAGCGAGCCTTCCGGAGACATGATTGCCACGTTGGTCCCGCGAAGTTGGGCCATCGATTTGATATTGGGCTGGGCGATGAGGTCCCATGAGGGCTTGTCTTGAAAGACCGCGAGGATTTTGACGGGAACTCCCCGGACCGCCGCCGCAAGGGCGCTGCCGGCATTGGTGAAGAAGTCGATCTCTCCCGCCAGCGCGATCCTGATGGCGATCTCGCCGCGGATGCTGAGCAACTCCACGTTGAGTCCTTCTTCACGCATATAGCCTTCCTTCTGCGCGATGATGAGGCAGTACGTCGAAGAATTCATCGAAGGATAGGCGACGCGGACATTTTCCGCCGCCGGGGCGGAGGAATGATTTAGCAGCAGGCAGAAGTAAATGAGAACGGCGAAGGGCAGGCGTTTGATGGGCACTGAATTTCTCCCTCACCCCTTCCCTCTCCCGCTGGGAGAGGGCGAGGGTGAGGGTAAAGCTAGTCGATGACGCCTTCTTTTACCAGAGCTTCGTAATCCGAGCGGGACAATCCGAGCAAGTCGCAGTAGAAATATTCGTTGTGCTCGCCGAGCAGCGGATCGCGCTTGGTGGGGCCGGGCGGCGTTTTGCCGAGGAGAAACGGCGGCCGTTGGTAATGCATCTTGCCGATCTCGGGATGCTCCAGCTCGACCCATTGCGGCCGCTGCTTAAGTTGAGGATCTTCGTAAACGTCGCACATCCGGTTGACGACTCCGGCTTTGACTCCGGCCTTCTGAAGTTTTTCCATTACATCGCGCGCCGTCAAGCTGCGAGTCCACTCGCCGATTTTAACGTCGAGCTCGTCTTCATTGGTCTTGCGGGCTGCGTGCGAAGAGAATTTTTTATTCGCGCTCCAAGCCGGATTTCCCATCACGCGGTACAGCGCCTTCCACTCCGCCTCTGTACTCACGCTGATAACGCACCACAGGTCGTCGCCTTTGCACGGGTAAGCGCCGTGCGGCGCGGCGTCGGGGTCGCGATTGGCGTTGCGCCCGGCGACCCTGCCATTCACTTTGTAATCCAAAAGAATCGGCGCCAGGTACTGGAGGCCGGTCTCGTATTGCGCCGTGTCGATATAATTGCCCTTGCCGGTGCGCCGCTTATAATCTAGCGCCGCAAGAATTGCGACGGCGCCGTACGCGACCGCGATGTAGTCGATGTAGGGGCCGTAGAGAATTTGTGGCGGGCCGTCCGGATAGCCCGTGAGATGCGTGAATCCCGCCAGCGACGAGAGCTGCGAGCCGAACCCGGCGTGATGCGCGTGCGGTCCGCTCTGCCCGAGGTTCGAGCTCGAGAGCATGATGAGATCGGGCTTAACTTTCTTCAAATCCTCGTAGCCGAGTCCAAGACGCCCCATCGTGCCGGGACTGAAATTTTCGATCACGACGTCCGCCCAGGCGACGATATTTTTCGCCAGCTCGGTGGCCTTCGGCGTTTTCTTGAGATTGATCGTGATGTCGAGCTTGTCGTTGTTGCACAGGGCGAAAAGCCCCGAGCGATTGAGGCCGTGAATGTTGTCTTTGTACGGCGGATAGTGCGCGCGGAACCCGTCCGGCCGCACCTTCGATTCTATGTGAACGACCGTCGCGCCGTGATCGGCCAGATGCTTGCCGACTACCGGCCCGGCGGCGAACGCGGCGAACTCGACGATCTTAACGCCCTTCAAAGACTGCACGTTCAAATCACTCCTTTACGCTTGTGCTCTTCCAGCTCATCGCGCGTCATCCCCAACTCTCCACAATATACTTCTTCATTATGCTCTCCGATCCGCGGAGCGCGCCGCCAGATCCGGCAGGCGCCCTCGCTGAACTTGGCAAAGCCGCCGGGGTAGGTAATCGAACAACCGAGCTCCGGATGATCGACCTCCTGCCAGAAATCCCGCGCGGCGTGCTGCGGATCTTCGAATATTTCCTTCACGCTCGCGACCGGGTAACCCAGCATTTCCCGCTTGACTACTTCTTTAAAAAATTCCGCCTTCGTCACGCCTGTGAAAAAACGGGCGATCGGCTCTTCCATCCGGTCGATCTCTTCCTGCGTCACCTTGGCGATGTCGAAGGTCTGCCAATCTTTCTGCTTCAAAAAATCCGGCGCCATTCCCTTGCTGTCCATCCACTCGACCAGGGCTTGATTGGTTCTGCGTCCCGCCTCGCCGCCGTAGATGATGAAATTCAGATAGCCGTCTTTGCAGGGCCAGAAGACGCGCATCTTCGCGCCGGTGATGCTCCGTCCGGTCATGAACGAGCCGGCGCGTTTTTCCAGATGGCGATTCAGATCCCAGAACGTGTGCGCGTGGGAGAACGCCCACAGGAGGCAGGCCTGTGCGGATACGTCCACGTGCTGGCCTTCGCCCGACTCTTGCCGGTGGTAGTGGGCGACCAGAGCGCCCATGGCCGCGTACGATCCGGTCCACGAGTACGACTGCGGAAACGTGACGCGAAGCGGCGGACGGTCGGGATCGCCGGTGAGGGACATGCAGCCGGAGAGCGCCATGATCTCGATATCCGACGCGTGGAACTTGCTGTAGGGTCCGGTCTGGCCGAAAGGCGTAATCGAGGTGAAGACGAGTTTTGGATTCAGCCGGTTCAGCGCCGAGTAGCCGATTTTGAGTTTGTTGAGATACCCCGGCGTGAAGCTTTCGATGACGAAATCGGCCTTGGCCGCAAGCTGAGAGAAGATTTTGCGCCCTCTCGGCAATTCGAGATTGAGCGTGATGCCGCGCTTGTTGTTGTTGAAGCCGAACCAGTAGAGGCTTTTCTCCGGATCGCGCTCGTCTTTGAAGAACGGGCCGAGCCTGCGGGCGGGATCGCCGCCCGGCCGCTCGATCTTGATCACGTCCGCGCCCAGATCGCCCAGGACTTTGCCGCAGAGAAATCCCAGCTCGTCGGTCAAATCCAGGACGCGGTACGGAGCGAGCAAACCTTGGTTTCTATTTCCGGCAAGCATGATGAATTTAAAAAAAAGGGCAGGGGATTCAGACCCCTGCCCTTTTTTCACCTACAGTGGGCTCGCGCTCATTCCTTCTGCTCCTTACGAACACGAATCACGAGCACGAACACGATTACCTTCCCGTGCGCGCCAGGGAATGAACCCAGCCGACCATGCGTGATTTAGCGTTCTGAATATCTTTGTCACTAAAAAATTTCTTGAGATCGACTTTGCCGACCGGGTAGACCGGGCGCATGAAGTCGCTCTCGTAGCCGAACGGCACGGTCGCGTCGATGCCCATGCCGCCTTCGAAGCTGGTGTTGGATGCCGTCCATTCTTTCTCGCCGGCGGTCATGCGCTCGGCCGGCATAAAGGTCTGGCCGCGTCCGCCCGGCAGCGGATTGATGATGTCGGTCTTGGGATTCACGCGCGTCGTGAGACACCACATGACGTCGTCCATGTCGTACGGATCGGTGTCTTCGCTGACGGCGATGACGAGGCGCGAGCCCTGTGACGTGGCGAGGATCGCGGCCATGAAGTTGCGCTGCCAGCCTTCTTCGATCTTGTTGCGCTTCTTGACCTGGATAATCGCTCCACCCCAATCGGTCATGCAATAAGGAATGTTCACGTCCATGACGATGCCGGGCTGCATGCGCTCGCACAGCTCGAACATAGCCGCCTCGCGCACGGTCGTATCGATGTTATGGTCGTCGAGGGTATGGACGCCGAGCGGAAAAATAATCGGCTTGGACTCGCGCTTGCGTGTGGTCACGGCGGTGACGTGGAACGTCGGCGCTTTGTACGCCTTGCCCATGTAGCCGGCCCATTCCGGATGGAAATGAAAGCGGCCCTGAATCCCGGCCTTCTCCGACTCCGCCGTTTCGAAGCGGCGGTCGCGCGGATTGACATAGCCTTCGAGCACGACTTCCGCATCGGCGACCGCCAGTGCATCGACGGTGCGTGCTTTCACCAGCCGCACGGGAGCGCCTTGGATGGCGCCCGCGCTGCCGACTTCATCGCAGCCTTGCGGAAGAATGACGTAGTCGAAACCGGCGCCCGCCATCAACGTGCAGGACGGCGGCAAGCCGAAGTTCATCGTGATCGGCACCAGCTTTTTCTCTTTGTAATACTTGGTGACGACCTGCCACATGTGCGAGCCGGGGGAGATCTGAAACGTACCGACGTTGCCCCAGCGGAAGTTCATCCGGTTGTAGCCGAGGTCGGTGCCGCCGTCGAAGTACTCGCCCGAGATCAGCCGGTTGCCCGAACCGACGGTCAATTCGGGCTCGAGGTCGGTGTGCCGGATCGGCACGACGAATTCAGCGGCGTCGATCGGCTTCTCGTAAACTTCTTCCTGCACCGGCGCGTCTTTTTGGTCGATGATGACGGGCTTCAAAGGATGGGTCAGCGCATAGGCCAACTTTCTCGTGCGGTCGGCATGGTCTTTCCAGCCGAACATTTTACCGATGACGTTCATGTCGCCGAAAAGGTTCGTGACGCAGCGATGCTTCGGCTTGCCTTTGATGTTGTTGAAAAGGATCGGGCAACCGCCGTCCAGTTGTTTCTGGATGCCGGTGATCTCCAGGTTGGGATCGACCTCTTTATCCGTGACGATAAGATCGCCTTCCTGCTTGAGCCATTCGAGGGTACTGCGCAGGTCTCGGATAGCCTCGGACCGCGGGGCCCCAGAGACTTTCTCCATGGGCTTGCTCATTTCGTTCCTCCGGTAATTGGGGTTTCTTGCGCGGCTTCAAGACCGCGATCGCGGCCCGGCCGTTCTTAAGGATTAGGTCTATGCTTCTTTCCCGAATCGTGTGATCAGCGCGATCAGGAAGTGTCTTTCATCAATTAACAGAGAATTTTCTTTATCCTATGCGACCCAAAAAGTCAACCTATAGACGGAGTGAATCCTCTTACGTTGACAGGGTTTCAGGGGCGTCATACGATGCTTCGAGCCATGGGAGAAAACAATTCGATGTCGTCGATCGATGACGCGCGCGTGGACGATGCTGCGGCGCTGGACGGCGCCGCAAGCGCTTCAATGGTCGGCTCCGCGCGCAAGCCAAAGGCTCACGTCACTCTGTATAACAATTTTCTCCGGATCGCCTCGATCCTCACGTTGCTGTTTATCTGGTGGCTGCTCAGCCTGATTTTTCCGCCGACGTTGGTGCCGAAGCCGTGGGACACGTTTGCCGAGGTGGGCGCGATCGTCAACTCGGGAGATCTTTTCGTCGAGATGAGCAACACGCTGCGCCGCGTCCTGATCGGATTCGCCCTGGCGATGATCGTCAGCACTCCGCTCGGGATTTTCATGGGGACGCTCCGCAGCCTGGAAAGTTTTTTCGAGCCGCCGGTGATTTTGGGCCTCACGATGCCGGGCCTCATCTGGGCCGTGCTCGCGATCATGTTTTTCGGTTTGACGGAGATAAGCGCGTACGCGGCGGTCGCGATTACGATTCTGCCCATGCTCACGATCAGCATCTGGCAGGGAAGCAAATCGATCGACAAAGATTTGATCGACATGAGCACGGTCTTCCACGCCGGCCCGTGGTCGAAGGTCGTGGACGTTATATTGCCTCAGCTCGTCTCGCACATCCTGGCGGCGATCCGCTACGGCCTCGGGCTCGCCTGGAAAGTGGTCGTCGTCGTCGAGATGTTCGGCTTCAGCAACGGCGTCGGCTATCGAGTGGTCCGCGGCTTCAACACCTTTTCGATGAAGGCCGTGCTCGCCTGGACGATTACGTTTCTCGTCGTCATGGTCGTGATCGAGTTCGGCATGATCGGCTGGCTCGAGAAGAGCGTCACGCGCTGGCGCCCGCGCGTCGAGGCGTGGAGGCGGTAGTGGCGCTCGTCGCAGTTCAAAATGAAAATTGCAAAGTTTAAAAGGCAAATTTTGGCCCGCGCCCCTCTTCCATTTTGCATTTTGCATTTTGCATTTTGCATTGGGTGGGAGCCTGAAGGCGGGAGGAGATAGTGGCCTACGTCAGCGTTAATCGCGCGGTGAAGTATTTTTCGCGCGAAGACGGCTCGGAGATGCTGGTGCTGAACGGCGTCTCGTTCGAAGCCAGAGAGCACGGCATTACCGCGCTGCTGGGGCCGTCGGGCTGCGGCAAGTCCACGCTGCTCAACGCCATCGCCGGGCTGGAGAAATTGGATGGCGGCGAAATCGAGTTTCGAAAGGCGCACGAGGGCTCGAAGGCGCGCGACCCGAGACTGGGTTATGTCTTCCAAGACCCGCGGCTCCTCAACTGGAAGCGCGTGGAGGGGAATCTTACCTTCGCGCTGAAAGGCATGAAGATTCCTCGCAACGAGTGGGAGCGGCGTCTGGTTAAATATCTCGACCTGGTCGGCCTCGGCGAATTTCGCCGGCAGTACCCGCTCTATCTTTCCGGCGGCATGCGCCAACGCGTCGACCTCACGCGGGCTCTCGCCGTCGAGCCGGAACTGCTCTTAATGGACGAGCCTTTCAGCAAGCTCGACCAGTTGACCTCCCGCAAGCTGCGCCAGGACGCGGTCGCGATCTGCGCGCGCCTCGAGCAGACCGCGATTCTCGTCACGCACGACGTGGAGGAGGCGGCTTATATGGGCGACCGGATCGTGATCTTCTCCGCCCGCCCCGCGCGTATCGTCGAGGTCGTGGACAATCCGCTGGCGCTCGCCGAGCGCGACTTCGACGATCTGAAGTTCATTCAATTCAAGAACAAGCTGTTGAATACCGTGCTGAAACTCGTGGATCAGGAGGGAACATGAAGAAGGCATTAGGCAACAGGCAACAGGCAATAGCAAAAACAATCTGTGCGGTCGCTTGCGTTGTCGTCGCGATGATTGCGCTGGTGACAGGCAAACAAATCAATGCCGCGGAGTTGCCGACGATCGAGGTCGGGTTGCCGGACGACGGGCTGTTCGGTTTGGGCGGCCAATATATTTTGGACAAAGGACTCGACAAAAAGAATGGCTTCGTGATGAAGCCGCGCTGGGCCGGCGTGCCGGAGATTCAGCGGCTGCTCGGCATCAAAGCGATTTCCGTCGGGCTGATGACGCCGGAAGCCGGTCTCCGCGCGAACGTCGCCGGTGTTCCGATACGCCTCCTGCAGCCGTACCAGACGAGCCATATGTATGTCCTGGTGCGAAAGGATTCTCCGTATAACTCGGTGGAAGATCTCAAAGGCAAACCGGTTGCGCTCACTTCGGAAGTCACGACGCTCTACAACCTTTTCGACTTCATGATGCGGAAGCGCGGCATGAACGTCGAAAAAGATTTTCAACTCAAGAAACTCGCCGCTCCGGTGATCATCGCGGTTTTGGAAAAAGGCGATGTGGAAGCCGGCCTTCTCTGGGAAGCGCACATCTCGCGTCTGCTCACGAGTGGAAAATACAAAACGATCCTGGGCTTTCGCGACGAGCTGTCGCGCCTGCTCAACGTCAAGGTCATGCCGGTGGTCTGGCTCGCCGGTCTCGAACCATGGGTGAAAGAAAACGCGGCGCTCGTCCCCAAGCTGCGCGCCGCGTGGACCGAAGCGTATCGCGGGCTGCAGAACGACGAAGCGCATTTCAAAAAATACGCCAAGCAGTTCTTCGGACTGGAGAAACCCGAGGAGCTGGCCGCCGCCTGGCCGCGCACCAAAATATTTTTGCTTCCATCTGATTTTACCTGGCCCGAGGCGGCCACGCTGAAAGCGCAAAAGAGCTGGCTCCGAGAAGGCGTCGAGATGGGAATGTTTCCCAAAGAGGCAGAGAGTTTGATCGACGGGATGTACGCGCCGTAGAGCGGCAGCGTGAACGATTAAGTGCTCTAACGGAAAAAGAATGGCGAGAGACTCGCTATGAACTGCTCATCCAGTCGCAATCTCTTGCTCCTTATTTTCTGCTGCACTTTTCTCTCATGTATAGGGTGTGGAGCCTTGACGGAGATCAGCATCACGGACACGCAGTTCAAGAGTTCGATTATCGCAACGAACGACGAGGAAGATTTCAGAGGATTTTTCTTCGACTCTTCGGACGTGCTGATACCGCGTGATTACCTGGCCGATACGTGGGAGAATCACGTCGGCAGCTCGATTCGAATCGTGGAAGGAAAGCATCGGGTCCTCTTCATAGATCTGTTCAAAAATCCGGTGCCGGGCATGATCGACGAGGAGTTCGGCTATAAGCTGTTAATTCAATTCTCTCCCGACTCGGACAAAGACGCGATTTATTTTTCGGACTCATCGGATAGCAGCACGGCGATTGCCCATTACTTCCACTTCGGCCCGGGTTCCGTTCACTGCTGGTGGACCCAGCCGGTGGGTAAAATCGATTTGCGGAGGACCTCTTCAGATACGCTCGATGGGGAATTGAACCTGACTTTCCTTGCTGAATCTTCCACGAAACTGTGCCAGGGCCGTTCCGTCTCATTTCGCGGCAAGTTCTCTGTGCCAAAGCGAAGCGATAGGAAGCTCTTCCGGTGAGCAAATGTTGAACCTACCATCTGTCCCGACGGCTGCTACGATGAAAGTACAGAAGTTTTTGAGCAATAAAATTAACGGATGAACGATCGAGTGATAGAGCCGGACGGGAGCCAGGACTTTGGGCCGTGCGAGTGCTGCGGCGACAACAGCCGCACCGTCTGGGGATTGGTTCACCGAGATAACTGCACGGAGGCTGCTTACTTCGTACACTGGTCGCTCGGCAAGGTCGCCGACAAGGGCGCGTATATCGACCTCATCCTTGGGCCCTGGGGTGAGGGAACCGACCGAGCCGATCGGTACGCAGTCTCGCTGGAATTTCGCCAGGGATTCGGAGTCAAAATTATTGATGCCAGCGTACGAAATATTGCGCGTCATAGCATGGTGGGGCGAGGGCTGGTGCGAGAGGACGTCGTTATGACGCCACTGGCTCAGGAAGTCTTTGAGATCCTGGATTTCATCTGGGTACAGGATGGGCGCATCGCAGAAGTGACGGGAGAAGTCCCTTAACTTTGTGAGCATATTATCAAGATTCAAGACTTGATTCTGAAAGACTTGTGGGCTAACCGAGTCGAAACATGCGATACGACGAAAACGATATTGATTTCTCAACGCTTGATCCATCGGTCTTCGAAGAACTGTGCTTTGATCTTTTAATCCGTTTGGGGTTTCAAGAACTCCAGTGGCGCCGGGCAGGTGCGGACAGTGGTCGCGACATTGAAGGCAAATGGCTGGTTCAGTTGCCTATTATCGGTGCCTCTCAAGAGACTTGGGCTATCGAGTGTAAGCACTATTCTCGTGGCGTTCCGCCCGATGCTTTGTCATCAAAGTTTTCCTGGGCCGACGCAGAAAGACCAGATCGTCTGCTGATATTTGTGAGCTCGCATTTGACGAACGGTGCAAGAGACTGGCTCTCGAAACGTAAGAAGCAGGTGTCTTACCGGGTGCACGTTGTCGAAGGCAAGACGCTCCGCCAGCAACTGATCGCTTACGATGAGTTGGTTGAGCGCTACTTTGGCGGCCGATACGCCCGTCTATTAAGTCAGGCATTTGAGTCGTGGGCTCTTCATGGACTCATTCCATCCCTCGAGACACTTGGCATCTTGCTAAACCACATAGACCCAACGAAGCTAACGATCGACGAGGTCGCATTCCTATGGTGTGTTCGGCTCTTCAGGAAGGACGAAATCCATAGTTGGGAGGAGGGCGAAGAAAAGACTTTTCCGGGAAGCGTTCTTTTAGATCAGTTAAGTGCAAGTACGAACATGTGCGCGAGCGTAATCGATCCATACCACAGCGTGATCTTTCATGGGACTTCAATATCGAGCACGGGGCGTCTCACCGAGGATGAGAGCAAGCAGGACCATTCCTATTTCGCGGAGATCCTGGTAGACCGCGGCCAAGGCCCACGGATTGCACTGTACGCTTATCATGCCTCCGGCACTGGGAGTGGCTGCGAAGTTCTTGTAGTCGCTGGTGCACGTCCAGAGGCATCAGTACGTTATCTGCAAACCAACGCCTACGTAGCATTCAGGCAGACTGAAGCGCTTATGTTGGAGCGGTATTCTGCAAGATCTCGACGAACTGATGTCCGAGAAACGTAAATGGGGACAGAGAACATGAAGGAGGACTTTACTGATCATTTGCGCTTCAGCCTGTCACCATAAGCGTCCTTGTCTGAGTCTGAGTGTCGGAGCCTATTTTGGCAGAAAATCTTCCAACCTAACCGTCTCCCAACCCATCGGCTTCAATCTTTCGAACGGCATGCGCGCTTCTTTGCCGGCGCACAGCGGCGGCGTGGTCGCGTCGATAATCACCTTGCCGCCGACGCGGTGCCAGTACTGTCCGCCGGGAGGGATGGGCTCGTCGCCGGTCGGGTCTATCGGATGGGCCGAAGAAAATGTACCGGGAGTCTTTTCTGCTCCCGCTTATCCCGCGCGCCATTAGACGCCTTAACTCACTTCATGTATACATGAGTTGTGGCCGAGCGTAAGCTCCCGGACGATCCTACATCATTCATCCGTGACTGCCTTCACGGTGGCCGGATTTTGTGGACGTACCATGTCAACATGCGCTTGGGACGGAGGTTCATCGCCCGCGAGACGATTATCTTGGCCGCCGACAGCTACGAAATTGTCGAGGCCTACCCGGAGGACAAATACTTTCCGAGTTATCTGCTCCTTGGCCGACAGGGCGAGGAGACGTTTCATGTGCTGTTTGGAGCCGATGTAGATGGTCAGAACGTTCGACTTGTCACGGCATATTATCCCAGCCCCGAGGAGTGGGAAATCGATTTGAAAACACGAAGGAGGTCCTCATGAAGTGCACGGTTTGTGGCGCCGGTATGAATCGGATCAAGACCGACCTGCCGTTTAAGTTGTCGGAAGACCGCATTGTCATCTTCAAGCAACTGCCGGTCTTGCAGTGTAAAGCGTGCCGCGAATATCTGATTGAGGATGCTGTTATGGCGCGCATCGACACTTTGCTTAGGCAGGCAGACAGTACGGCTGAACTCGAAGTGATCCGCTACGCCGCGTGAGAGCCCTCACTTCGGCAAAAAATCTTCCAACCTCACCGTCTCCCACCCCATCGGCTTTAATCGCTCGAACGGCAGACGCGCTTCTTTGCCGGCGCAGAGAGGCGGCTTGGTCGCATCGATGATTACTTTGCCGCCGACGCGATGCCAGTACGGTCCGCCGGAGCTTTTTCTTGCTAAATGGGGTTTTGCCAGGCACAATCGCGGCATGACAAAAATGTCGCGAGTTCCGTCCAGGAAGGCTGAGTCACGTTTCTCGGATGGACTTAGACCCGAGTACAAGAGGTCGGACTTCGGTGAGATAGTTCGCGGACAATACGCGCGACGCGTAAGCAAAGCGACAAACGTTATCGTCCTTGATCCGAAAATGGCAAAGGCGTTTCCGAACGAGGGAAGATGATAAGGGAACAGTCCCTTTTTCAGCCTTCTACAGTCTGGTCAGGCGTGCGATGAGCACCGAGGTCTGCTATACTTACGAGTAGCTCTGGAGCATCGGAGGTGTGAAATGAGCAAGATCATAGAAGCAGTTTTCGACGGAAAGGTACTTCGTCCCAAAGACGCACTCACGCTTGAGCCGAATACTCGCGTGCGGATTACAATCGAACCCGTAGAGCCAATTGCCAAAGGGGACGTTTCATTTCTGGATACCGCCCTATCACTGAAGTTGGATGGCCCGCACGATTGGGCGGTGAAAATTGGGCGCTCATGTGACTGTCCACGACTATGATCCCGAAATATATGAACCGGATCACAGGACAAGGAGAAAAACAAAATGAAATGCGTGTTTTGTAAGCAGGGCAAGACCCACCCTCAGAAAGTGACGGTCGAGCGTCACAACCAGGCTGGTGAGCCGATTGCGGTCATCCATAACTTTCCTGCCGAGGTTTGCGAGGTCTGTGGGGAAGAATACTATTCAGCGAAGGACTGGCAGAAAGCCGAGCGCTTGCTTGCCAAGTCTCCTATCAAGGTGACTAGAGTGCCGGTCTATGAGCTGCATCCGTAAGAAAACGGTCTAGCGCTACCCTCACCCTCACTTCGGCAAAAAATCTTCCAACCTGACCGTCTCCCAACCCATCGGCTTTAACCTTTCAAACGGTAGCCGCGCTTCTTTGCCGGCGCAGAGGGGCGGCTTGGTCGCGTCGATGATGACCTTGCCGCCGACGCGATGCCAGTACTGTCCGCCGGGGGGAATGGGCTCGTCGCCGGTCGGGTCCATCGGGTGAATGCGCGTGCCGGGGATGATGACCATGTCTTCCTGCGGGTTGCAGCGCGTGTTGATCGCCCACAAAACTTCCCAGTAATTAAAAATATTCACGTCCTCGTCGACCGCAATCGCGATCTTCGGATGGAGAATCGGGCTCGACAGCACGCCCATCAAAACTTGCTTGGCCTCGCCGTAAAAGCGCGGCGTCATCTGCACGACGATGCCGAAGAGTCCGGGCAGAACCAACAGGTTGTGCAGGTTGACGTAGCCGCCGATGTGTCGGATGTGGTTGTAGACCGCGACGCCGAACGGTACTTTGTGAAAGATGCAGCCTTCGACCTCCGAGCCGTTCTGAATCGCCTTGAAGATGGCGTCGTGGCGCATGGTGATGCAGTCGATCTCGATCACCGGATTTTTTCCCATGCCCGCGACGTAGTAGTCGTGGAACTCGGAGAACGGCCCTTCCTCCTCGCGCACATTCGGCAGTATTCTTCCCTCCAAAACGATCTCCGCGTCGTACGGAACTTCCAGATCGTTGGTCTCGCACTTGACGACTTTCGCCGGCTCGCCGATGAGCCCGCCGGCCAGCTCCAGCTCGTCCATCTCGAACGGCCCCGTGGTGGCGGCGGCCATGTAATATAAAGGATGGTGGCCGATGAAGATCGCCACCGGCGTCGGCTCGTTCCGCTCCTCGTGCTTCGTGAGAATGGCCCGCGTGTGGCGCGGGACGATGAGCGCGCCGGTCTTGCGCGGTCCTTTGATTTGCAAGCGATGAAAAGCGACGTTGCGCACACCCGTGTCCGGGTCGCGCGCCACCAGCAGGCCCGACGCTATATAAGGAGTCTCCTCGCTGCCCGCGACATGCGCGGGAAGCTTAGTGAGATCGACCTGATCGCCCTTCAAAATAATTTCCTTTACCGGTCCGGTCGAGACTAGTTCCGTCGGTTGCCGCTTGAGCGCGCGCTCCGCTGCGGTGGGAATTAGCTTCTCGACCGTCGTGCCGTAGGCCAGCGCGGCGTGGCGCAGGTTCGCGGGCGCCATGCCGAGGCTTTTCCACTTCGGGAATCCCGCCACGTTTTCGAACAACAGCGCTTTCTCCCTCGACTGGTAGAGCAGCGCGCCCATCTGCGTGTGCGGATGAACGGGCTTGGTGATGTGAATCAGCTCTCCCGCAGTCTCAAGTTCTTGAATCCACGTGCGCATGTCCTTGGGCATGTCTACCTCCTACGATCCGTCAGTCGAAACGTATGCTATCTCGCCTCGCTGTTTCAAGCACGAACCCGCTCTTTACAGTGCTTTCAAGGGCTGATATCAGTGCGGATGGTTTAATTCAGGGAGGGTCGAAGAAAACGCTATGACAACAGGCATTAGCCGCTCGCGGGGGAATGGGCTTCTTTTAATCGCGCTGCTCTGCTTCTTTTTGTCGGGCTCCGCCGGTCTGATCTACGAAGTCGTATGGACCCGCATGCTGACCCAGATATTCGGCAATACCACCTACGCCATCGCCACCGTCCTGGCCGCGTTCATGGCCGGCCTCGCCGTGGGAAGTTATCTCTTCGGCCGGATCGCCGATCGCGGTAAAAACGATTTTCTGCTCTATGGCCTTCTCGAAGCCGGAGTCGGCATTTACGGCCTGGTCGTCCCGTGGTTATTCGACGCGGGCCGGCGGCTCTATATTCCGCTATTTCACTTGAACGACGCCTATCCGATGGTCTTCAACCTGCTGCTCTTCCTTTTGTCCTTCGTTCTGCTCGTGCTGCCCACGCTGCTCATGGGGGCGACGCTTCCGGTTCTGAGCCGCTTTTTCATCAAGAGCTTCGACCAGATCGGCCGCCGCGTCGGCGACCTTTACGCAACCAATACGTTCGGGGCGGTCCTGGGCTGCGCCGTATCCGGCTATTATTTAATTCCCAGCTTCGGCATGCGCACGACGGTGCACGTCGCCGCCGCGCTCAATCTTGCGATCGCCGTGGTCATCTTGATCGTGGACCGGCTGCGCGACCGGGTAGCGAGCGAGCCGGCCGCCGCGGTTGAAGAAGCGGAGCCGAGCGCGGAAGTCTCCGGAGCCGCGCCCTCGAATCTGGGCTGGGTGCTGCTGCTCTCCTTCGGCCTTTCCGGAATGGCCGCGCTCGTCTACGAGAACGCGTGGACGCGCGCTCTCACGCTCGTGATCGGGAGTTCCATTTATTCTTTCACGACGATGCTGGTGACTTTCCTCGTCGGCCTTGCTCTCGGCGGATTTCTCTACGCCCGGCTGATGGGGGACCGGGAAGTCAGAATGGCCACGTTCGGCGTGATCGAGCTGTTGGTCGGACTGACCGCGCTGGCGACGATCCCGCTTTTCGGCAGGCTGCCGCTGATCTTTCTCCGGCTGATGCATGGATTCGGCGACTCGTTCCATCTGTTTCTCTCGATCCAGATCGCCACCGCAGCGCTGGTGATGTTCCTGCCGACGTTGCTTCTCGGGATGACCTTCCCACTCGTCGCGCGCCTCTTCACCCAGAGTCTTTATCGCATCGGCAGCAGCGTGGGAACCTCCTACGCGGCCAACACTCTCGGCGCCATCGTGGGCGCCTTCGCCGGAGGTTTTATTTTTATTCCCCAGCTCGGCGTACAGAACTCGATTATCCTGGCCGTGATCTTGAATCTCGTCGTCGGATGGTTCCTGATCGTCGCCGATCCGCGCATGTCCCTCGTGCCCCGCATTGCGCTGGGCCTGGTCGTTCTCGCGGCGGCCATATTGATCCCCTGGAAGACGCCCCGTTGGGACCGCCACGTCATGACCAGCGGCGTGACGGTATACAGCGACCGCTACGAGAGCCTGCACCGCGACTCGCTCCGCGTCGAGGAGATGCACCGCGACGACATCCTCTATTATAAGGAGGGCTTGACCGCTACCGTCAGCGTCCACCAGAGCACCGGCAGCGAGTACCGTTATTTCAGGACCAACGGAAAAATCGACGGCTCCCACGGCGACGCTTTGAGCCAGCTCATGACCGGCTACATCCCGATGCTGTTTCATCCGCGCGGCGACCGGGCGGCGGTGATCGGGCTCGGCACCGGTATGACGACGAGGGCCGTCGCGTCGTTTCCCGTGCGCGAGGTCGAGGTGCTCGAGATCGAGCCCGCGATGCGCGAAGCCACGACCTACTTTAACGACAGGAACGGCAAGATTCTGGAAAATCCCAAAGTGCGCCTGATTCCCACCGACGGCCGCAACTATATTCTCGCCACTCCGAAAGTGTACGACATCATCGCCGCCGAGCCGTCCAATCCCTGGATCGCCGGCATCGCCAATCTTTACACGCGAGAATTTTACGGCGTCGTGAAGTCGAAGCTCAAGCCGGACGGAATCTTTGCGCAATGGTTCCATAACTATTCCATGTCGCCGGACGATTTTCGCATGGTCTTTCGCACGTTCGCTGAGGCGTTTCCTTATATGACGGTCTGGGGAATGAAAGAAAGCGATTTCCTCATGGTCGGGAGCATGCAGGAACAGGTCTTCCGCCATTCGGAGCTGAAGGAAGTCTTTGCGAAAAATCGTATTCTCAGGGCGGACTTCGATGCGCTGGGCCTCAGCGACCCGTACGCCGTTCTAGGATTTTATCGAATGGGCAGAGAGGGCGCGCTCGGCTTCAGCGAGGGGGCGACGCTCAATACGGACGACGGCGCCCAGTTGGAGTTCTCCGCGCCCAAGAGTCTCGGACGCGCCACTTCGGAGCTTAATCGCAAACTGATGAATCCCTTTCTCGCCGATGCGCCCTGGAAGGCGTCCGCCGGCGCCTCCGAGGCTCTCGGCCACTATTATCTCGCCCAGGCCCACGAGGCCAACGGATGGCACACCCGCGCGCTTGAGGAGATCGAGCGGGCGATCGCGCTGGAGCCGCCGAACGCCGATTTTTACGTGCTCAAAACTAAAATTCTTCTCGAAGCGGAAAAAAGCGCCGAAGCGGCCAAGGCGGCCGTCACCGCGTTGGAGCGTTCGCCGCAAACGCTGAGGGCCATCCTCGCGCTCAGCGGAGATTTCTACCTGCCCGAGGCGAAGGTGATTTACGCAAAAGCGATCGAGATGAAGAGCAAAGAGGTGCTGCCCTATCTGGGCCTGGGGAAGATCGCTCTTTATTATCATCAATTGCCCGAGGCGGAAAAATGGTTCGAGCAGGCAAGGCAAATGCAACCGGAGCACGCCGGGGTGCTGATGGCCTGGGGCCGTTTGTACCTGGAAAAAGGGGAAACGGAAAAGGCGAAAGAGTTTCTGGAGCAGGCCAAAGAAAAGGGCGAAGATTCCGACGTTCTTTACAGCGCGCTCGGGGAAGCGTATCGCAAGCTCGGGCTGTGGCAGGAGGCCGCCGGCGCTTACCGCCGCGCGCTGAAATTCAGAAGGAGCAACGTCGACTGGCGGCGCAACCTCGGTATTGCGCTGGCGAACCTGGGAAGAACGAGAGAGGCGGAGCTGAAATTTCGCGAAGTCCTGTCCATCAGCTCCGATGACGCGGAAGCGTGGCAGGAGCTGAAGAAACTAGGCAAAAGATACTGACAGGCAATAGGCAACGGGCATTAGGCAATAGGAAAAGAGATGCTCAAAGAGAAGATAGGCGTGATCGGCGCGGGCAAGATCGGCTCCGCCATCATGCGCGGAGTGATCGGCGCCGGCCTGGTCGGTAAAAAGCAGGTCATGGCGAGCGACGTGAGCAAGGCGCTCAGGCAGTCCGCCGCGGCGGAGCTCGGGATCGAAGCCACGCCGAGCAACGCCAAGGTCTGTGAATTCGCCGACATCGTGATCCTTGCGGTCAAGCCCCAGATCGTCGATTCCGTGCTCAAAGAGATCGCGGGAAAATTGGGCAAAACGAAGCTCCTGGTCTCGGTCGCGGCGGGCGTTCCGCTCGAGCGCATCGAGAAGAATTTGGCCAAAGGCGCGCGCGTGGTTCGGGTCATGCCCAACATTCCTTGCGTGGTGGGCGCCGGCGCTTCCTGCTATGCTGGAGGAGCGCATGCGATCGTCAAGGATCTAGAAAGGGTCGGTTCGATCTTGAACAGTTTCGGCGTCGGCTTGCCGTTGGAGGAAAAATATTTAGACGCGGTCACCGGACTCAGCGGCAGCGGTCCGGCCTATGTATTCCTCTTTATCGAGTCGCTGGCCGACGGCGGAGTTCAAGTGGGTCTCAGCCGGGAAGTGGCGCTCAAGCTCGCGCTCCAGACCGTTTACGGCTCCGCGCGCATGGCGCTCGAAAGCGGCAAGCATTTGGGCGAGCTCAGAGACGAAGTCACCTCCCCCGGCGGGACCACGATCGCCGGTCTCTATGCTTTGGAGAAGGGCGGCATGAGGGGGACCGTGATGGAAGCCGTGCTGCAGGCGACCCGCCGCTCTCAGGAGTTGGGGAAGGGAAAATCGTGAACGCGCTGAATCCGCTGGAAGCCGACAGCGAAGTCCGGCTCCTGGCGCACATCGCCGATTTCATGGGGACCTCGATGCCCCTGGAGGAGGTCATCACCGCGGCGATGCGGTTTACTTCGGCGATGATGGGGGCGGACGGATCTTCGATTCTTCTCTTGGACCGCGAGCAAGACCAGCTCAATTTTTTCATCGCGCTGGGCGAAAAGGCGAACCAGCTCAAAAACATGACGCTGGCCAAGGGCGAAGGCATCGCCGGCTTCGTGGCCTCAACCGGGCTGCCGATGGTCGTCTCCGACGTCCGCCGCGAGGCGCGCTTTTCCAAACGCGTCGATCAGACGACCGGCTTCAAGACGCGCGCGATCGCCTGCGTGCCGCTCAAGGTGAGAGGAGAGATCAAGGGCGTCATCGAGGTGGTGAGCAAGAAAGCGGGGCTCTTCGGCGACAAGGAGCTCGACATGCTCACCGCGATCGCGGGGCCGGTCGCGATCATGATCGACAACGCCAGATTGATTCAGGAAGTCAAGACGCTGCACGATAAGTTGGGAGAGGCGAGCCGTCTCAAGGCCGAGTTTCTCGCCACGATGACGCACGAAATGCGCACGCCGATCAATATCGTGATCGGCAACCTCGATTTGCTTTTGGGCGGCTTTCTCGGCGAGACCAACGAGCGGCAGCGGAAATGCATCGAGACCTCGCTGCGTAATTCCGGGGAGGCGCTCAATCTGGTGAGCAGCATTTTGGACCTGTCCCGTTTCGAGGCGGGTCAAGTCGTTATCCGCGTCGAAGAGTTTCGTCTCGAAGAAATCTGGACCGAGCTGGAGGTATTGTTCCGCATCGGACTCAGCGGCAAACCCGTGGAACTTTGCTGGGAGATAGCGGGCGCGCTTCCCGCGCTGAAGAGCGATCGGATGAAAGTCAAGGAAATCTTGAGCAACATCGTTTTCAACGCGGTGAAGTATACCGACAAGGGGCAGGTTCGAGTCACCGCCGCTCCGACCGCGTCGGGCGACCAAATAGAGATCGAGATCAAAGATACGGGGGTAGGAATTTCCCATGAGTCTTTGCCTCTTATCTTCGAGCCGTTCCGCCAGGTGGAAGGCTCGTCGAGCCGGAGCCTCGGCGGCGTCGGCCTGGGCCTCGCCATCGCCAAGAGGCTGCTCAATCTGCTTCATGGCAAGGTGGAAGTGGAGAGCGAGGTGGGCAAGGGAACGACCTTCCGAATCACGATGCCGGTCCGGTATGCGGCGTGACTATTTTGGGTTGCCGATTTTGGTTTAATCGAAAATCAAAAATCGTTCGACTGAGAGTGTGTGAAAAAATCGCCGATCGCCCTTCGACGGGCTCAGGACGAACGGCTAAGTGCTTGAACTTCCATCGATGTTATCCCGTTCGTGATGAGCTTGTCGAACCATGAACGAATTTTTTCACACACTCTGAGCTCACGACGAAGTCTAAAATCGAAAATCGGGTGACTTGACACTATTTCAAACTTTAGCTAGTTTTGCGGAAGAGCAGAATCAATATCGACCGGCCAAGGAGGACGTGATGAAAACCGTTAGATGGCTTGCAGTTCTGTCGTTGCTGTTGTGCGGGTTCTTAGGCATCAGCTCGGCTCAAGAAGAGAAAGAGAAAAAATCGACCAAAGCGAAAGACGTGGAAGTGGAGGGCGTCATCAGCGCCGTCGGGCAGCGCACCATCACCTTTCAGGTCGAGCGCAAGGGAAAGGTCCGGGAAGAGGTCGTCGGCGTCGATGATAAGACCGACATCGAGAAAGAGGGGCAGAAAATTAAATTGAAAGATCTGGAAGAAAAGGACAAGGCTGCCATCAAGTACGAGCCCGATGCGTATACCCCGGCTCAGTCCGTCAAAGTGGTCGGCAAAGGAGAATTGAAGAAAACCGGAGGAGACGACTAACCCCGATGATTCATCGACCTTAAAAACTTCGTGACCTTCGTGCTCTTCGTGGTGATAAGCTTTTTGACCACGAAGGACACGAAGCACACGAAGAAAGAACCTGCCCTGAGCGAAGCCGAAGGGCCGAAGGACGAACCCAACGTATTCACCATCCCGTCAACTCCGATAGAAATCCGCTCGGTCGCCGCCGACCACCGAGAGATCCAGCGATTCTTCATCCCTTAAAATATGGAAGGAGATCCGGTCGCCCGGTCTCTTCTTCCATATCTCCCTATAGAGATCGGGACGGGAGCGGACCTCCTGCCGCTCCACTTTGGTGATGATGTCTCCCTCCTTGAGGCCGCACTTCTCGGCCGGCCCTCCGGGAACCACGCCCGCGATAACGACGTGCCCTCCCATGTGCTGCGGATAAAAGCCGAGCCAGGGGCGTGGGACGCGGCTGCGCACCCGCCCGTGCTGCTTCAACTCCTGCTCGTGCCGCAGATAGAATTCAATGGGTATGGCGAGCGAGAATCTTCCGATGTCGTTCAAGTTGAGGGAAACCACCCCCATCAGCCTGCCCCTGAAGTCCGCCAGCGTTCCGCCGCCGAAGCCGGGGTTGAAAGCGCTCAGGCGAATGCTTTTATCCAGCATGTATTCCCAGTGGCCGTCGTAGCCTTCCATGGAGGTTACGTAGCCGCCGTTGATTCTTCTCGCCGGTCCTCCGATGCTGGCGACGATCAGCGCGGGCTCTCCCAGTTTTAACTCTTCAGGGGGCGAAGGACGAAGAAACGGAAGACCCTTGCCCGGGATTTTCACGAGCGAGAGGCCTGTTTCCTGATCCTGCGCCGCGAGCTCACCGGGATATTGCTCGCCGTCGGGCAAAGTGACCGTGATGGACTCCGCTCCGACGGTGACATAGTGGACCGTCAGGATGTATCCGTCGGGATCGACGATCGTCCCCGATCCGGCCCGTTCCGCTCCCAGATTTCGCGTGGACGGATGAATCTGCGGCACCGATACTTTGATATCGACCGTGGAGGGAAGGATGGAATGGATCAGCCCGATATGCCCGTTCACGTATGCCTCCAAACCGGCCACAAAGCTCCAGTTTCATCGTTGCGCTCGACCGACTCGCTCGACGTACTGAAAAAAGTACGCCTCCGCTCGTCGATCTTCGCGCGCCTTGAATCTGGACCTTTTTGACCGGTTTGAAAAAAACTCATAGAGACACGCTTCCATCTCCGATGTGATCGTTTGCCCCGGCACCGAGACGCGAATCTTCCGGGAAGAGCTTCCCCTGCCACGTGTCTCTTCTTTCCAGCTCCGTGTTGATCGCGTTGTGGACGCCGATTTTATTGATCGACCACTCGGGCGCGAGGGTGAGATCGCGGTAAGTCTCTCCGCTGAAGCGGTGGATCACGATCTCGGGAGCGAGCCGCTCGAGAAAATCGATCGCGAGAGCGATGTAGTCCTCGCGGCTTAAGATCTCGAAGGCGCGAGAAAGATAAATCTCCTCCAGGACCGTGTTCTTGATGACGTGCAGGTTGTGCAGCTTCACGCCGTCGATTCCTATCCGGTTCAGCAGCGACGGCGTTTGTAGGATTTCTTCGCAAGTTTCTGTGGGGAAGCCGAGGATCAAATGAGCGCACAGCCGAAGATCCCGGGATTTGCCGCGCTCGACCGCATCGATAAATTCCCTGAGACCGTGGCCGCGGTTCACCCATTGCAAAGTCTTGTCGTGCATCGATTCGAGGCAGAGCTCCAGCCAGAGATACGTGTGGCGCGCCAGATCGGCTATGAGCTCGAGGACGTCGTCCGGCACGCAGTCCGGGCGCGTCGAAATGGCCAGACCGGCGACGCCGAGAAAATCCAGCGCCTCGCGATAAAATCGTTCGAGCTTCGTCAACGGCCCATACGTATTGCTGTAGCTCTGAAAGTAGGCGATGAACTTCTCGGTCCGGTGCCGCTTTCTCAGCGCTTCGGTCCCGCGCTCCAATTGCTCGGTCACGGACATGCCCGGGCGAAAGCCATCGGGCGTATGGCCCGCGTTGTTGCAGTAGATGCAGCCGCCGGTGGCGACCAGCCCGTCACGGTTCGCGCAGGTAAAATCCATTCTGAGGCCGACCTTGTACACGCGGCTTTGGAAAGTGTTCTTGAGGTTCGATTGGAACGAGTTGTAGCGCTTGCCGCCCCAATTATTTGTTAGCTGAAGAGGAAAGTTCATGCGCCGCCAAATGAGGTAAGGAAACGGTTAACAGACTGAGTTTCGTTTCTCAAGAGCGAGTTTATTTCTTCGACTCCTGTTTTTCCTCGGCGGCGAAATCGGCCGGCTGCTTGCGCAGCATCGGATAAAAAATCTCGTCGATCGTGTACACGGCAGGGCTTCCCTCCGCCCTGGCGTAGTATCCGTCGGCGCTCTTGCCGCCGACCTGGAGCGCCGCCAGGTTTTTTCCGTCCTTGCCGTCGATAGAAATTTTGAGCGCGGGGCGATCGAGGCCGTATTTTTTGAGATCGGTAGGTTGGTCGTCGGCAAAGGTTTTCACCCTTAGTCGCGTCAGCGCCGCGAGGTACTCGCTCACCGCGTCGGCTCCGGCATTTCTTTTGACTGGCGCTTCGAGCGTCCACTGTTCTTTCTCGCCCTTGACGAGAACGAGAGCTTGCCCGGGTGGCATCTGAATCTCGACCTTGGTCGCTTGCTGCGCGGGAAACGTGACGATCGTCTTGTCTCTCAAATCGTTCGGCTGCTTCTCCAGCGCTAGCACGATCGAACCGTCGGTAAGATAGACCGTGGGATCGCTGCCGCGCCGGACGTATGCCGAATCGCCCAGCGGAGTTTTAGCGCCCACGGCGAAAGTCGGCAGGGTCAGGCCGTTCTTCAGCGTGATCGAGACTTTGATGGCAGGCGGCTCGAGGCCGAAGCTTTTCAAGTCCGCGCCGCCGGGTTTTTTCTCTAACGTTCTCTTGAGGTCGCTCGCGGCGAGCGCGGCGAGCAGGCTTCCGACGGTCGCGTCGTCCGCGTCGGCGCGCACGGGCTGGACGAGCTTCCATTTCCCTGAAGGATCTTTTTGGATTTGGATCGCCCGGTTGGGATAGGTGAGATCGATAGCCGCCGCTTCGTCCGGCTTGAAATCGAGCAGCTTCTCGATTTTTCCTTTGTCGCCTTTGGCAAGCTCGAAGAAATAAACGTAACCGCCCAGAGCGATCAAGAGGACGGCCAAGATGAGCGTTTTCAGCCGCCGCACGTTTTTATCTCCTCCGCCACCATACGGAGAGACCGATGATGAGGAGGATTTCCGGGAGGATCAGAAAAGAGAGGTAGAATATCGCGGCGCCTTCTCCTTCGGTCAACTGGAGGCGCGAGGAGCGGACCGAGCGCGGCCGGATGGAGATCATCTCTTCCTGCCCAACCAGCCAGTTCGCCGCGTTGAGAAAAAAATCCCGGTTGAAGAAGATATTGATGTACCGGTTGTTGGCAAACGCGGCGCTTCCGACCGCCACCACTTTCGCCTCGCCCTCTTTCTCGATACCGAGTTTTTTGAGATTGGCGCTGACCGCGACGGCGACCGAGATCGGCCCCTTCTTGTCCTCAGGTCCCAGAGCGGCCCTGCCTTGCTTGAAGATGCCGTTCACATCTTTCTCCGCCCAGCTCGTCGCGCTGGTCTGGGCCAGGGAGGTCGCTTCGAGTTTGTCTTTGCTTTCGTTGACGGGCTCGACGGACCGGACCAGTGGAAAGAGCGTGCGCTCTTTGAACTCGCGCGTGATCGGATGGGCCTTGTCGTAATTCTCCGCGATAGGCTCCACTCCCAGCGTGGGACCGGCGAAGAGGCGGATCTGCTGGTCCACGACGATGTCGTCGCCCACCTCCACGCCCCAGTTGCGGAGAAACGTCTTGAGGCTATCGCCGCCCGGCGAAGGCAGCAGCGCCAGGAGCCGGCCGCCGTTTTTCAAATAATCGTCGATCGCCTCGATCTCATGGTCGAGCAGCGGTTTTGCCGGCGCGGCCACGATGAGGAGCGAAGTTTCCGGCGGAACTTTCTCCTGCGTCGAGAGCAGGAACTCCTTCACCTGATAATTTTCGTTCCCCAGGGCAGCTTTGGCCGCGGCGTACCCCTGCGGGGTTTCCTTGTCGTCGAGTTTCGGCTCGCCGTGACCGGTGAGGAACAGGACGTTTTTCTTCGTCGCCTTGGTGAGCTTGATGATCGCGTTGGTAACCCCCTCCTCGGTGTTGTCGGTGATGTTCGTGGATTCCTGCCCGTAGCTCAAGTGGAGCGTGTTCATCTGTTGGATCTTGAACTGCTTGGCCATTTCCGGATTCCGGTCGGGATCGACCGCGGTGAATTTAACCCGCGGCGACTGATACGTGTAACTCTTGATGAGATCGGTCGCCTTGGGGTTCTCGCCTTTTTCAAAGAAGCCGTAAATCTGCAAATCCTGATCGAGCCCGCCGATCACCTTGACGGTCTGTGGCGAGAGGCTGAACACTTTCCCCTCGGTGAGATCCCACCGATGGTGATAGCGGGTGTTGAGAAAATTGACGAGAACCAGGACGCCTATGAGAAGCAGGGAATAGATGACGGCGTTGAGCCCGTAGCGCGTCGAGCGGCGGCGCAGCGAAGCGGCCAGATTGCGCCCCTGAGTTACGAGATAGGCCGCGAGACACAAGACGCCCAACGCCAGATGGATCAGGACGTAAGGATCCATTGCGTTGCCGGTGAAAATGAGGGCGATGAGACCGAAGACGGTGAGAACGATGCCGGCAATCCCGGAAATCTGTAGGATCTTTCTCATAAAAGGCCGGCTAACTCTGGCGCGAGGACTCCACGGCGCGGTGGGTGAGGAAGAGACTCAAAACGATCAGGCTGAGAAAATAGACGATGTCGCGAGTGTCGATAATGCCTTTGACCATCTCGCCGAAATGTTCGACGACTGAGAGATATTTGAGCGTGTTTCCCAGCGCGAATCCGGTGGTTTCCGCCGGCCAGGAGATGACGTAGAGGAGCAGCAGAATGACGAAGCAAGTCACGGCGGCGACGATCTGGTTCTCGGTCAGCGACGAAGTGAGCAACCCCACCGAGACGAAAACCGCGGCGAGAAGGAAGAGTCCGAGATAACCCGCGGCGACGATCCCGAGCTCCGGGTTGCCGTAGAGCAAAAGAATCGCCGGGTAAATTGCCGTGAGCAGGATCATCACGGCGAGGAACGCGAGGGCGCCCAAGAGCTTGCCCAGAACGATTTCGGTCACCCTGAGGGGCGAGGTCAGAAGCAGCTCGTAGGTTCCGCTCCTCTTTTCTTCCGCGAACGCCCGCATCGTGATGATCGGAATCATGATCACGAGCACGATCGTGAGATTGTGTAAGAGCGGCGCCATAACGTACTCGTTCAAGTTAAGACTCTGCAGACCTTCGGTGTTTTGCAGGCCGGTGTAAAGACTCAACATGTAAGTGAAGCGGAACAGCAAATTGAAGAAAAACCACCCGCCCAAGAGCAGAAAACCCGTGAGCACGACGTAGGCGATCGGAGAAAGGAAAAGAGAGCGGATCTCTTTCCCGGCAATGGTCAGAATGTTACGCATGTTAGCTCGGATAATTCGCAGTTAAACATCCTCTCCGTAGGATACGTCTTCTTCCCCTGCGCCTCTTCCTTCGTGTGCTTCGTGTCCTTCGTGGTCAAAAAGTTTATCACCACGAAGAGCACGAAGGTCACGAAGTTTTTTAGTCCTCGCGCCAAGACGCAAAGAACGCTTTCCTTATCTAGAGTGTGTCGCAATCCTTCCTCGGTTGATGAGTAATCCAGGCCGGATCAGGCGCTCGCTTCTTTGGACTCGACTTCTTTGGAAATATAGCGGAGAAAAACTTCTTCCAGGCTCGCGCCCTGAGCCAGCTCCTTCAAATTCTTTTCCACCACGACTCTGCCTTCGTTGATGATGACGACTTTGCCGCAAATCTGCGACACCTCCGGCAGGATATGAGTGGAAAGAATGACGGTCCGGTCGGCGGCCAGCTCTTTGATCAAGCCGCGGATCTCGATGATCTGCCTGGGGTCGAGGCCGATGGTGGGCTCGTCGAGGATGAGCACCGGCGGACTATGGATCAGCGCCTGGGCCAAACCGACGCGCTGCCGGTAACCTTTGGAGAGCCGGCCGACGATGCGCGAGGCGACCTCGGTGAGAAAACATTTTTCCAGCACTCTGTCCAGCGCCCCAGCGAGCTCGCTTCTCTTGACCCCTTTGATGCGCCCGACAAACTTCAAATAGGAGCTCACGGTCATGTCATGGTAGAGCGGCGGATTTTCCGGCAGGTAACCGATGCGCCGGCGGGCCTCGTGCGCTTCGGTCGAGACGTCGAATCCTTCCACGACGGCGGTTCCTTCGGTCGCCGGCATGAAGCCGGTGACGATCCGCATCGTCGTCGTCTTGCCGGCGCCGTTCGGTCCGAGCAGTCCCAGGATCTCTCCCCGCTCGGCGGTGAACGAGACATTCTGGATGGCGCGAAATTCGCCGTAGTACTTCGTGAGGCCTCGCACTTCAACCATATTAGATCAAACCATGTAAACGGTTGATCCCTCTTTGTCAAGAATTCATCCTCTGCGGCAGAGAACCTGCCCTCCCTTCGATAAACTCAGGGCGGTGAGGAGGCTCGAACCACAGCGGAAGCCGATGGGTGTACCGGCAGTGGGGGAGTTGCCTAAGTCGCGTCTCAAAGGTTATCATCCCCTTCGACATGTTGAGAAAAATCTTTCCGCTATTATTCGTCGTTGTTTTAAGTCCCGGCTGCATGCCGGAACAGATCCCGAAAGAGGCGCTGCAATTGACGGAAGAAAGCCCCGCGCGGCGCAAGTTGGAAACCCGGCGCTTCGAAACCACAGACGAGCAAGCGCTGCTCGATGCGGCCGGCGCGGTTGTTAAAGCTCTGGGATTTACGATCGATGCCACCAGCAAAGAGCTGGGACTGATCGCGGGCTCGAAGAAGGAGTCGCCATACAACATCGGCGGAATGGCGACCTCGGCGGCGGTGGCCGTCATCAGCTCCGCGTTGAGCTTTCCGACCTCGATGCCCTACAGTAAAGATCAGATGATCCGGGCGTCGGTGATCGCCAGACCTGCGGAAGACGGCAACAGCACTGCCGTGCGGATAACCTTTCAGCGGATCGTCTGGGACACCGAAGGGAAAGTAGCCAAATCCGAGCTGCTCGAAGATCCCGCGGAGTACCAAGCTTTTTTTGAAAAGCTCGCCAAGGGGCTGGCTCTGGACGCGCATGAGTTCTAAAATTCCGCAGGCACTCCTCGGCATCGGTGTTTGCTTGCATCTTCTTGTCTGCCTGAGCGGCTGCGAATACGCCGTACGCGACGCGGCGCCGGAACCCGAAAGGCAGCTCCAGCTGGCAAATATTCGTAGCCGTGCTTTCGCGACGGCCGACCGAGACGGGACGCTGCGCGTTATCGCGGCGACCTTACAGGATTTGGGTTTTCACGTAGACCGCGCCGATTATGCTCTCGCTTCGGTCAGCGGGACGAAATTGGATCGTTATCTTCTTCGCTTGACCGTGACGGTCATTCCTCGGGGCACGACTCGGCTGCTGGTTCGAGCCAACGCCCGATACGACGTGACGCCGGTTTTAGAGCCGGAGCTGTACCAAAAATTCTTTGCCACGTTGTCCCATGCGCTCGTCCTCGAGGCGCAAACCGCCGATTGAGAATCGGCTAAGTCTTTGCTCGGCCGACAATTCGGAAGTCCGCAGAAAATCAGAACCTTTTTTGCCTTTCCGGCGTTCATTTAGCTTGACAATAGAGGCCGAATCGCTATATTTTAATCTCGTCGTTTCACAATCCGGAACCATGAAGATTTTCGTCGCACAGATCGCTGAAACGCCTAAAGAACTGAGCTTCACCGAGGGGACCGAAGAGTTGGACCGGCTTTATGCCGGAGACGCCAGGGACTTTCACTTTCCCCGGCAGCTCGATGTCCAAGTAACCTATTATCGATCAGGAGCGGATCTGTTTTTTCACGGCCGGATCGGCGGGACCGTCGAAGGCTTTTGCAGCCGTTGTCTCAAAGACTATTCGTTCCCGCTCAAGAAAGAGTTCGATTTCATCCTGGCGCCCGGCACGCGGTCTCCCAAGAGCAAGGAGCTGAATCAAGAGGAAATGGGGCTGAGTTTCTACAGCGAAAAAGAGATCGATCTCACGCCGTTTGTTCGGGAGCAGTTCTTGCTGGCTCTGCCGACGCGCCCGCTTTGCGGAGAAGATTGCCGCGGGCTTTGTCCGGGCTGCGGCGCCGAGCTCAACGAAGACTCCTGTCGCTGCTCTTTTTCCCAAGGCGACCCACGGGTGATGCTTTTCCGTGACATGAAGTTGCAGCAGTAGCCCACCGTCGATTTTTCAGGCCGTTCCTTCCGCCTCAGGCGGAAAGAAGAGAAGGGATATAAACAGATGCCGGTGCCGAAGCGAAGAACTTCGAAGAGCAAAAAAAACAAGCGCCGATCCCATGATGCTCTAACTGCGCCACAGTTGAGCACCTGTTCCAAGTGCGGCGAAGCCGTGCTTCCTCATCGCGCCTGCCCGAGTTGCGGCCATTATCGCGGCAGGCAGGTGCTTCCGGTGGAAGAAGCCTGAGTTCCCGCCTCCTATGTTGAAGATTGCCGTTGACGCGATGGGCGGCGACCGCGCTCCAGATGCGGTCATCGAAGGAGCGCTGTTGGCTGCCGCAGACCTCGCCGTGCGCGTCGTTCTGGTCGGCGACAGAGAAATCATCGAACAGAAACTTTCCAAGCACGGCGCTCTGCGAGCCGCCGTCGAGGTTGTGCCCGCGGCCCAATCGATTGCCATGGATGAATCGCCCAGCGCGGCGTTGAGAAGGCGCGATTCATCGATGAAAGTAGCCTATGGGCTCATGAAGCAGGGAGAGGTCCAGGCGGTGGTCAGCGCGGGCAACTCCGGCGCCATGATGGCGCTCGGGATGTTCGTCGTCGGCAATCTGCCGCAAGTGGACCGGCCGGCGATCCTGGTTGTGATTCCCACTCCCGGCAAGGGCACGGTGATTATCGACGCCGGCGCTAACGTGGACTGTAAGCCGAGCCAACTGGTTCAATTCGGCCTCATGGGTTCCATCTACGCCGAACAGGTCTTAGGCGTTACCTCCCCGCGCGTGGGAGTGTTGAGCAACGGAGAAGAACAGGGCAAGGGAAACGATCTCACGCGCGCGACGAGCGAGCAGATTTCCGCCGCCCCGTTGAATTACATCGGCTACGTCGAGGGAGGGGATATCTTTAACGACAAGGTCGACGTCGTCGTTTGCGACGGCTTTACGGGCAACGTGACGCTCAAGACGATGGAAGGCCTGGCGGGTTTCATGATGCGAACACTCAAAGGAGCGTTTCAACAAAGCGTGCTAAGCCGCGCCGGATATCTCTTGAGCCGGAGATCCTTGCGCCGCGCGTTTGTGCGCTTGGACCACACCGAATATGGGGGAGCGCCTTTGCTCGGTTTGAACGGGGTTGCCATCGTCGCCCACGGCGGCTCGGGTCCGAAGGAAATCAAAAACGCCATTCGTATAGCGCAGGAGGCGGTTTCACACGACGTCAATCGCCACATCATAGAGATGCTGGGAGAAGCCAACGACACACAGCCGGAGACAGCGGAAAAACTCCCGCGCAGGTTCTGGCAGCGAGTCAAATCAAAGTTCGGCGATAAATCGGCTTCCGAGGAAGTAAGAAAAGAGAGCAAAGGTGGAGGAAAAAGCTAAGGTCGCCTTTGTTTTCCCCGGTCAGGGCTCGCAGTACGTAGGGATGGGGAAGGATCTCTACGAGCGATTCGACGCGGCCAAACGAATTTTCCTGGAGGCGGAGGAGGCTGCGCAACTGCCTCTTCGTCGCCTCTGTTTCTCCGGTCCGGAAGAGGAGCTCAAACTCACCGAATATACTCAACCCGCTATTCTGACGGTCTCGGTCGCCGCCCTGCGCGTCCTTGAGGCCGAATTTTGCATTCAACCGCTGTGTGTCGCGGGCCATAGTTTGGGCGAGTACAGCGCGCTGGTCGGCGTTGGGGCGCTTGCCTTCGCAGACGCGGTCAGGGTAGTACGGGAGCGGGGAAGGTTGATGCAACAGGCCGTCCCTCGGGACACGGGCGCCATGGCGGTTTTTTTTGGCCTGGCCGCGGCGGAGGTGCAGCAAATATGCAACGAAGCCGGTAACGGCGAGGTCGTCGCCCCGGCAAATTTTAACGGCGCGGGACAAATCGTCATCGCCGGGGCGAAGGCGGCGGTCCTTCGGGCGATGGCGCTGGGCCGCGAGCGCGGCGCGAAAAGAGTGCTCGAGCTCCCGGTGAGCGCGCCGTTTCACTGCCCGTTGATGCTCCCCGCGTCGGAGGGATTGAAGAAAGTGCTGGACACGATCCAGATCAAACCTTTTTCCATCGGCGTAATCACCAACGTCGAGGCCGCGCTCAACCGGGATTCCACAAAGGTGAAATCTCTGCTGATCGAGCAGGCGGTGCGCCCGGTGCGCTGGGAGGAGTCGGTTCGATGCTTAGAGGAATTGGGCTGTGAGCGCGTCCTGGAAATCGGGCCTGGAAAGGTCCTGAGCGGTCTGATCAAAAGAATCAGCCCGAAGCTCAAGGCGGACAATATCGAAACTCCCGAGGACTTGAAGAAGGTAAGTAAGCAGTAGGCAGAAAGCAGTAAGCAGCAAAGGATAACGGGCTTTATCCTGCTTACTGCATACTGCCTACCGGGATTTGGATTGAAGCAGGCGTGACTTTACAGGGTCGCATAGCCTTGGTGACCGGCGGGAGCCGGGGAATCGGCAGGGCCGTGGTCCTGGCGTTGGGACACCGTGGGGCGCGCGTCGTGGTCAATTACCGGGGCAACCATTCGGCCGCCGAGGAAACGCTCAGGCAGCTATTGGCGGCTGGGGGAAGCGGGGAGCTCTGCCCTTTCGACGTTTCCCAGGAGGCGCAGGTGGACGAGGCGGTAAAAAAAATCGTTGACCAACACAAAAAAATTGATATTGTAGTCAACAATGCGGGCGTGACCTCCGACAATCTTTTAGTTCGGCTCAAGCCGGAGGATTGGGACCGGGTGCTCGGGATCAATCTCAAAGGCACGGTCCATTGCACCAAGGCCGTGTGTCGCGGCATGATTCGCGCGCGCTACGGCCGGATCATCAACATGGCGTCCGTCGTGGGCCAAATGGGAAACGCGGGCCAGTCGGCGTATGCCGCTGCCAAGGCGGGGATAATCGGCTTCACGCGCGCGATGGCGCGGGAGCTGGCGTCTCGCGGAATTACGGTGAACGCGGTGGCGCCGGGCTACATCGACACGGAGATGACGGAGAAATTGCCGGGCGATCTCAAGGAGGAGTTCCTGAAGTCGATACCTTTGGGCCGGTTCGGTTCCGGCGAGGACGTGGCCGAAACGGTATCCTTCCTTGCGGGCCCCGGGGGCGGTTACATTACGGGACAGGTTATCAATGTTAACGGTGGACTTTTGATGGCGTAGGAAAATTGCCAAGAGGAGGTGAGACGAATGGCATCATCTGTAGAGGCCAGGGTGAAGGAAATAGTATGCGAGCAGTTGGGCGTCAGCGAGGACGAGGTGACCCCCGAGGCCTCATTCGTAGAGGATCTGGGCGCCGACTCGCTGGACATCGTCGAGTTGGTGATGGCTCTGGAAGAAGAGTACGAAATGGAGATTTCCGACGAAGACGCGGAAAAGATCAAAACCGTTCAGGACGTCATTGGCTACATCGAGAGCCACAAGTAGCACAGACCGCAGACAAGAAAGCAGAGGATAAGCGCCGCTCATCGCGGGCGCTTACCTGTCATGCCAAAAAGCTAATCGCAGGAGCCCGGGTGGCGAACCGCCGCTCTCCTGCGATTTTCTTTTCACCAGCAGCGAGATAGTGAGAGCCGTGTCAGGACGTTGATCGGGAGTCTTTGTGATCGTCATCGGCAGCGACCACGGCGGAGTCGCGCTTAAGGATTTTTTGGTGCAAAAGCTGCGCTCAAAAAACCTTGAGGTGAAAGATCTCGGGACGCAAGGAAGCGACTCGGTGGACTATCCCGATTTTGCCAGGCTCGTCGCGCTCGAGGTCGCCAAGGGCGAGGCCGAGCGGGGAATTCTCATGTGCACCAGCGGCGTCGGCATGTCGATCGTGGCCAACAAGTTTCCGGGCGTGCGCGCGGCTCTGGTGCACGAGGTCCAAGGCGCGCGTATGAGCCGCGAGCATAACGACTCGAACATTTTGATCCTGGGCGGCGGCGTAGTCGATCCGGCGGTAGCCGAACAGATTCTTGACGCCTGGCTGGAAACGCCGTTCGCCGGCGGCCGGCATCAGCGCCGCATCGATAAAATCTCCCAAGTCGAGCGGGAGCTCGGAACACGCGTCGAGAAAGACCGTAACGATTAAAGAGGGGAAGCTTTGAAAGTGTCTTTTTTGCAGCAAACAGATCCCGACGTATATGCGGCGATTCAGAAGGAGACTACGAGGCTCGAGGAGAACCTGGAGCTGATCGCGTCGGAAAACGCGGTGAGCGAGGCGGTGTTGGAAGCCCAGGGCTCGGTCATGACCAACAAGTACGCCGAGGGATATCCAGGCCGCCGCTACTACGGCGGCTGCGAATTCGTCGATGTCGTGGAGGAGCTGGCGATCGCGCGCGCCAAAGAGTTATTCGGAGCCGATCACGTCAATGTCCAGCCGCATTCCGGCTCGCAGGCCAACATGGCGGTCTATTTTTCTCAGCTCCAGCCGGGCGACACGATCCTCAGCATGGATTTGACCCACGGCGGGCACCTGACGCACGGCAGCCCGGTCAATTTTTCCGGGAAATTTTTCAAGGTTGTTCCCTACGGCGTGCGGCGATCCGACGAAAGAATCGACTACGATGCCATGAGGGAGCTCGCGCGGCAGCACCGCCCGAAGATGATCGTCGTCGGCTACAGCGCCTACCCGCGCGAGATCGATTTCCGTCCCTTCCGCGAAGCCGCGGACGAGGCCGGCGCGGTGATCATGGTGGACATCGCGCACTTCGCGGGTCTCGTGGCGGCCGGCATCCATCCCTCGCCGGTGCCGCACGCCGAGTTCGTCACCACGACGACGCACAAGACGCTGCGCGGCCCGCGCGGCGGCCTGATCATGTGCCGCGAGCCGTTCGCCAAAACCCTCAACTCCTCGGTCTTCCCCGGCATTCAGGGCGGGCCGCTCATGCACGTGATCGCGGCCAAGGCGGTTGCGCTCAAAGAAGCGCTCGCGCCGGAGTTCAAGCTCTACCAGCAACAGATCGTGAAAAACGCCAAGGCGCTGGCCGCGGCGCTGATGCAAAAAGGGTTCAAGCTGATCTCGGGCGGCACCGACAACCATTTGATGCTGGTCGATCTCCGGCAGTCGGAGCTGACCGGCAAGGTGGGTCAGGAGACGCTGGACAAGGCGCGGATCACGGTCAACCGAAATACCGTTCCCTTCGAGACCCGCTCGCCGTTTGTGACCAGCGGCATTCGTATCGGCACGCCCGCTGTGACGACGCGCGGGATGAAGGAAAAAGAGATGGAAACCATCGCCGGGTTTATCGCGCGGGTCTTGAACAACGTCGGAAATGAATCTGTGCTCAAATCGGTCGGCGACGAGGTGCGTGAGCTGTGCAAGAAGTTTCCGATCTATCCGAATCGGATTCAAAGGCGGTAGGCGATAGGCTGTAGGCGGTAGGCAGAAAAATGCAATTAAGGACTCCGGATCTTACTAACGCCTATCGCCTAATGCCTACCGCCTGTTTTTTATGAAATGCCCTTTCTGCCACGAAACTGAAAATCGAGTCATCGACTCGCGCTTGAGCAAGGACGCCAATATGATCCGGCGCCGCCGGGCGTGCGAGAAATGTTTGAGGCGTTTTACGACGTACGAGCGCGTCGAAGAAACGATGCCGCTCGTGGTCAAGAAGGACGGCCGCCGGGAAGGTTACGATCGGGTCAAGGTCGTCAACGGGCTCAAACGCGCGTGCGAGAAGCGGCCGGTGAGCATCGACACGATCGAAGCGGTGGCCGACCGGATCGAGCGCGGACTTCAGGAGCGGGGAGAAAAGGAAGTTCCCAGCTCGGTGATCGGCGAAGCCACCATGAAAGAGCTGCACGATATCGACGAGGTCGCCTATGTCCGGTTCGCGTCGGTCTATCGCTCATTCAAGGACATCAACGAGTTCATGGTCGAGCTCGAAGAGCTGTTGAAGGAGCGCAAGGGCCTGTCCTCGAAGCCATCGCCGCAAAAGCAGAAGAAGGGGCCGGAGACTCGGTAGTCTTGATGCGCGATGAACGCCGATCGGTGACTAGCCTGGATTATTCATCGACCGAAAAAAGATCGTGACACACTTAGATGAGGAAAGCGTTCTTTAAGTCTTGCGCGAGGATTAAAAAACTTCGTGACCTTCGTAATACTATGCCTGTAAGTTTTCGCGGTTTGCGCAAATTTTCTTGCGCACCGATCCTAAGTTGCGGAATCGACAAGAAAATACGATCTCACCACGAAGCACACGAAGGCCACGAAGGATTCGTATATTTTATACTTTTGAACTTCGTGCTCTTCGTGACCTTCGTGGTGAAATGTCTGTTTCTGCTTTGGTTGCGGCGTAGCCGCGCTAGGCTCTTCGTGGTGATAAACTTTTTGACCACGAAGGACACGAAGCACACGAAGGAAGAGGCGCAAAGGAACAAGGCGTATCCCCTACGGAGAGGATGTTTAACGGTGAATTATCCCGGGTAGCTCGCCGGTCTTTCGTCGCAAAATTATGATATGTAAACCCGTATGGCGCGATCGAATTCGACGGAGCGCGATGAAGCCGACAAGCGATATATGCGCATGGCGCTCGGCCTCGCGCTCAAAGGCGCCGGCCGGACAAGCCCCAATCCCATGGTTGGAGCGGTCCTGGTGCGCGGCCGGAGCGTCGTCGCCACGGGTTACCACCGGCGGGCCGGCGGCGCTCATGCCGAGATCGTCGCGCTCAAGCGCGCGGGAAAAAGAGCGCGCGGAGCGACTCTCTACATTAACCTCGAACCCTGCAGCCACCATGGCCGGACGCCGCCCTGCACGCTCTCGCTCATAAACGCTGGCGTAAAAACCGTCGTCGCGGGAATGGCGGATCCCAATCCGCTGGTCTCCGGCGGAGGCCTTCGGAAACTCCGCCGGGCCGGTGTTCAGGTCCGCGTCGGAATCCTCGCAGAAGAATCCCGCAAGCTGAACGAGGCTTTCACCAAGTATATCACCCGCCGTAGTCCCTTCGTCATCCTGAAAATCGCCGCCTCGCTTGACGGGAAGATCGCGACTCGCAGCGGCCATTCACGCTGGATCACGGGTCCGAAAGCGCGCCGCATCGTGCATGAGATGCGCAATTGCGTGGACGCGGTTCTCGTCGGAGCGGGCACGGTCATCGCGGACGATCCTCAACTCACCTGCCGCATCCCAGGCGGACGCAATCCTCTAAGAGTTGTCGTGGACGGCCATCTCCGCATCCCAACGACGATCCGTTTACTGCGCGAGCCGGGGAGGACCGTTGTAGTCACCGGCCCGCGCGCTCCATCAAGAAAGGTGAGGGCGATTGAGCGCTCAGGAGCGGAGGTCTGGCGTTTGCCGCTCAGCGACGGCGCGGTCCCATTCGCGTCTTTGCTCCGTGAGTTAGGGAAGAGGGGAATCGTGAGCGTGATGATCGAAGGCGGCGCGACGACCGCCGCCCGGGCGCTCCAAGAAAAGGTTGTCGATAAGATTTGTTTCTTTTATGCTCCCAAAATCATCGGCGGGGATGGCATGACCATGATAGGGCCGCTTGGGGTCAGGAAGATGAGCCACTCAAGGCAAATCAACCGGATCGAGGTTGCCAGGGTCGGCAAAGATTTTCTCGTTACCGGCTATCTGTAAGCAACGCGACAGGCTCCGCCAAAAAGATAGGCGGATCAGCCCCCGCCACAATGCACGGCGGGTCCGCCTCAGGAGGATCAGGCTGAAACAGTAAGCAGGAGAAAACTTTATGAAAAAAAAGATCGTCGTCGCGCTCACGGTGTGCGGGGCGAGGGCAGAGGCGCAGCAGCTAACGAAAAGTCCCCGGATAGGATACTTAGCTGGTTCCTCCCCTTCCGCTGCCTCGGCTCGCATTGAGGCGTTCCGGCAGGGTTTGCGCGAGCTTGGCTACGTGGAGGGGAAAAACATTGTCATTGAGTATCGATATGCAGAGGGAAAACTAGATCGCCTCCCCTCGCTCGCGGCCGAGCTAGTGCATCTCAAGGTAGATATCATCGTCACCGCCGGTCCGATACCAACTCGTTCCGCTAAGGAAGTAACTTCCACGATTCCCATTGTCATGACGCAGGATCCCGATCCTGTTGGCAATAGTTTCGTCGCCAGTCTGGCGCGGCCTGGCGGAAACATTACTGGATTGGCAACCCTTGCCCCGGAGATAAGCGGGAAACAACTGGAGCTTCTGAAGGAGATCGTTCCCAAGCTCTCGCGCGTGGCCGTCTTCGGGACTTCGATCTTCCCAGGCAACGCACAAGCGTTAAAAGAGATCGAACTCGCCGCAAAGGCGTTCGGGGTGAAGCTTCAATACCTAGACGTACTAGGTCCCAAGGATATCGAGACTGCATTCCGAGCCGCCGGCAAGGGGCGGGCTGAAGCAATCCTTATGATGGTGGCGGGTGGCGTCGCCGGTGCTCACCGAACAGAGATTGTCGAACTCGCGGTAAAGAGCCGGCTCCCGGCGATATACGAAAGGCGAGAATATGTGGACGATGGTGGCCTCTTATCCTATGGGACAAACTTCGTTAACTTGTCCCGGCGTGCTGCTACGTATGTGGACAAGATTTTGAAAGGCGCCACGCCCGCCGACCTGCCGGTGGAACAGCCGACAAAGTTCGAGTTCATCATCAGTCTGAAAGCGGCGAAGCAGATCGGCCTCATGATTCCGCCGAACGTGCTGGCCAGAGCCGATAAAGTAATCCGATGATCGAACAATCCAAAACCTGTCCTGAGCGAAGCCGAAGGATCGGAAATCTAAAATCCAAAATCGGAAGCCGGGCGGATAGGGTAGTACGGTAAGGCGACACCGAATGATTTGCGATACAAAGATTGTTCGCATTGTCGTTTCGCGCGTCGAGGTGCGTTTCGAGCCAGAAGAAATCGCGCTGGTCGACTCGGAAGTCTGGTGAAGTTTTCTACTTCAGAGTAAGGGTCAGAGTCGTGATACTGCTCGAACTGCTCAAGCAATCCGAAGGCAAAACGCTGGAGTTTAAGCGAGACTTATCGTCCCCAGACGGCATAATGCGTTCGATCGTCGCGTTCGCCAATACGGCAGGAGGCACAGTGCTGATTGGAGTAGAGGACAAGTCGCGGCACGTTCGCGGCGTTAAGGAGCCGCTCGCTGTGGAAGAGCGCTTGGCCAATCTGATTAGCGATAACATCGTGCCCAAGCTGGTACCAGAGTTGGATTTACTTCCCTGGCGTCGTACGCACGTCCTCGCCTTGCAAGTGTTTCCAAGCCCAGCGCGGCCCCACTATTTGAAGACCTTTGGAGTGGAAAATGGCGTCTACGTTCGTGTGGGCTCCACTAACCGCCGCGCGGATGCCGAGATGATCGCGGAACTGCGGCGGTTTGCGCGGGGCGAAAGCTTCGACGAACAACCGATGCCGGAACTCGACTCTGAAGCGCTTGACTTCAGAGTAGCTTCCGAGCTGTTTGCTCCAGTACGTCGCCTGAAACCCCACGATCTGGAAGGTCTAAAATTGATCACCAGACATCAAGGCCGGAAGGTGCCAACGGTTGGTGGAATATTACTTTTTGGAAAAGAGCGGGAGCGATATTTTCCCGATGCATGGATACAGGCGGGCCGATTCCGGGGAAAAGATCGCAGCCACATTCTCGACACCGTGGAGATCCGTGCCCCCTTGCCGCTTGCCGTGGAACAGGCAATCGCGTTTGTCCGCAAACACGACACTCGAGCGGCGGAAATTGGCACGGTGCGAAGAATCGAGCGGTGGGGCTTGCCACCGGCCGCGGTGCGGGAAGCGCTGATCAACGCCGTGGTTCATGCGGATTATGCCCAGCGCGGCGCGCCGGTCCGCATATCGATATTTGACGACCGCTTGGAGGTAGAAAACCCCGGACTCTTACCCTTCGGTCTTACGATCGAAGACCTCCGCCATGGCATATCGAAGCTGCGAAACCGAGTCCTGGGGCGAGTTTTTTACTTACTCGGACTGATCGAACAGTGGGGCAGCGGAGTCGAGCGGATGACAGTTGCCTGCCACAACGCCGGACTGGCAGCGCCGCACTTGGAGGAGATTGGCACCCATTTCCGAGTCTCGTTGTACACTGCGCGTGACTATTCGCTCCGTGTGGATGAGATTGAAAAGGCGATTCTCCACGCAATGGCGGGTGGCAACGGATTATCCACTCAGGAAATCGCCGCCAAGATCGAACGTTCGGCGCGGGCCACTCGCACACGGTTGCTTGCGCTGGTTGCGCGCGGTTTGGTCGCTGAAGTCGGCACAAGTCCGCAAGACCCCAGACGAAAGTATTTCCTTTTGGACCGGAAATGATCGCGAGTCACGATTGGAACTTTTTGTGATATTTATTTCCTCCGAAACTTGGTTACTAAACGGCATTGTCGTTCGCTCGGGCGATACGTCTGACAATTGCGGGGACTAAGACATGACTGAAACATCTCGAACTGCATTTCCGTGGTTCCAACCCGACAATCTAAAATCGAAAATCCAAAGTCTAAAATCGATGGGGCTTGTCGCCATCGGTGTCGCATTCGCGCTGTGTGGGGGTGTGGTCGAGGCGCAGCAGCCGGGGAAGATCCCTTGGGTCGGTTATCTGGCTGACGCCGGCTCGTCTCCCCACCAAGCGTTTTTGCAAGGGCTGCGCGATCTCGGCTACGTCGAGGGCAAGAACATCGGTTTTGTATTTCGGACGACGGAGGGGAAAACTGAACGGCGCCCCGAACTCCTCGCCGATTTGGTCCGTCTGAAAGTGGACATCATTTTCGCGGATGGTACCGGCCCGGCCCTGGCCGCCAAGAAAGCCACCAGCACGATTCCAATTGTGATGACGGGCGCTACCGATCCAGTGGGGACGGGGCTCGTCGCCAGCCTAGCTCGGCCTGGCGGGAATATAGCGGGACTGACAAACGTTGCCGGAGAGTTGGGCGGAAAACTTTTGGACCTACTCAAGGAGATCGTTCCAGGACTCAGTCGTGCGGCCATTCTGAGGACGGCGGGTCCAGCGAATGACCTCTTTGTAAAAGAGATGGAGGTTCCCGCCCGAGCGTTGGGAGTGCAGCTTATCCCCGTGCTGGTTCAGGGACTGGACGATATCGAGGGCGCATTTCGAGCCATGACCAAAGAACGGGCTAATGGTATTGTCATGCGTCTCCCGTCGAGTGTCTATTTTGCTCACTTCAAGCGAGTAGCGGAATTAACAGTGAAATATCGTCTACCGGCTATCTCCACATCGGTATCTTGGGTGGATGCCGGAGGCCTCATAGGATACGGGCAGGACTCCAACATTAGCTACCGCCGCGCAGCCACCTACGTTGACAAAATTCTCAAGGGCACGAAACCGGCTGACTTGCCAGTGGAGGCGCCAATGAAGTTCGATCTGGTGATCAATCTGAAGGCGGCCAAGCAGATCGGTCTCACGATTCCGCCGAACGTGTTGGCGCGGGCGGACAAGGTGATCAAATAAGGCAGAAGGCAGCAAGTAAAGAACAAGGCGCAAAGCGCGAAGAGCTGAGGGTTGAGAGAGCTAAGAGTCAGGAACTGCGAATCTCTTGGCTCTAAGCTCTGGGGCCTTGGCTAGAGAAAGAACAAAGAGCAGATGTTTACCGGCATTATAGAAGATGTAGGGACGGTTGACCGCTGGCAGATGCGCAGAGGCGCCGGGGTGTTGACGTTGACCACGCGGCTGCCGCTCGGCGAGATGAAGATCGGATCGAGCCTTGCAGTCAACGGCGTCTGTCTCACTGTCGTTGCCAAGGCCGCGCGGCGCGTGACGGTCGATGTCTCCCCTGAGACGATCAAGCGGACGAACTTCAGCAAGCTTAAGGCCGGCGACCCGGTCAATCTTGAGCGGCCACTCAGGCTCAACGATCGCCTGAGCGGCCATCTGGTGACGGGCCACGTCGATGGGGTCGGCGTTGTAGAGGAAATCAGCAAGCAAGGAAAGTTCACCTTCTATAGCTTTCGGGTTCCGGCCGCTTTGGGCCGGCTGCTGGTGCCCAAGGGATCAGTCGCGGTCGACGGGATAAGCCTCACCGTCAACGACTGCGGGCAGCGTCATTTTTCGCTTGCAGTCATCCCGCACACTCTCCAGCACACTAATTTGCGCGACCGTGGGGTTGGTGATAAAGTCAACATCGAAACCGATTTGATCGGAAAATATGTTCAGCGACTGCTCCCTCTAAAGCCATGCCTGTCTCCAACATCGAAGAAATCCTAGACGAAATCCGCGCAGGCCACCTGGTCATTCTCGTGGACGACGCAGGTCCCGACAGCGAGGGCTTTCTCTGCGCCGCGGCCGAAAAAATTACCACCGAAGCGGTCAATTTCATGATGCTCCACGGCCGCGGGTTGATCTGTCTCGGCCTCACCGAAGAGAGAATGAAACACCTCGGCCTCCCGCTCATGGTGCCGGAGAGCAGCTCGAAAATCGTCGGGTCCCTGGGCGCGTCGATCTCGCTCCGCGCCGACGCCAGCTCGGCCGCTTCCGCCGCGAGCCGGGCGCATACGATCAGGGCGGTGGTTGCAAAAGAAACCAGGCGCAGCGATCTGGCCGTTCCCGGTTATGTCTTTCCCGTTCAGGCGCGGAACGGCGGCGTGCTGGTGCGCTCGGCGCGAATCGAAGCGGCGGTGGATCTGGCCCGCCTGTCCGGCCGGGAACCCGCCGGCGTTATTTGCCAAATATTGCAGGATGACGGATCGGTGGCTTTCACCCCTTACCTGGAAAGCTTCGCCGCGCGGCACCAACTGAAGCTCGTCTCGATCGCCGACTTGATCGCCTATCGCTTGCGCAGCGAATGTCTGGTGAAGCGCGTCGCCGAATCCGAATTTCCCACCATTGACGGCGGCGTCTACAAGGCGGTCGTCTATACCAACAATGCCGATGCCTACGAGCACATCGTGCTGGTGAAAAACGAAATCCGCAAGGGCGACGCCGTGCTGGTGCGCATGCATTCGGAGTGTCTTACGGGCGATGTTTTTGGCTCGGAGCGCTGCGACTGCGGCGAGCAGATCCGTCAATCGCTCAGGAGGATCGACCAGGAAGGGAAGGGCGTGCTGGTCTACATGCACCAGGAGGGAAGGGGCATAGGGCTCACCAACAAGATCAGGGCATACGCGCTGCAGGACCAGGGGATGGATACGGTCGAGGCCAATCTCGAATTGGGCTTCAAAGAGGATCTCAGAGATTACGGCATCGGGGCGCAGATCCTGCGCGACCTGGGCGTGCAGAAACTGCGCTTGCTCACGAACAATCCGCGCAAAATCATCGGGCTGGAAGGATACGGGCTCACCGTCGTGGAGCGGGTGCCGATCGAAGTTCTGCCACAGGCCTCGAACATCGAATACCTGCGCACCAAGCAGCAGAAGTTGGGACACCTCTTTTCAAAGCTGGAAGCCAAATCCGGGAAATGAGAGCCGGGCCTGGCTCAATGCAAAATGCAGAATGCAAATTTCAAAATGCAAAATGAATGAAAAATCGGCCGAGATTTTGAACTTTGCATTTTGCAGTTTTCATTTTGCATTGCGCGTTTATGGTTAAAGTGATCGAGGGGCCGCTCGATGCCCGGGGCATGAAGTTTGGAATTATCGTGAGCCGCTTCAATAGCTCGGTCACCGAACGACTGCTGGAGGGCGCGCTCGAAGCTTTGAAAACGCACGGCGGGGAAGAGCGGGACATCGACGTGGTGCGCGTGCCGGGCGCTTTTGAGATTCCTCTTCTGACGAAGAAGCTGGCCGCCAGCGGCAAGTACGATGCTCTGATCTGTCTCGGCGCGGTGATCCGCGGCGACACGCCTCATTTCGAATACATTGCCGAGGCCGTCACCCGCGGCATCGGAGCGGTCGTCCTGGAACATCGGCTGCCGATTTCTTTCGGCGTCTTGACGACCAACAACGTGGAACAAGCGATGGAGCGGGCCGGTACGAAGAGCGAGAACAAGGGATTCGAGGCGGCCCTCACGGCCATCGAGATGGCCGGCCTGAACCGGGCAATCAAGTAGGAAGAGGAATTAAGGATTAGGATTTGGGAATTAGGGATTGGGGATTGAACAGCCGTTCAAGGGTTTTCTCTTCCCCAATTCCTAACCCCCAATCCCTAATGCCTATTTATTATGGGTATCCGAAGAAACGCTAGAGAGCTGGCGCTGCAGGCGCTGTATCAGATGGAAGTTACCGGAGATACATCGCCTCGAGCGCTCGATCTGTTTCTAAGCCACTTCGAGGGCGGTGGCGAGGCTAAGGTTTTCGCGCGGCAACTGATATCCGGCGTAATGGACAATCGGGAGCGGATCGACACGATCATCGCCAAGTCCGCGGAAAACTGGAAGCTCGAGAGGATGGCCAAAGTCGATCTTCTGATCCTGCGCATGGCGACCTATGAGCTGCTCTTCTGTCCGGACATACCGATGAACGTGAGTCTCGACGAGGCCATTGAGATCGGCAAGCGCTTCGGATCGGCCGACTCGCCGACCTTTATCAACGGAGTGCTGGATCAGGTGGCCGCGGCAACCGGCGCAAAATAGTTCAGTGAACGAGCGATGGACGACAAATATCATCCTCAAGAAGTCGAGGAGAAGTGGCAAAGGATCTGGGAGGAAAAAAAGAGCTTCCGCGCCACGGAGGACTCTTCCCGGCCGAAGTACTACGTTCTGGAGATGTTCCCCTATCCCTCCGGCAGGATTCACATGGGGCACGTCCGCAACTACTCGATCGGCGACGTGGTCGCGCGCTATAAAAAAATGCGCGGCTTAAACGTGCTCCATCCGATGGGTTGGGACGCGTTCGGCCTGCCGGCGGAGAACGCCGCGATCGAGAGAAAAACCCACCCGGAAAACTGGACCCGGGAGAACATCCTTTATATGAGGACCCAGTTGAAGCGCATGGGCCTCTCCTACGATTGGGAGCGCGAGATCGCGACCTGCGAGCCGGAATACTACCGCTGGAACCAGTGGATTTTTTTAAAGTTCTACGAGCGCGGACTTGCCTACAAAAAAGCCTCGTCGGTGAACTGGTGCCCTTCCTGCGAAACGGTCCTGGCCAACGAACAGGTGATCGACGGGGGCTGCTGGCGCTGCGAGACGCCCGTGGTTCAAAAGAATCTGGAGCAATGGTTTTTTCGCATTACCGACTACGCCGAGGAGTTGCTTCGCGACCTCGACCGCCTTCAAGGTTGGCCCGACAAAGTCGTTACGATGCAGCGGAACTGGATCGGAAAGTCGATCGGCGCCGAGATACTTTTCCCGCTCGCCGGCCGGCAGGGCGCCGTCCGCGTTTTTACAACGCGCCAGGACACCGTTTATGGCGCGACGTTTCTTTCGCTGGCGGTCGAGCATCCATTGGCGCTGGAGCTTTCCCGCGGGACTTCGCAAGAGAGCGCGGTGAAGGAGTTCGTCGAACGAATTCAGAAAATCAGCCACGCGCGGCGCGGTGAAGAGGACGCCGAGAAGGAAGGGTTCATTACCGGCGCGTATTGCGAGAACCCATTTACCGGAGAGAAGATTCCCATCTATCTCGCAAACTTCGTTCTCATGGAATACGGCACGGGCGCGGTCATGGCTGTGCCGGCGCATGACCAGAGGGACTTCGAGTTCGCCAAAAAGTACGGCCTGCCGGTTCGAGTCGTGATTCAGCCTAAAGACACTCCACTCAAGGCGGAGGAGATGACCGAGGCGTACCTCGAAGACGGGATCATGGTCAATAGCGGTCCGTTCTCCGGGCTTTCGAGCCATGAAGGAAAAGAGAAGATCGCGCTCTTTCTGGAAGAAAAAGGCTGGGGCAAAAAGGACATCCGCTATCGCCTGCGCGACTGGGGCATTTCCCGGCAGCGCTACTGGGGCACGCCGATTCCGATCGTCTATTGCGACAAGTGCGGCATCGTTCCGGTGCCTGAAGATCGACTTCCCGTAACGCTGCCGCGCGACGTGCCGTTTACCGGAAAGGGCGGCTCTCCGCTGCTCGATAGTAAGAACTTCCTCGATACGTCTTGCCCAAAGTGCGGCGGCGCGGCGCGCCGCGAGACCGACACCATGGACACGTTCGTGGACTCGTCGTGGTATTTTCTCCGATATGTCTCGCCGAGATTCGACTCGGCGCCGTTCGACTCCAAGAGCGCTACCGCCTGGATGCCCGTGGATCAGTACATCGGCGGCGTCGAGCACGCCGTGCTCCACCTCCTCTATGCCCGCTTTTTTACAAAGGCGCTGAGGGACTTGGGCCTCACCAAAATCGGCGAGCCTTTTACGAACCTGCTCACTCAAGGGATGGTCTGTAAGGAGACCTATCGCTGTGAACAGCATGACTGGCTTTTTCCCGGAGAGATCGTGGGTTCGGACCAGGCGGGATGGCGCTGCCCGAAGTGCAACCGGCCGGTTGAAAAAGGCCGCGTGGAGAAAATGTCCAAGTCGAAGAAAAATATTATCGACCCCGAAGAGCTGATCGCGGCTTACGGGGCGGATACCGCGCGCCTTTTTACCCTCTTTGCCGCTCCTCCCGAGAAAGATCTCGAATGGAGCGCCCAGGGAGTCGAAGGGGCTTTTCGTTTTCTTACGCGCCTGTGGCGTTTTGTCTTTCAAAATAAGGAGTCGCTGGCGGTCGTCCGGTCGGACCTTTTCCAAGGAGAGCTTCCCCCGGATCTCAGAAATCTCCGCCGCCTGACTCATCGGACCATCAAGAAAGTGACGGAAGACATCGAAACGCGGTTTCATTTCAACACCGCGATCGCCGCGATCATGGAGCTGCTGAACGCCGTCACCGCCGCCGCCAAGGATGGACCGGAATCCAAGCGACAGCTGCCCGTCGTCAAGGCGGCGCTGGAAGCCATTGTGGCGCTGCTTTACCCGTTCGTGCCGCATGTGGCGAGCGAGCTCTGGGAATCGCTGGGCCAAAAAATTCCGTTGGATTTAGCTCCCTGGCCGGAGTATTCCAAAGAAGCGATGGAAGAAGAAAGCTTGTTGATCGTGGTCCAGGTTGACGGTAAGGTGAGGAGTAAAATCACGGTGCCCGCGGATGCCAGCAGCGAGTATATCAAGGAAGAAGCGCTCGCCGATCCCAAGGTCAGGGGATTTCTTTCGGGCAAAGAAATCCAGCGGGTCGTCCAGGTGCCGCGCCGCCTGGTGAACATCGTGCTGGAGGGATGAGTATGAAGAAGGCAGAAGGCCCTTCGACGGGGCTCAGGGCAGGCAGTAGGCAGCAGGCAGTAGGCAGTTCGGCAATCCAAAATCCAAAATCTAAAATCCAAAATGGGCGGGCGGTGCTTGGTTTATTTTTGCTGCTGGGCATGGGCTGCGGATATCAATTTTCCGGCAGAGGCGAGGAATTTCCCAAGGACGTCCGTACCGTCTTTGTCGAGCCGTTCCTGAACAGGACGCACGAAGTCGGTCTTGAAAGAGAATTTACCGCGACCCTCAAGAGCGAATTGCATCAGAGAGGGCAGCTCCAGGTGGTCGACAGCCTCGACCAGGCGGATGCCGTTCTTAGCGGCGTGGTGCGCACGTTCGACAGCCGCGTGGTAGGAGTCAACCGCTACGATGAGGCGCTACAGTATGAGATGGTTCTCGTTGTCGATATGGGTCTTCGCCGGCGCTCGCCGGACCAACTTCTCTGGCGCACTCAGGGCGCCAGGTTTTCGGATCTTTTCGCCGGGGCGCGAGGCGCGGTGGTGACAACCTCTTCCGATTTTCGCTCGCGGACGCTGAATCCGGGAGATGTGCGCCAGTTCACGGATATCCAGCTTAGCGAGACATTGAAGCAGGATGCCCGAGGACGATTAGTGCAAGCGGCGGCGCGCGATTTGCACTCCCGCCTCCTCGAGCTGTTTTAACGGGCGGTTGTTATTCGTTACGGGTTGATTGCTTACTCGATACTCGCAGAGTAGCGACCAATACGTGGCCGGACGTTTCGCTAGTCAACCGATAAACCAGTAACTATTTTATTGAGCGGTTGCGGGGCGGCTGGCCGAGCGGGACAAGCGGGAAAGCCAGCGAGAGGCCGTGTTGTTCTTGAGGATTCCTTTACTTACTGCTTTTCCCAACTCCCGGGTGACTTCGCGCAGTTGAGCGGAGATTTGTTCGCGATCTTTCGCTTCGATCGCCTGGCGGGCTTTCTTAATGAGAGTTCTGATCCTGGATTTCACATCCTTGTTCGTTGCACGCCTTTTAAGACTTTGCCGGTACCGCTTGATCGCCGATGGATGAATAGCCAAAAGTAACCTCCGTTGAAATGATTACTTCGTCTATCATTTAGCTCCCAACGAGTCAACGAAGGCAATTTTTCAGAATACGCCGGCTACTATTTCGGGAGCTTCTCTCTATTTTGGATTCAATGACCGAAACATGCCTCCAGGTCGCCTCAAGAGCCCTGGTTTGGGATGGCACTCTCGGAGCAAATTTTTCCAAGTCACCAATTTCATACGAATTTTGCTGCGAAGATTTTGGGCAATTCGTTGCCCTTAGCGAGTTTTAGCCTTCCGACTCGATCCCGCCAGCACTTATCAACAAGTTATGCACAGCTTTTTGTGCGTTTCGGCTTTTTTGTCGATATCTAAAGCTAGGTTTTTCTGTGAAGATTTTGCTCGGGCGGTTGGGAATTCCAACCGTGACGACGCGGCGATGAAAAAAAAGATTATAAATTTTCGTCGAGTTCTGTTAAAATCCCTTTGCTTTGCAACCGATGACCACGCGCCTCAAAAGTGAAAAAAGTTTTCTGTTCCGTTTTATCTGCTGGACTCTCGGCTCCATCTCCGCCGTCGGTTTAATCAGCGTCGCTGCGGTCCTTTATTACTTCGGACACGATCTGCCCAGCCGGTTGGATTTAAAGTCGGCCTACCGCCCGGCCGTGATCAGCACGGTCTATGATGTCCGCGGACAGCCGATCGGCGAATTCTACCACCAGCGGCGGATAGTTGTTCCGTTGGATCGAATGCCTCCTCACGTCATTCAGGCGCTCCTGGCCGCGGAGGATTCGCGCTTTTTCGCGCACGGGGGCGTGGACGTATTCGCCATTATGCGGGCGGTCTTTTCCAATCTAAGGAGGAGAGCGGTCCGCGAGGGGGCAAGCACGATTACGCAGCAATTGGTGCGCGGTTTTTTTCTCACGCCGGAAAGAACGTTGGGGCGCAAAATCCGCGAAGCGATCCTGGCCTACCGAGTCGAAAAAAACCATACGAAAGAGGAAATTCTCTATCTCTATCTCAACCAGGTCTATTTCGGCCACGGTAATTACGGTATCGAGGCCGCCAGCCGGGATTATTTCGGCAAGGGCGTCGATCAACTGAGTCTGGCCGAAGCGGCGCTGCTGGCCGGTCTGCCGAGATCGCCGAGCCGGAACTCGCCTTATCGGGATTTCTTTGCCGCTACGAAACGGCAACGCTACGTTCTCAGGAGAATGTTGCAGGAGAAATTCATCAACGAGGCGGCATACCAGGAAGCGCTTCAAACTCCGGTTCGTCTGTCGCCCGCTCCGGCGCTCAATTCTCAAATCGCGCCGTACTTTGTCGAGTATGTGCGCCGCGTCATAGGGGATCGCTACGGGTTCGGTCCGCTGCTGCAAGGCGGGCTTCAGATCTATACGACTCTCGACGGCGACGTCCAGCTCGCCGCCCAAAAGGCGCTGCGAGAGGGTCTCAATGAAATTCGTCTTCGGGTTCGCAAAAAATCCCGCACGCCTCCCCGCGACGCGCAAGGCGAGGTCGAAGGGGCGCTGCTCGCTATGGATCCGCGGACCGGAATGGTGCGGGCGCTCGTCGGCGGTTACGATTTTTATCAGAGCCAGTTCAATCGCGCGCTGCAAGCCAAGCGCCAGCCCGGCAGCGCCTTCAAGCCGATCATCTATTCCGCCGCCTTGGAGGCGGGCTACTCGGAGCTGTCGATCGTGCCGGATGCTCCGCTCGTCTTCCGCATGGCGCCGGGTAAGTTCTGGCGGCCGCAGAACTACGACAACCGCTTCGTCGGACCGGTCACTTTGCGGAGCGCGCTCGCCCATTCGTTAAACAGCGTCGCCATACGGCTGGCGCAGCGCGTCGGACTGGAGCGGGTCATCCAGCAGGCGCGCAAGCTCGGCATCGAATCTCCATTGGAAAAAAATCTTTCTCTGGCATTGGGCTCGGCCTCGGTCTCGCTTCTCGAAATGGTCCGCGCCTTCGGCGTGTTCGCCGGCGGAGGCAATCTCGCCGAGCCGCTTTTCATTCTGAAGGTGACCGATCGATATGGCAACGTCCTGGAAGAGAGCGAGCCAACATCCAAGGCGGTCCTTTCTCCCGAGATCGCCTATGTGCTTACCGACATGCTGAAGAACGTGGTCCAGAGCGGAACGGCCAGGGCGGCGGCCAAGCTCGGTCCCAACGTCGCCGGTAAAACCGGAACGACGAGCGACTTTCGCGACGGCTGGTTTATCGGCTATACCCCCGAATTTGTCGCCGGTGTTTGGGTCGGCTACGACGATCATCGGCCCCTGGGAGACAAGGAGACGGGCGCCAATACCGCGCTGCCGATTTGGCTCAACTTTATGAGCGGTGCAGGCCAGGGGAACAGCCCGGCGGAATTTCCCGTGCCGGAAGGGATCAATTGGCTGGAGGTCAATTTGAGCGAGCGTTATCCTCTCCCCGTCTTCGAAAGCTCACCGGTGGCGAGAATTCCGTATGCGTCGATGAGCAAGACAGCCTCGGTGCCGGCCAATACGGCGTTGGATAAAACGATCGATCCGGACGCCAAATTGTCGGCGGCCGATCTCGACGAGCGCGGCGATAAGCTTCCTTAAGCGCTATCCGATTGATCGTAATACAACCCCCTTGCAAGTGTTTGGTAGTTGTGCAATAAAATTTGCTTAACAAGCAGGCTCTTTAGTTGTGGGAAAGGAGGTGAACAAAGATGGAAAAACGAGTTGCTTCATGGTCAGTGGTGGCCCTCTTTACTTTGAGTCTAGCGTTTGCCGGTTGCGGTAAGAAGGAAGAACCGCCTCCGCCTCCTCCGGCTCCCGCGCCAGCGGCGCCGGCGGCTCCGGAAAGCGGCGCGCCCGGTCAGCCCGGCGCGATGGCTCCTGCCCCCGGCAGCGAACCAGCGCCCGCAGCGCCAATGGCTCCCGGCGACAAGCCGGCAGAGAAAAAAGCGGAAAAAACCAAGTAAGGCTGCTTTCGCCTGATTGGTTTTAGCACCTGAAAAAGGGGAAGGGTTTCAATCCTTCCCCTTTTTTGTAACTTCCAGAGCGATCCTAAAGGCCCATCTGCTTCGTTGCGCGCCTATCGTCTCGCTCGGCGTACGAGAAGAGTACGCCTGCGCTCGCCGATTGGTCGCGCGCCTCGCATCTGAACCTTTTTGATCGCTCTGGTTTGATCGTTTTGGGATCAGAGTTATTGCAGAACTCTGTGGACGAGCCAAGGAGCCAATCCCGAAAATTAAGTAACGCGACGTGGCGGCGAACCCATACATGACGTTTACGGAGCATCTGGAAGAGCTCCGTTGGCGGCTGCTCAAGTCCCTCGGGGCGGTCGCGCTGGCATTTGGATTGTGTTACCTCGAATCGGACAGGATCTTCGCTTTCATGGTTGCGCCGCTTCAACAGATCCTTCGGCCGGGCCAGAGTCTTATCGGCACGGGAGTGACCGAGGCTTTTTTTATCGAAATGAAGGTTGGAATAGTCGGCGGGGTTTTTCTCGCCTGCCCGGTGATCTTCTACCAGATCTGGCGTTTTCTCGCCCCGGGTCTGCTCGGCGCCGAAAAAAAAATGGTTATTCCCTTTGTGTTCTGCGCCACGTCTTTTTTTCTTGGCGGCGCCTATTTCTGCTATCGCATCGTCCTGCCGGTCGCGTTCAGCTATTTTATCGATCAATACCTCTCGCTCTCCGTCTCTCCGGAGATCCGCATCGGCGAGTATTTCAGTTTTTTTTTCCGCATGGTGCTGGCCTTTGGGATTACGTTCGAGATGCCCGTATTTACCTTCTTTCTGGTGCGCTTGGGGATCGTGAACTATCACTTGATGTGGAGATCGTTTCGCTATGCTATAGTCCTCATCTTTATCGCCGCCGCAATCCTGACGCCCACGCCGGACATCATCAATCAATCGCTGCTGGCGGCGCCGATGCTGGTGCTCTATCTGTTGAGCATCTTAGTCGCCTATATCTGGCGCAAAGAGCGTCCCAAAACAACCTGAAGAAAGGACCCCCTGATGATCTTATTTGTAATCGCCGTTAGCTTCGGCTCGTTGCTGTTTGCGGTCTATCTGGCGCGCTGGGTGCTGCGCAAGGACACCGGGACGCAGGCCATGCAAGAGATTTCCAACGCCATCAAAGAAGGGGCCGAAGCCTTTCTGGCGCGGCAGAACAAAACCATCGTTACGCTGGCCGTCGTGCTGGCGGCGTTGATCTTCATCCTTTACGGTTTCGTGCGCGCGCCGAATTCGGCCGATCCTGTCCAGCCGCTGGAGCTGGCCTTCTGGACGACCCTTTCCTTCGTGCTCGGCGCGTTGTGCTCGGTGATCGCGGGCTATATCGGGATGTGGGTGTCGATCCGGGCCAACATCCGCACCGCCTCGGCCGTAAGAACAAGTTTGAATGACGCGCTGCGCATCGCGCTTCGCGGCGGGGCGGTTTCCGGATTGTTCGTAGTCGCGATGAGCCTGCTCGGGGTCGGCGGGCTCTACGCTCTGCTCCAATCGATGGGCCACGACCCGCAGAAAATCCCGTTCACGATCGTCGGCTACGGCTTCGGCGCCTCTTTCGTCGCTCTTTTCGCCCAGCTCGGCGGAGGAATTTTCACCAAGGCGGCGGACGTCGGCGCCGACCTGGTGGGAAAAGTAGAAGCGGGGATACCGGAAGACGATCCGCGCAATCCGGCGGTCATCGCCGACCTTGTGGGAGACAACGTCGGGGATTGCGCCGGCAGAGGCGCCGACCTCTTCGAGTCCACCGCCGCGGAAAATATCGGCGCGATGATTCTCGGCGTCGGCCTGTTCCCGTACTTCGGACTCAAGGGCATTTTGTTTCCCCTGGTCGCCCGCGCTTTAGGATTGATCGCTTCCATCGTCGGCGTCATGGTCGTCAAGACCGAGGAAAAAGGCGACCCGATGGCCGCTCTCAACCGCGGCTACTACGTGACGACGTTTCTGGCAATCGTTGGATTTTTAATTGCCACGCGTTGGCTTCTCACCGTCGATGCCGCAGTCCACCCCGAAGCCGAATCGGCGTGGTTCTACTTTTTCCTCTGCGGAGTCATCGGCATCGCCATGGCCCAGGCGTTTGTCTACATCACGCAGTACTATACGGAATACAAATTCCGCCCGGTGAAATCCATTGCCGAGGCTTCCCAAACCGGACCGGCGACCAACATCATCACCGGCATGGCGGTTGGGCTGGAATGCACGGCCATTCCCGTCGTCGTCATCTCCATCGCCCTCGTCGCTTCTTATCATTTAGGCCTCGCGAGCGGCGTTCCGCACGCCGGCCTGTTCGGCACCGCGGTCGCGACCATGGGTATGTTAGGCACCGCCGCCTACATTTTGGCGATGGACACATTTGGTCCCATCACCGACAACGCCGGCGGCATCGTCGAGATGAGCCAGCAGCCGGAGGAGGTTCGCCGCAAGACCGATCGTCTCGACGCGGTCGGAAATACCACCAAGGCGCTCACCAAGGGATACGCCATCGGCTCGGCGGCGCTGGCGGCTTTTCTTCTTTTCTCGGCCTATCTCGACGAGGTGGCGCATTACGGCGCGAAATTGGAATCGGTCAACATCGCCAAGCCGGAAGTTTTTGTCGGCGGACTTCTCGGTGCGATGCTGGTCTTTCTCTTTTCCGGGCTCGCCATTCGCGCCGTGGGCAAGGCCGCTTACTACGTGATCAACGAAGTCCGAAGACAGTTCAAGGAGAACCCCGGCATTCTCAAGGGCACCTCCAAGCCGGACTATGGCAAGTGCGTGGACATCGTCACCGTAGGCGCTTTGAAGGAGATGGTGGTTCCGGGTCTTCTCGCTGTCGGGATGCCTGTCGCTGTCGGCGTGACCTTTCGCTTCCTGGGTGTCGGCGCCGAGGCGGTAGCGGCTTTTTTGATGGTCGGCACCATTGCCGGGATACTCATGGCGCTGTTCCTGAACAACAGCGGCGGCGCCTGGGATAACGCGAAGAAATTTATCGAGATGGGGCAATATGGCGGCAAGGGCTCCGACACTCACAAGGCAGCAGTGGTCGGCGACACGGTCGGCGATCCGTTCAAAGACACGGCCGGCCCGAGCCTCCACGTGCTGATTAAACTTCTGAGCACGATCACGCTGGTCCTTGCGCCTCTGTTTGTATAACGATCAGGGATTAGGAATTGGGGGTTAGGGATTGACAACAATCCATGAAAAATTACAAAGAACTGGAAGTCTGGCAGAAGGGAGTGGACCTAGCAGTCCAAGTATACCAGATAACTAGTGTAGTGTCTCACGCTGTTGACACCTTATCCTAAGTTCGACAGGCGAAA
>CAYOJC010000008.1:0-78143 GCA_964404195.1 uncultured Syntrophobacteraceae bacterium
CACAACCACCCACAAGATGTTGGGGTCACCCACTGGAAACCCGGAAGCGGCTAAAAAGGAATAGTTCAGCGCGCGAGAAAAAGTCAGAAGGTTTGCCATCTGCCATAAAACATACTCCTTGGTTCAGTTTGTTTGTCGTTGTCTGGTCCGAATTTTCTACATCAAAGCCAGCACATTATCCCACTTCCCGACCACTGGAATGTCGCCGGCTTGGCCGAAGGTCAGGCAAGTATCCACACTACAACACCGCAGCCGTCCCATTGTCCATTGCCGTTGACATCCAAAAGCCACTCGCCTGTGGAAGGTCGGAATACACCGATCTTGTCTTTTCCGCTTCCGTCCCAGTCGCCGACTACAGGCAGATCGTCAGATTGTCCAAAAGAAGAGATGCAATTATCCCGACTGCATCTGTCATTTTTCCTGTTGCCATTGAGATCGAGAAGCCATTGGCCGGTGCCAGGACGGAACACTCCGAGCTTGGTTTTTCCATTTCCCGTCCAATCACCTACCACGGGCAGGTCTCCCGCCTGGCCGAAAGACTTCGTGCAAGCGTCTATTTTATTCTTATTACAGTTGTCCAAGTTACCGTTGCCGTTGATGTCAAAATACCAGGTTGCCGTGCTAGGACGGAAAACCCCGATTCTAGTCTGGCCTTTACCAGTCCAGTTGCCGACGACCGGCAAGTCTCCAGGTTGTCCGAACACGTACTGGCAGTTATCGAGCTCACAACCGTCGAGCGTCGAGTTGCCATTAAGGTAGAGGAACCATTCTCCCTTGCTGGGACGGAAGACACCGATTGATACGCTTCACGGGGTCATTCACGGGGCAAGTCTTGAATTTTGGCGTTCGCTGCTCCAGCGCCAAGTACGACCACCATTTTGCGAATCTGCACGTTGCCCAAGAACTCGAACGCGTCGCCCGTCCCTCTTTGATTTTGCCGCCGATTGCGTGAATATTAGTTGTTGAAGCTCGTGTCTGCTTTGTAAAACCGAAATCGATTCCGGTCCGATTCGCAACGCCGCGCTGATCCTGAAGGAAGGCAAACTTTGATTGATCGCAAACCACAAACCGGTTAAATAGCAGCCGCGACAGACGCCATTACAGGAAGGAGTAAAGTATGAGCGGAGTACGAGTATTAGTCGGCACACGCAAGGGCGCGTTCGTTCTCGCGTCGGACGCGAAGCGCGAACGGTGGGACGTCAGCGGACCTCAGTTTGCGGGCTGGGAGATCTACCATCTGAAGGGATCGCCTGCCGATCCGAATCGGCTCTATGCGTCGCAGTCGAGCAGTTGGTTCGGGCAGATCATTCAACGCTCGGACGACGGCGGCAAGACATGGCATCAGCCCGGAACACCTCCGGGCGAACCGACCACCACCCCAGAAGGCATGCCCAAGGCCGAGAGCAACAAGTTTGTTTACGACACGTCTGCTGAAACCGGCAAACCTCTCACCACGCATCAATGGTACGACGGCACGCCGCACCCGTGGGACTTCAAGCGCGTCTGGCATCTCGAGCCGTCGCTGACCGATCCGGATACAGTTTACGCCGGGGTCGAAGACGCCGCCTTGTTCCGCTCCACCGACGGCGGGCAGACGTGGCACGAGCTCGCCGGACTGCGCGGCCACGGCTCGGGGCTGTCCTGGCAGCCTGGCGCCGGCGGGATGTGCCTGCACACGATCCTGCTGGATCCGAATAACCCGAACCGGATGTTTATCGCCATCTCGGCTGCCGGCGCGTTTCGGACGGACGACGGCGGCAAGACGTGGCGGCCGATCAACCGCGGCTTGCATTCGCTCTACATCCCCGACCCGACGGCCGAGGTCGGCCACTGCGTTCACCGCATCGCGATGCACCGGTCGCGTCCGGGCGTGCTGTTCATGCAGAAGCACTGGGACGTCATGCGCAGCGACGACGCCGGCGAGTCGTGGCGCGAGGTTAGCGGCAACCTGCCGACCGACTTCGGATTCCCGATCGAGGTTCACGCGCACGAGCCGGACACCATCTACGTCGTGCCGATCAAGAGCGACTCGGAGCATTTTCCACCCGACGGCAAGCTGCGCGTGTACCGCAGCCGCACCGGTGGCAACGAGTGGGAGGCGCTCACCAAAGGTCTGCCGCAGAGCGACTGCTACGTGAACGTGTTGCGCGACGCGATGGCCGTCGACTCGCTCGATAAGTGTGGCGTGTACTTCGGCACCACCGGCGGGCAGGTGTACGCATCGTCCGACGCCGGAAACAATTGGGCGCCGATTGTCCGCGATCTTCCGGCCGTCGTGTCTGTCGAGGTCCAGACGCTGCCATGATCCGGGTCGTGCTCCCGGCGCATCTGCGCAAGCTCGCGCAAGTCGACGGCGAGGTGAAGCTCGAAGTCGAGGGTGAAATCACGCAGCGCTCGGTGCTCGACGCGCTCGAGGCGCGCTATCCGATGTTGCAAGGAACGATCTGTGACCACGCCACGCAAAAGCGCCGCGCGTTTGTGCGGTTCTTCGCCTGCGGGGAGGATCTGTCGCACGAACCGCCGGACGCGCCGCTGCCCGACGCGGTCGCGACGGGCGCAGAGCCTTTTATGATCGTCGGCGCCATCGCCGGCGGCTAGGGCAGGCTACTCCCAAAAAACTCATATGCTTCGTTGCGCTCGAATCGCCTCGCTCGACGTACTGAAAAGAGTACGCCTGCGCTCGTCGATTTGTCGCGCGCCTCGCCTCTGAGTCTTTTTGAGCAGCCTGCAATAGGAGAAGTTAGGTTATGTTAAAAAAAATCCTCATCGCTCTCGCAGTGATCGTCATCGTGTTTGTCGTCATCGTTGCGCTACAGCCGTCCGAGTTTCGCGTCGCTCGGACGGCCGCTATCTCCGCCCCACCGCCTGCGGTATTTGCGCAGGTGAACGATTTCCACAATTGGGAGGCATGGTCCCCGTGGGCGAAGATCGATCCGGAGATGAAGCAAGCTTACGAGGGCGCGCCGGCCGGAACCGGCGCAATCTACACGTGGGCCGGCAACGACCAGGTGGGTGAAGGACGCATGACGCTGACGGAGAGCCGTCCGAGCGATCTGATCAGGATCAAACTTGAATTCCTGAAGCCCTTCGCAGCCACTAGCATCGCAGAGTTCACTTTCAAACCCGAAGGGAATCAAACCATGGTCACGTGGAGCATGGCCGGAAAAAACAATTTCATAGCCAAGGCATTCGGCCTGTTCATGAACATGGAAAAATGGTCGGCGGCGATTTCGAGAAAGGGCTGGCGCGAATGAAATCGGTGGTGGAAGCGGCGCCCAAGCAATAGCGCCAGGGAGGAAACTGATCATGAACATTGCGCTGTGGATCGTTCAGGGGCTGCTCGCGGCCATCTTTCTGTTCGCCGGAGGATTGAAGCTGGTCCTGCCGATCGAGGAGATGATGAAGCAGATGCCGCTACCGCTGCCGGGCTGGTTCCTGCGGTTCATCGGCGTCGCCGAGGTGCTTGGCGCGCTTGGCCTGATCCTCCCCGGGCTCCTCGGCATTCGGCCAGGCCTGACACCGCTGGCCGCCGCCGGGCTGTTGGTCATCCTGATCGGTGCGACGGTGCTCACGCTGGCGAGCGACGATATCACGATGGCGCTGATTCCGCTGGTGGTGGGGCTCCTCTCGGCGTTCGTCGCCTACGGCCGCTGGCGGCTGGCGCCGCATCGCGGGTCGTCTCACCCGTCAGTGCGCCAGACTTAGCCCTATTTATATTAAGGCTGCTGCGCTGGAGAGAAAAGGCTTCGGTATTTCGGAGAATCGATTTGGTCTAAATTTTAGAAGTTCTTAGAGAGAAAAAATGGTCGGGGCGACTGGATTTGAACCAGCGACTTCACGGTCCCGAACCGTGCGCTCTACCAAGCTGAGCCACAATCCCAAACGACTTGCTACAGCTTCGCAATAAGATCTGCCAAGCTTACATACTTCACGGACAGCTCGCCGTAAGATTTTGTAAAAGACCGCTCGACGTCGTGGGCGACAACGAAATTGTCGCCACGGGGATAGTTCCTTCGAAACGCCTGAATGGCGACGGGATCAAAATCATTGGAAGACCATTTGCATTCGATCGTCGCCGGAGCCTGCTTTCTTGGGGCTAAAACAAAATCGACTTCGTGGCCGCGCTTGTCACGCCAGTATCGGATCTCACGCGTTTGAAGACGCGCCTGCATTTCGTTGAGGACAAAATGTTCCCACAGCAAACCCAAATCTTCCCCTCGGAGTTGATGCCAACCACGGTGATAGCAGACAAAACCGGTATCGAAGCCGTAGACTTTCGGTGCGGCAATAATCTCCGTTGCGCGGTGAGAGCTGAAGGGACGGAGCACGTGAACCACGAAGGTCGCTTCCAGCACGGCAAGATAATTGGAGATCGTTGTCCTACTGACCTCGCAGGGTCGGGTAAACCTGGTCGCCTCAAAAATCCCACCGCTTTGGGCCATCAGCAGCTCAGCGAACTTCTGGAACGAATGCTTTCGCTCCAGGCGGAACAGCTCTTGAATGTCCTTTGCCCAGAAGGCGTCCATCCATTCCTGGAAATCCCGTTCGGGCATTTTTTCGGCAAGAAAGAAAGGCGGAAGGCCGCCCCGAAGAAAACGGTGGTGAAGGTTTTGTTGGCCGAAATCTTCGAGGTCGGCTGTGATCATCGGTGTGAGCCACAACTCCTCTTTCCGTCCAGCCAAAGTATCTTTGAATTTTGCCGATGCTCCTAGAGTCGAAGAACCCGTCGCCAGAACGCGGATGCTCGGATAATGGTCCGCGGCGATCTTGAGGATTTCCGAAGGATGATCGAGACGGTGGATCTCGTCCAAAACGATCCTTTTCCCGCGAACGCTTTTGAGAAAATCCTCGGGATCGCCCATACCGCGCCGGACCCTCGGCAGCTCGCAGTCGAAATATTCGATGTCGGGAAGGCTCTGCGATAGAATAGTTTTACCTGCGCGCCGAACGCCCGATAACCAGAGCACGGAACGCCGCTTCCACGTCTCTTCTATGCGACCGACCCAGAATTGCCTTTGAACCATACGCTTGTACTATAACGATTGGTGTCACTATATGCAAGAGTGATAGCGTTTAGTAACATCTCTCCTGGGGCAAGAGAATTTTACGGAACAATATGTGTAAGGCTACTAATACAAACGTCTAGGGCCGAATGGGGTGTGGTCTTAAAGCAAGAGATGGATTCGGAAAGTAAAATGAAAAATTGGTCGGGGCGACTGGATTTGAACCAGCGACTTCACGGTCCCGAACCGTGCGCTCTACCAAGCTGAGCCACGCCCCGACGTGATAAGAACTAGCATACCGGAAAACAAAACAACAGCGCTCAGCGCGCAGTCGTAGCCTGTCGCATTTTCCGAATCGTCTCGGCGTAATCTGGAGTCTTGAAGATTCCCGAGCCGGATACGATCACCTCGGCGCCCGCTCGAACGACCCGGACGATATTATCCGTCTTGATGCCGCCGTCGGCTTCGATGAGGATCGGCAGCTTTCTCTCCGTGATCATCTTTCTGACTTTTTCGATCTTCGGCAAAACGTCTTCGATGAAAGCCTGGCCCGCGAACCCCGGGAATACCGTCATCATCAAAATCATATCGATGTGAGCTAAGTAAGCCTCCACTTTCTCCAGCGGCACATCGGGATTGACGGCGATCGACGCCTTGGCGCCTAGCTCGCGTATTCTTTCCAAACTTTTCACCGGATCTTTGCACGTATCCGGATGGACCGAAATCCAATCGGCGCCGGCCTTGATGAACTCGGGAGCATATTTATCCGGATCGGTTATCATTAGATGCACATCAAGCGGCATACGCGTCACCTTGCGCACCGACTCCACCACTACCGGGCCGATGGTGATATTGGGAACGTAGTGGCCGTCCATGATGTCCACGTGTAGCCAGTCGGCTCCCGCTTTCTCGACCGCCTGGATCTCGTCGCGGAGCCGGCTGAAGTCGGCCGACAATATCGAAGGGGCGATTTTCATAAACTATGCTTTCTTTCTCATTCGCGCGGCGAAAAATCCATCCGTGCCGTCTCTATGCGGCAACGCCAAGAAGCACTTCCCACGCACCATAAGTTTTGCACTCTCAGGAAGAAAATCTGCGGCGGCTTCTAAAACAAACTCCTCGTGGCGCTTGAGAAAATCCTCCACGACTTCCTCGTTTTCCTCGTGCGTGAGAGTACAGGTCGAGTAGACAAGAGTTCCGCCGGGTTTCAAATAGGAGGAAAGCCGGTCGAGCATTTTTTTCTGCAAGCCGCTCAGGCGTTCGATGTCCTTTTCCTCCCGATGCCACTTCGCCTCCGGATGAGAGCGCAGCGTGCCGAGTCCGCTACACGGAAGATCCGCTAGAATGCGATCGTAGGGCAAAGCCGGCGCTCCCGTCAACTCTAGACTTACATCGGCTTGCAAAGGTCGCATCGACTTGATTCCCAAGCGACGGATATTTTGCTCGAGCTTCTTGATTCCTCGCGCGGAAATATCGGTCGCGATGATCTCTCCGCGGTCGTCCATCAGTTCTGCCAGATGTGTTGCCTTGCCGCCCGGCGCGGCGCAAGCATCCAAGATTCTCTCGCCCGGTTTCGGGTCCAGGAGCAGGCCGACCAACTGCGAGGCCTCGCCTTGAATCAGAAAGAGACCTTCCTGAAAACCCGGCAGTTGTTCGATGGAAGATGCGTTCCGCAACTGGACGGCTTGCGGCGATCGTTGCGCGGGCGTCGCGTCGAGTCCCGCTGCGCGAAGCTTTTCTATCAGGGATTGCCGGTCTGTCTTGAGACGATTGGCGCGTAAGACGACGGGTGACTCCTGGTTATTCGCCCGCAAAAGCGCTTCAGTCTCCGCTTTGCCGAAATAAGCGAGCCAGCGACTCACCAGCCACTCCGGATGCGACCATGAAACGGATAGCTGCGAAATGAGATCGGCTTTGGAATCCGGAGCGATCAAGCGCTCTTTCTCCCGCAGCAGCCGGCGCGCAATCGCGTTGACCAACCCTCCGGCGCTTGCGCCGCCATAGCGCTTGGCAAGCTCTACGCTTTCGTTCACCGCCGCGTAATCGGGTACTTTATCCAGAAATAGAAGCTGGTAAACCGTCAGGCGCAGGAGATTTCTGAGATAGCCGTCCATATCGGAGAGCGGCCGATGGACAATTCTCCCGAGGAGCCAGTCGAGCTTGCCGCGCCAGCGCAGCGCGCCATAGACGAGCTGCGTGAGTAGGCCCCGATCCTGCGGTGAGAGAGCGTTTGTATTCAGCGCGTTGTCGAGCAGAATATCCGCGTAGGCTCTTCGCGTCTCAACGTTCAGGAGAGTTTCAACCGCCAGCGCCCGGCAACTTTTTACGCCGTCCGGTTCAGAGGCGCGCGCCTTTTTCAACTCGGGTCCCATTGAGAAATTCTCTTGCTGTCATTTTTTTTCTGTTCTCCAACTGAACTTCTTCGAGGCTGAGCGCGCCCGCGCCGGTGGCGATCCATAAACCTTCTTTGTCCGCTTTCAGCACTTCGCCCGGCGCCGCTTTTTCTGCCATCTCGATCACCCGGGCGCGGTGAATCTTGAGCAAATTGCCCGCGAGATATGTGTAAGCGGAAGGCCACGGGTTGAAACCCCGCACGCGCCGCTCGATCGAGACCGCCGGCAGATTCCAGTCGATGAGACCGTCTTCCTTTTTGAGCACCGGCGCATAAGTGACTTTTGATTCGTCCTGGACTTGGGGCGTTAGGCTTCCGGCTTTGAGTCCGGCGATCGTTTCCACCAGCAGCTCCGCGCCCACCGGCGCGAGCTTCGCCTGTAGAGAAGCCGTGGTGTCGTTCGGTGCAACAGAGATTTCTCGCTGAAGGAAAATCGGCCCGGCGTCCATTTTTTCGACCAGCCGCATGGTCGTCACGCCGCTTTTTTCTTCGCCGCCTATGATCGCCCATGGAACCGGGGCGGCGCCGCGGTATTTGGGCAAGAGTGAGTAGTGCACGTTTAGGCAGCCGTGCGGCGCAAGCTCCAGAATCTGGCGCGGGAGAATGCGTCCGTAGGCGACCACGACGATGAGATCAGGCACCCATTTACTTAAGACATCGAAAAAAGACGGGTCGCGGATTTTTTCCGGCGCAAGCGTCGGAACACCGCGGATTTCAGCCACTCTGCGGACCGGCGAAAGAATCGTCTTCCGGCCCCTGCCGGCAGGGCGATCGGGCTGCGTGACCACGCCGACCACCGGCTCCGGCGCCTCGAAGAGTCGCTCAAGGGAAAAGGCCGCGACCTCGGGTGTTCCCATGAAGACAATGCGCATCAGACTGGGGAGAAAGTCGGATTGAAGATCGAAAACGTTGGGAAGCCTATATCATCATCCGCGGATTTGCCGGCAGAGATTTTCCGCTGCGCGACATTTTTTTCAGCCGGCGCGAATAGAGGTCGCGCTTCAAGCGGCTTACGCGATCGAGGATCAGCTTGCCGTTGAGGTGATCGACTTCGTGCTGCAGGGCAACCGCGAGGAGCCCTTCGGCGTCGATCGAAATCTCTTTTTCCTCCTCGTTCAGCGCTACGACTTTTACCTTCGCGGCTCTTTTGATCTCGACCGTAAAGTCAACGACGCTGAGGCAGCCCTCTTCCCATAGCATTTCGCCTTCCGCATGGCGGATCTCCGGGTTGATCAGCTTGAGAAGATTCTTGCCGGGATTTTCATGATCCGTGTCCAGGACGATGATCCGCCGCGATACGCCGACCTGCGGCGCCGCCAGTCCAACCCCCGGCGCGCGATACATGGTCTCCACCATGTCGCCGATGAGACGCACGGTCTCGGCGGTAACGGCCTCTACTGGCGCCGCCATTTTTTTGAGCGTGGGATCGGGATATTTGAGGATTTCTAAAATCGCCATGACTCATAATTTCATAGCATATTGTGCGGATCTACATCAATGTGAAGACGCACGTGCCTTGAACCGGGCAGTGCCGTTTTCGCTTGACCGGCCAATCTTAACAACGACTGGGTTTTCTTTCCCTTGAGCAGGATTTGCCAGCGATAGCGGCCGCGGAGCTTTGCAATCGGGGCGGGCGCCGGGCCGAGAACTTCAATGTCCGCGTAGGTCGCGGGCCGGCGCCGGCACTCGGCGCGGAGCCAATTGCCGAGTGTTTTGGCGCGACTTTCGATCTCCGGCGCCCGAGGTCCTTCGAAACGAAGATGAACCAGGCGGCTGAAGGGCGGATAATTCAAGGCGCGGCGAAATTCCAATTCGGCGGCAAAGAAACGTTTGTAATCATGGGTTCGAACGTGTTGAAACACGTAATGGTCCGGGTTGTAGGTCTGAATGATCACGCGGCCGGCGTCCTGCCCTCTGCCGGCTCTGCCGGATACTTGGCTGAGAAGCTGAAAGGTCCGCTCCGTAGCTCTGAAGTCCGGAAGATTTAGAGAATGGTCGGCAAAAACTGCGCCCACGAGAGTGACGCCGGAGACGTCATGCCCTTTGGTGATCATCTGCGTTCCCACGAGCACGTCGATCTCACCTTTTTCCCATTGACGGATCAACCGCTCTTGAGAGCCTCTCTTCCCGGTCGTGTCCCGATCCATGCGAGCGATCCTGGCCTCGGGGAGTAGCTGCTGAAGCTCCTGCTCCACCTGTTCCGTGCCGGAGCCGATCGGCACGAGGGCGGCCTGCCCGCAACCCGGGCAAACGTCGGGGGCCGGCTTGCGCGCTCCGCAATGATGACAAAGTACGCTCTCCTGGGTTCGGTGAAACGTCATGGCAACGCTGCAATGAGAGCAGCGCAGCACAAAACCGCAAATGCGGCACTGGAGAAAATTGGCAAAACCGCGCCGGTTTAAAAAAATCAGGCTCTGCCGTCCGCGGGCGAGATTTTCTTTTAAAGCTTGCTTTAAGAGCGGAGAAAGAACGTGCGTGTGCGGAGTTTCATGATCGGGAAGTGTTTCCACCTCTGCGGCCTTCAGTCTCAAGTCTACCGTTAGAACCTCGGGCATTGATCTTTGCTCGACGCGCTGCGTCAACTCTAAAAGCGCGTAGCGGCCGGCGCGGCAGTTTTCGAAACTCTCGATCGCTGGAGTCGCCGAGCCCAGAATAACTGGGCACCCGAGTAACTTGGCCCGAACCACAGCCACGTCTCTCGCGTTGTAGCGCAAGCCCTCTTCCTGTTTGTAGGAGGGATCATGCTCTTCATCGACCACGATGAGGCCCAAGTCCGGCAACGGTGCGAACACCGCGGAGCGGGCGCCGACCACAACATCGACGTCGCCGCGGAGGATGCGCCACCATTGAGCCCAGCGCTCGGATGGCGTGAGCGCGCTGTGGAGCACGCCGACGCGACCTGGAAAGCGCTCCTGAAGGCGATCCAGCATTTGAGGAGTCAGAGAAATCTCCGGAACCAGAATGAGGCTGCGCTTCTTGGCCCTTCTTACAAGCTCCATCGCCCGAAGGTAAATCTCCGTCTTGCCGCTTCCGGTCACTCCGTAAAGCAGAAACGATTGGAAGCCGCCTTGGTGAAGCCTTTCGCCGACGGCGTCGAGCGCTTTCTGCTGCTCCGATGTGAGAAAGAAGTCCTGGACAGACGGAAATTTGGCTGTCTCTCGGGGCGCTGAATTCGGACTTTTGTCTTTTGCTTGCCGAATCGGGGCTTCACGGATTTTTATCATCCCCGCTTTTTCCAGGGCCTCGACGGCGCGGTAAAAGCTGCTGCCAGGAAATCTTCGCGCCAAACCTTTGACCGTCACGGTTCCCTTTCGCTCGCCCAACGCCGTCAAAATTTTCTTTTGCAGCACTCCGGCCACCGGGAATTGCCCCGGTGTGACGGTAATGATCCTACGGCTTTCTTTTCTCATACCCGGCGGTAAGACGGTCGTCAGAACTTCTCCGATCGAGCCTAGATAATATTGGGCCACCCATTGGCTGAGCCGGAGCAGGGCGTCGTCCATGACCGGCTGGTCGTCCACGATCTTTGCAATCGCCTTGACCTGCTTCAGGCGAGTATCGGAAGAAAAATTCAGCACCACACCCGTAACTCTTCTCGTTCCCATCGGAACGATGACTCTCAGGCCGATTTCCAGCCTGTCTCGGAGGTCGGGCGGCGCTTCGTAAGTAAGCGGTTCCTTGATCGGGGAAGGGACAATGACCTGAACAAACCTGCCCTCTTGCCGTGGCATGGCAGGTCTCTTACCTGCTCAAAAATGGAAAAGCAATCTAACCGGCGCCACGCTCAGAACCGTGCCAGTTACGTCCACCGGAGTAACAAAAACTGTCCAAATTTCGTCGGCCGGGTGTTTGCGGCTGCCTCAAATAGGAAAGATTATCCCAGGGAAAGCAGAAAAACTCTGAAATCCGCCACGATCTGCTGTGCATAATTCTTGCTTATGATGAAACGACGGATCTCGAACAAGCCAGTCCCAAAGCGCCGACTTTACGTAATTATGTTTAAGTATGCTTAATTCGTTTGACAACCTCCTGTGAACTGGTTCACAATCAGCACGCCGCCGGAGAACGACTGAAGAAACGGGTGGAGGATGGAAGCGAAAAACAACGTTAGAAAAATTCGGGAGGCCAAAATGCTGAGCAAGTCGGAACTAGCGCGCCTGGCCGGCATATCGCCTCTAACCATTGATCGGATCGAGAAGGGCCTTAGTTGTCGATTGGCGACCAAACGTAAAATTCTGCTGGGTCTGGGACTGAAGATCACTGAAAAAAAACGGGTTTTCAGGCAATAAGACACAAATGGCATCCTTCTGGAAAAAATTCGATTTGGCGGCGCTCAATCCTTTCCGCACGGACGAAGGATACGTTGCTCTCGATATCGGCTCCAGCTCCATCAAGATGGTGGAGGCGGCGGTTGAGAAAAACGGCTACCGCGTGATCAACGTTGGAATTCTGCCGCTTCCGGCGACGGCCATACAGAACAATATGGTCGCGGATAAGGACGTTGTGGTTAGAACTATTCAGAGTTTGGTGCAGAACCACGGCGTCAAGGCGACACAGGTTATTTCTGCGGTGCCCGGGAGAGTCGCCATTATCAAAAAGATCCAGCTTCCGGTCCAAGAGGAAGAAGAACTCGAAGCCAACGTGGAGTTTCAGGCAAGCCAGGTCATTCCGGATACTCTCGAAAACGTCAACCTCGATTACCAGGCGTTGGATTATCTGGAGGTCGGCAACAAGATGGACGTTCTTCTCGTGGCGGTGAAGAAGGACATCATCAATAGCTACTCCCAGGTCATCAAGGACGCAGGGCTCACGCCGACGATCATCGACGTGGACTACTTCGCCATGGAGAATATGTATGAGATCAACTATGAGCCGGAATCGAACGACGTAGTCGGTCTGATCCATGTGGGCGCGCGTTATACAAGCATCAATGTGCTGAAACATGGGGTGTCGGCGTTTACCGGCGACCTGCCGGTCGGCGGAGAGGCCTTTACCGAAGCGCTTGTCCACGCGCTTCAGCTCTCTTATGACCAGGCGGAAACCCTCAAAGTGACCGGCCAGTCCGAAGGGAAAAAGAGCGCTGACGTAGCCACGTTGCTAAAGCCTACGGCGGATTACCTGGTCGCGGAGATAAGCCGGACTTTAAGTCTTTACCGCGCCGTCGCGGACGAAGAGGGAATTCACAAGATCTATCTGAGCGGAGGAAGCGCCAAGGTGCCGGGGCTTTCCCGGATTTTGGCGGAACGGTTGGGAGTCGAGGTTGAACTCTCCGAACCTTTCCGGGGTTTCAAAGTCTCCAAAAATATCGATCGAGACTACCTGGCTGATTCCGCACCGGCTCTTGCTGTCGGCGCCGGACTTTCGATTAGGAGGCCGGGAGATAAATGATTCGCATCAATCTGCTTTCGGCCCGAGAGATCAGGGCCGAGATCGGAAGACGCCAGGACCTTACAGTCGCTGCGGCCTCACTCGGGGTTACGCTGGCGTTGATCCTGATTGTGTTTCTTTATCAATTCTCCCGTTCTACCCTACTTAGCAGCAGGTTGTCAGGCATGCGTCAGGAGATTGCCGCGTTGGAGAGCCGGGCGAAAGAGGTCACGGAGCTGCAAAAAAACATCGGCGAGCTCAAACAGAAAGTCAAGGTTATCGACGATCTGAGCAAAAAGAAAGTCGGCCCCGTCCGAGTGATGGAGAGCCTCTCCGGCGCGACTCCGGTCAGGCTGTGGCTGACGGAGTTTAAAGAGAACGCGGGCAATTTGTCGCTGAACGGCATGGCCGTGGACAATCAGACGGTCGCCGATTTTCTCAAAGCGCTTTCCAGCACGGCATATTTTAAAGATGTAGAGTTGGTGGAGACCAGCCAGGCCGAGCAGGACAAGCTTTTGCTGAAAAAATTCTCGCTCAGGTCGCGTCTGATCTATCAGCCTTCGGTGTCTGCGTCGAAATCAAACGACGCCGGCGCCGCGCCGCCGTTAGGTGAGGTTAAAAAACCGTGAACGAATTTTTGGACCGCATTCTGAACTTGCCCAGGCAGCAGAAGCTCGGTCTTTTGGCCGGCGTGATCGTTCTCTTGCTGGCGGCCGATTACTTGGTTCTTTACACGCGGCTTTCCCAGCAGGTCTCGGACTTAGAGCAAAGCGTCGAGGCGGCCCAAAAGGAGTTCGATAGAAAAAAGGCGTTGGTAGAGAATCTGCCTAAGCTCAAAGAGCAAAAAGTGCTTCTGAGCGGCATGCTCAACGAAGCTATCGCTCAACTCCCCGACAAAAAGGAGATCCCGGAGCTTTTGGCGAGCATCTCCAATAAGGCGAGGGAGTCCGGGTTGGATATTTTGCTCTTCCGGCCACGGGCGGAAAGCCCCCAAGATTTCTACGCCGAGATCCCGGTCGATGTCGTCGTCCGGGGAGAATTCCACAACGTGGTCGGTTTCTTCGACGAGGTGGGAAGGTTGAGCCGCTTGGTCAATATCAACAACATCGAAATGAAAAGTCCGAAGATCAATCAGGAACAGGTGGTCGTCGATACCTCGACGCTCGTGACGACCTTCCGATTTCTAGACGAAGCGGAGCGGGCAAAGATCGCGGCGGAAAAGGCGGCAAAAGAAAAGGCGGCGAAGAAGTGATATGAATCGATGGTTCTCATCTGTAGTTTTGGCAAGTCTCGTCGCCTTCTCCGGGGTCGGATTGGCCCAGGAGGAAATAGCCACGCCATCCCAAAAAACGCGCGAGGCGCTCGAAAAACTGAAACAGGCGCCGGGCGTGATCGGGAAAAATCTGGAAGCGCTGAAGGGAGCGCTGACATCTAAGAGCGGCGAAAGTCCCGGGAGCGAACAGAAAACGCCGGCCCCGTCCGGTCTGCTCGACCTTCCGGAAAAAAAGGCCGAGCCGGCCGCAGCGCCGCGCTATTCCTCGACGGGAAAGCGCGATCCTTTTCAGCCATTGCCTCTGAAAGTTCAGGCCAAGCGCCGGACGCGGGAAAACCTCTCGCCTCTGGAGCGGTACGATCTGGGTCAGCTCAAGCTGGTCGGAATCGTCTGGGACGTCAAGGCGCCGCGGGCCATGGTGGAGGACGCGGCGGGCCTGGGATACGTCGTAGGAGTCGGCACACCAATCGGTCCTAATGACGGAAAGATCAAGGAAATCAAACCGAATGAAGTCGTCATCGAGGAAACCTACATCGATTTTTACGGCGCCAGAAAGAACCGGCAAGTAAGCATGCGAATCGTCTCCGAGTAAACGCCGCAGAAAGGCCAAGACTATGCTGACCAGAGTTTCTCTTTCAACGGTGCGAAGATTTTTCCAAAGCCAGAGATTCATCGGTATTGCCTCGATCGCGGCGGCAGCGACGTTCTCCGCGTGCGTTCCGGCGGCCATGGAGGAGGATGCCGCCGGCAAACGTCCTCAAGACTCGGCTCAGAGACAGCCGCCCGCCCCTCAGCCCGCAGTCAAGGAACCCTCCTTGCAAGAACAGCCCTTCAGGCTGCAAGATCTCTCCGTACAGGAAGAGCGGGGACAAACCACCGTCAGGGTGAAATTCTCCGACTCAGTAAATCAGTACCGCCATTTTTCCCTGGCGCAGCCTTCCCGTGTCGTGCTGGACGTATTCGGGCCGGCCAAGCAACTGCCCCAGGTGGAAACTTTTCGCAGCGAGACCCACTGGCTCAGTGTGGTAAGAGTCAGCTCGGGCGAGGGCCACCTGCGGTTAGTGATGGAGATCGCCGCCGCGACCGTTCCCCCCTATGTTATCGAGCCGGAAGGCGGGGGCTTGAAACTGGTCCTCGGTCCGGTCAACCCGCAATACACGGCAAAGCGGGATGTCCAATTGGTCCAAAATGGACGGCGCATCGACATCAGCATGGCACAGGGAAGTCCGGCTGTCCCGCGCACCCAGACTTCTGCCGCCGGCATGGAACTCAAGGGAGCCAAAACCTATTCGGGACAAAAAATTTCCCTCGATTTTAAAGATGCGGACATCAAGAACGTTTTCCGGCTGCTCGCCGAAGTGAGCGGGCTCAATATCGTAGTAACGGATGAGGTAAAAAAGAGAGTCACTGTCCGCCTGGTGGATGTGCCGTGGGACCAGGCGATGGATCTGCTGATCGATACGAACGGCTTGGGCAAAGAGCAGATGGGCAATGTCGTCAGGATTTCCACCGCGGGGCAAATGAAAACGGAAAGGGACGCGTTGTCGGCGGCGCAAAAGTCGCAAGAGAATCTCGAGCCGCTTCAGACCGCCTATTTGAACGTCAATTACGCCAAGGTGAAAGAGCTCGTAGACAAGATCAAGCCGGTGCTGAGCCCTCGCGGGGTGGTATTTCCCGATGAACGCAGCAACACCATCGTGGTGCGCGATATCCGAAAAGGCGTCGAGGACGCCAACGAGATCGCCAGCCGGCTCGATACCCGGACGCCGCAGGTCCTGATCGAATCGAATCTGGTCGAAGCCACGCCGAACTTCTCGCGGGACTTGGGAGCGACGCTTAAATTCGCCCGCTCGGCAGAGATTAACAGCTCCTTTCCTGCGGGCATCACGCCGTTCATAAAGATTTTTCAAAATAGATTCGGCGCCTTTCGAGACCTGGATTTCCAATTGACCGCGGCGGAGAACTCTGGCGACATCCGCATCATATCGCGCCCGTCGGTGGTAACGCTGAACAATGTCGCCTCGACGATCCAGAGCCTGAGAGTGCTAAGAATTACGCTGCCTTCGTCCACCACCAACATCGCCAGCGGCACCGGAGCGGCGGCGGGATCGGCGGCCGCGACAGAGAAAATTCCGATTGGGGTCATCCTCAGCGTCACGCCGCAGGTTTCCAGCGACGGCTTCGTCCTCATGAACATCAGCGTCAAGTCGAGCTCGATTGGCCCCTTGACGGTGCCTACAGGCTCCAGTGACACCGGTGGGGGCACCGTGATCCCGTTTGAAGAGCTTACCCGCGAGGCCATCTCCAACGTTTTGGTTCGAGACGGCGAGACCATCGTGATCGGCGGGATTTTGAAAGACACCAGGATACACACCGAAGCCGGCATCCCCTGGCTCAAGGACATTCCCGTTTTCGGTTGGCTGTTCAAGAAACAGCATTGGCAAAAAGATTTCGAGGAGCTCATCGTCTTCATCACGCCCCGCATCATCTCGTCGGGTTCCGCCAATCTTCCAAGCGCGGAAGATCTCTGGCGCGACCGGATGGCGCAAACCCAGGGCGGAACTTGAAAGTATGACGGCAGAAAGGCTGAAGGACGAGTGAATCCATCCTTCAGCTTTATTCTTGCTCTTTTCCCCACCGCTAGCCTGAAAAAAAAGAATAGAGTAATATACCTCCATGCTGCGCTATTTCACCGCAGGGGAATCGCATGGCCCCTGTCTCACGGCGACAATCGATGGGGTGCCGGCGGGGTTCCCGGTCGATGTCGCAAAGATCAATCATGACCTCTGGCGCCGCCAGCAGGGCTACGGCCGCGGCGGACGGATGTTGATCGAGAAAGACGAAGTGCAGATTCGCTCGGGCATCCGCTGGGGCGAGACTCTAGGCTCTCCGGTGGCGCTGGGAATCGAGAACCGCGACTGGAAAAATTGGACCAAGAAGATGTCTTCAGCGCCGGAGGATCGCGACGAAAAGATCGCTGTCACCAAGCCTCGTCCCGGACACGCCGACCTTACCGGAATCTTCAAGTATAACCATTCCGATATCCGCAATGTTCTCGAGCGTGCGAGCGCTCGCGACACGGTGTCGCGCACGGCAGTCGGATCTTTTTGCAAGCAGCTTCTCTCCCCCTTCGGAATCAAAGTCATGGGCTACCTGCGCTCGCTCGGCAACATCGAAGCGAAGAGCGACGGCATGACCTATGAGGAAATCTTTGCCCGCGCCGAGGAGTCGCCGGTAAGGATCGTCGACAAGGATGCCGAGGAAAAAATGATCGCCTTGATCGACGACTGCAAAAACAAGGGCGACACGCTGGGGGGTATTTTCGAAGTGGTCGTCCTCGGTCTTCCGCCGGGGCTCGGCAGCCATACTCAATGGGACCGCAAGCTCGACGGCCGCCTGGCGCGGGCGCTGATGAGCGTTCAGGCCATCAAAGGAGTGGAGATCGGTCTCGGTTTTGAAATGGCGCGGCGGCGTGGCTCCCAGGTTCACGACGAGATCTTTTTTGACCCGAATAAAATGGTCGGCGAGGGCACGCCTCGAATCGTTCCGACCGGCTTTTACCGCGGCAGCAACAACTCCGGCGGAACCGAAGGCGGAATGACCAATGGATCTCCGCTCGTCGTGCGCGCCGCGATGAAGCCGATCTCGACGCTTATGAGCCCGCTCAAATCCGTCGATTTAAAATCGAAGCAGCCCGCGGACGCCTCCGTGGAACGCTCGGATGTCTGTTCCGCGCCCGCAGCAGCCGTCGTCGGCGAGGCGGTGGTCGCCTTTGAGCTTGCAGCGGCCTTCCTGGAAAAGTTCGGCGGTGACTCGCTCCGCGAGATCACGCGCAACTACGAAGGCTACCTCGAGCAGATCAAGCAGTTCTGACCCTTGCTCTCCCGCGGCCCGAAAAATATCGCTCTCACCGGATTCATGGCGGTTGGCAAAACGGTCGTGGGGCGAAAGCTCGCGCGCAGGCTAAAATGGGATTTTGTCGATCTGGACCGGGCGATCGAAGTGGCCGAAGGGATGAAAGTGAAAGAAATCTTCGAAAAAAAAGGCGAACCCTTTTTTCGTGAGTTGGAGAAACGGAAATTAAGCGAGGTGCTTTGCCGGGATGGTCAGATCATCGCCACAGGCGGAGGAACGGTAGTGGATGAGGAAAATCTCCGGCTGCTTCAAGAGAAGAGTCTGCTTATCTGCTTGACGGCGCCGCCGGAAACGCTGGTGCGCCGGTCGGGGAGCGGTCGGGCACGGCCGCTGCTGCAAGGCGAAGACAGAGAAAGTAAAATCGAGGCGCTCTTGAACCGGCGGGAAAAGATTTATGCCCAGGCGCGCCTGGTTCTCGATACCGGCGATCTCTCCATCGATGGAGTCGTGGACAAGATCCTGGAACAAATCCGGATTATCGAAGGGACGGTCCGGATCGGACGGACGTAAGATGCGCACGTTGACGGTCAATCTCGGAGAACGTTCCTACCCGATCTACGTCGGAGAGGATATCCTCAGCCAGACCGGCGAGATCTTGCGACGGGCCGGATTGGGAAAAAAAGTCGGCATCGTGACCGATGCGAAGGTCGGCGAGCTTTACCTCAAACCCGTCGAGGAATCGCTCCGGCGGGCGGGCTTTAGCGTTACCGTCGTGTCTTTGCCGGAAGGCGAGGAACACAAGAACCTCGAAGCTGTTTCCGCCATTTACGACCGGCTCATCCGAGAAAGATTCGAGCGCGGTTCGTTCCTGCTGGCCTTGGGAGGCGGGGTCGTCGGCGATATCACCGGTTTTGCCGCCGCCACTTTTTTGCGCGGCATTTCCTACGTTCAGGTGCCCACGACTCTGCTGGCGCAGGCGGACTCGAGCATCGGCGGCAAGACCGGCGTCAATCATAAGGAAGGAAAAAATTTGATCGGGGCGTTTTACCAGCCGCGGCTCGTGCTCATCGACGTGGCCATGCTGCGCTCTTTGCCGCCGAGAGAGCTGGCGGCGGGCCTCGCCGAAGTGATCAAGTACGGCATCATCGCCGATCCGAGTCTCTTTGCCATGCTCGAAGCCGAGCTGGAAAATCTATTGGATTTGCAGATGGCGCCGCTTTGCGAAGTCGTCGCGGATTCGTGCGCGATCAAGGCCGGGGTCGTAGAGAAAGACGAGCGCGAGAGCGATGTCCGCGCCGTGCTGAACTTTGGCCACACCGTGGGACACGCGCTGGAGTCGCTAACCGGCTACGGGAAATTTCTCCACGGCGAGGCGGTGGCGATCGGCATGATCCAGGCCGCGGCCATCTCCGTGCGCCAGGGCTGTTGCGATCGCGCCAGCTTCGAGCGCATTCGCCGGCTCATAACGAGAGCCGGTCTGCCGACCGAAATCCCGGCCGACGTCGAGTTTCAAGAGTTGATCCAGCGCATGGAGACGGACAAGAAATCGACCGAAGGCAAAATCAAGTTCGTCCTCTGCGAGGGAATCGGCAAGACCAGGTTTCATTCGTTTGCGCCGGCGGAGATCGCCGCGGCACTGGCGCAAAAGACCCATTTAAAATGAGAGTGTGTGAAAAAATTGGTTCATGGTTCGACAAGCTCACCACGAACGGGATAGCTTAGACGGAAATTCAAGCACTTATCCGTTCGTCCTGAGCTCGTCGAAGGGCGATCGGCAATTTTTTCACACACTCTGAGAGGAGCTTCTGCATTGCCGGACCTAGTGGAGGAAGGTGAGTCTATGCGGCGCGAGGGACGGCTGCACGAGGCGTTGGAAGTCGTGGAGCGCTTTTTGAGAAAGAGTCCGGATCATCCGCGGGCGCTGCTGCTCAGAAGCCGAATTCATTATGAGTTGGGGCGCAAGGTTCAGGCCGTGCAAGGGCTCCATGATCTCGGGCGGACGGTAGGCAATGAACTAGTGCAATCTATCGTCGCCGCAATCGAGCGCCTTGGCGATAGCGGGAAATCTTCGAGCGATCCAGCCTTTGTCACCGTGAGTATGGCCGGTTTGCTTACCCAGCAAGGCTATTTTCTGGAGGCATTGGAGGTTTACCGCCGGCTCTTGGAGGCCGCGCCAGAGAGAAGCGATTGGGATGAGGAGATCGCCCGACTCAAGAGGATTGTTGAGCAGGAAGGTTCGCGCGGGGCAACGCGTGAGCGAGTGGCGCAGGAGCTTGAAGCGTGCGATCTATGGCTCAAGCAGCGTCAGCGAGGGTCGTAATGGCAAAAAAAAGAAAAATTCTCATCCTTCACGGGCCCAATCTGAATATTCTGGGCAAGCGGCAGCCGGAGATCTACGGCCGGCTGAGTCTCGACCAGATCAATCGGAAGATCGCGGCGCTCGCGCGCGACCTTGGCGTCGAGGTCGAGATGCGCCAATCGAACAGCGAGGGCGAACTGGTCGATTGGATTCAACAAGCGCCCAAGGAATTTGCCGCCCTGGTGATCAACGCGGCCGCTTACACGCATTCGAGCGTGGCGCTAAGAGACGCGCTGACCGCCGCCGGCATCCCGGCGGTCGAAGTCCACTTATCCAACATCTACAAGCGTGAGGAATTTCGCAAACGCTCGCTGATCGCCGAGGCCGTCGTCGGTCAGATCGCGGGCTTCGGCGTGAATAGCTATCTGCTGGGACTGCGGGCGGCCGTCATTCTTGCGGGCCGGGGAAACGAAAAATAATTGGGAGCCGGAGCGATCGTCGCCGCTTGCCGGCGCTACTCCACAAAGGGACCGCCGGTATCGAAATTTTTCTGCTTCATCTCTTCGATCATTCTCTCGCGATCTTTCACGAGCTGATTCATTCGACTGCGCAAATCGCTGAGCTCTTTCTCTCGATCGCTATAGGCCGGGGGCGGGGGCTGCACTGCGGGCGTCGCGACCGAAGGGGTGTAAATGGGAATGCCGCTTGTGTTTAATCCTTCGCCGGGACGAATCTCCGCCTTGCCCGGCGGCTGTCCGGTGAACGGCGACGGGACCGATAGCCTCACCGTGCCGGCATCGCTGGGCGGTGTGGGATTGTGCTGCAAATCCTTCAGCCGCGAGTTCAAGTCGTCGTTCCGCGCCCGGATCGCCTCGTCGGTTTCGAGCAGCATCGGATCGCGCGAGCTGCTTGCCCGTGTCTCGGCAAAATACCGGTCCTTGACCGAATTGAGCTGCGCCGTGATCTCTTCGACTCTTTTTCTGTAGTCCTCTTCCTCTTTGGCTCTCTGGTCGGGTATTGCATCCGCGGGAGTCGTCGCGGCGCCCGACCCTTCCGGCCTCGCTTCTTGGCCTTCAGGCCGGCTAATTTCACCCTCCATGCCTTCGGTGCCGCGAAGGTCAAAACCGCGGCCCTCTTCCCCGGCTTTGAGGATGGACTGAATTTGATCGCGCGGTATTCCGATCTCGCCGCCGATGCCGTAAATCTTGATCGTCTGGCCTTCTTCCCGGTAGGCCTGGACGGTGATTCGCCGGCCGTTTTTAAGAACCAGAGTATACTGAGCCAGAAGGATTGCGGGTTGGCAAAAAATAGCCGTTGCCAGAAGGATGCCCAGTCGGCGGCGCGGGTACATGGGACTTAATATACACCAAGCTCAAAGCAGCGGCAAATCACAAATTGCCGCCGGCACTGCGTTCGACGATTAAGAAAAACGCGGCAGAACGGTTATGACATTACTGGATGGGTGTAATGGAAATGCTGGCCAAGGTGTCGCCCGCGAATTTCAGCAGCGTGGTCTCCTTGTTCAGTCCGTTTTTTACGTAATACCAATCGGATATCCTCGACCACTGCCCGTGCGGTCCTTGATAGTAGGATTCCTCATAGTCGGGCTTGCCGGCAATCGCCAGTACCTGGCCCTTGTTCATGCCGACCTGCACGAGTTGACCGGGATTTTTATAGGATCGCCAGGCATTGAAGCTGAGGGGCGTGACCTGCGCGAGCTCAAGCGGCTCCTGGTCGGAAAGCGCGATGGCGCCGGGAGACCCCAGGAGTGCAAGAATCAGAAAAGACGTCTTTGTCGATCGGACCATTACCCTTCTACTTGACCGTGTCTATTCTTGATCCAGTGAAACAGACGGGCGCGGTAAAGGTAAGCTGCGAACAGCAACGCGGCGGAGATCACGGATAAAATAACCGTTGTCCAGTAGTCTTCGTTTCGGACGCTCGCGCCTTGAATGGTGAGAAGATAGGTTCCCGGAATGCGGCCGACGATCGAAACAATGAGAAAAGTGCTCAGGCGCATTCGGCTCAAACCCAGGATGTAACAGAGAATGTCTTTGGGAAAGCCGGGGATCAGGAAGAGCAGAAAAGCGATCGTAGCGCCTGTGTTGGTGGTGAGGAAATCGAATTTATGGAGGATCTCCTTCTTAAACAACTTTTCCACGAAGGGCCTGCCGAGGATGCTGGAGAGCTCGAATGCTACCCATGAGCCCAGCGTCAATCCAATGGTGGAGAGAATAAAACCATAAGTCTGGCCGTACACATACCCACCGACTATGCCCGTCAGCTCGCCGGGAATGGGAGAGATCACCACTTGGAGGGCCTGCAGCACCACGAATACGGCAGAGGAGTAGGGTCCGAAAGAAGAGAGAAAGGTGATGATTCGTTCCTTGCGGACCTGCGACGCCCGGAGATCTTCGAGTTCTTCCCACACCGGGCTGAGGACGGCGAAGGGTTGTGGGCCGTACTTGCTCAATACGAAGATAAGAGCAACGAGCAGGACAAGGATAGATCCTCTTATTAGAAGCCGGCGTTGCTGGGTGCTCATGTCAGGTCTCGATACTAGCAATAAATCCGTCCGAAGACGAGCACCGCACAATTCTTCGAAGCCGGTATTTTCTGCGCATCGCCTATGCGGGATTTAATGCGTCTTGCAAGAAAAGATTTGTGACTGCAGTGCTATTGGTCATGGCACCGGACGGTGCTCTTTTATTCGCGACGGAGAGATGGATCAGCGGCGCAACGCAAGACTGAAGTTGACGGGTCAAAGAAAAGCCGGGCAGGGAAAAAATCCTGCCCGGCTTTACTGGCCAGTGTTAATTGAACTAAGGCCTCAGAGAAAAGGCTAACTCTTCTTCTCTTCGTCCTTCTTGGCCTTCCCCTCGCCCTGCTTCTTTTCCTCGCCTTTCTTGCCCTCGCTCTTCTTCTTCTCCTCGCCCTTCTTCTTCTGCTCGCCCTTCTTCACGTCCTCTGCCTTTGTCTCTTCGGACTTACCTTGAGCCATTACCGAAGAAGAGATCATCGGAGAGAAGGCCAAAGCGGATCCGATTAGGACCGCAAGTAACCAAAGAAATCCACGGTTTTTCATAACAACCCTCCTTTCCATCGCCCCTACCGTCGTAGATTTGCCCCCACTCTCGTAGTTGCCAATCGGGGATAATTGGCCAAGAAGAGGCATTTTCATTGGTGCGATTTGTAATAAAAGCGGGTCCCGTTGTCAAGGGTAAAATGGGGGATGGCGGGACGGCTCAGCGGCGCCCGGCCCGCGGGCGAAGAGTTCTAGCGGTGAGGAAACGAATGAATCCCGGCATCAGGCCCTTCAGGAAACAGACGAAAGCGAGGACCCGCGGCATCACGACTTCGAATCTTTCGGTTTCAATCGCTTTTACAATCGCTCGAGATACGGCGGCGGCATCCAGCACGACAAAAGCGGGAGCGTTGGGAGCGAGATCGTCGAACAGCAAGTGAAACTTGGTGCGCACCGGCCCCGGACAGATCACCGAGACATGAATGCCCAGCGGCTTGAGCTCGTGGTACAGGCTCTCGGAAAGGCCCATTAAAGCGAACTTGGTGGCACAGTAAGAGGCCATGTTGGGTGTTGCCATCTTACCCGCGACCGAGGAGATGTTCGCGATGTGGCCGGACCGCCTGGCAATCATCGAAGGGAGAACTTCTTTCGTGCAGTAAACCGTTCCCAAATAATTCGTTCGCAGCATCGACTCGATAGAATCGATGGAAGATTCGGCGAAGCTTTGATATGCGCCGAAGCCGGCGTTGTTGATTAGAATGTCGATCCGGCCGAATTGCGATAGGACCCGCTCAACCATCTGCTTTACCTGCTCCGGCGCGCTCACATCGCACACCATGACGGTAGAAGAGGGACTATAACGCTTCAGTTCATGCGCTGTCTCCTGCAGTTTTTCCAACGAGCGGCTGCATCCGACGACATTGGCGCCCCGCGCCGCCAGGTCGATGGCAACGCGCTGGCCGATGCCGCTGGAAGCGCCCGTAACCAACGCCACTTGATCCTTGAAATCCATCTTCTTCGGGCTCCGTATGAGATGCCGCTTTATTTGCCCGGTGAAACTTTATCGCAGGATATTTTCGAGCGCCTCGCGAAGCTCCGGGTGACGGAAGCGGTATCCCAGTCTCTCGGCGGCGGCCGGTACAGCTCGCTGTCCCGTAAGCAGCATCTCCGCCATTTCGCCCAGCAACAGACGCAGCGCAAAAGCAGGAACCGGCGCCCAGCACGGTCGGTGAAGGACACTCCCCAGCGTCCGGCAAAACTCCTTCATGGTGACCGGATTCGGAGCGCACGCGTTGACTGCTCCGCGTGCGTTGCTGTTTTCCATAAGGAGCTGAATCATGCCGATCTCGTCTTCCACGTGGATCCACGGCATCCACTGCTTTCCAGATCCCAATGGACCGCCGATGAAGAGCTTAAACGGAGGAACCATCTTGGCCAAGGCGCCGCCTTTTCCGAGGACGATTCCGGTGCGCAGTCGAATAACCCTGACGCCGTAACTTTCAGCTCTCTTCGCCTCTTCTTCCCAATTCGAGCAGAGCCCGGCAAGAAAACCGCCGCCCGGCCCGCTCTCTTCCGTGATAACTTCGTCGCCTTGCGGGCCGTAATAACCGACGGCTGAGGCGTTGAGCAAGAAAGCCGGCTTTTTTTTCGCTTTGCCGATCGCCGTCACGAGAGTGCGAGTCGTATCGATGCGGCTCGACCGAAGTCTTCGTTTTTGCGCCGCGATCCATCTTTTTCCTGCTATCGGCTCGCCCGCGAGATTGATCACGCCATCGGCGCCGTCTATGGCTTCTTCAAGATTACGCTCCCACGTTCCGGGGGATCCGGGCTGCCAAAGGATTGTCGTGTTGTTGGGCGAGTCCACCGCCGATACTGAGCGAGTCAGAATAGTGAGCGAGTGTCCTTGGCGGTCGAGTTGGTTGCAGAGGCGTGCGCCGATGAAACCGGTGCCGCCCGCGACGACGAGCTTCATCGCGTAGGCTCCGCTGAAAAGTCGTCCTTCACAATGTGTCCAACGGTGCTATGATAGTCCAGATCAAACTATTTCCCGTGCTGCGTGTCAAGATGAATCGAAACGGAAAATCGCCTCGACGCCGAGTCGTCGTGAGCGGTCTTGGCGCCGTCAGTCCCAACGGCATCGGCGCAGAAGCTTTTTGGCACGCGACGCGGGACGGCATGAGTGGAATCGGCGCGATCAGTCTTTTCGATTCGACGCCGCTGCCCTGCCGGATAGCGGCCGAGGTCTCCGGGTTTCGCGCTGAAGATTATTTGTCCGCGAAAGAGCTCCGGCGCATGGGTCGGGCGGTGCCGCTGGCAATCGCAGCGACGAAGGAGGCGCTTCACAGCGCGCGAGTCGATGCGGATGTCATGAGTTTGGAAGACAAGCGCTCGTGGGGCGTTATCTTGGGCAGCGGCGGCGGAACGCCGGATTTCGTCGAAGAACAATACCGGCTTTATTTTTCCGACCAACTGCGCAAGACGAGCGCCTATAATATATCGAGCTCGACCATCGGGACGCTGTCGAGCGAAATCTCTCTCTACTTCGATCTCCGAGGACCCAGTCACGTTATCTCGACCGGCTGCACCAGCTCGACCGACGCGATCGGCTATGCGTTGAATCTTATTCGATTCGGTCTGGCCGACCATCTGATAACGGGCGGAGTCGATGCGACGATTACTCCGGCCATCATGCATGGGTTTTCGATCATGCGCGTCGTCTCGGCGTCGCACAATGAGGAGCCTCGGCGCGCGTCGCGGCCGTTCGACCGCCGGCGCGATGGGTTCATTCTCGGCGAAGGCGCATGGATTCTGGTTCTCGAAGAGATGGAGCACGCCCTTCAGCGCGGTGCGACCATTTTTGCAGAGCTTCTGGGCTACGGTTCGACTTGCGACGCCTACCACACGGTGCGTCTGGACCCCAGCGGCGAAGAGCCCGCGCGCGCCATGAGCCTTGCGCTTGAGGACGCAGGCATAGCCAAAGACGAGGTCGGCTATCTCGCGCCTCACGGCACCTCGACGGTCTTAAACGACAAAACAGAAACCCGAGCGATCAAACTTTGCTTCGGGCGCAGGGCGTACGACATTCCGATGAGCTCGATCAAGTCGATGATCGGCCATCCTCAAGGCGCTTCGGGCGCGGCCGGAGTCACCGCCACAATCCTGGCGCTGCGGCACGGCTTTTTGCCGCCGACGATCAACTACGATGAGGCCGATCCTGAATGCGACTTGAACTATCTTCCCAACAAAGGCGTCGCGACAAACGCAGAAATCGCTCTGTGCAATTGCATCGCCTTTGGATCGAAGAATTCGGCGCTCGTGTTAGGGCGAGGCAATGGAAAATGAGACGGAGTCTCGAAAAAGAGATGATGGACTTGCCGGGAAATTCCCGCGAGATACTGGAAGAAGATCTGGCCAATCTCAGAATCATCAACCGCTCACTTGGCGCTTACCGCGGCGTGCTGCGTTATTTACGAGGCGTTACGAGAGCGGGGCGGATTAGAGCTTTTTCTCTTTTAGATCTGGGTACCGGAGCCGGCGATATCCCGGCGGCCCTCGCCCGTTGGGCGCGGAATGAGGGAATCGACGCCAAGATCGTCGGCCTGGATTTGGACCAGGTAACCCTGGATGTTGCAGGCGAGCAGACTCAAAGTTGTCCTGAAGTATCCCTTGTGCGCGCCGATGTCTTTCGCCTCCCTTTCATTCCTTCGTCCTTTGACTTCGTCCACGCCTCCCAGCTATTGCACCATTTTTCAGAGGAAGAAATCGTGGCGCTCCTCAAAGATTGTTCAAAAATCGCGCGCCGCGGGGTTCTGATCAGCGATCTCGTCCGCCATCCGCTGGCCTATTACGGTATCAGCGCTCTGACGCGGCTCTTTTCGCGCAACGAGATGACCCGAACCGATGCGCCGCTCTCTGTCAAGAGAGCGTTTACCCTCGGTGAATGGAGAGCGCTTTTCAGCCGCGCCGGCTTAGACGCCGCGCGAGTGGCGCCGTTGTTCCCTTTTCGCATTTTTGCCTCTATTACCCTGGCAGGTTTCCGATGAAACGGTTTGATGTGGCAATCGTGGGTGCCGGCCCGGCCGGCTGCTCCTCGGCGATTTTTTTGGCGCACCGGGGCTACTTCGTCGCACTTCTTGACAAAGCTCTCTTTCCGCGGGAAAAGCTCTGCGGCGATTTTTTGAACCCGGCGAACTGGGAAATCTTCGATCGCTTGGGTATTCGAGACGCGCTGCTTTCGCTGCAGCACGAGAAGGTCGAATCCTTTCTTATCTCTACGCAGTCAGCTTCAGCGACTGTGCGTTTTCCTTCCCGGAACGGGCGTTCTTTTTTCGGCCTGGGCCTCAAGCGCAGTCTTTTTGACGACTTGCTCCTTCGCCTGGCGGAAAGGGAAGGCGTGACGATCCGGCAAGGCTGTAAGCCGCGTGAGCTTAGCCGAGACGAGGCGGGATGGATTTTGACCTACGGCGATTCTTCGTCTGTGAATAAACTCCATGCGAAGCTCTTGATCGGCGCCGATGGGCGCAATTCCTGGGTCGCCCATCGATTGGGCTTGACCGCACCGGATGAAAGCTCCGGAAGGTTCGTGGCTTTTCAGACGCATCTTCGCCGTTGCAGAGGCATTAAAGGAGCCGTCGAGATCCATCTCTTTCCCGGCGGCTATGCCGGACTTGTCGGCCTGGGTGAAGGAATGGCCAATCTTTGCTTTACAGCGGAAAAAAAACTCGCCCGAGAGGCGACGGCGATCGATATCTTTTTTAGAAAATATTTTTATCAAAATAATCGTCTGAAAGATGCGCTTGAGACGGCCGAGCCAGTCGGCGAGCTTCGTTCGATGTATCCGGTTTACTTTTCACCTCGGCGCTGCTTCGGCGAAGGTTTTCTGCTCGCGGGAGACGCCGCCCGCGTAACCGAGCCGGTGACCGGGGAAGGAGTTTACTTCGCTTTGAAAAGCGGGGAACTGGCCGCTGAAGCGACGGATGCGGCATTCCAGCGCGGTGACGTCTCCGCGCGGCAGCTCTCCGGTTACGGTTTCGCTTGCCGCCGCGCTTTTTCCGGTCGAGTGAGAATCAATCGGCTGGTCCGCGCGGTCGTTCACCGGCCGAATTTGCTGACGCCGCTCCTCGGCCTCTCTAGAAAAAGTAATTTTCCCGTCAGCGCTTTGGTCGATCGCGTCTGCCAAGCGGTGCCTTAGCGGTTGCGTATTTTCCTCTTGTCATTGCCGCAGAAGTGAATAGAATTGCGACATCATGAGCGACGAATTCACCCGGACCGAGCAGAAGGCTCTCGTCTCGTTCTTCACCAATCTCGATCAGCCGGTCTTCGGACTCAAGCTCCCGCAGGAGGTCGCCGGGGCGCTTTTCTCGCGCTACAGCCGCTCGACAAAGAGCCTGCGCCGGACTTTTCTGGATGAGTTTCTGGGAGATCCGGAGCTTGCCTTAAAGGACCTGCTCGGCGGACAAGTCCCCGGAAACGATCAGAGCGACGCGCTCAAAAAGGCGCGGGCTTTTTATGAGCGCGTCTTGATCGGTTATGGCGACGATTCCGTGGCGCAATTGGGCGGCGCGCATATCGCGTGCGAAAAAATATCCAACGTCGCGGCAAACATTCTGGAAGACGCGCGCATCGGCATCGCCCCGCTGGAAAAATCGACGCGCTACGTCCGCTTTGACCAGAAAGACGAGGCCGGAAATTTTCTTTTCTACCGCGAGCCCAAAATTATGGCATCCCCGCATCGAGCGGAATATTTGGCAGTGATGGATCTCTTGTTTGACACGTATTCCCGGCAGATCGAGCCGATCATCGAGTTTGTAAAAAAATCCCTTCCTATCGAAGACGTCGAGCTTCGCCACCCTCAGAGCGGCGAGCCGTTATCATATAGGGAAGCAAAAAAAGATGAGAAGCTTCGGAAATGGGCCGACACCGCCTATCGCGCGACGATCAGGACCCAGGCCTGCGATATTCTGCGCGGCTATCTGCCCGCCGCGACGCTCACCAACGTGGGCTTCTTCGGCGTCGGGCAGGCTTTCGAATACCTTCTTACCAAGCTCTACTCCCACGAGCTGACCGAGGCGAGAGATCTGGCCGGGGCGATGCATCGGGAACTTAATCAGCTCATTCCCTCTTTTGTGAAACGGGCGAGGCGGAGCGAATACATGGCCGAAACGTACACGGCTTTACGCTCAATGACGTCCACGCTCATTAGCGCGTTGCCCGCCAAATCCGGCGAGGCGGTAACGTTAGTGGACTATGACGGAACGGCGGAAGAAAAAATTATCGCCGCAATCCTCTATCCTCATTCCCAACAACCGCTGCAGCAGTTGAGAACGTCGGTAAGCAGGATGTCGGTAAATCAGCGGCGAGAAATTCTCGATGAATATATCAAGCGCCGGCGGCACAGGCGGGACAAGCCGGGGCGCGCTCTGGAGCAGGTTTATTATACCTTCGACGTCACCGGTAACTTGGGTCTTTATAGGGACCTGCACCGCCACCGTATTCTCACACAGGAGAGACAGGACTTCACGACCGTCCGTGGTTACGATACGCCCGGAGAAATCACGGAGGCCGGGTTTCAAGCCGACTTCGCTCGCTGCATGGAGAGGGCGTCTGCGCTCCACGACAAAATCCGCCCCGATTTTCCTCTGGAAGCCCAGTACGTCGTCCCGTTCGCGTACAAGATCCGCTGGACCATGACGATGAATCTCCGCGAGGCGGTGCACATCGGCGAGCTTCGAACCATGCCGCAAGGCCATCCCGACTATCGTTTCATCGTCCAGGAGATGTGGCGTAAGATTCAGGATGTTCATCCGGCGCTGGCGCGTTGCGCCAAGTTCATCGACTGGAAAACTTACCGCCTCGGCCGGCTGCAATCCGAGATGCGCAGCGAGTACAAAAAGTCGGCTTTCGAGTGAGGGTCACATGGGTAAAACCATCGCTCTTTTTACGCTCGTCGCGTTGACTCTGGCCTCCCCTGTCTCCGGCCAGATGGCGAAACTTCAATCGGCCTATTCTACGATAGCGGTGGGACAGTCTTTGATCTGGGTCGCCAAAGAGGCCGGACTCTTCAAGGAGAACGGGCTCGATGTCCAGCTCTTGTTTATCGGCAGCTCCACGATCGTGACCCAGGCGATCATTGGCGCCAACGTCCCGATCGCTATCCTGTCAGGCTCCACCGCGATGACCTCTACCTTGTCGGGATCCGATCTGGTTATCTTAGGGAGCACGAAGAAAGACCCGGCTCAGGCTTTCCTGGTCGCGTCCAAGGACATCACCGGCGCCGCGCACCTACGGGGGAAAAGGCTCGGAGTCAGCAGGCTCGGCGCGTCTTCCGATTTTCTTTTGCGCTATCTGCTGAAAAAAATCGGTCTGTCTCCGGAAAAGGACGTAACCATCGTGCAGGTCGGAAGCTCGCCCGTAAGAATGGCCGCGCTGGCCAACGGCTCGATCGATGGGACCGCGCTCACGTTCGAGGAGATGTTGGTCGCCAAAAAGCTGGGCTTTAACATCCTTCTCGATATCACCACCCTCGGCATCGAAGGCTTGAACAGCGATATGGTGACGACGAGGAAATTTATCCGGGACTCCAGAGATACGGTTCAGCGATTCGTCAAGGCCATGGTCAAGGGCGCGAGCTTTTACGCTAAAAATAAAAAATTCAGCATGGAAGTGATCGCCAAGTATACCAAGAGCAGGGACATGGAGAAGATAGAAAACGGGTACGATTACAACGCCAGAGTCTATTTAAAGAAACCTTACCCCGCTATGGGAGGCATCCAGCTTGCGCTGGAAGAGATCGGCGAGAAGAATCCCGCGGCGAAGAGCGCCAAGCCGGAACAATTTATAGATATCTCGTTCGTCAAAGAGTTGGATGAGAGCGGGTATATCGACAGTCTCTACAGATAAATTTTGTTCCAAGAACAGGGAGGGAATCATGGAGATCGATAAAAGCGTTCAGCCCAAGGTCATCCGGCTGAGGACGCAACTGGTAAAAAAAGGACGCAGCCGAATTCTGCTCTCCGAAACGGACTACAGCACGTTTCGAATTCACTGCTATGCGAAAGGGACCGGCGAGAACGCGCTCCACGCGCATCTGAATGAAGATCATATCTTTGTCGTCCTTCAAGGCACCGCGACCTTTACCGGCTTGAACGAAGAGGCCATCAAGCTGGCGAAAAACAATGCGATCGTTCTTCCCAAAGGTTGCTTCTACCAGTTCGCCAACTTCGCGGACGAGCCGCTGGTGATGATTCGATTCGGCGCCCACGCCGAGAAGTTCGATCACCGGATCAATCCCGACGGCAAGCAGATCGGCGGCCGGGCCACCGAAGGTTACGGCGAGCCGGAGCTCATCGAGAACGCCTTCTTCGAATGATTCGCGTCCCTTGACTCGCGAAGGTCCGCCGAACATGACCCCACCCTTTGACCTTAGCTTCGGTGAGCTCCGTCGAGCCGACCAGCGTGAGGACCGTTGACATGCTCGTGCGTTTCTGACTATTCTCCCGCCGATTTCAGCTATGATCCGCTTTGCCGCGCTAATTCTCGGCTTTCTTCTCGCTTTCAGCCCGTCGGCGTTCTCCCAGGGCAAGCCCAAGAAAGTTCGTATAGGTGTTCCGTCGGTTACCGTTGGAAACATTATCATTTTTGTGGCCAAAGAGGCCCGGCTGTACAAAAAATATGGCCTCGAGCCGGAGATTGTCGTGGTCCAGGGGTCCGGCATAGCTTCCAAGGCGCTGGTGAGCGGCAACCTCGATATCGCGCCGGTCGCCACGCCCACGGTGATTAACGCGGATCTTGCCGGCGCGGATCTGACGATCCTGGCCCATACGATGCCCGGGGTGATTCACGCGCTCATGGTGAAACCGGAGATCCGGCGGCCCGAGGATCTCAAGGGGAAAAAGATAGCGGTCTCCAACCTGGGCTCTCTGTCGGATTTTTTGGTGCGCCATATCATGAAAAAGAAGGGCCTCAATCCCGACCGGGATGTGACGTTCCTCCAAATCGGCGGCGATGCCGAGCGCCTCGCGGCGCTGAATCAAGGAGTGGTGGACGGCGCCGCGATTTCCTATCCGGGATACGCCAAGGCGCAAAAGTTTGGCTTTTCGATGCTGTGGGATTCTTCGCGGGAGATCAACTATCCCTGGATGGAAGTTGTGACGCGCCGGGCGTCGATCCAACGGGACCGCGATATGATTTTAAACTACATGAAGGCTCACATCGAGGGAATCGCGCTTTTCAAGCAAGATGGCAGATTCGGCAAGCGGGTGATTCGAAGGACTCTCAAGCTGGATGACGACAAGCTGGTCAGCGAGTCCTATGAGCTTTTTGCCCGGTCTTTTCTTCCGGTTCCTTATCCCAATCTCCTTGGGATGAGAACGAGCTTCGAATATGTGGCCCAATCCCGTCACGATATTTGGAATCACAAGCCCGAAGAGTTTGTCGATCCGAGCTTTGTCGAAGAGCTGGACAAGAGCGGCTTCATCAAAAAGCTCTACGAGAGATAGAGATCGCCTCTAGCGCGAAGGCGCGCGGAGGACGACAGGAAGCGCCGTTCCCTCCGCTTTGTCGAGCTTCAAGCCCAGCCAACGCGCGATGGTAGGCGCTACATCGATCAACCGAGCAGCTTCGATCTTTCCCGGCGCGATCGCGGGTCCGTAAATCAGGAGCGATGCCAACATCTCCGGCCGCTCCGGATCGTAGCCGTGCGTCGCGGTAAAAAACGAAGGCACTATATACTTGCCCGTGTATCCATCGATGACCTCGAAGCCATCGGCGCCTTCCAGGGCCAAAAAGGCGGAGGGATCGCCGCCCTTCGCGCGGATTTCCTCCTGAGTGTACACCCGGCGGATGCCGCTGTCGGGCTTGTTTGCCAGAGGTAAAAAGATCTCCAGAAGGGCCTTTCGTGTTTCGCTATCCTTAGGGTCATTGACGTAAATATACCCGTAGCCACCGGTTGCTGCCACTGCGGCCTTCCAGTTTTTAACGCGGCCGTGGTCGATCGTTATCAGTCCTCCTTTTGCCAGCAAGATGCCGGGTCGCACGCTTCGAGAGATCCGCGCGAAGCCATGGTCGGAGACAACGACGAGCGCTGTCTCGTTCCAGGTGCCTGCGTTTTTCGCCGCCGCAATCAGGCGGGCGATTTGCCGGTCGGCGTTTTCAACCGCGTCAATGGCCGACTTGCTGAACGGTCCTCTGGCGTGTTGTTCATGGTCTACCTGCGGAAGATGCAGCATGAGCAGATTCGGCCGCATGGCTTCGATCAGATGCACGGCAATATCGCTCACCGATTCGTCTTTCACGGCAGGCGGCGTGAAACCTGCGACGAAATTGGGAAAGCGCGCTCGGACGGCGTCCAGGATGCCCGGGGTGGAGACAGCGCGCGCCAGCTTGACGTCCTCTTCGCCGCCGGAGCGCCAGATCTCGGGCACCACCGCTGTTGCGCGAGCGCCAACCGTTGCCGGCCACCAGATCAACGCCGAAGTGAGATCGCGCGCGCGCGCGGCATCCCAGAGCGTGGGCGCGCGGATGTCTTCGGCGTACCAGCGCCACCCTGTTTGATTTTTGCCGAGCGGGTCCCACGCTAAATTGGAGACGATTCCATGCACACCGGGATTGACGCCGGTGGCGATCGAAGCATGCGCCGGATAGGTGATGGTGGGAAAAACGGAGCGCGCGCCTTCGCTCCAGGCGCCGCCGAGCACTATTTCGCGCAATGTCGGAATCTTAAGCCCGTGAACCTCCGGCGAGACATAGGCGGCGGGCATCAACCCGTCCACGGAAACGATGATCGCGCGGCGAATTGCTTCTTCCGGCAGCGTTGCCGGCAAAGACGGAGCGATCTGCGCGCCCGCGCCGGCCGCACAGAGGATCAGTGCGGCAAAAAGAACGGATCGGATCAGGTTCATTCCGAAAGAAGAAGTTGACGAATCAGACGGCGCAGCTTCAAGCCAATCTGTTTTGAGAAGCAGGGTATCAATCCAGATCGATGTCCTTGAGCGGTTTCTCGATCGGCTCCTCTTGGGCTTTTTTCAGCAGTTCCTGAAATTTACGGTCCAGGAGTTTTCCTTTGTTTTTTTCCGCTTCGGCCATTTGCTGATATTTTTCGTCTCGCCGGGTTGCCTCTTCTTTGACCCGCTGCACTGCGTCTTTTAAATGAGCGACGACCTGTGGCTTGACGGGAAGCTTGTGATGCAGAACCGCGGCCATTAAAGGATCGATCGTCAGCGTGGAGTCGCAGCAAGGGCAGACTACCCGGATGGTCGATGCTTCTTTTTCAGACATGATTACCCTCTCAATTCTATCTGCTCTCCGTCTGGGCCGCAAAAGACGACGCGACGCCAGCCTTTCTCGCGCGGCTCCCTTGCCGGAGTGTCGTGCGGCTGCCGCACCATCTCCACTCTGTTTTTTTGGAGCTCGTCGATCGCCTGATTGAAATCCTCGGCTTCGAGGCAGAAATGAAAACCGGTCGGCGGCTCGCCGGATTTTTGAGTTAATTCCAAGACGGTGTCCCCGAGCTTCAAATAGGCGATCTGCATGCCTCCAGTGGCTTCGTGCTGGAAATATTTCTTGAAGCCGAAGTGCTTCTGGTAAAATTCGATCGATCGCCCGAGATCGGCGACGTGGAGCGCGACATGATCGATTCTTCGGAACATCTATGCCTCGATGAGCCATAAAGAGCATAGTCCCACGCCTCGGCGCTTTGCAAGCGAGGAACCGATTCGCCTTGCTCCCTCTGGGTCAGGACCGTAGAATGATTCCGCAACCATGCCGGTCTATCGTTTGACTAAGGAAATTTTATTTCCGCCGCCCGATCATGCGGAGCCCGACGGCCTGCTCGCCGTCGGCGGCGACCTGTCGATCGAGCGGTTGCTGCTTGCCTATCAATTGGGGATTTTTCCCTGGTATGGGGAGGGGCTTCCTATTCTCTGGTGGTCTCCGGATCCTCGCTTGATTCTCGAACCCGGCGGCTTCCACACATCGCGCCGGCTGCGGCGGACTCTCAGAAAAGGCCGTTTTCAGATTACTTTCGATCGATCATTCGCTGCGGTCATCCTCGCGTGCGCCACGGTTCCGCGCAGAGATCAGGACGGGACGTGGATCATCGGGGAGATGCAGCGGGCCTACATCCGGCTTCATGAGCTTGGGTACGCTCATTCCGTTGAAAGCTGGTTCGAAGGAAATTTGGTCGGCGGAATCTACGGCGTCTCTCTCGGAAAATGTTTTTTCGGCGAGTCGATGTTCTCTTACGAGAGCGATGCTTCTAAGGCGGCCATGGCGGTGCTGATCGGTCATTTAGCAAAATGGGAATTTCATATGCTGGATGCGCAGGTAACCACCCGCCACCTGCTGAGCCTGGGCGCTAAAGAGATGCCGAGAAACGTTTTTCTGGAAAAACTCGGGGCGGCGCTCCAATTTCCTACAATGAGAGGGCGCTGGAACGTGGAAAGCCGATAAAAATTTGCTATGCTGGGCGGCGATCATTAATAAGCGGAGGAGACATGGCGACGATCAAAGAAAGTTTCACGTTGAAATACCAGGGGAATAAAAACGCGCCTGTTGTTGAGGTCGCGTTCGCGCCGGGCGAAGAAGTTCAGATTCTTAGAGAGTGGAAAAACGACGCCTGCCTGATTAAGAAGGGCAATCAGGTTTTCAACGTTCCGAAAAAATACGTCGGCTAATTTTGCGGGCAGCGGCCGTTGGTTAGGTGAAAATCAAAGTCGGAGCGAAATAGCCTAAGCGCGCTCTCGATCGGCGGGCCGGGCATATTGATCAGGTTGCAAAAACCTTTGCCCTTGTTGAACGCAATGACCTTGCTGAACTGATCGAGCAGCGGCGCTCCGCCCTGACCCTGCTGAACTTTCTTGAGCAGCGTCGCCAGCATGTTGGTTTCCATCCGGCAGGCCGGGCACTGGCCGCAGGATTCGGCGGCAAAAAATTCTGCGATCCTAAGAACCTCTTCGACGATACAGCTCCCCTCCACGACGATGCCCACCACGCCGCAGCCGATCGACGATCCGGCAGCGCGTACCGAGTTGTGGTCGAGTGCCACGTCGATCTGCTCCGCCGACAAGTATGCCGAAGAGGGCCCGCCGGGAAGAATCGCTTTGATTTTTTTCCCTTCACGCGTTCCGCCGCCGCACTTTTCAATCAGGTACCGTAGCGGGGTCCCAAACGGCAGCTCATAGACCCCCGGCTTTTTCACCTCGTCATTCAGAGAAAAAATCATCGTGCCCGGACTCTCGGCAGTCCCGAAGCTGCGATACCATTTCGCTCCCTTTGCAATAATCGGCGGAACGTTGGCAAATGTCTCGACGTTATTCACGGCCGTTGGCTTGCCGAAAAGCCCGGAGGTAGCGGGGAACGGAGGCTTCTGGCGCGGCAGAGGCTTTTTGTCTTCGATGACTTCCAGCGCGGCGGTGTCTTCACCGGCGACGTATTCATGCGGCGCCGGTGTAAGAAGGACTTCCAAACTGAAATCGTTGCCGAGAATCCGCTCGCCACAGTAGCCGGCCTGTTTGGCTTCGGCCAGGGCGTCCAGCATGCTCTGAATAGCGTCTTTGTACGCAGCGTTGATGTAAAGATACGCTTTGGAGGCTTTGACGGCGTAGGCAGTGAGGACGATTCCTTCTAGGACCAGGTGAGGGAGATTTTCCATGAGGAGACGGTCCTTCATGCTTCCCGGCTCGTCTTCTCCGCCGTTAAGAACGACGTAATGCGGCGTCTCCGGAGCTTCGGCTGTGAAGGCCCACTTTTTTCCCGTGGGGAACCCGGCGCCTCCTCGACCCCTGAGACCGGACTCCGCAACTATTTGCATCACCTGGTCGGAAGAGAGCTGCTTGAGCGTCTTATCCAGCGCCTCGTAGCCTCCGCGCGCGCGGTAGACTTCAAGGCTTTCTCTCCCCTCCACTACGCCGCGGGGGAATAGGATGCCTGGCATTCTAGAAAACTCCGGTATCGAGTAGTTGGTAAATTAATTCCTTGAGGGAACCATCGATGGTGTCGAGCCGCTTGACGTCCGGCCCGCCGGCGAGATGACCGAGGATATCATTGAGGTCTTCTTTCTTGACGCTGGCATACCAGCTTTTTTCCGGGTACAAAACAACGTTCGGCCCCTCCTGGCAGGCGCCGAAACACATGTAAGGCCTGACCTCCACGTCGCTCAGGCCCCTATCGGTTACCCCTTGCTGCAACTCTTTCATGATCGCTTCCGAGCCGCGGATCTTGCAATCGACGTTCTGGCAGACGAGACAAATTCGCTTCACTGATCTCTCCTTAACGGATGAACAATATTAGCAGATCAGTTCATCTGCAAGACCCAGTCTTTCTCTTTGAAGATATCGGTGAGGATACGCTCGTCTTCTGGACCGGGAAGAACCTCCGCCACGTGTTTTTGGTATTGCTCCGGAGAGAGCAACTCTCCCGTCACGCTATACATCTTTCCCGAGGGCTCGCCGATCGACCGGTGAAAGTTCAGGTGCGGCGCATAGAGCCGTGGCCGGTCGGCCGGGATAAACTGGTTGAGCGCATCGATGAGCCTCAAGCTCTCGGCCAAATAGAGCTCTCTGGAGAGCTCATTGAGTCGCTGCTTGTCCGCCGGAGCTTTTGCTTCGTGCTCGTCGTATCGTCCCTTCAATCCCCACACATAAGCCCACTGCGCCGACGAAGAATGATCGGTGCCGAAAAGATCGTAGGCGGTCGAGAGCCACTTGGTAAAATATTTTTGGATAATCGGCACGGGAATCTTGTTCGCCCGCACGATCCGCGTAAGCCCGGTGTTGCCGGTAAACATGTGGAAGAACTCTTCCTTGAGCATCGCGGTGACGCTTTGAGCCAGCGGAGCAAAAGATGAATGGCTCAACATCGTAAGCTGAAACTTGCCGTCGCGGTCGACAAACTGGGTATACGTGAAAAAGTCGAGCCAGTTGTTTACCGGAGCATTAAACGAGCCCAAGAGCCGATTGCCCTGCGACGCTCTGCGCTCCATCATCTTTTGGGCTTCGAGTTTGCCGGAGTCGCCGAAATAGTTGACCAGGAGGTAGCACATCTGCCAGCCATGGCGCATCTCCTCGCTGTTGACGCGAATCAAAGACTGCCGGTCGTAGTCCGTGGGCGCCGTGTCCAGCAGATTTTTCTGCTGCTCCACCGAAGCGAATTCGGTGTCACCCTGATAAACAATCAAGTTGAGCAGGGCGTCACGGATCGATTGGTTGGGAACCTGCTCCGCCCTCTCCCACTTACGCTGCCCTCGAAAGTCGCCGAACTCGATCTCCGGTGTATGGATCTCGCCGAGCTTGGTTTCGAATTTATAATCTCCCAGCAGGGAGGGATCGTAGCCGATGTCCTTCTGCCATTGGCGGAAATAGTCCACCCAATCATCGAAACTTGCTATCTTAGCCATGTCAACTTCCTTTCTATAAGTGCCTAAGTTCGAACGATCGTTCGACATTCTTACTATGGCATATCACAGAAGAAAGTCAACCCGGCCCGCGATCGATTCTCAACTATAAAGCTCAAGCAGTTCCACCATGCCGAGTTCTCGCATCTGATCGAAGAGATGCTTCTTGATTTCCCCGACGGTGTCCATCTGCATGACGATCTGTGCGGTTGCTTTGGCCTGGCGATACGTAACGGAGCGAATAATCTTCTTGACGACCGGGATAAAAAGTGACCCCATACTGAATTCCTCCAAGCCCATTCCCAGAAGAACCAGCGTGTAGAGCGGATCGCCAGCCATCTCGCCGCACATCCCGACTCTTTTTCCCTCTCTTTTGGCGCCTTCAATGATTATGCCTAGGGCTGCCAGCACCGCCGGATGGAGCGGCTCGTAAAGCTCGGCGACCTTAGGGTTGCCTCTGTCGACGGCCAAAATATATTGGATGAGATCGTTGGTCCCGATGCTGAGAAAATCGACTTCCCGGACGATCCGCGAAACCAGGTGAACTATCGAAGGGACCTCCACCATGATGCCCAATTCTATTTGGCTATCGAACGGCGCCTCTTCGTGCTCCAGCTCCTCTTTGACCTCGGCCAACAGCTCTTTGACTCGCTGTATTTCCTCAAGGCTCGTGACCATGGGAATCAGCAGGCGCACCCTGCCGAGGGCGCCCGCCCGCAAAATTGCTCGGAGTTGTGTCTTGAAGATCTCCGGCATCTCCAGCGAAACGCGGATCGAGCGCCAGCCCAGAAAGGGGTTCGGTTCGGTCGTCCCGCGACGCACATAGGCCGGATACTTGTCGGCGCCGATGTCGAGCGTGCGGATCGTTACCGGCCTGCCACCCATGCCCTCGACAACCCGGCGGTACAGGGCAAACTGCTCTTCCTCGCCGGGAAAATCGCGGTGCGTCAGGAAATGGACCTCGGTGCGGTAGAGACCGACTCCCTGGGCGCCGTGCAGATGGGCGAAGGCGATGTCGCTGAGGAGACCGATGTTGGCGTAGAGTGAAACACGGTGACCGTCCTGAGTTTCCGCGGGAAGATCTCGCAGCTCGCCGAGCTCTTTGTTGAACGCTAGGTATTCCCGTTCCAGCCGGTCGTACTCGCGCACGACCTCGTGGCTTGGATTGATATAGACGACGCCGGAGTTTCCGTCCACGATGAGAGAGTCCCCCTGCCGGACATTTTCGATCAGTCCCTCGACCGCCGCCACGCTGGGGATCTCGAAGGATTTCGCCAATATGGAGGCATGGGAAGTCACGCCGCCGGTGGCGAGCACGATGCCACGAAAATGGTCGCCCTCGATCAGGCTCAAATCGGCCGGCGAAAGATCCTCTGCGACGAGAATCGCCTGCTCGGGAAGGACCGGCTTCTCCTCGTTCATGCCGGACAAATTTTCGAGTAATCTTTGCGCTACGTCTTTCACGTCGGCGGCGCGCTCTCTCAAGTAATCGTCCTCGATTTGGGTAAACGAATTGAGGTGCTGCTCAAAAACGGCGCTGACGGCGTACTCGGCCGTGTAGCGCTCCTTGCGGATTTTGTTTTCGATTTGCTCGATCAAGACCGGGTCGCCCAGGATCAAGCGATGAACGTCGAAGACCGCGCCGTCCTCCTTCGAGATCAGACTGCTCATGCGCTGTTTGAGGTTTTGAATTTGCTCGATACCGCGCTCGACCGCGGCGCGAAATCTCTCGATCTCCCGCTTTGGGTTTTTGGCCCGCTCTTTTTTCACCGACTTCAAGTCCATCCTGGCCCTGAGAATAAAAGCCGTTCCGCGGCCAAATCCCGGCGCTACCGATAGGCCCGCAAGACGCCCGCGCCATTTTTGCGCCGCTCCCCGACCCGCTCGCTCGAGGCGCCTGCCCTCGTACGAGCGGAGTTTTCGCAGCGCGTCCACCATTCGCTTCTGATATTCTTTTCGCTCGCGCTCTTTGTTTTTGAGAGAATCAAGCAGGCGGGCCTGGATAATGATGCCCGAGACCTGAGCCGAAATCGCCTTGAGGAGGCGAATTTCGTCGCGAGAGAACTCGCGCCGGCGGGAAGTCTGGATCACGAGAACGCCGAGCGGCATCCGCTTCTCGAACAGCGGCACTCCGAGGAAAGAGTGGAAGCGCTCCTCGCCGGTCTCGGGGAAATATTTGTAGCGCGGATGAGCCTGCGCGTCCACGACCATGACCGGGGTCATTCGTTCGATGACGAGACCCGTCAACCCCTCAGTGATCCCCATCGAGACCTTGCCTATCGATTCCTGGTCCAACCCCATCGTCGCCCACAGGGTCAGTCGGTTTTTTTTGCGCTCGAGAATGTAGAGTGAGCAGACCTCGGTCTCCATCCGCTCGGCGACGATGGCCACGATGCTGTTGAGCGTTTCCTGGAGATCCTGGGAATGGCTGATGAGCGCGCTGATGTCCTCGAGGATCATCAGATCGGGAATGGCCTCACGCCGGGTTGTTTTTACTCGCGCCATGACAAGAAAGCATTTTAAGCGGAATCAGCAGAAAAATACAATTGTTGTGGGCGGAGAATCGCCAGGCTATCGTTCAAGCCTCACGGCGCGGGACCGCTGCCGGCGTGCAAATACTTCGTTCGGGCCCTGAAACCGTCCGGGGATCGTTTGCCCGCAGGGACAGCGGTCTCCGATCAGACGATACTCAAGGATCTCGTGCCATGAGCGCCGTATCACGGCGGCGCCGCAGCCGGGACAGTAAGTCGTCTGCCCCTCGTTGTCGGAAACATTACCGACGTAGCAATGCTTCACGCCCAGGGAACGTGCGATCTCCCGCGCACGCCGAAGCGTCGATGCAGGCGTCCTCGGCTTGTCGATCATTTTAAAGTCGGGATGAAAGGCGGTGAAATGTAGCGGTACGCCGTCTCCAACGTTGTCGAGCACCCAGTCGCAGAGCTGCTTGGTTTCCTCGGGGTCGTCGTTTTCGCCCGGGATCATCAGATTGGTGATCTCGAACCAGATATCGGTTTCATTCTTGAGCCATCTAAGCGTGTCGAGAACCGGCTCGATGTGAGAAAAAGTGAGCTTGCGATAAAACCGCTCTGTAAAGGCTTTCAAGTCCACGTTGGCCGCGTCGATGAAGCGATAGACGTCGCGGCGCGCCTCGGGCGTGATGTAGCCGGCTGTCACCATGACGCTCTTCAGTCCGCGCTCGCGCGCCAGGCGCGAAATGTCGATGGCAAATTCTCCCCAGATGACCGGGTCGTTGTAGGTAAAGGCGATGCTTGGAACCTTGTGCGCCAGCGCCAGCTCGACGATTTCTTGCGGGCTCACGTCAAGACTTTCGGCGTCGTCGAGCCTGGCCTTGCTGATGCTCCAATTCTGGCAGAAGCGGCATCCCAGGTTACAGCCGGCCGTGCCGAAGCTGAGAACGCCGGTGCCGGGGAGAAAATGGCTCAGCGGCTTCTTCTCGATCGGATCGATCGCAAAGCCGGTCGATTTTCCGTAGCCAAGGGAATAAAGCTTGCCGCCGACATTCTTGCGTATATAGCAGAAGCCGGCCTGGTCTTCGCCGATGCGGCAATAGCGCGGGCAAAGGGTGCAGAGGATGCGTCCATCGCTTTCCGTCTCCCACCAGAGCGCCTCTTTCATAGTTTAAATAATCCCGCGTTTTGTCCGCTTACGCAAGCCGGTTTGCTTGTGATATAAACGCCCCATGGCCGGCGTCAAAGGACTTAAAGGACTGCGCCATGTCGCGCTCAAGGTGCGTGACATCCGCCGCTCCGCGGAGTTTTATCAGCAATGTTTCGGCATGGAGGTGGTGTGGGCGCCGGATGCGGAAAACGTTTATCTTTTTTCGGGGCCCGACAACATCGCGCTGCACCAATCCTCTCGAGAAGCGGCTGCCTTAGAGGAACAGCAACTCGACCACCTGGGTTTTATCGTCGAGAGCGCTGAAAGAGTGAAAGAACTGGAGGCGGAGTTTCAACAAAAAGGGATTCGGATAGTCCACCCTCTCAAAATTCACCGCGACGGCAGCGCGTCCTTTTACTGCGCCGATCCCGACGGCATCGTTATCCAGATGCTCTATGAGCCAACTCTCAGCCGGCAGCAGTTGCGCTAATCGGATGCAAACCGATTGAAGACGTTCTCTGCCGCCTCTTCTCCACTGTGAACGCAATCCGCAATCCCGACGCCGCGATAGGCGTTTCCCGCAAGCTCAAGTCCCGGAAGCTTTTTCAAATGCGCTTCTATGCGCTCGACTCTTTCGAGATGGCCGACGTGGTACTGGGGCATCGAGCGCGGGTGACGGTGAATGCGGCAGAAGAGCGGCTCGGCGGTGATGCCTAACAGCGTCGCCAGCTCGTAACGCACACTGGCTACGATCGCGCCGTCGTCCTGCTCGAACATGAGAGGCTGCAAGACCCCGCCGACGAACGCTCTCAGCAAAACCGACCCTTCGGGCGCTCTGCCCGGGTATTTAATGCTGCTAAAGGTGCAGGCCAAGATCTTGCGCGACTCGATCGCCGGCGCGATCAATCCAAACCCGAGCGCTCGCGGGATTTCGTTCTCGCGGTAGGCGAGATTCACGGTCGCGGTTGAGCCGTAGGAGATCTCGCGCAGCTCCTGAGCCAACGGCGGCGCGACCGAAGAAAGGATCGCCGCCGCCGAATAGGCCGGCGTCGCCAGGATAACGCCGTCGGCTTCAATTTCGCCGCTCCTCGTTGCGGCGCTCCAGTTTTTCTTGGTGTTGTTCCACGTCAAGCCGATGACGTGGGCGTCCAAGTGTACGCTATCGTTTGGCAGCCGTTGGACGATCGCGTCCACCAGCTCCTGCATGCCCCCCGCAAGCGAGAGAAACAGACTCCAGCGCGCGCCGCTTTCCGGCCGGCGTGCCCGCCGCCGCTGCGCGCGCCACATAGCCCAGATAATGCTGCGCCAGGTCCGCTCCATTTCCAGGAACCGCGGCATGGTCGCGGCCAGGCTGAGTTTTTCCGGGTCGGCGGCGTAGATGCCGCCGATCAACGGCTGGACCACGCGCTCCAAAGCTTCGCGCCCGAAACGGCGGCGCACGAAAGCGGCCAGGCTCTCGTCGGCTCCGGCGCCGCCGCGCGGTAGAATCAGTTCCAACGCCATGCGGAGCTTGCCGCGCCAGGAAAAAAGAGGCGTCGTTAACAGCGGTCCGAGGCGTGTCGGCGCCATGAGCAAGAAACCTTCCGGCAGCGGTTCCAGGCGTCCATTGTACACGACTAAAACACTCTGCCGCGTGGGGTTGGTCGAAACCAGACGCGAGCCGAGGCCCAACCGCTCGCATAATTGCAACGCCCAGGGCTTTTCGGAAATGAAAGAATCCGGACCGGCCTCGACGAGAAACGCGCCGACACGCTCCGTGTGAATAGAGCCGCCGAGACGCGGGCCGGCTTCGAGAAGCAAAATCTCCAAGCCGAAATTGTTTTCCTGACCGAGCTCCAGGAGGCGGTGGGCCGCGGCCAGTCCCGCGATGCCGCCGCCGACTACGATAATTCGGCTGCTCATCGGGCGTGTGACGATTTTCCGGATACGGCCGCTTCGATAACATCAGCCATCATGCGAATGAAAGTCGGGTGGTCGTTGGGCGCGCTCGCGCGGAAAAACTTGAGGCCCAGTTTTTCAGCAATTTGTTTGGCCTCAATGTCGAGGTCGTAAAGCACCTCGACGTGATCGGAAACAAATCCGATCGGCGCGACGATGACCTCGGTTGCGCCTTTCGCGGCAACGCCGTGGAGCGCTGCCGCAATATCCGGCTCCAGCCAGGACTCGCGGGGGTTGCCGCTCCGGCTTTGGTAGGCGAGCGACCAGCGCGTGTGGTCAAGGCGTCCTGCAACGAGCGCGCAGCTCTCCTTGAGCTGCTCGCAGTAAGGAGAACTCGCCGCCATTGCGCTGGGCACGCTGTGGGCCGTGAAGATCAGAGGGGTATCGCGGCGTCTTGCGGCTGCCAGCCTCTCCAATTCTTCCACGATCTGTTCCTCCCACACTTGAATAAAAAGAGGGTGGCTGTGCCAGCCGGGGCAGTAGTCGATCTCGGGCCCGCTGTTGCCGATCTCGCTGCGCGCGGCCGCGACGCTTTGTTGATAACGCTGCCAGCTCGCTTCGGTTTGGTGGGACGAGAGTATGAAGCCCAGCGCTCTCTTTATGCCATCGCCCGTCATCTGGTCCAGCGTCTCCGGAATAAAAGGCGGGGAATGGCGCATGCCGACATAGATCGGCAACGGTAAATCAAGTTGCTTGAACATTTCTTCGAGCGCGTGAGCTTGAAGCAAAGTGAGGTCCTTCAGCGGCGAGCGGCCGCCGACGGCTTCATAGTGGCGCACGACCTCCTCGATGCGAGCCGGCGGCGCCGGATGCCCCGCGAGCACGCGCGCGAGAAATGGCCGGATCTGTTCCGGGCTGGTAGGACCGCCGAATGAGAGCAGCATGACCGCGTCATGAGAAAGACCCATGCCGCTTTACCTCGCGCTCAGCTCGTGCACCGCCTCGACCATCGCAATCACATTTTCCACCGGAGTCTCCGGCAAGACGCCGTGGCCCAAATTGAAAATATGGCCCGGCTTGCCGGCGGCGTGTTTGAGAATCTCTTCCACTCCGAGGCGGATTTGCTTCGGTGACGCCAGCAGCGCGGCCGGATCCAGATTCCCCTGGACTCCAACGTCATATCCGATCTGAGCCCAGCCTTCGTCCAAATGAATTCTCCAGTCGAGGCCGATGACGTCGCCGCCGGCTTCCTTTATAAGCTTGAGCATTCCCGCCGTGCCGGTGCTGAAGTGGATGACCGGTGTGCCCGGCGTGATGGCGGCAATGGTCGCCTTCATATGAGGGAGAACGTACTTCTGATAGTCGTCAGGCGAAAGACAGCCGACCCAACTGTCAAAGATCTGGACCGCCTCGGCCCCTGCGGCGATCTGGGCGTTCAAATATTTGCTGACAGCGGCGGAAAGCCGCTCCATCAAAGCGCGCCACGCGCCGGGATCGGAGTAGATGAGTTTCTTGGTCCGGAGATAGTTGCGCGAGCCGCCGCCCTCGATGATATACGACGCCAGAGTAAAGGGCGCGCCTGAGAATCCGATGAGAGGAACCTTGCCGTTTAACGCGGCGCGGCTCTTGCGGACGGTCTCCATGACGAAGGATAAGGCTTCTTCGGGTTCGAATTCCTGAAGCTGTTCCACGTCGGTTCGACTGCGAATCTGAGCATCGATGACCGGGCCGTCGTCTTTGGAATACTTGAGCCCCAGTCCCATCGGCTCGAGGATCAGCAGGATGTCGGCGAAAAGAATCGCGGCATCGACGCCCAACCGTTCGACCGGCGTAACCGTGATCTCTGCGGCCAAATCCGGCCGCTTGCACAGATCGAGAAAGGAAAACTCGCTTCTGAGCTTGCGATACTCCGGCATGTAGCGTCCGGCCTGACGCATGAGCCACACGGGTGTGTAGGGAGTCTTCTGCCGGCGGCAGGCGGCGAGAAAGGGGTGAATGGGATTGTCCATGGCAGTTGCTCGATCAGGATAACTGTAAGGGGGACTCTCGTGGAAATCAAATTGAGACCCAAATCAGCTCCAGTCAGCGGAAATCGGGTCGATGCGTACAAGCCGCTTCTCGAAATCCGAGTTGCTCCCGAAGTGAGACGATAGTTTTTGCCCCGTGGGCGAAGCTACATGTTGCGAAGTTGCGCAATTGCGCAACTTCGCAACGTGCTTTGCACGCTCGATTTTGCCGTATGTGAGATTTAAGGAACTGATCGCTCACGTTGCCGACCCGCAAGTCCAACTACGGCGTGGTTTGCAGCGCTAAAACCTGTAGAATTTCCGCATGCCCAACCGCCCGGTGTTGAGAGCCAGATACTCGACCTTGAGACCGTATTTGCGGAAAATCTTTTCTTAGTTCGCGGCCCAGAGCACCGCGTGAATCGCCGTAGTAAAGCCGCTGCTCGCCACGCGCAAATTCTCCGCCGCTTCAAGCGGCCCCTTTGGACAATAAAGGAAAAGCATCAGGGCGGCGACGATGCCGACTCTTTTCATATTCGCGTCTGTATCACGAGTGGACGCTTCCTTCAAAATGGGGGTGGAAAACTCCTTCCCGGACGTGTGTTTTCCCCGTAGCAAACCTCCATTCACCATAATATACTGAAACGCATGCCAAAGTCGTTGTCAGAAGCATTTCCAGAGATTTGTCACTATACAACGATGGCGGGCCTTAGAGGTATCTTAGAAAGCCAAACTCTCTGGGCAACACATTACGCCCATTTAAACGATGCTGAAGAGATTCGACATTTTGGAGAACGTCTAAAAGAGGTTTTGAAACCAGTTGTTGAAGAGGCATTGAGTGAATTTAAAAATGTTGCACCTGCAAAATACGAGTACATCGAAGATCGTGGCGGAATTTCTAAAATCAAGCAGGAAGATCCAGAGATTCTAGTTAAACTTATCTACGATACTTTTCTTGGCGATGGGCACCGCCCGCCTTTGGCAGAACCCCATATCGCCTCATTCTGTACGGCTGTCGACGAAAGAGAAAAGGAGAATGGGCTTTTAAGTCAATGGCGGGGTTACGGAAGCGACGGCGGGTATGCAATTTATTTTGACACGACAAAAATTGAAGAGCTTCTGAGGAAAGAGGCGGAGAATTGGCAGTATGATTACCTGGGAGCAGGCGATGTATTATATAGTGATGCTTCCGATGAAAAAATCCGCGAAGAGATTGGCAAACACATCGACGATATTACAGAATCTATAAAACAATTTTACCGCGTGCTTTTTTCTGGCGAGCGTGATCCTGGGAAGAGGTACGAAGTGTTCGGACCGTTGCTGCCAGCTATGTTGCGCTGCTCCTGCTTGTATAAACATTGGGGATTTTGGGAAGAAAGGGAAGTGAGGATCGTTGCAATTCCGCAATCTACAACAATACGAGAATTTGCTAGACGGAACGGCCGCTCCTTAAAACCGGAAAAGATTATCAAGAAATTTGTGCGTCGTAGTATTGCCGTGCCATATCTTGAGTTGTTTGAAGGCATTACTATTTCCTCAGAGACACGATTACCTGTCACGCGTATACTCGTGGGACCTCATTCGGAAAAAAATAATCGTCGAAAGGATATAGAGAGTTTGCTCCGACAGCGTGGCATTAACGTACCTGTTTTGGTTTCGGGCATCCCATATCTAGGCTGAGGCTCCATCTGTTGTTTTCGGCTTTCTCCGTGCCCGCTGTTGAACCGGCGAGTCCACGGGCGCTCGGGCACCGAGAACAGCGGCGCGTCCGGGGAAGAAGTTTTTTCTGGGAGGAACAGGGTCAACCTAATACGACTGGATTATCTTTGTTGACTCGTGGAAAGACTGCGCCGCCGACTGCTAGATTATGATAAGCGGATCGTTACGGCTTTTTAATGTTTCTTGACACAACACCGTAGCCAGCAATCAAATCCTTAATATTTTCCTCTTCCGGCAGTTTAAAGAACTGAACGATACAGTGGAACGCCTGAATCAAGAAGTCCGTTGCTAATAGCAAAGCGTGCTGTGTGTTAACGTTTGACGGACCGAGATTATAGGTAAACTTTTCATCGGCAGATATGCGCATTACCTCTATAGCCGATCTCACGTTCGCGTGAACATGATTGGACGCAAACCAATACATGAAATCGTAATACCACTTCAATCCAACCTGTTGCGCCATCTCCCAGAGCCGTCCCCGTCTGATTAGTTTACCCGCCCAAAAGTCTTTGATTGGGTAATTGGCTTTAACCCGTTCGAAATTCTCCGTAATCTCCTTACGTCGTTGTTGAAGATCAAATTCTTTAAAGAGGTCGGGCCATTGGTCGACTCGCTTCGCATAGTCTTCAGCTAACATATGGTCAAACTCTGAGTATAGTATCGCCCGCTCTTCGGAGTCTTGCTGGGTTATGTAACGAAGATTAATCAAAGCTTCTAACGCTGAACGCATGAGGAGCTCGGCCTCTATTCCCCAACCGGTTCTACAAAGCATTCGCGCGGTTCGGCAGGTGCGGATCACTTTACAAAAGAGAAACGCAGCCACCGCTGAACTAATGCTTCTGTCTGCGCGCATTGCGGTAACATGTTTCTCTAGGCTAAGCCGGATAGTAGCCAAAACTTTCAAGAAGAATGCTATCTGATCCGCATTAGCGGTAGAGATTCTTTCCTCTGCTTCCTTTTCTTCAGAAATTAAGATTTGGACAACTTCATCGACTCGTGCTTTCATAACGCTTAATCTCAAGTCAGGGGAATAGAGTTAGACGCTCACGACGCTTCTATTTTAGTTTGCCCATGTTCGTGAGATTTAAATTGCATCGTCTGGGTTAGGGTGATGCTTCCACAACTATACTTTCTTGGCAAGGGATATTTTCCCAGTGTCTAGTTGCTTTGAGTCGTGGTAGAAAGGAGGATGAAGAGGGAGAAACGCCATGCTCGCCCCATGGAACTACGCACTCATCATTGCAGCGCTTGCGGCGTCGGCCTCTCCGGTGCCGAGCGCCGCAGCTGACTCTCCTTGTCCCTCTGTCCTCGATCACAAATTCTCGAGTCTACAATTCTCCCGGCAGGGCTGGCAGCCTCGGCAGTGACCTAATTCAGGAGGGTATATAGCATAATGGCTCACGTATCTTCATTTGATGGCTGCGATGCGGAAACGGTTTTCGGCGAGGTTGCTAAAAAGGTCCAATCAACTGAAGCGCGGACTTTGTGGTACAAGATGCTTGAGGAAATCAAAAGAAATGGTGTTGACGGCGCGGTTAGCTACCTAGAGGCGGAGTTCACGCAGATCAAAGAAGAGCTGTGTCGGGAAATCGACCGCCTGAAATCCGAGAAATGACTTGGAGGGGCGGATGAACAAGGCAAAGTATCGAATTAAGAAAGTCCACATCGAGGGATTTAGAGGCTTCACTGTTCCCCAGACCATCGATTTGGCCGGCGAGAATCTCTTTATCTTCGGTCTCAACGGGTGCGGCAAATCGAGTATTGTCGAAGCGATCCGATGGTGCTTGTTCGGCGCTCCACCCGGCGGAGACATTGAAGTCCGCAACACTTTCTACAAAGCTCAGGAATGCCGCGTGTCGCTCCTGCTTGAAAGTACGGATCGTCACATATCTGTGCAGCGTGAATTTCGGCCGGGGCATGATCGGTCTCGCCAAACTATTCGCGACATTTCTGGCAAAGAGTTACGAGCGCGGGATGCGCTCCCGCAACTCGCCCGGCTCGGCCATCATGAGAGCGCGCAAGTGATTTTCGCGGCGCAGCATGCGGCTGGGCGGCAGGTACCGGCGGACATATCGGATTTCAAAACCGTCCTGTGCTTCTATCTTAGGCTGGAGGATGTGCCGAAACTCCTCGCTGACCTTGAGCGCTTGTTTGAGGAACGTAGCGCGGAAGCAGAGAATCTAGCGGGGCAGATCGAGCAGGTCGAGAAGAGATACAGAGATCAGCTCCAAGAAGTACAGACCCGACTAGTAACACTGTTGGAAAGCCCACCATGGGGTGACATTGAAATACCGACAGGCTCAGACACGATCGCGAAGATCAAGGCGTTCGTTACGCGGACTGCTCGACTCGTGAACGCAGCAATGCCGCCTGAGGTAAGTCCTGTGGACATGTTGGCTCAAGCTCAGCAGTGGGTCGAGTCCGGTACGCTGCGTGAACGTGCAGAGCGCACGAAGCAGCGCGATGCTCTGAAAGAACAAACACGCACGGCGAATGAGCTGCTGGTTCTCGCTCGTCAAACAAAAGATGAGTTGGATGCCGACGACGAGAAAATGAGGCAGCTCAAGGAAGAACTGCAAGCTACTCTCAACGAACAAACGCGCGAATCGCTGCGCACCTCATTAGTAAAATTGGAGCAAGCGAAGACGGCGTATGAAGCTCGGCAAGCCGTTGCGCGCCGGGCGAAAGCCATGTGCGAGGCGCATCCCACTGATATCTGCCCGGCTTGTGGAAGCAGCTTCGAACCATCAGCACTCATTCGCGCCATTGAGGCTCAGTGCGATATCAAGGACGCATTCGATAGGGACGTATTTGAAGAAATCAGCCGTCGCGTTGCCGATGTCGATGAGATCGATGCGGAGGTCGAAAGTCTCGGACCTCGAATTACATCCAAGAAAGCTGCGGCAGAGCAGCGTATGCGAGCTAGCTACATTTCTTGGCATGCCTGATTCCGCAGCCGACTTCAGCGTCTTCGAAACGCGCGTAGCAGAATTGGAGGCCGACCTGCAGAACCTGAATAGTCAAATCGATGATGCGGAAGCGGAGAAGCAGCGTGAACTGAAACACCTCCGCGCGTTGCAGCGGGAGCAAAGATACCATGACTACCGCGATCAAGCAAAGAACCTAGAATCGATGCTGACTAGTGGAATGCAAGAGGCTCATGAACTGCTTCGAGACTACCGTAGCCTTTTGGCTAGGACAGATGAGGTGCGAACTTTAATCGACCGGTCGTTCAAAGAAGCGCTCGATAAGGCCATCCCGACCCTCGATGAGATGTTGACTGACGTCTACAGACGACTAACTCAGCAGCAGTCTTATGACCTTGTTCGGGTGCATCACGATCCCGAAAAAACCGGAACTCTAGAACTACGCGTGGCGTCGACACGGCTTCAGGGACAAACGTTTCCTGCGAACGTACTCAACGGGCAGGCAAGTAAGGCCCTTCACCTTGTTCCATATTTCGTGTTTTCGCGTTTTCAACCCGAGATTATGGAGCTTGACCTGCTATTGATTGATGACCCGTCGGAGAGCTTTGATACCTCGCACATCGGGCTGTTAATCCAAGAACTCGCGGGCGCTGCGCACCACGGACAACTTGTAGTGGCATCACATGAACGGGAGAAATTCGAGCCCCTCTTCGGGAAGTACTTTACTGGCGAAAGCTACAAAATTATAATGGTTGATCAGTTTGATCCAGTTAAAGGACCACAAGTTGTCGAGTTGTAAACCGGAATTCGGCGTGAAATCAATTTTGGACTCGGTACGCGCCGATTGCGGGGCCAGCGAATTTGGATATCGAATGCAGGCATTGTTCGCGCACGTCATTCTCAGGCTTGGCGGCAAAATATTGGAAATCAACGCGCAGGGCCACCCTGACATTAGAGCACTCCTTGGTGATCGCGAGCTTCTGGTGCAAGTCAAAGCATCGTCCCATAATTCAGCCGGGACGCTTTTCGAAATGACGTCCGACGATCTTGCGGGCATTACATGTGCAGGACGGCGCGATGGGTTTCTGGCGTTCTTAGATTGCGCCGCACCAGTTAGGTGGATCATGGTCCGATCTGATCGCGCACAAAGATTGGTTGACCGTTTAGCGCATGTCGCGACGCTTCGGGCCGAATCTGATGACAGGTTTTCAGAGGATTGCAGCGAAGAGTTCTCATCTACTATCGTCGCCATGGGGGATCGGCTTACGAGGTTAACCTATGGGATACTTCGACGTCGCGCCCTCGAAGGCACTAGCCTCTAAAGTGTGATCGCTCAACGTCGAAATTCGGAGGCAGGTCTTGCAATCGTACATTCGGTCCTAAATCCGCCTCAAGCTCGCCGGTTTAGGGGACGTTGTTGACTAAGTTGACTTACTAACGATGAAAATGGAAATTTGGACGAGTTTACCGACCGCAAGGCCCAAGCAACGACCTTCATCCACGGCGCTTTGAAGGAATTGAGTCGGGAGGTACCGCCGAGCCGTCTTCGTGTCTACCCCGAGTGGCGTTAGGCGGCGACAGCTCGAACCTTTTTCCATCGGTCCGAGTCTTGAACCGCGTGCCACAAGTCGTAATTTTGCTGAAGGTTTAACCAGAGCTGAGGGGTTGTATTAAACGCTTTCGATAGCCGCAACGCCATATCCGCTGATATGGATCCTCGCTCGTTGATAATTTTGGAGACAGTCTTTCTCGACACCCCCAGGATTTCGCCCAGCTCAGATACCGAAAGTCCCAACGGCTCTAAATATTGCCGACATAGGATGCCGCCTGGATGATTTGGAGCTCTTTTTCTTTTTTTCATTCGCCTTCTCTCTAACTAATTTTAGTGGTAGTCAACATAATCCACGTCCAGCGCCTCGCCTTTTTCGAAACGAAAAATCATTCTCCAGTTCCCTGAAACCTTGACTGACCAAAGCCCTCGCAAGTCGCCCTTCAAAGGATGCAACTCAGACCCTGGGAAGTTCATGTCCTGAATCTCACTGGCAGCGTTAAGCTGGTCAAGGATGTCGGCTAGCTTCTCTGCGTGCTTGGCCTGAATTCCTTTCTTCGTCCCATCGAAAAAGAACTTCTGAAGCCCTTTGTGCCGGAAGCTTTTTATCACCCAATAAATGTGTAACCGACTGGGTTACGCTTGTCAAGGATGCTGCGTTGTCATGAAACCCTGCTGCTGGGGTCGCATCTTGAAAATTAGTGGGGAGGGCGGACACATAGGTCCGCCCCCTACGAAATTCCGCTGCCCCTTCTCTCAACGCGTTCTCGTGCGCGGCGTGCCTGCGCCGATGGCGCCTTCGCCGTATTTCGCGCGCAGGCGGTCGATGCCGCGGTAGAGCATTTCCAAAGAGCCGCGCTCGTGAACGTCGAAGAGAGATTCCTGCCAGCCTGCGCTTAACAGAGCGCTTGCGGTGACGCCCAGAAGACGGACCGGGCGGCCCGGCGAAAGATTTTTTCTCAGCAGATCGCCGGCCACCTCGAAGATCTGGCGGTCGAAGCATGTGGGAGTTGCGAGTGTCCGCGACCGGGTGATGGTCTTAAAGTCGCTGTAGCGGATCTTCACGGTGATGCAGCGCGCAAAGAGCCGCTCTCGTCGGAGCCGTTTTCCCACCTCTTCGGCCAACTCCCACAAGACCTTCTCCATCTCTTCTCTCCGTTGCAGCGGTTTGTCCAACGTCGTCTCATTCCCGATGGAGTGATCGCGGACTCGACGACGATCGTCTCCCGCGTCGAGATCGAAGAATCGTTTCCTGAGTTCCTGGTGCTGTAATAAATCGCCGATTGTCTTTATCCCGCGCCGGAGCAATTCCTCGTTAGCTTTGGGGCCGACGCCCGGCACGAGCGACACCGGCAACGGCGACAAAAATATTTCCTCCGAGCCTTCCAGGACGTGGATCAAACCATGCGGCTTGGCCAACGTGGCGGCAATCTTCGCGACCACCCGGCTGGTCGAGAGACCTGCGGACGCGGGCAGGTCCAGCTCCGTTTTGATTCGCTTGATGATCCGCTCGGCGGTCGCGAGCGGCGGGCCCAATAACTTTTCCGTGCCGGTGAGATCGACGACTCCTTCGTCGATGGATATGGCGTGGACCGCCGGCGAGTACTGTTGGAGAAGCGCAAAAACTTTTTTAGAGTATTCACTGTAGAGCCGGAGCCGATTGGAAAGAAAGATTCCTTGAGGGCAGAGTTGTTTTGCCTGAAAGCCCGGCAGCGCCGAATGGACGCCGAATTTTCTCGCTTCGTACGAGGCGGAGGTTACGACTCCTCTGCCGCTTTTTCCGCCGACGATCACCGGCTTGCCTTTAAGCGCGGGATTTACCGCCTGCTCTACGGAGGCGTAAAATGCGTCCATATCGAGATGGAGGAACCGGGACATAGGAAACTCTTATTTGCCCGCAGCGGGTTGTCTTCCTCCTCTGAGGGCGGAGAAGAAGACCGACAGCAGAGTGAAAAAATTAACCACGTGAACCGTATGGTTGTAAGAGTGGATGAAAAGATCCGGTGAGGCGCTCCAGGCACGGGGCGATTCGATCGCGGCGCCGCTCAAGCCCGCCGACGCAAGGAAATAAGTAAACATGGTTGCCGAGAGGGCGATGCCCATGGCGCCTCCCGTCCGCGCCGTCGTCGCCGTCATCCCGGAAGCTCCGCCCACTTTGTCCTTCGGCGCCGATCCTAGTATCGCGCTCTGATTAGGCGCATTGAAGAGCGCCCAGCCGAGCCCGGAAAGCGCCAATGGAAACATGATTCTCAGTGCCGACGAATCGAGTCCCAACGAAGCGATGAAAAATTGCGCCGTCACGATCAGGCTCGAGCCGATGGTGCAAAGCAAGCGCGATCCCAGGCGGTCCGAGAGCCAGCCGGCGATGGGCGCCACCATGATAATCACCACGGAGTTGGCGATGATGATCCAGCCCATGTGGGTGGGAGAGTAGCCCATGATGTTTTGCAGATAAAACGGTAGCAGGAAGCTGATCGCCGACTGGGTCGAGGTAATGAAAAATAGGCTCAGCATCGAGGCGCTGAACAGCCGGTTGCGGAACAGCGAGAAGATCAGGATCGGCATTTTGGATCTGAGCTCGGTCACGACGAAGAGCCCAAGCGCGACGGCGGCGATCGATATCGCCGCCAGGAAAGTAGGATGACGCGGTCCAAGACGGGGCAGCCGGTCGATTGCGTAGATAAAAGAGCTGGTGGTGAGCAAGAGAAGAGCCGCCCCCAGAAAGTCGATCGAGACTTTTTCTTTTGTCGCTCTCGTCTCCTCCATGATTTTCCAGGCGAGGTAGGCGCCCAAGATACCGATCGGCAGGTTGATGTAAAAAATCCAACGCCAGCCGACGGTGTCGATCAGAAAACCGCCGAGGGTCGGGCCGGTCAAAAATCCGGTGTGAAAGGCCATCGAAATAACGCCCAACGCCTTGCCGCGCTCCGCGGATGGAAAAGCAACCGAGGCGATCGCCCGGCCGTTGGCGATGATCATCGACCCTCCCATTGCCTGGAGCGCCCTGAAGGCGATCAACTGGGCGGGCGATTGGGAAACGCCGCAGAGGGCCGAGCCTAAGATGAAAAGCAGAAATCCGCCCGTGTATATTCGCCGCCGGCCGAGCAGATCGCCCAGGCGGCCCACGGTGATCACCAGGCCGATCAGCGTGAGATCATAAATCAGGACGGTCCATTGGATGGTCGTGAGGCTCGCGTGGAAAGTTTCGGTCAGCGTCGGCAGCGCGACGAGCAGGGCGCGGTTATCGAGGCCAACGATGAACTGGCCGATGCAGACATTGACGAGGATGAGCGTTAATTTTTTTCGCGCGCCGCCCGCCGTCTGCGTTGCCTCCATCGTTGCCGAGCGCTCTCCTCTCGAAAACCTGCTCCAGAAACTTTTTAGTGCTATAGCACAAAGGAGGAAAAGAAACTCGGCGGCGTAGCGGAGAATGGAGCTGCGGCATTAGTGGAGGACTTCTTCGGTTTCTTCAGCGTGAGCGTTGCCGCCACGGCGGAAGATAAGCTCGCGTCCGTCGGAATCGACGGCGACCTTGTCTCCTTCGCCGATTTCTCCGGCGAGAATTTTGAGCGCGAGCGGGTCCTGAATCAATTTCTGGATGGTTCGCTTCAGCGGACGCGCTCCATAGACCGGGTCGTAGCCTTTGTCGGCCAGAAATGCCTTGGCTCTGTCCGTCATTTCGAGTCTGATTTTTCTGTCCGCCAACATCCGTTCCAGGCGCTTTAACTGAATGTCCACAATCTGCTTGATCTCTTCCCGTCCCAACGGGTTGAAGATGACGATCTCGTCCACGCGATTGAGAAACTCCGGCTTGAAAGCCTCGCGCAGGGCTTCGGTGACGCGCCGCTCCATTTCTTTGCGGTCTTTTTGACCCAGGTCCTGAATGAACTGGCTCGCCAGGTTGGAGGTCATGATGATCACGGTATTTTTAAAATTGACGGTCCTTCCTTGCCCGTCGGTCAAACGACCGTCTTCCAAAATCTGCAACAGGACATTGAACACGTCGGGATGGGCCTTTTCGATCTCGTCGAAAAGGACGACGGAGTAGGGCCGGCGCCGCACGGCTTCCGTGAGATATCCGCCCTCTTCGTAGCCGACGTAGCCGGGAGGCGCGCCGATCAACCGCGCCACGGAGTGCTTCTCCATGAACTCGGACATGTCGAGCCGGACCATCGCCTGCTCGTCGTCAAAGAGAAACTCCGCCAAGGCGCGGCACAGCTCGGTCTTTCCTACGCCCGTGGGCCCCAGGAAAATAAACGAGCCGATCGGACGATTGGGATCCTGCAAGCCGGCGCGGGCGCGCCGCACGGCGTTCGACACGGCCTGGATCGCTTGGTCCTGGCCGATAACTCTCTGCTTGAGGCGCTCCTCCATTTTGAGTAATTTCTGAACCTCGCCCTCGAGCATTTTCGATACCGGGATTCTGGTCCACTTTGCGATCACCTCGGCGATGTCTTCCGCGTCCACCTCTTCCTTGAGCATTTTGCGGTTCTTTTGCAGCTCAGCGAGCTTGCGGTTTTCCTCTTCGATCTCCTTGTTGAGCTGGATGAGAACGCCGTAGCGCAGCTCGGCGGCGCGGTTCAAATCGCCGTGGCGCTGCGCCTGCTGCTCCTCGACTTTGGTGGCTTCAATTTTTTCTTTTAAAGCGCGCAGCCGCTGGATGGCTTCTTTCTCTTGTTTCCAGTGCGCTTTGAGCTCGTCGGATTGTGCCCGCAGGTCGGCGATCTCGCGCTCGAGACGGGACAGCCGCTCCTTCGAGGCCTTGTCGCTCTCGCGCTTGAGCGCCTGGCGCTCGATCTCGAGCTGCATGATTTTGCGATCGATCTCGTCGATCTCGGTCGGCAGGCTGTCGATCTCGATCCGAAGACTGGAAGCGGATTCGTCGATCAGGTCGATCGCCTTGTCGGGAAGGAAGCGGTCGGTTATGTAGCGGTGCGACAGGGTCGCGGCGGCGACGATGGCGCTGTCGGTAATGCGCACGCCGTGATGGACTTCGTATCTTTCTTTGAGCCCCCGCAGGATGGCGATGGTATCTTCGACCGAGGGCTCGGGGACAACAATAGGCTGGAACCTTCGCTCAAGCGCCGCGTCTTTTTCTATCCGCTTGCGGTATTCGTCGAGCGTCGTGGCCCCGACGCAGCGCAGCTCGCCGCGGGCAAGCGCCGGCTTGAGCATGTTCGAGGCGTCCATGGCGCCCTCGGCCGCCCCCGCGCCGACGAGCGTATGAAGCTCGTCGATAAACAGGATGATCTGGCCGTTCGCTTCGGTAATTTCTTTGAGGACGGCCTTGAGTCTTTCCTCGAACTCGCCGCGAAATTTCGCCCCGGCCACGAGCGCCCCCATGTCGAGAGCGACCAGGCGCTTGTCTTTCAGCCCTTCGGGGACGTCGCCGTTGACGATTCGGAGCGCGAGTCCCTCGACGATCGCCGTTTTGCCGACTCCAGGCTCACCGATCAACACCGGATTGTTCTTGGTTCGGCGCGAGAGGACCTGGATGACCCGGCGGATCTCCTCGTCGCGGCCGATCACGGGATCGAGTTTTCCCTTGCGCGCGAGATCGGTTAGATCGCGGCTGTATTTTTCCAGCGCCTGGTATTTTTCCTCGGGATTGGGATCGGTGACTCTCTGCGAGCCGCGAATATCGACGAGGCCTTTAAGAATTTTGTCCTTGGAGACGCCGAGCTCACGGAGAATTTTTCCCGTCTCACCATCGTCCTCCGCCATGGACATCAGAAGGTGCTCGATCGAGACGTAGTCGTCTTTAAGATTCTGGGCCGCGCCTTCGGCCGCTTCGATGACTTTTTTGAGCCGCGGCGTGATGTGGGTCTGGCCGGCGGAAGCTCCGGTTACCTGGGGCATCCGGTCAAGCGCCTTCTGGACCCGGTCAACCAGCGTCGTCAGCGGGACGCCGAGTTTCTGCAATAGAGCAAAGCCGACGCCCTCTTTCTGGCCGACGAGCGCCATCAATAGGTGCTCGACGTCGATCGCCTGATGGTTGCGCTTTTCCGCCAACGCTTGGGCGTTTTGCAAGGCTTCTTGAGATTTGACGGTAAGTTTATCGAGACGCATCGTGAAAGAAATTTAATCACGCCGGTATGGCGCGTCAAGGAAGCGGGACCAAATAATAATGAGGGAAATGCCGGGCAGGGACCGTACGCCGGAGAGAACCTTACTTTTCAGTCGGGAGCTTCTCCGGCTCGAAGGCTTGTAAGGTCTCTTTCACGGGCTCGTCCTCCGTTCCGTTGGGGGAGCCGTCCAACACCTGGAACGGTTGCAGTCCTTCTTCGAGGGACTGAAGAATCCGCGAGCTCAATACAATGCCTTGTCCTTTGGCGATGTTGAATTCATATTCGGCGGGCTCGGCGGCGGTTCCACGCATCTTCTTGATCCAGAGCGTGCGAACGAATTTATCGCCGGCGCGGCTCATCCTGAGCACGAAAACTCCGGCCGCCAAAAACTCTTCGATGCTGCTTATTTCCTGATCTCGTCTGCCGGTCGAATGGGAACTCAGCAAATTCGTGGTCTGTAGTTGGGTTTGCAGAAGTTGAATCAGGAGCCGCGCCTGCTCTTCGGCCCGACCGGGGGAGGTATCGGATCTGATCAGCGGGCCCACGGGGTCGATGGCCAGCCGCTGCGCCTGCATTCTGTTAATATGGCTTGCGAGATCCGTCACGATCCGCGCAACGTCCACTTCTTTTTCTCTTACCGAGCCGGCGCGTCCGCTGAAAAAAGTCGAAGCATCCAAAATGACGAGCTGTTTCTCCTGAATATAATGTTGCAAGTCCCAACCCAGAGAAGCTGCGGAATCCAAAATATCGCTCGGCCTCTCATCGACCGTGACGTATACCCCTTTCTCGCCGTTCATGAGCCCCTTTAACAAAAACTGTAGGCAGGCGGTGGTCTTCCCCGTGCCGGCGTCTCCCATAACGACGTACGACTTGGCCGGCAGGAATCCGTCCTCGATCAGCGGATCCAAGCCATCGATGCCCGTGGGGATTCGCTTTTTTGTCATCCAGGTCATTTTAGCAAAACCCAGTATCCTTTGAAAGCTTGCGATTTGCTTGGCAGTCGGCTTTCGCTTAGAATCGGCATGCCGTGTCCTACCGCTTCAGAAGCAATATTGCAGCCATCCAGGGCTATGTCCCCGGCGAACAGCCGCGCGAGGGTGATTTCATCAAGCTCAACACCAACGAAAATCCGTATCCTCCTTCGCCGCGCGTTCTCTCCGCGCTCAGAAAAGCCGCGGACCGCTCGCTTCGTCTCTATCCGGAGCCTTTGAGCGACAGCCTTCGCGCCGTCGCAGCGTCTACGTATGGAGTCTCGCCGCAGAATGTCCTGGTAGGAAACGGCTCCGACGAGCTGTTATCGATTTTGATGCGCTGCTTTGTCGGCGCGCATGATCGGGTCTTTTATCCCGAGCCGACCTACAGCCTCTATGATACCCTCATAGCGATTCAGGAAGGGCTCAAGGTGGCGATTCCCTATCCGGCCGACTTTTCTTTGCCGGAGGGACTTTTTTCACAGACGGCGGCGCTCACATTTGTCTGCAATCCCAATTCGCCCTCGGGAACTTTGCTCCCGCTCGAAGTCATCGAAAAGTTGGCGCGGACAATCTCCGGCGTGCTTGTCGTGGACGAAGCTTATATCGATTTCGCCGAGGGCGAGAAGGTCTCGGCTCTCGCATTGCTCAACGGTAATCCGAATATCGTCGTGCTGCGAAGCTTCTCCAAGTCGTTTTCCTTGGCCGGCATGCGCATCGGTCTTGCCTTCGCCTCCATCGAGATCGTTACGGGGATGATTAAAGTCAAGGACTCTTACAATGTGAACCGCATGAGCCAGATCGCCGCGATCGAAGCGTTGCGGGATTTGCCGTGGATGAGGCGCAACGTGCGTCGAATTCAAGCGAGCCGGAAAAAATTGTCCGGAGGACTTAAAAAGATGGGCTTTCGGGTCTATCCTTCTCAGGCGAACTTCGTGTTGGCGCGCCGAGACGGACAGAACCAGAAGGGGATGTACGAAGAGCTCAAGCGCTGGAAAATCCTCGTGCGCTATTTTGAACAGCCGGGACTGGAGGATTGTCTGAGAATCACGGTCGGCGCGCCCGGCGAGGTGAAGACGCTGCTTAAGCAGATGACCGCGATCGCAAACGGGAAAGGATCCGATGTATGAAGCCGATAAAAGTCACCGAGCTGGATCACATCGTTCTCAATGTAAGCGACATCGACCGGTCGCTCGATTTCTACGCCAACGTGCTCGGCCTTAAAATCGAGCGGCTGGACGAATTCCGCGCCGGCAAAATCGGTTTTCCGTCGGCGCGCATCAACGAGCACACGATCATCGATCTGTTCCCGTCGAAGGAAAGCGGCGAGAAAAGGCAAGGCAACCTCAATCATTTCTGCATGGTAGTGGAGAAAGAGGATTTCTCCGGCATCGAAGATTACTTGAAGACCTGCGGCGTTTCCATCCTCAAGGGTCCGATCTCCCGCTGGGGCGCGCGCGGCCGGGCCACTTCCGTTTACTTCCACGACCCGGACAAAAACGAGATCGAGATTCGGTGCTACTGAATATCCGGCGACTTTTTCTCCACACATCGCTCTGATATAGTTCGCTACTCCGCGTTTTTATGTCTTCCCTTTTGATCAAGAACATCGGCGCGCTCGCCACCGGCGAGCTGAAAAACCCTTTGCGCCGCGCCGACTCGATCTACGTCGAAGACGGCGTCATTCGGGCGATCGGCAACGGCATCGCCGAGCGGGCGGACACGACGATCGACGCGCAGGGAATCACGGCCATTCCCGGTTTGGTCGACTCACACTCGCATCCCTCGATCGGCGAATACACGCCGGCGCAGAATTCGCTTTCATGGATCACCAACTACATGCACGGCGGCGTGACGGCGCTCATCTCGGCCGGCGAGCTGCACATGCCCGGCCTGCCGCTGCCGCCCGACGCACGCACGGCGCGCTCGCTCGCGCTCCTGACCAAGCGCTGCTACGACAATCTCCGCCCCGCCGGCGTCAAAGTTTTTGCCGGCACGCTGCTTTTAGTGCCGGGCCTTACGGAAAAGGATTTCGACGAGATCGCCGCGGCCGGAATCCGCCTGGTGAAATTCATTTTTTACGATTACAGCCTGCTGCCCAACGGTGAAGCCGAGCGCTACGTCCAATGGGCGCGCTCACGCGGCATCAAAGTGAAAATCCATTCCGGCGGCGTGTCGCGCTCCGGTGTGAGCCAGATCGCGGGTTGGGAGATCGTCAACAAAATCAACCCGGATATCATCGGCCACATCACCGGCGGGCCGATTCCGATGGCGGAAGCCGAGATGGTTCGCATTGTCGCCGAGACCGATTACCGCGTCGAGATTTGCAGCTCGGGCAACTACCGCATGGCGCTGAGCCTTGTCCGCGCGGTAAAAGAGCACAACGCCTATCACCGCGTGCTCATCGGCACCGACACGCCTGGCGGGACGGGCATCATTCCGCGCGGCATGCTGCGCGAGATCGCGTTTTTATCTTCGGTCGGCGAGGTTCCACCCGAGGCGGCGATCTGCATGGCCACCGGCAACGTCGGCCGCGCGCACGGTCTCAATATCGGCTTGCTCGAAGAAGGACGGCCGGCGGACATCGTGTTACTGCACAAGATTACCGGCTCGGTGGCGAAGGACGCGCTCGACTCGTTCGCCAAGGGCGATCTACCCGGCATCTCGATGGTGATCATCGACGGCGAAGTCCGCGTCGCCGGCCGGAGCCAACAGACGCCGCCCTCGGAGCGGGCGGCAGTGATCGAACCCTCACCCCTTCCCTCTCCCTCAGGGAGAGGGCGAGGGTGAGGGAAACGTGAAAATTATGGAATTCGGGGTTGGGCTTTTTCCCACGGAGCCGTTACAAAAAATGATCCAGCTCGCCAAGCTGTCCGAAGAGCTGGGGTTCAGCCACGTTTGGATCGGCGACTCGCATCTCATCTGGCGCGAGGCATACGTCAACATGGCCGCCGCGGCGCTCAACACATCGAACATCAAGCTCGGCACCGGCGTGACCAATCCGCTCACACGCCATCCGTCGGTCGTCGCCAGCGCCTACGCAACGCTGGAAGAATTGGCGCCGGGTCGTTTCATCCTCGGCATCGGTCTCGGCGACAGCTCGGTCGAGACGATGGGGATGAAGCCCGCCAAGCTCGGCTATTTCGAGCAGACGATCCAAGAGATGCGCGATCTTCTCGCCGGCAAAGAGGTCGCGCTCGAGACCGGCAAGATCCATTTGAAGCATCCCTGCAAAAACAAAATTCCGATTTTTATCGCCGCGAGCGGTCCAAAGATGCTCGAGCTTTCCGGCAGAATCGCCGACGGCATCATCGTGCTTGTCGGCGTCGCCGACGAGTATCTTCGCCAAGCTAAAGAAAAAATCGAAGCCGGCGCGAAAGCCGTGGGGCGGAAGTTGAGCGACATCCATCTCGTTCTCTGGGTGCCTTGCGCGGTGTCAGACAAAGCGCCGGCGAAGGACGCGGTGAAGGCGCACGTCGCTCGCGTGGTCGCGCATCCGCAGCCGTACGTGCTCGACGCGAAGGAACAGAAAGTGCTTGCAGAGATCCGCAAGACCTACGACTACTACCACCACATGGAACAGGAGGCGAACCACGCAGAGGTCATTCCCGACTGGCTCGTGGACAAGTTCGCCATCGCCGGCACCGTCTCCGAATGTCGCGCGCAGGTGGAGCGAATAAAAAAAAGCGGCATCCAGCAGATCGCGATTATTCCCTACAGCGCGCCGGGGGGCAGCCGGGAAGAGACGATGAGAGGATTTGCCAAGGCGGTCACATGAAATTATGCTAGTCGGGTTTTGCCTAAATCCCTCTGTCTTTAATAAAGGATTCCACGATCTGGCTGGGGGTTTCAAAATAGCGCCGATGCGTCCGGCGTAGCGCATCTTCGTTCGCTGCCTCTAGCAGTACGACCTCATGGTCTATCCCTCTGCGGTTCAGATTCAACTCGAGGTCAAGGCGTAAGTCCTCAGCTTTCATCTGCTCGGACTTGTCGGAAGACTCTAAAGCTGACGATGCGGCCCTTGGGCCGGTCATACTAAATTAAAAAAACCATAGCTACACGGTTGTTTGTTTGGTCTCTCCGTTGTTGTGTTCATCGAAGGGAACGCCTTCGATATAGAGCGTTTCTGGACTAATGTCCTGTTCATGCGGCCATTGCACTGTCCCGAAAGCGATTTTGACCTGGCTGAAATAGTTGAGGTCTTTAAGTTCAGTGAAGACGCCGAGATCGAGATAGGGCTTTACGTCGAATATCCTGGCGCTGCCATCATTGAATTTCAAGTCGAGAGAAAAATCCTTATTGGGTCTGACTGAGACAACTTTTTTCACGCGAGCCTCCCTATTTTAGTGGATCGATTTTGAATACCGATTGACCGGTGACAGCGAACCGCCAGTTCTCCATGAGCTCCTCATGGTGGATTTCAATCCAGGCCTGCACTAATTTCATCTTCGCAGTTCTGAGAGAACCTTCCAGCACATTACCGTCACGAATTGAGATGACGGCCTCTTCGCCACTGTATTCAACGTGTACGTGCGGCTCTTGGTGCTTTTTGTTATCAAAGTAGTACATGAGGACGACTATGCCATAAAACATCGAGATGACAGGCATTGCGTCTCTCTTTTCCTTCTAACGCGACACTTGGAATTGTGCCTAACAACTTGTTCAGCTATCTCGCCGATCAAATATCGACCGGTGTTATTCTACCGTCTTTTTGGGATCGCAACAAGAAAAAGAAAACAGGACGGCATTAAAATCTAACCCTTGGTCTTATTCGGATACGGGCAGAGATCGTCGATAACGCACACCGGGCATTTGGGTTTTTTGGCCACGCATACTCGCCGGCCGTGATACTGGAGCAAATGGCAGAAACGGACGCGCTTCTTTTCCGGCACCAGCGGCATCAAATCGAATTCGATCTTGTCGGGATTTGTATTCTTTGTAAGGCCCAGTCTCTGAGAGAGCCGCATCACGTGGGTATCGACGCCGATCGTCTGCTGGCCAAAGGCGTTGCCGAGAACGATGTTCGCGGTCTTTCTTCCGACGCCGGGAAGGGTCAAAAGATCGTCTAGATTTCGTGGCACCTCACCATTAAACCGCTTCACGAGTTCAGCACAGCAATCTTTGATCCGCCGGCTCTTTACGCGCGAGAAATTAATCCTGCGGACCTCCTCACCGAGCTGCTCCAGCGGCGCGTCGGCGTAGTCCTGGGCCGTGTGATACTTGGCGAAAAGCTGCGGTGTAATTTTGTTCACTAAATCGTCCCGCGCCTGAGCCGCGAGGATCAGCGAGATAAGAAGCTCTAACGGATTGTTATAATCGAGAGCGAGCTTGGCGTCGGGATGGGCCTTTTCCAACCGCTCGATGATCTTTTTCACCCGCTCTTGGCTCGGCGCGAGTTTGGAACTTGGTTTAGACTTAGCGGCCATTTTGGTTTTCCGGCAAAGTATGTTAGCAGATTGTATACGTTGTCAAAGGGAGGAAACGGTTCATGGAGTTAAAAGAGCTTAGAAGGAAGACCCTTCCCAAACTGCGGGATTATGCAAAGGCGGAGACCGAGTTGGAGGGGGTCATTGGGATGGAGAAGGAGGAGTTGATTCAGGCCATCGCCAAGGCCAAGGGGATTGCTTATGACGAGACCCATAAGGACGTCAACGCGATCCATTCGATCAAGCACGATATTCGCGAGCTGAAAAAATCGAAGACCGAAGTCTTGGCGTCTTCTAGAGATCCTAAGAAGCTCAAAAAGGTTCAGAGAAAAATCAGACGGCTAAAGCGTCTGACGCGTCATCTGGCTCGTGAGGCCAAAACCGCTCAAGCCGCCAAGGCGGCGGAGCCGGCAGCGCCCGCCCCGGCCGCACCCGCGGCCGCTCCCGCAGAGACGCCGCCCGCCGCGGGGTAAAATTCCATGAAGACGCCGTCTCCGCTTCGCGGCCGCGGCTCAGCCCACAATCCTAAGAACCGCTTCGAAAAAGTCGAGCGGGTTCCGGAGCCGCTGGACGCGGACGAAACTTCTTCTCCCGCGACAATCTTTCTACCTGATTCTTCCAAGTCGATCGTTGCTTACAACGACAGCCCGGACGTGGGCTTCGACGCCAGTTTCAATCCCTACCGCGGCTGCGAGCATGGCTGTATCTATTGCTACGCGCGCCCCACTCACGAGTACCTGGGCTTTTCAGCGGGGTTGGATTTCGAAACCAAGATCATGGTGAAAGCGGATGCGCCCCAGTTGTTGCGTCGTGAGTTGTCCAGCCTAAAGTGGAAGCCGCGAGTCCTGGCGATGAGCGGAGTGACCGATTGCTACCAGCCGGTCGAGAAAAAGCTCGAGCTTACGCGCCGGTGCCTGGAGGTGTTGCTGGAGTTTCGTAACCCGGTGACGATCGTGACCAAGAATTATCTGGTCACGCGCGACATCGACCTTCTGTCGGAACTGGCGCGCTTTCAATGCGCGGCGGTTTTTATTTCGCTCACCACGCTGGACGAAAAGCTCTCCGGCCTGATGGAACCGCGCGCCTCCCGTCCCGCCCGGCGTCTGGCCGCCATATCTGCTCTTTCCAAGGCTGGTATTCCCGTCGGATATCTTCAGGCGCCGATGATCCCCGGCCTCACGGATGCAGAAGCGCCGGCTATCGCTCAAGCCGCCGCTAGGGCAGGCGCGCGCTACGCGGGCTACGTTGCCCTGCGTCTGCCGCACGCGGTGAAAGATCTCTTCGAGGACTGGCTGGAGCGCAACTACCCTGAAAAAATGAACAAGGTCCTCAACCGCATCCGCGCGATCCGCGGCGGCAACTTGAACGATCCGCAATTCCACAGCCGGATGAGAGGACAGGGAATCTTTGCCGAACAGATGAATGGGCTCTTCCGCGTGGCATGCAAGAAGGCCGGGATCCACGAAAGATCGCCGGAGCTGAGCACCGATCACTTCCGGCGTCCCAAGGAACAGTTGAAACTTTTCGCTTAACGCGCCGGCTGTTACGGACTCGTAAGCCTCCTTGACATCCTATGGTTTACTGCTTACTTAGATGGAACCCATACTGCATTTGAATGGATCTCCAAAGGGAACGTCTAAATGGGACAAAGGGAGGTGAAAGGTATGAAAAATATCCTAAGATTGGTTCTAGTTTCTCTCGTAACTCTGGCTTTCGCTGGAGTCGCCCTGGCTCAGACCGGCTCAACCGGAAGCACGGGGACCAAGTCTACCGCCCCAGCCAAGCCGGCGGCAGAGAAGAAGGCGAAGACCATGCGCGCCACCGGCGAGCTTACTGCCGCCGATGCCAAAGCGGGCACCGCGAAGGTAAAGACGAAGGACAAGGAACTCACATTTACCGACGCGACCCAGAATGCCAAGGATGCGCTAGCGAAGGTCAAGGTAGGAGACATGGTGAAGACTGCTTACGTCGAGAAGGACGGCAAGCTCACCTTGAATTCCTTGGCCAAGACCAAGCCGCCGACGGTAAAGTCGACTCCGGCCAAGTCGTCTGACAAGCCGATGGAAAGCAAGCCTGCTACCAAGTAATACGTTCCCAGCTTCTATCGGACAGGAGGCGCCTGACGATCAGGCGCCTCTTTTTTTTCTTTCCCATCCCGCCGATCCTTGATATTGCTTTCACTCCACAGGTTAAGATAGATGCGCTCTCTCTCCCGCCCGTGGGCCATCGCCGCACTGGCCTTCATTACCTTGGGCTTTTCCCGCGGCATCAATTCGTCTTTCGGCGTCTTCTACGTCGCGTTGCTCGACGCTTTCGGCTGGAGCCGGGCGATCACGGCCGGCGTTTTTTCGGTTGTCTTGATTGTGGACGCCTGCATCTCACCGGTCGTCGGTCATCTCTTAGATCGCTTTGGACCCAAAAAGATCGTCGGCGCCGGATGTGTGCTGTTGGCGGCGGGCTTGGCCCTCAGCAGCAGAATTCAGAGCCTCTGGGAATTTTATATTTTCTTCGGTTTGGTCTCGGCGTTGGGCTTGAGCTTCATGGGAATGGTCCCTCATGTGGTTCTGATTTCCGAGTGGTTCTCTTCCAGGCGAGCTTCCGCGTTGGGCGTGGTGTACGCCGGAACCGGCGTGGGGATTCTCCTCATAGCTCCCTCGACAGAATGGCTGATCTCGAACTGGGGATGGGAGCGCGCGCTTCAGACCCTGGCGCTGGTGGTCGTAGTTTTTCTGCTTCCCTTGGTGTTAATTTCTTTTCGCAGCGGCCCCTACGGGGAAGAACACGGTGAAGATAATAAAGCGGGCAACCGCTGGACCGCGAAGCTCGCCTTGCAAAGCGCTCAGTTCTGGCTGATTTTTTTCGCCCGGATCTTCGCGGCGGGCGGCACGACCGTCATCGTCACGCATCAAGTGGCGCACGTCGTCGATATCGGCTATAGCCGCCTCTACGCCGCGACGATCTTCGGACTGATGGGCATGACGAGCACCGCCGGCCGGATGGTGTTCGGCTACGTCGCGGACTTGTTTTCCAAGCAGGGCGCCTACACGCTCAATATTTTGACCACGCTGGTCGGCGTCGCGGCTCTGATGATGGCGCGCGATCCGTCCCAGCCGTGGCTGCTTTACGTCTACGTGATTTTTTTCGGTATCGGCTTCGGGTCCAGGGCGGTGATTTTCTCGGCGCTCTCCGCCGATATCTTTTCCGGCAAGGGATTCGGCGCCATCTTCGGCTATTCGGTCATCAGCGTCGGTGTCGGCGGCGCCTTGGGTTCGTGGTTCGGAGGTTTCTTTTACGACATCAGCGGCAGCTACCTGGTTTCGTTCGTGCTCTCTACCCTCGTTCTTCTGCTCTCGGATTTATGCATCTGGCTGGTCACGGCCCGGCGGGTGATGGCGTACGATCAGCGGCTGTGGGGGAAAGACAATAAGCATTAGGCAGTACGCAGCCAATCAGAGACAGCTCTTCACTGCCTACTGCTTACCGGCTTCGGGCCGAACTCGGCACAGATACGACCGGTGCGGCAGCGAGCCGCTGATAGGATCGGCGAGATCCGTGCCGATAAGAACGCTCGGATTCGCTCCAGTGTCTGAATACGGATCGTAACCGGGCCGGTCGAGCGTGCGGCACTCCTGCCACCAGCCGTGCTGGCAACAGACGACGCCCGGAATAATCCTCTCCGTCACGTGGGCGCGCACACGAATCGCGCCTTTGGGACTTTCGACGATCATCCATTCTTTGTTCTTCACTCCGAAGGCTGCCGCAGTTTCCGGATGGAGCTCGGCGGTGGGCTCCGGCGACGACTTCCTGAGCGCGGGCAGCGCGCGCTGCTGACTGTGGATGAAAGTGGTGAACTTCGCATTCGTGAGCACCAGAGGAAAATCTTTGGCGACCTCGGGCCGGCTTATTGGGCTCATCGCCGGCTCTTGATAGTCGGGCAGCGGCGGGTAGCCGTGTTCGGCGAAGCGGTGCGCATAAAGCTCGACCTTGCCCGTCGGAGTGGCAAAGCCGCGGAACTTTCCGCTCGCGCCGACCTCGGCGTGTTTTTCATAGCGCGTCGGAATCGCAACCGTAATGCCTCCGGGAGAGTTCTTCAACTGTGCGAGCGAGACTCCGCTGGGCGCGAGCTCGTGCGCATAGCCGGATTCGATCTCGCCGTTCCAGAAACGGCCGGCAAGGCCGAGCCGCTTGGCCAGCTCGAATATTATCCACGTGTCCGAACGCCGCTCGGCAAGCGGAGGAACGACGGCGCTCCGGTATTGCAGATGCAGCTTTCCCTCCCGCCGGTGCTCAAAGCCATTCGAGAGATTGCTCATCTCCAGGAAAGAAGTTGCCGGCAGCACGTAGTCGCACAGCGCCGCGGTCGGTGTCATGAAGAGTTCCGCCGCCACGGAAAACTCCAAAGCGCGGAAAGCCTCGCGCGCGCGGCGCGAATCGGCCGTGGACATCACCGTGTTCGAGCCGAAGTTGAGCAGCGCTTTGACGGGATACGGTTTTTCTTCGAGCACGGCCGTGAAGAGATCGTAGGCGGCGCAGTTTCCCGGCTTCGCCGGCGGCCCGAGCGGCTTCTCGGCGAGCCCGATTCTTTGGGCTGCGATATCCTTCGGCAGAAACTCTTTGCCATCGACGGCATTCAGCTTCGGTCGCGCAAAAATTACATTGCCGCCCGGCCGATCGATGTCGCCGAGGATGGCGTAGAGAGTGGCGATGGCCCGGCTCGTTTGGGTTGCGTTGGTGTGCTGGCCGACGCCGTTCCACATATACATGCTGACCGGACGGTTGTGAGCCAGCAGAAGCGCCGCGTTCCAGACCTTCTCCGCCGGAACCCGCGTGATCGGCGCGGCGCGCTCCGGACTATAGCGCGCTGCAATGCGAGCGAGAGCCTGAAGAACGGGCTCACATAAAATCTCCGCGCCGTCTTTGCCGCGCACGCGCCTCTCACCGAAGATCAGCGGCCGTACACGATCCGTCTCCGACGATCCGGAAGCAGGGTCGTAAATCACGGGTTGCTCCGAAATCTCATTCCACATGACGTAGCGGCCGCGCTCGCCCGACGGCGAGATGTCGAATTCCGTTAAAATCTCTCCGGTATCGCGGCGCAATAAAAAAGTCCCATTGGTCCATTTCCGGACAAAGCCGGCGTCGTACCAGCCCTCTTCCAGAAAACAGTGAACGAGCGCCAGCGCGAGCGCGCCGTCCGTGCCGGGACGAACTTGCAGAAGAACGTCCGCCTGGCCGCCGATACCGACGCGGCGCGGATCGACGGCGACGAGCTTCATCCCCCGCGCTCGCGCAGCGACGATGTCGTGAGCCAGAATCAGAGAAGTCGAGCTCGGGTTGTGGCCCCAGAGAAGAAACGTGCCGCTGCGTTCGAGATCCGGCGTCGGCAGGTTGACGCCGAAGGTGTAGCTGAAGCCGCTGTCCTTGTGCCAGTTGCAAACGTGCGTGGTCGAGACCCAATTGGGACTGCCGAAGCCGTAGAGCAACCGGCCGAGCCAGCGCTCGGCGTCGTCGACCGACGTGCCGCTTTTGGTCCCCTTGGCCAAGGCGACAGCGCGGGCGCCGTAGCGGTCGCGGATTTGCAAAAGCCTCTTCGCAATGGAATCAAGCGCTTCGTCCCAGCCGACTCTCTGCCAGCCGGGGTCCCGATCGCCTTTGGGCCGCGTGCGCCTGAGCGGATAATCGAGCCGGTCGGGATGGTAGAGAAGCTCCGGCGCCGCTTTGCCTTTGATGCACATGACGCCGCCGTGAGGATGGTCCGGGTCGGAATCGAGCCTGACGACGCGGCCGTTTTCGACGGTCGCGATCGTCGCGCAATGCGCCGTGCACAGGGCGCAGTAGCCGCGAACGGCGTGCGAAGCTTCGGGAGATTGACTCACGCCGCAAAGATACTGCAACGGCCGGAAAGAAAAAAGACATTCTTCGTTTTTCCTTGAGCCGCTCGGTCGAACTTGTTAGATTCGAATCGAGGAGTTTCGCCGTGGATGCTCGGTTGCGAGAGGGTATTGGTCTGTTCAACGCGGGGCGCTATTTCGAATCGCACGAATCGCTGGAGGATTTTTATCTCCGCGCCGAAGAGAAACACAAACCCTTTCTTGAGGGGCTCATCCAGTTGGCCGCCGCTCTGCGTCTGGCCCGCGATTTCGACGAAGTGAAAGGGCCTGCCCGGATGGCGCGCCAGGCGCTCATCCGCCTGGAAAACTATCAGCCGGCTTATCTCGGAATCAAAGTGACGGGCTTGATCCAAGCTATGGCGGCGTGGGCGGACGAGGCCGAGAGCAAGAGCGGCGCCGCGTTGAAAGCGCCGAAAATTTCCTTGCTCCGTTTCGGATTATTTTAACTGTGTCCACTCTACTCGAAAAAATCGAGCCGCTGCTCGACGGACGATGGACCGGGGAAAAGCGGCTCCACGGCCTGAATGGCGGGGCGCGTGGCTATCTCATGTCGCTCGTTGCCGCGCGGCGGAGCGAGCCGATCGTCGTCGTCGCGCCGACGACGCGCGACGCCGAGCAGCTCTACCTCGATCTCAGCTTTTTTCTCGGCGCGGAGCAGGCGGCGCCGCTCGATAAACGGCTTCAGCTATTTCCTTCGTGGGAAATTCTGCCGTTTGAAAATCTCTCGCCTCACCCGGACAGCATCGCGGCCCGGCTCGAAGGACTTTACCATCTGCTCGAAGGACAGTCTCCGATACTCATCTCGACTCCCGGCGCGTTGATGCAGAAAGTCATACCCAAAGAAGCCTTAAAACTCTCCTATCGCTATCTCGTCGTGGGAGAAGAGCGCGCGCGCGAAGGGCTGCTCGAGCATCTGGCCGGCTGGGGATTTCAGAGCGTTCCCCTCGTGGAGGAGCGCGGCGACTTCAGTGTCCGCGGCGGCATCGTGGACATTTTTCCCCCGGCGTATCCGCTTCCCATGCGCCTGGAATTTAGCGGCGACGTGCTGGAATCGATTCGTGAATTCGATCCCGCGACGCAACGGTCGAAAAAAGAGCTTCAGGAGCTTCTCTTGCTGCCCATGAAAGAGTTCTCTCTCGGACGCCACGACATCGACACGGTGGCGCGAGAGATCAACAAGCGGGCCGCCGACCTGGAAATGGATCGTAAAGTTAAAAACTCGCTCCTCGAATCCCTCCGGGAAGGCGTTCCGGTCGCCGGCATGGAATTCTTCGTTCCCTACTTTTATCCCGCCCTATCCACCGTCTTCTCCTATTTGCCGTCCGAAGCCATCCTTTGGATCGATGAAGCCGCCCACGTGGCCGCGGAGGCCGAGCGCTTCGAGCATCTGGTCGGGCAAATGGCGGCGCATGCGCAAGAGCAGGGCCGGTTCGCGCCGCCGGCTGAAACACTCTACTTGACCGCCGAGGAATGGGAACGGGAGGTGAAACCCTTTCGCCAGGTTGTGACCGAGTCGCTCGATATCGCTCCCGGCGAGACGAAATCCGCCGAACCGGTCGCCATCAAATCGTATCTCAACACCGATCTTCATGCCGAGATTTTCTCGCTCCAGGGAAAAGAGCCGTCGCTCGCGCCGCTTGCGGCGCGAATCAAGGAGTGGACGGACGAAAGAATTTTTATTGTCGCGCCGACGCGAAGCGAGGCCGCTCGGCTTAAAGATCTGTTGGCTCATTATGAACTCGACTTTTTCGTGAAGCAGGGTCCGGGGCCGCTGATGAAAGCCGGCGGAGAAACGGCGCGCGTCCTGCTAGTCGGAAATTTGACGCAGGGGTTTCGTCTTCCCGACGAGCATCTGGTCGTTATCACCGCCGACGAGATCTTCGGCGGTAAAAAGAGGGTGGCGGCGGGCGTCAAGAGAAGCGCTGCCGGCCATTTCATCACGAGCCTCAGCGAGCTCAAGCAAGACGACACGATCGTTCATCTGGACCACGGCATCGGCATTTATCGCGGGCTTAAATTCCTCAAAGTCGCGGGCGCCGAGGGGGAGTTTCTCCACCTGGAGTATGAAGGGGGCGACCGCCTCTATTTGCCGGTGGACCGGATCAATCTCGTGCAGAAATATATCGGCGGCGAAGAAACCAGGCCGGCTTTGGACCGGCTGGGTGGAACCGCCTGGGAGAAGGTCAAAGCCAAGACACGCAAATCGGTCCTGGAGATGGCTCACGAGCTGGTCGAGCTTTACGCCGCGCGCGAAGTCCACGAAGGGCACGCGTTCTCGCCGCCGGACCATCTCTATCGCGAGTTCGAGGCATCGTTCGAATTCGAGGAGACGCCCGACCAGGAGAAGGCGATCGAAGAAACGCTCAAAGACCTGGGCGCGAAAAAGCCGATGGACCGGCTGATCTGCGGCGACGTGGGCTACGGCAAGACGGAGGTCGCGCTGCGCGCGGCTTTTGTCGCGGTGATGAGCGGAAAGCAAGTCGCCGTGCTCGCCCCGACGACTATCCTGGTCCAGCAGCATCTGCAAACTTTCCGGCGGCGTTTTCGCAATTACCCCGTGAGGATCGAAACGCTGAGCCGGTTCCAGACCTCCCAACAGAGCCGGCAGGTCGTCCAGGACCTCGACAAGGGTCTGGTCGATATCGTCATCGGCACGCACCGGCTGCTGCAAAAGGACATCGTGTTCAGGGACCTGGGACTGGTGGTGATCGACGAGGAGCACCGATTCGGCGTCGCGCAGAAAGAGCGACTTAAAAAACTCCGTTACATGGTGGACGTGATGAGCCTCACGGCGACGCCGATACCGCGCACGCTGCACATGTCTTTGATCGGCATTCGCGATTTGAGCGTTATTGAGACGGCGCCGCTCGACCGCCTGGCGATCCGCACCTACGTCTGCCGCTACGACGAAAGCGTTATCCGCGACGCGGTGCTGCGCGAGATCGAGCGCGGCGGCCAGGTTTTTTTTCTCCATAATCGCGTCGAGACGATCGAGCGGATGGCACAGAAAATCGCCGAGCTGGTTCCCGAGGCGAAGGTCGCTCTCGCGCACGGCCAGATGCACCCGCGCGAGCTGGAGAAAGTGATGCTGGATTTCATGGAAAACCGCGTGCAGGTTCTGGTCTGCTCCGCCATTATCGAGTCGGGGCTCGACTACACCAACGCCAATACCATCATCATCAACCGGGCGGACAAATTCGGTCTGGCGCAACTCTATCAACTCCGCGGCCGGGTGGGCCGCTCGTACCGCCGGGCCTACGCCTATCTGCTGATCCCCGGCGAAAAGATGATCACGCGCGACGCGGAGCGAAGATTGAAGGCGCTCCAGCAACTGGACGATCTCGGCGGCGGCTTCAAGCTGGCGGTCGAGGATCTGGAGATCCGCGGCGCGGGCAATCTTCTGGGACGCGAGCAGTCCGGACAAATCGCCGCAGTCGGCTTCGAGCTCTACACGGAGATGATGCAAAACGCGGTGAGCGAGCTGAAGGGCCAGCCGGTGCGTCCGGAAGTCGAGCCCGAGATCCGGCTCGGCATTCCCGCCTATTTTCCCGACGACTATGTCCCCGACGCGAATCAGCGCCTGCTTTTCTACAAGCGTCTCGCGAGCCTCCGCGACTTGGCCGAGATGGAAGAAGTAAAGGAGGAAATGAGAGACCGCTACGGAGCTTTTCCTTCGGTGGTCGAGAACCTTTTCCGCGTCATGGATCTGCGGCGGACTCTCAAAGATTATCTCGTCGAGCAGATCAGCTACAACGACGGCCGGGTCTCTCTGCTATTTCATCAAGAGTCGCCGGTCAAGGTCGAGCGTCTGGTCCAGCTCGTCGGCAAGAACGGCGGAATACGCCTAGCTCCCGAAGGCCGGGTTTCTTTCAGCCCGAAGAGTCAAGACTGGGGAGAAGTCATTCCGGAAGTGATCGAGTTTTTGCAAAGCATCTCAGACGCGCCATCGCAACCCTCGTCGCCCGCCCATTAGACCCCCCTGTTCAGATCATAAGCAGCTTAATCTCCCCCGCCGCCACAGAGAAATTTAAACACCACGGGAATACCCAGGCGAAGGGGGGTTGCCGCATGGAGCAATTAGAAGCTAGGCTCGAATCAATCCAAAGAGTCGATGGCGACCGGTATTTCGTGACGGTTTCGATTTTAACATGTTGGCCTCAAGAGGAATCAGTAAGGCGAGACCAAACCTTCTATCGGTTGGAAATTGACCTGGATGGGTCAACAATGACGCCGAAAGACGATCTTCAGGAGTACTTTGGATGTTCCTCACAGGCTGGCATCCTGCACGACACCGTCGAAGATACGCCGGCTAGCATCGACGACATCCGCCGCTGTTCCATTTGCTTTGGCGTCGGCGCCGAAGATCAGCGAGCTTTCGGCCGCGCGGAATGGAATATTGACACTACTATGTTATAGTAGCCTGGAATGATGCGGCGCTCGGAGAGATGTGAGCCATGGCAAAGAGCCAAGCAGCTTTTATAGAGGAGATTGTTCGCGCGTTGAAGTCGGTCCCCAAGGCACGGCTACAAATTGCCCGAGACATAATTGGATCGCTCTCCGAATTCCGTTCGCCTCGGAAAAGCCGGCGTTCGACGAGCCGACCGCAAAAAAGCCTTCTCGACACGTCGTTCTGTGGAATGTGGCGGGGTCGGAAGGATATACGAAACGGCCGATCCTACGGCAAAACTCTAAGACAAGCCCTCGAGATCCGTGGCGACAGAAACCACAACCTTCGTTGACACCGATATTCTTATCGATGTAGCGAAGCGAACCCCGCGAGCGCTCGATTTCTGGCGGCGTATGGAGTCGCGCTCCGCAATGGCATGCTCTGTGATTTCCGTTTTTGAGTTACTTGCGGGCTGCCGAAATCCGCGTGAGCAGAGGATGACGCTAAGCGATTTCTCGACCGTGAATATCGTTCAAGTCGAAAGCGGAGATTCTGTCCAGGCCCTGGAATGGTATCGTTTGTTTCATCTGTCGAGAGGAATCGGTTTTCTCGATTGCTTTGTTGCTGCTGCGGCCCGCCGCGTGGACTGTCCAGTTTACACGCGCAATACAAAGCATTTTGATCCAATTCCGGGTTTAAAAGTTAAAAGCCCTTATTAGGTGGCGCTGTAAAGGGAATGGCTAGGTCTTTAACTTCCGCTTCGCCATCGCCCTGTCCCATTTGGTTTCGGCTTGGTCGTCGAAGATCAGCGCCGTCTCCGCCGGAATCGAAAACCACGCGCCGGTCTTGATCTCGCCCTCGATTTGACCGGGGCTCCAGCCGGCGTAGCCGAATATGAACAATTTTTGCCGCGGACCTTTCCCGCGCGCGATCGCCTGCAGGATGTCGTCGTCGCCGCTTACTCCCAGGCCGTTGCCCACGAACATCGTAGCTCTGGCGGCGTAATCGTTGCTGTGAAGGATGAAAAGCCTTTCCGACTCGATCGGACCGCCGAAGTGGATCCTGACCGTCTCGTCGGCGCCCTCGCTTTTTTGGCCGAGCGCTTTGAGCAGATCCGAGAGCGGGCCTTCGGCGACGGGACGGTTGACGACCAAACCCATCGCGCCGGTCTGATCGTGGCGGATCATATAAATAACGCTCTCCGCAAACCTGGGATCAGCCATTTCGCGCGTGGCGACGAGAAATTGGCCGATGAGATGCTGCTCCTCCTCCGCGACGGCAGGAAGATTCTTTCCGACTCCGATGAAGGCGAGCAGAAGGGCAAGCGCAAGGAGGAAGAATCGCTTCATGACCGCAGTGTCTCCAAACCCGAACGATACCAGGGAGAGAAAATCACGTCTACCCGACCGGCGTCTACATTGACGGAACGCCGCGGCAGTGGCAGAATGACTCCATTAACAGACAATGGCTCAAACCCACAACCGGAAGGAGACTTTATGGCGGCCGTGCTTCCGCCCCTAGTGATGATTCTTCTCGTGGCGCTTATCGTGTACCTCGCCTGGCGCGAGGCCAATAAGGAAAAATAGTCGTGGCCGGATTTATTCCCAAAACCCCCTGCCGATCGTTTTGCCTTTTCAAAAACGCTGTGATAGCTAATTTACTCCCAATCGAAACACGGTCGACCACCCCATGAAGAGGCGAAAGATTTACCAGGGCCTCGCCGTTCTCGCCTGGATCATCTTCTCCTGCGCGTTTTCTGCGAGCGCCAACGTGATCGAACAGATCATCGTCGTGCTCGACGGCGAGCCCTATACTCTCTCCAACTTTAAAGAGTACGCCAAAAGCCAGATGAGCCGCGAATTTCCCGCCGGCGACCTCAAGCAATTGGGTAAGGAGGATCAGGAGGTGGTCGAGCAGTTCATTACCGACAAGCTCCTGGCGGCCGAGGTCAAACAGTCGGGAATCAAGGTCAGCGACGAGGAGATCGGTCACTACATCGACCAAATCAAGCAGAAGAACGGAATCAACGACGAACAGCTTAGAGAGGCGCTCAAGCGGGAGGGGGTGACGTGGGAAAAGTATCGGGCCTCGATCCGCGCCGAGGTCGAAAAGTCCGAAATCATCGAGAGACAAGTAAGAAAAAAAGTCAACATCACTCCCGAAGACGTGGAGCGCTACTATCAGTTGAACCACAAAAAATACGTCTCCGACGAAAGAGTGCGGTTGCGCCACATTTTGTTGATGGTTCCTGAAGGACCCGACGGCGCGAAGGCGGCGATGGATAAGGCGTCCGAAATCCGCCGTCGCGCGCAGGCCGGAGAGGATTTTACCAAACTGGCCGAGAGCTATTCGGAAGGCGCCGGCGCGTCCGAAGGAGGAGATATCGGCTGGATTACGCGGGGAAGTCTGCTGCAAGAAATCGACGCAGTCGCCTTCGGCAAGCTCCCCCTGGGCGAGGTCAGTCAGCCCGTGCGCACCAGCGCCGGGATTCATTTGCTCAAGTTGGAAGCGCGCGAAGGGGGAAAACAGCTCGCGCTGTCGGACGTAAGAGAAAAAATCCAAAACGAGCTTATGGCCAAAGCCTTGGACGAGCGGTTCAATAAATGGCTCAGGGGCGACCTACGGAGAAAGCATAAAGTCGACGTCAAGATACCCGGCGTCGTCTTCCGTCCGGAAGACACCAAAGAAGGAACGATGGACTCCCTTGTGGCCTCGGGGACGAAGCGGACCAGAACCCAAAGCTCGAGCTTTTGGGATTTCCTCAATCCGTTCAAAGCCGCTCCGATCGAAGACGATGAGGAAATTGGACGGAATCCCAACGCCGGGCAGAACGTGATCAGCCTATTCGGCACGCCGCTTTTCAGGTCGGAATCGGCCGACGATCGGCAAACAACGGACGAAATCCTCGACCCGATTGAAAACCCCAAAGGCGCCGCTGAGAAGCCGAAAGAGTCGGGCGGCTTTTGGCAGAGTCTCAATCCTTTCTCTAAAAAATAAACCGGACCGGTGAACAGGCCCATCTACTGTAGTGTCTCTTAAATTAAGACACTTATCCGTCGAGGTTTCTCTATTCACCACGAAGCGCACGAAGGACACGAAGA
>CAYOJC010000009.1:0-74039 GCA_964404195.1 uncultured Syntrophobacteraceae bacterium
GTCGGAGGCAGATTCCATCTGAGCGAATACAGAGGGCAGCGGCCCGTGCTGATCGAGTTCGGCTCGATCACTTGACCGATGACCACTGGGGCCAGGCCTGGCCTCATCAACCTGTTCAATGATTTCAAAGACCGCGTCGAGGTTGTCTCTGTTTACGTGCGCGAGGCGCACCCCGGCGAGAATTACCCGCACCACATGAGTGCTGAGCAAAAGATGCAGCAGGCGCGCGACTGGGTTAACCAGGACAAGATACCGTGGACGGTGGCGGTGGACACGCTTGATGGCGCGACACATGAAGCTTACGGGCCGCTGCCGAACTCCGCATACCTGATTGACCGCACTGGACGCGTGGCTTTCCGCGCGCTGTGGGCGGGGCAGGAAGGCTTGCTTAGGGGCAAGATCGAAGAACTCTTGAAGCGCGAGGCGGCAGGTGAAGACTCGGTGAACCTGGGGCAACAGGAAAATCTCGTGATCCCTTTGATTCACGGCGGGGCTGAGTTCGATCGCACGATGGCGCGCGCGGGCGAGAAAGCGAAGGAAGACTTTCGGCGCGAGATGGGCAACGTGATGTACGGGATGCAGAAATTGATGAGCAAGCTGCAGCCCGTCATCAATCCGGGCAACAGCGGTTAAAAGGGGACCGGCACATGGAACTAGCCATGAAGTACCACATTCACATCGTAGCTAACAAAGAACTGAGCAGGATACCTGCGGAGCAGTTGCCCGTGGCGGGCAACGCCGTGTGGGTGAGAAAAATGTTTATAGTTGTGCTTTCCGGGGGATCGATACCTGGAGCGCTGTTCCCTCGTCTCGCCAGAGTTGCGCCGCACTCAATTTAAAACCAAGCAGTATCATTATGGCTGTGAAAGCAGCCTCTACCGAAAAGAGAACAAATGAAACAATCCAAGGATCAATCTGTCCAAATCGATGGCCACAGAGTCGCTTACGATGAACAGGGCGAGGGCAGTCCGGTCGTCCTGATTCATGGCATCCCGACGTCGAATCTTTTGTGGCGGAAGGTGATGCCGGAGTTGGCCAAAACACACAAGGTGTTTGCGCCTGACATGCTGAATTATGGCAAGTCGGATAAACCCGCGGACGCAAACGTCTCGATTGAGGCGCAGAGCCGTCTGATCGTGAAGTTTATGGATAAGCTCGGACTGAAGTCCGCCGACATCGTGGCGCATGATATAGGCGGAGGGGTCGCACAGCTTATAGCAGTCAATTACCCTGAAAGAGTCCGAAAGCTGGTTTTGATCGATACGGTCTGTTTTGATTCTTGGCCGATTCCGGAGTTCCTTCCGCTGCAGAAAGCTGGCGCTGAGGAGGGCCTGGGCCTCGAAGCATTCTTAAAAATGATGCGCGAGTTTATGCCGCAAGGCGTTCACAGCAAGGCGGCCATGACGGACGAAGTCATCGACCTATATATGGCGCCTTGGTCGACCGAGGAGGGGAAAAAGGCTTTGTTTCGCAATTTTCGGCGACTGAATCCAGAGTACACGCTGGCGATTGCCGGTGAGCTTAAGCATCTTGCCAATGAAACGCTCATCATGTGGGTGGAGAATGACATCTTTCAAAAACCGGCATACGCAAGCAAGCTTCAGGAGACGATTCCAAACGCCAAGCTCATTTGGATCAAGGACGCCGGGCATTGGCTGATGGAGGAAAAGCCGGAAGAAATAAGCGGCCACTTGATCATTTTCCTCGACAAAGAGTGATGGAGCTGACCTATTGTATTCGTAAGCAGATGAATGGATGACGTTGCCTGTGAAGTCTAATGTTCGCACACGAGAAGAGAACAAGGAGACGCGGTTATGACTAGATTGCTCGTAAAGGGAATTATCTTTGACATGTACGGGACAGTGGTCGATGTTGGGGCTGTCGCGGAAGCATGCAGAGAAGTGGCTCCAGATCCGATCACTTTTAACAACCAGTGGCGGGCCAAGCAGCTTGAGTATACTTTCCTGCGGACGCTGATGGGAAAATACCGGGATTTCTGGAAAGTGACCGAAGAGGCGCTTGAGTTTGCCGTCGAGCGCTTCGCCTTGCAGATTACCGCAGAGCAGCGGCAACGGATGATGGAGGCTTGGCTTCTCCCCACCCCTTACCCCGAGGTCGCGGCGGCTCTGCCTCGGCTAAAGAAAAAATACCTTTTGGCGGTATTGTCCAACGGAACCCCAAAAATGCTTCGGACCGGCTTGGAACGAACCGGGCTCAGGCCGCACTTTCGGTGGGTGATCAGCGCGGACTCAGCGAAGCTTTATAAGCCGTCGCCCAAGGTGTATCAGCTTGCGCTCAAGCACACGAGGCTTCAAAAAGACGAGATCCTTTTCGTCTCCTCTAATTCGTTCGATGTGCTGGGAGCCAAAAGCTTCGGCTTCAAAGTCTGCTGGATCAATCGAACCGGTGCGCCGCTAGACACGTTGGGCCCCAAGCCGGACTTAGTCGTCAAAAGTTTCGATGAGTTAGTCGAAGCGTTGTGAGGTACTCTGAGCTGAAAAAATTAAAAAGGAGGTATAGCCCATGGCTAAAAATGTAATCCTTTATCATCAGCCCGGCTGAGGGGATTGTAAGAACGCTGGGGAGTTTCTTCAGCAGAAGGGAATTCCCCATGTAAGCAAGGACATTATGGCAAATCCTGCTGCTATGGATGAGTTGGTGAATAAGTGGAAAAGCCGTTCCACGGCAACGCTCGTCATTGATGGCGAGGTGATCATTGGGTTTAACCAGAACCGGCGGCGAGTCGAAAAACTACTCTCAGGAGAATAACAAAGGAGGTCGATACGATCATGGGGCGACTTAAAACGTTGGAAAAAGAGGACGTGCCTAAAGAGATCCGGCCAATCTATGAAGAAATTGAAAAAGCCTTTGGCCGAGTTCCTAACATCTTTAAAACCTACGCCCACTTTCCCCCTCTGCTCAAGGCCAACTGGGAGAAGGTCAAGGCGGTGATGATCGGGGGTTCTCTACATAGAGAACTCAAAGAGGCCATTGCCCTAGTGGTTTCCGACGCCAATGCCTGCCAGTACTGCATAGCGGCGCATGGCTTAGCCTTGCAGCAGTTGGGATTCAGCAGAGAGAGGATCGACGCTCTGGTCAAGAACCTGGAAGGGTCGGGCTTTCAGCCGAGAGAGTTAAAGCTACTTGAGCTTGCCCGTAAGTCCACAAAAGACGCCAACAGTGTGACAGATGCGGATGTTGAGGAGCTTCGGAGTCTCGGCTGCTCAGAGAGTGAGATTGTGGAGGCACAAGGAGTGATGGAGCTCTTTACGGGTTTTAACAAGTTTCTTGACTCCCTTGCGGTAGATATCGACTTCTAAGATGTAAGTCACGCTAAATCCAGAACAGACTTTGAGCCCTCACCGCCAGGGAAGAAGCTAAGGTTGATCAAAATCACGAGGAGGACTGTCATGGAAAAGAAAGCCATTGTTTATAGCCAGCCAGGCTGAATGTTTTGCGATCGCGTGAAAGAGTTTCTTTCCCAGAAAAGTATTTCTTATACGGACCGGGATGTGTCTAAGGACGAAAGCGCTCTCGATGAACTTCAACGGCTGGGCTTTATGACTACTCCGGTCACTGTTCTTGGTGGCACCGTTGTAGTGGGATTCGACCGAGAGAAGCTGGAGGCGGCCTTGGGACAATAGAAGCAGAGCACAGGGAACACGGCTACATCGTAAGCCAAGAGTTCCCTAAGACGTCCGTGAAGGGCGTATTTGTCGCCGGGGACGCTTTTGCTCATCGTTTTCGCCAGGCGGTAACCGCGGCCGGAGACGGCTGTAAGGCCGGTTTAGCAGTGGAGCAGGATTTAGCGGGGCTTGAGTAAGAGTTCTGGGCAGAAAACATTCGGCAGAGTTCAAATTGTAGGAACTTTTGCGTTGCAAATGTAGTTTTCATTGTATAGAGGGCCTCAGTTGTCGTTCCTATGCGCTATGGTGAAATTACAACCCTGGAAACCGCTCCTAGATTAAACGACTTGTCACCTGATCCTAAAAGAGCATTTATGCCGGTCACACCCCAAAGGCGCGAAGCAGATTTTATCTTCTATGATCTAGCGAGGAGCCTTTGTCCGGAATGCCGGAAATTATTAGACGCGCAGGTGCTGATTCGGGACAATAAAGTCTTCATGCGCAAGCGCTGCCCTGATCACGGCTTATTTGAGGGACTGATTTACAACGACGCGGAGATGTTCAATAGTGCGATGCGCCACAATAAGCCCGGTAGCATCCCCCTTCAGTTCAGCACCGAGGTCAAGGATGGGTGTCCATTCGACTGTGGCCTCTGCCCGGAACATAAGCAGCACGCTTGCCTAGGTATCATTGAGGTCAATACCGCTTGTAACCTCGATTGTCCGGTCTGCTTCGCCAACGCCGGCCCCGGCTACAACCTGACACTTGCCGAGGTAGAAAGAATGTTGGACCGGTTCGTTGAGTGCGAAGGGACCGGGGAAGTCATTCAGTTTTCAGGCGGAGAGCCCTCGATCCATCCTGAGATACTCCCGATGCTTCGGGCAGCCAAGCGGCGACCCATCAAGCATGTCATGCTCAATACCAACGGTCTCCGGATCGCGAAGGACGATGCGTTTTTGGCCGAACTGGCCGAGATCGGGCCGACGATTTATCTGCAGTTCGACGGGCTCTCGCCCGAGACCTCGCTGGCCTTGCGGGGCGAGGATTTGGTCGATGTAAAGCGGCGGGCGCTCGACCGGCTCGCCTCGGTGGGCCTAAACGCGGTCCTGGTCGCGGCGATCGAACGCGACGTAAACGAGCACGAGATCGGCTCGCTTTTAGCCTTTGGCCTCAATCATCCGGCGGTTCGCGGGATTAACTACCAGCCGGTGATGCACACGGGACGTCATCCTGATTTTGATCCTTTGCAGCGGGTCACGATTCCGGACGTAATCAAGGCGATTGAGAAGCAGACCGGTGGTCAGTTCGTGGTTCGGGATTTCGTTCCGGTTCCCTGTTGCTTTCCTATCTGCACCTCGGTTACTTACGCCTACGTGGAGGACGGCAAGGTGACGCCGCTGCCGCGAATCTTAAACGTCGAGGACTACCTCGATTACCTAGCGAATCGTACCGTTCCGGACCTCTCTCAGGATGTTCTCAAGGCGCTCGAAGGACTTTGGTCTGCGGCGGCGGTGCCGGGAACAGAGACGATGGGCAAAATGCTGGCCGATGCTTGTTGCAAACTCGATCTCCCCGGCCTCAGTGAGGAGCTTGCTTCTCGCTTCTTCATGGTGATGGTCAAGGATTTTATGGATCTCTACACCTTCAACGTTAAGAGCCTGATGAAATGTTGCGTCGAGGTTCTGGTACCCGATGGTAGGATGATACCCTTTTGCGCCTACAATACGGTCGGCTACCGAGAGCAGGTGCGGGAACAACTACGGAGCCGGACGGGAGCAGGGCGGTGAGTCAGCTTCAAGATCGCGCGAAAGCCTGTTGTGCAGATCTATATGCGAAGCCGGTGGTGTCGCGGCTGCTCGGCGATTCGCTCCATCCTGGCGGACTTGATCTGACTGGACACTTGGGCCGCATGATCGCGCTGACACCCTCTGACCGGGTACTCGATATTGCCTGCGGACATGGGACGAGTGCAATCTTCTTGGCGAGGCAATTTGGATGCGACGTGGTAGGAATCGATCTTGCTCGGCCTTTGATCTCTCGCGCTCGCTCGGCAACGAGCCGGGAAGGGCTGGGAGCGCTGTTGGACTTTGGGCTGGGTGACGCCGAGGCCTTGCCTTTTTCGGACGGCTCTTTTGACGTGGTATTTTCCGAATGCGCCATTTCGACCTTTCCCGACAAACGTGCATCGGCGCGTGAGATGGCCAGGGTGCTCAGGCTCGGCGGCAGGCTGGGCTTTACGGACGTCGTATTCGCGAACGAAATTGCCTCTGAGATTCTTCCCGGATGGTTCTCTCAAGCTGCCTGCATCGGCGGCGCCTGCTCGGCGAAGCAGTATCGAGACATATTCGAGTCAGCTGGATTTTCCGGTTGGCAAGAAAAAGACTGTCCCAAGGAGTTACCTGCGCTGCTGCGTCAGGTGCGCATGCGCCTACTCGCATTGGAGGTGGCGGGAGGCATCGGTAAGCTAGACGTTTCCGGGCTGGACTTAGGCACGGCAAAGAAAATTCTCTCCGAGATAGAGAAGTGGGTAGGATCGGGAATGATGAGCTATGGAATTTTTGTCGCTGGCAAGGAGGGGTAACGCAATGTCTCAACCACGTTTTCGCATATGACCCAGCACCCGGTTGATGCTCCTGGTAGGAGCATTCTTCGCAGTGGGATGGATTGTTGTCCATTGGTTCGGTGTCTAGACGACGTGCTCTAATGGGTGGGCAGAGTAACCAACAAAGTTCCCAAAAGTTTGGAATCACGCTGGGACTCTTGTCCGGTCTCGCCGGCATGCTCTGCTGTGTCACGCCAGCGGTCCTGGTTCTCTTCGGCTTAACCACGGCGACTGCAGCGGTCAGCCTGGCTACCAGGTGGTACGCTGAATACGCGTGGTACCTCCGGGGCGCCGCAGCGCTGCTCGCAATAGCGGGGATTCTGCTCCATCTTAAAAGACGCAACGCTTGCTCTTTAAGGGGGGCGCGCGCGAACCTCAGCCTAATCGTGACGACCTTTGTCGCTGGTGTGCTCGCCTACAGCGCTCTCTACGGGTTCACGACCTGGCTCGGGACATTAGCTGGATACTGAGTAGGGCCGGAAAGAAGGAGTTTGAAATGGCATACATCAAAACCATAGAAGAGCCTGAGGCCGCCGGCCAACTTAAGGAGATCTATGAGCGAAGAATGAATCATCACTCAGGAAAGGTTTCCAACATTGCCAAGCTCTTCAGTCTTCGGCCGGATCTTCTAGAAGCTCAGCACGGGTTTTCGCGCGCTATTCAGAAAACGCTACTGTAGTGTTAACGACAGCTTCGACTTTGGTATAGTACAAATAGCGGAGGAATTCATGGACTCTTACAATTATGAAGGCTACGGACAGTGCGACGTCGGGGCCCCCTATTTTCGTTCGGTGGCGCAGGTGGGCGCCGAGGCGCCTGATTTTACATTGATTGATCTCGACGGCCGCAGGGTGTCCCTGTCGGATTTCAGAGGGAAAAAGCACGTGCTCCTGGAGTTCGGCAGCATCACCTGACCTCCCTTTGTGGGGGAGGTTCCTCCACTTACCAAGCTGTGTGAAAATTACCAGCCCAAGGGCTTTGAGTTTTTCATCATCTATGTCCGTGAAGCCCATCCGGGAGAAAACTTGCCGCACCACGTTTCGTTCGAGCAGAAGCTAGCTCATGCGAGAAAACTCCGTGAGTTGGAACGAGTCGAGATTCCGATTCTGGTGGACGATCTGGCGGGAACCGCGCATAAAGCCTATGGTCTGTTGCCTAACATGGTCTATTTGATCCACCGTGAAGGGTTCGTCGTCTACAAGTCCGATTGGACGGACAGCCATGAGTTGGACGGTATGTGTGAAAGCCTTATTCGTCTGGATGATATGAAAGCCCGTCAAGTGCCCATTATTCGCAAGGGCGTTTCGGATCGGGTTCACTGGATTCCGATGGACCCGGCGCATCGTGAACGAATTTACCGGCGCGCCGGAGAGAAGGCGATCAAAGACTACGTCAATGCCAAAGGCCGCCTTCCCTATGCCGCGGACGCCGAAAAGTCCGATCGCTGATAAATTGACGCGGCACGGGAGGATCAATCATGGCAAACCAATTAAACGTCGGCGATTTTTTTTCCGAATATACCGTCCAGACCGTGGATGGCCGAACGCTTCATCTGCCTCGGGATCTCACAGGCGAGTACTCGGTTCTCATCTTCTATCGCGGCGGCTGGTGACCTTACTGCAATCGGCAGTTGGCCGATTTCCAGTCCCATATTGACGAGTTCAAAAAAGAGAACGTCGATATTTTAGCTCTTTCCGTAGATTCCCTGGACAAGGCGAAAGAGACTGTAGAAAAGTTGTACCTTACGTTTCCAGTCGTCTATGGGCTTGAGGTCCCTCGCGACGCCGAAAAAATCGGAGCCTTTTGGGACGACCAGAAAAAGATCATACAGCCTGCGAATTTCGTTTTGGACAGAGATAAAAAAATAGCCGACGCGTCTTATAGCATCGGACCCATCGGCCGCATTGTCGCCGCCGACGCCTTGAGTCACATCCAGTTTTTTAAAAAACGAAAGGCGCAGAGGAGCTAAGCTGTTGAATCACTCCAAGGCAAAAAAACCGAATTCATAGGTGAGGCGGAATTCCCTATCGCAACAACGAATGATGTCTCCCGCCCGGGCATCATCGGCGAGGATGATCACCCGATCACAAGTAGGGCAACTTACCTTTTTTAATGCACCAGCGGTGAATTGATCGCCTTTTTCCCTCAGCTTGAGGGAGAGGCCGGCTCAAAAGGGACAATCGACGATATCTCCCGCTTTGGCGCTTTCGCCGAGCTCTAATTCTCTCCCGCATTCAGGGCATCTCACGCTTTGCATAGGCTCTATAAGCCCAACAGGCGTTGGAGTTTCCCGCGCTCAAAACCCACAATGACCTCGCCATCGACGATAATGACAGGGGTCGCTCGGCGACCGGTTTTCTGGACAAGTTCCTCCATCGCGCTAGGTTCCTCAGCCACATTGCGATCCGTAAAGGGGAGCTTGTGGTGCGAAAGAAACTCTTTCGCGGCGTGACAGGCACCTCAGCCGCGAGCTGAATAGACTGTAATCGTCCTTTCCATAATTGGCTTGAGATTCAAACCCGCTCCGTAGTTTTTTGGGTTTTCTTGGTATTGAACCAACCGTAAAACGCCAGAAGCAAGAAGAAACCCAGAAGAGGAAGCAGAACATAGTCCAGATACCGAATGAGAACCGCCAAACCCGCAAGGCCCAAGAGAAACGGGATAATCGGCGTGGCGCAACAAATGGCAGTAACGATTAAGCCCCACAGACCTGTTTTAATGCATCTCGTTTCTACGGACTTGTCGCTCATTTTCCGGCCTTTCTATTTTAAAAACTATTTTACCCGCGAAAAAGTTCCCGGCATTCTTGCCGTGGTCGATCTCCGAAGCACAAGCGTGAATTCATTTAACTTTAGGCGACGCCTACCACGTTCGATCATTGGGCAAAGTTCATTTCGGTGTGGCCGACTAAATTTGTGACGTAGCAATCCGCTCAGCTCGTTACGAAGCGCCTGCAGCTCCCTGATCTGATCGTCTATTTCCCGCACGTGCTTCCGCGCCAGCTGCTTCACATGACCGCAGGGTTGCCGGCCCTGAGAGGCCAGATGGAGAAGCGGTTTTATTTCTTTCAGCGTGATTCCGAGCGACTGTGCACGCTTTACGAACAGCAACAGATTGACCGCATCATCGCCATAGAACCTGTAGCCGTTTGAGCCGCGCATGGTCGGTCGAAGCATCCCCTGCCTCTCATAATATCGAATCGCCGACGGTCGAACTCCGACGCGCCGGGCAACTTTCCCTATCGTCAACATTTTTCCGACCCCCTTGACCTTAAACCTCAGTTTAAGGTGTATCAGCTTTACTAAAGGAGGTGAAGATTCATGGAACGAATCAAAGTCACGCTTTGTCCCGCTTGTGGCGCTTGTCCGGCAGTTGAGATCACGGATGAAGGCGTCACCATTGGCGAGGAGGTGAACACCGTGAAGCTGACCCACGAGCAATGGAATGATCTCGTGGATCGCATCCGCCGCGGCGAACTCGCTGCGGTTTAAACAGGCTAGCCAGCCGGTCCACTGCATCACTGCAGTGGACCGGCCCGCACCCAAATAATTTCAAGGAGGAATTATGCCATTACAGAAAGGTGAGAAGTATCGTTGTCCCGACACAGACTGTGACTGTGAGATCGAAGTGACTAAAGGAGCAGCCCCGGGCAAAGGCGGCGATCAACCGCCTCGTTGCTGTTGTGGTAAGGCAATGCAGAAGATGAAATGAGCTTCAATACAGAATAATACTGAAGGCAGAAAGGATTAAGCGGCTGCAGGCGGAGGCACCTATCGCGGCTATGACGGAAGACATCGCTCTATCCGATAATTGCCGTTCACTCCCCTCGGTCACATTTCGGATATCAGCCAGGTGTAACTATTTTCTCCCCCTTCTCTTTCGAAAGCCTTCGGGATTGAATGCGGCCCCGTTCAAAGTGAATTCCGTCTCGACCGGCACTGGATGGAGCAGGCTCTGTAGAACATAACAGCCGTTCTCGGCGTTGCGCACGACTGCCGCCACTCGCTCTGGCGGCGCGTCGGACTGAAGGTCTAATCGGGTCTCGAAGCCCAGCCCCTGCGCTTTGACCGTTTCGGCCAGCACCGAGCCCTCGCTCTTAAATTTGGCCTTCACGAATACACGTGCCTTGTCGATTTTGGTTTTCATCATTTCCCCGTACCGGGAAATCTGGGTGAGCAGTCAGAAGGCCAGCGATAGCCCGAAATAGGCCAACGGAGGCGGCGCCGTGTTATCCCCGCCGACACGCTCCCCTTCGTCGCAGTAAACTGTAAAGCCTCTCGCATGCCCTTCCTTGCGCATCTTCTCAAGCGTCTCCGCGTCCGCCTCCAGCACGATTTCCCTTTTCACCTGTATATCCTCTGCCACGGTAAGCCTCCTTTCGGCCGAATCGCCTCTTCGCGGGAACATAGGTGAACCGGAGTTGAATGGCAAATGGCGCGGGCTATGCTGAAGCTGGCTAGGGTATTTTTCTCAGCGCCTGCAGGACCTGATCGTTTGTCGGCCTCTTCGTGTAATCGACCTCGACAAATCTCCAGCGCACCACGCCTTGTTTGTCGATAACGTAAGTCGATGGATGGGGCCAGCCTTTGCCGTCTGGATTGAGAATGCCATAGCGGTCGATGACCTTGTGGTTTTTATCTTCAAGTAAAGGAAAGTCGAGATCGCCGGCGAATCTTTCCTTGAGTTTTTGCACAAACTTCTTTGAATCCTCATGGCCGTCGATGCTGACAGCTAGTATTTGGACCTTCTGTTTTTCTTCCTTGGTCAAAAGCCTCTTCAGCTTCCCGAGCTGTTCAGTGCAGTCGGGTCACCAGTGGCCGCGATAAAATACCAGAACGACATTTTTCTTGCCACGGAAGTCGGAGAGAGTAATCCTCTTTCCATCCATGTTCTCAAGGGTAAAGTCCGAGGCCGTATCGCCGACTCTCACTCTCTCTAGATCTGTCGGTTTTAGGTTGGCGCCGTCTTTAGGGCCTAATTGGGCGTCGGCGGCTGAAATCCACAGGGAGATTATGAGCACAGTGAGCGCAAAACCGATGTGTCGCATATTAATGACCTCCACTTATAAAACTCCGGTGGTCCTTATTTTGTTCCCGCCTAATGTTGCTATTCATCGTCGTGCTCCAGGACGTAAGTAAGCTTGCAACTTTAAAGGAAGGGGGCTAATAGGGTAACCAAAACCAGTGTGGTTGTGGAGCATGGGAGACAATTTCGAAGAAGATCGGCCATGGGGAAATTTGATCTAGCCATCGGAATTGGCGGCGCTGCCGGTCAGGGGATTGCTACTCCGGGAGATATTCTTGCGCGGATTTTCGTGCGGCGCGGCCTTCATCTAAATGCCTACAACGCCTACCAGTCCATCATACGCGGCGGCCATATCTTTCTGACGCTCAGAACCAGCGACCAACCGGTTCTCAGCATGGGCGACAAGTTGGACGTGCTGATTCCGCTAAACCAGGACAGTATGGATCGGCATCTGAAGCTCATGAGAGCCGGATCGGCCGTCCTCTATAACAGCGACAAGATCAAACCTGGAGCAGCCGCCGACGGCGTCCAGCTCTGTTCCTTTTCGGTCAAGGAGCTCGCTCCCAACGTCAAGGGCGATCTGGTGCAAAATACCATTGCCCTCGGGGCTCTGCTGCGATTGATCGGTGTCGAGTTCAAACCTCTCGAAGAGATCCTGACGATTCAGTTCAAGAGAAAAGGCGAGCCCGTGATTGCGGAGAACGTCGGCGTCGCGCGCTCGGGCTACGACTATGCCGCGGTTCATTTCAAGCCGTTTCCCTTCTCGCTCCCCGACACCGGCAAGAAACTTGCGTTCTTCGAGGGCAACCAGGCGCTTGCGATGGGAGGGGCCGCGGCCGGAGTGCGATTTTACTGCGCCTATCCGATGAGTCCGGCGACCGGAGTGCTGCATTGGATGGCCCGGCACGGTCGCGAGTTGGGCATCATGGTACGGCAGGTTGAAGATGAGATTGGGGTTATCAATATGGCGATCGGCGCCGCGCATGCCGGCTGCCGCGCCATGTGCGCGACTTCTGGCGGCGGTTTCGCTCTGATGAGCGAGGGACTTGGCTCGGCGGCGATGATGGAAATCCCGGTCGTTTGCATTAACGTGCAGCGGGCGGGTCCGGCCACCGGCGTTCCCACCAAAACAGAGCAAGGCGATCTCTGGCAAGTGATGGGGGCGGGCCAGGGCGATTACCCGCGGATCATCGTTGCTCCGACGACGATCTCAGATTGTTTTAAGACGGTGCCGCAACTCTTCAATCTAGTCGACAAATTCCAATGCCCGGGCATCGTCCTTTCCGACCTACTGCTTTCGGAAGGCAGGTCGAGCGTGGATCCGTCAGAGCTGGATTTCAACGTTCCCATCGATCGGGGAGAAATTATCGGTCTCAACGGCGATGGCCCGCCCGCCAACGGGTATCAGCGCTACAAACTGAGCGAGAGCGGCATCTCGCCGCGCGCGCTCCCCGGCACGCCGGGATACGTCCACGTGGTGGCGACCGATGAGCACGACGAAGACGGCGTGCTGATCAGCGACGAATTCACCAACCCTCACAAGCGCCAGGCGATGCACGAAAAGCGGATGCGCAAAATGGAAGGCATTCTTTCCCTGCTGGATCCGCCCAAGATCTTCGGCCCGAGCAACACTCAAGTCACGCTCGTGGGTTGGGGCTCAACCGAGGGAGTTATCCGCGAAGCGATGGAGAAGCTTGCCGAGGAAGAAGGAATTGTCGCAAACCATCTTCAGATCAAGTGGCTCGTTCCCCTCCACTCGGAGGAGATCCTTTCCCTTCTCTCGCAAAGCAAAAAGATCATCATCGTGGAAAACAATTACAGCGGCCAATTCGCGCGCTACTTGCGATCAGAGACCGGCATCGTGGCCGATGGCCATGTCCGGAAATACGACGGCGAGCCGTTTATGCCGCACCACATCGTCGAGGGCGTAAAGGCGATATTGGCCGGCGCGAGCAAAAAATACGTGCCGGTCCATGAAGTCATGGTCTGAGGAGAAAAGATATGAGCCTGCCCATGATGAAAACAGAAGCCAAAAGCCGCAGTGGAGTTGAAGTCAAAGGGGAACGTCCCAAGCTGACCGTCAAGGACTTCAAGGGGAGAGTGGACCCCGATTGGTGTCCCGGCTGTGGGGATTTCGGTGTTCTCGCCGCGCTCAAGCAGGCGCTCGCCGAGCTGGAACTCCAACCCCATGAAGTGATGACCGTTAGTGGCATCGGCTGCTCTTCCAACTTGCCCGGGTATATCAACGCCTACGGCATGCATACCCTCCACGGTCGTGCCCTGGCGGTGGCTACGGGCGCACAGCTTGGCAATCACGAACTAAAGATCATCGCCACGGGTGGCGACGGCGATGGATTCGGCATCGGCGGAAACCATTTCCTCCACACGCTGCGGCGGAACGTCGATCTCACCTATCTAGTGATGGACAATCAGATCTATGGACTCACCACAGGCCAGGTCTCGCCCACCAGCACCAAAGGGATGAAGACCAAGAGCACGCCTTTCGGCAGCGTGGAGAACCCGATCAACCCGATTTCCCTCGCCATAGCCGGGGGCGCCACCTACGTAGCGCGCGGATTTACCGGACAGCAAAGACATCTAGTGGAGCTCATCAAAGGCGGCATCCAGCACCGAGGCTTTTCCTTGATCGACGTCTTCAGCCCTTGCGTCACCTACAACAACGACAACAGCCACGAGTTTTTCAAAGCTCGCGTCAAAAAACTCGAAGAGATGGGCCATGACCCGACGAACTTCCACGCCGCCATCGACAAGGCCTACCTCTGGGGCGAGGTCATTCCCATCGGCCTCTTTTGGAAACGCACGGACCTCCCCAGCCTCGACGAGCTGGAACCCGTCCTGGCCGAAGGCGGACCGCTTGCCCATCGTCCTCTCGGGGTTTCTCCCGAAGCCGCCAAGGCGCTGATTCAGGTTCTGATGTAGACAGGCCGGTGAAAAACTCTCCGTTCACCCTTCGACGTGCTCAGGGCGAACGGAGGGGTCGTTGAAAACGCAAGAAAATTTCCGTTCGTGCTGAGCCCGTCGAAGCACGAAAACAACTTTTTCAGCGGCCTGCTAGAATTTAAGATTCCATTCGTCGCTCGAGTATCGCTCCCGCGCCAGTCTTTCAATTGTTTCAAAGGGTATATTTTTGAATTCCACTCTGGCGCTCCACGATTGCTTCAGCGCCTCCTTGACCTTGTGAGGCGGAAGATTCAGGTTGGTCAAAAAATTACCGTGCGTGCGGTTTTGGCGATAGGCAGGTTGCTTTGAAGGCACGGGCAGGAGTTTTTCAAGGAAAGAGATATCGAAATGGAGCAAGAAGGTGCCGTGAAACAAAACGAAGCGGCGTTTCCGGTATTGGGCATTGCCCGAAAATTTGCGCATCCCGAAGGCAAGGTCGGTGTGACCTTGAATTTCGACTCCCCTGCCGATCAGGGGATCGAGCGCTTGCTTGAGAGATCCCAAGACGAACGAGTTCGTTCGCGAGACGTTCCGCAGAGAATCTCGATTATCGATCCTCAAAATCAAAGAATAATTGAGGCACCCGGGACCTTGGAGAACGGTACCGCCGCCGCTACATCTTCTGAGAATGGGGATGCGGCTGGCTTGGCAAGAAGCGAGGTCAATTTCGGAATGAATCTTGCCGGAGTGCCCTAGGACGACGAAGTATTCAGGGGGCTCCCAAAATCTTAAAATCTCATCGCTGAAGGACGCGCCCTCGCACCAAAGGATCAGCGCCTCGTCACAAGCCAAGTTGTGCTGCGGCGTCGGAAAAGTAACATCCAAATATTTCATCCGAAGTCCGACGCGGCCGGAGGCTGAGGCGCTAGGCCGCTGAATTGAATCAAGAAGTTGAATCCTGTAGATTGCTTCTGGGCAACGAGCACGCGCTTCCTCGGGAAGGAGACAACGGCAAAATGGAAGTCGGCAAGAAAGAACAACCCGATACGACCCAGCTCGATTATAATCGCAAGGATGCTTCGGGTCCACAGGAGGGCAACAACAGTCACAGCGCCACGCAGAAGTGGCTGGATTCCATGGAATATGTGCTGGAGTTCGTCCTCAAGAACAGAAAATCTGAGGCGCCCCTGCTGGTGGAACAGTTGATCGAGAGGCTCAAGGAGTCCGGCCTCAAGATTCCTTCGATTATAAACACTCCGTACATCAACACCATCCCCGTCGAGAAAGAGCCGGCCTATCCGGGCGACCGCGAGATCGAAAGACGCATCAAGAGCTACGTCCGCTGGAACGCGATGGCGATGGTGGTGAAGGCCAATCGAATCCACCACGGCATCGGCGGCCACATCTCGACGTTCGCTTCGTGCGCGACGCTCTACGACGTCGGCTTCAATCATTTCTTTCGGGGAAGCGACGACAACAAGCTCGGAGATCTGATTTATTTTCAGGGCCACGCGTCGCCGGGCAACTACTCGCGCGCGTATGTCGAGTGGCGCATCGAGGCGAAGCGGCTGCATCACTTTCGCCAGGAGCTGGCCGAAGTTCCGGGGCTGCCGTCGTATCCGCATCCTTATTTGATGCCGGAGTTCTGGCAGTTCCCTTCCGTCTCCATGGGACTGGCGCCGATCATGTCGATTTATCAGGCGCGCTTTTTGCGCTACTTGAAAGCGCGCGGCCTCGTGCAGGGCGAAGAGCCGCGCGTCTGGTGTTTTGCCGGCGACGGCGAGATGGACGAGCCGGAATCGACCGGCTCGCTCAGCCTCGCAGCCAGGGAAAATCTGGATAATCTAATTTGGGTCGTGAACTGCAACCTGCAGCGCCTCGACGGGCCGGTACGAGGCAACGGCAAAATCATCCAGGAGCTGGAAGCGATTTTCCGCGGCGCCGGCTGGAACGTCATCAAAGTCATCTGGGGATCGGACTGGGACGCGATGCTGAAAAGCGAGCACCGAGATTTACTGATCAAGCGGATGGAGGAAGCGGTCGACGGCGATTATCAAAAATATTCCGTCGAGCCCGGCAGCTACACGCGGAAGCACTTTTTCGGCAAATATCCCGAGCTACTCGAGCTGGTCAATCATCTGACGGACGACCAGATCCACAAGCTTCTCCGCGGCGGCCACGATCCGCAAAAAGTTTACGCCGCCTACAAAACGGCGGTGGAACATAAAGGATCGCCGACGGTGATCCTGGCCAAAACCGTCAAAGGCTACGGCATGGGCGAAGCGGGCGAAGGAAGAAACATCACGCACCAGCAAAAGCAGCTCAACGAAAAAGAGCTGAGAGAGTTCCGGACCCGCTTCGATATTCCGCTGAAAGACGAAGAAGTCGTGGAGACTCCTTTCTATCGTCCGCCGCAGGACAGCCCCGAGACCAAATATCTCCTCGAGCGCCGGAAAAGCCTCGGAGGCTTTGTGCCGAAACGGCGCGTCAAGTCGCAGCCGCTGGAGATTCCGCCGCAAGATTTTTTCGACGAATTTCTGAAAGACTCCGGCCAGCTCGAAGCGTCCACGACGATGTCCTTCGTTCGCTTGCTCGCGAAGCTTCTGCGGCACCCGGCGATCGGCAAGCGCGTCGTGCCGATCATTCCCGACGAGGCCCGAACTTTCGGCATGGACGCTCTGTTCCGCCAGGTCGGCATCTATTCGCCGAAAGGCCAGCTCTACGAGCCGGTGGACCGGGAGACGCTGCTCTATTATCAGGAGGCGAAAGACGGCCAGATTCTCGAGGAGGGAATCACCGAAGCGGGCTCGATGTGTTCGTTTATCGCCGCGGGGACGAGCTACGCGAACCTCGGCTTCCCGATGATTCCGTTTTACATTTTTTATTCTATGTTCGGCTTCCAGCGCGTCGGCGACCTGATATGGGCCGCGGCCGACAGCAAGGCCAAGGGATTCCTGCTCGGGGCCACCGCCGGAAGAACGACGCTCGCCGGCGAGGGCTTGCAACATCAGGACGGACAAAGCCACATCCTGGCGAGCGCGGTTCCCACGCTGCTCACTTACGATCCCGCCTTTGCTTACGAGATAGCCGTGATCGTTCGCGACGGCATGCGCCGCATGTATCAGAACGGCGAAGAAATTTATTATTACCTCACGCTCTACAATGAGAATTACGCGATGCCGGCCATGCCGGAAGGCGCCGAAGAAGGCATTCTGAAAGGTCTCTACAAATTTCGCCGCGGAAACGGGCGCTCCAAGCATAAGGCGCAAATCTTCGGCAGCGGGCCGATTCTCCGCGAGGCGCTGCGGGCGCAGGAGATCCTGGCGGAGAAATACGATGTCTCGGCGGACGTCTGGAGCGCGACAAGCTACAAATTATTGCGCGGCGAAGCGCTGCAAGCCAAGCGCTGGAACATGCTCCATCCCACGGAGACGCCGAAGAAATCCTACGTGGAAAGTCTTCTCGAAAAAGAAGCGGGCGCTTTCGTGGCGGTGTCGGACTACATGAAGATCGTTCCCGACCAGATCGCGCCCTGGGTTCCGGGCGGACTGCTGTCGCTCGGCACCGACGGCTTCGGCAGGAGCGACACCCGGCCGCGGCTCCGGCGCTACTTCGGAGTGGACGCGGAGATGACGGTGCTTGCCACGCTTTACGCGCTCCATCAAAAAGGCGCCGTGCCGGCGCAGACCGTGGCGCGGGCGATCAAGGATTTGGGCGTGGACGCGGAGAAGGCCGCTCCGTTTTTTCTTTAATCAACCGACAACCTCATGGACGTAAGAGTTCCTCGGCTGGCCGAAGGCGTCGAGTCGGCCACAGTCGCCAACATTCTGGTTTCGGCGGGAGACCGGATCGAAAAAGATCAGGTCATTCTGGAACTGGAAACGGAAAAAGCCGTCGGTCCCATTCCGTCTCCGGCTGCCGGACAGGTGGCCAAGATTCACGTCAAGCCCGGCGACGAAGTGAACGTCGGACAGCCGCTGATTACGCTGACCCAGGAAGGCGCCGTCGAGAAAACTCCTCCGGCGGAGAAGAAAGCGCCGCCGGCAGGCGAGCCGAAAGCGACGCGGCAAGCGCCCGCGCCGCCGCAAAAGACTGTTCTTCCGTCAGACGCTAAGCCGAGCCAATATCAATATGAGTCGGCGAGCGGCGCTCCGCCGCCGGCCTCGCCATCGGTGAGAAAAATCACCCGCGAGCTGGGCATCGATCTCGCGCGCGTGCAAGGCAGCGAGCGCGGCGGAAGAATCACCGTCGGCGATCTCAAGAGCTACGTAGAGCAATTGCAGCGGAGGGCGGCGGCGCCGGCGTTAGAGAAGCCAGCCGCGGCGGCTCCTACGAGCGTCGATTTTTCCCGCTGGGGCGCGGTTACGAAAAAAACTCTCTCGTCCCTCAGACGCACCGTCGGCCAACGGATGGTTGAGTCGTGGTCGACTATTCCGCACGTGACTCAGTTCGAAGAGGTCGATATCACCAACGTGACGAAGCTGAGAAAAGAATACGGACCGTCGTGGGCGAAAAAAGGGAAGCACCTCACGCTGACGCCGTTCGTGCTGAAGGCCGTGGTCGCGGCGTTGAAAAAATATCCGGTCTTCAATTCCAGTCTGGACGAGGCCAGCGGGGAGGTCGTTTTTAAAAATTATTTCCACATCGGTGTCGCCGTGGATACCGAGGCGGGCTTGATCGTTCCGGTGCTGCGAGACGTCGATAAAAAAAGCTTGGCCGATCTCTCGCAGGAACTGAACGACCTCGCCGAGAGAACTCGAAAACGAAAAGTCTCCTTGGAAGAGCTTCAAGGAGGAAGCTTCACGATCTCGAATCAAGGCGGCATCGGCGGCGGCCATTTCACCCCGATCATCAACAAGCCGGAGGTGGCGGTGCTGGGAATCGGGCGGTCCACGTTGAAGCCCGTCGTCAAAGATGGAAAGATCGAGGCGCGGCCGATGTTGCCCGTTTGTCTTTCTTACGACCATCGCGTGATGGACGGAGCGGACGCGGTGCGCTTTATGGCGGATCTCGTGGGAATGCTGGAGAACTTTCCCGAGCAGGATCTCAAAGGATAACGCGGATGGAACCGATCAAAACCGAAATTGTCGTTGTCGGCGGCGGCCCCGGCGGTTACGCCGCGGCGTTTTATGCCGCGGACAAAGGAAAGAAAGTGATTTTGGTCGAACGGGAAAAGCGACTCGGCGGAGTTTGTTTGCATTGCGGCTGCATCCCGTCCAAGGCTTTGCTTCACGCGACCGATTTGATCCGCGAGATGGAGGCGTCCAACGGGCGGGGAATTGCTTTCGGCCAGCCCAAGATCAATCTCGGCAAACTGCGCGCGTGGAAGAATTCCATCGTGGAAAAACTCGCGCAGGGGCTTGCCGGCCTCTGTGAAAAGCGCGGCGTCGAGTTTCTACAGGGGCGCGGCCACTTCGAAGACTCCCAGAGCTTGCGAGTCGAAACTTCGCAGGGACAAAAATTCATCAGCTATGAAAAAGCGATCATCGCCGTGGGCAGCAGGCCCGCGCTTCCGGCGGCCTTCGACCTCGGAAACAAGCGGGTGATGACTTCGACCGAAGCGCTGGAGCTGGAGGAGATTCCGAAAAATCTTCTCGTGGTCGGCGGCGGCTATATCGGCATGGAGCTCGGGACGGTGTACGCGACGCTCGGAAGCAGCGTTGTCGTGACGGAGGCGTTGATCTCGATTTTAACCGGCGTGGATTCGGACCTCACCCGTCCCGTGATGCGCTACGCCGAAAAAGCCTTTAAAGAAGTGCGCCTGAACACCAAAGTCGGCAAGATGGCGACCAGCGGCAAGCAGATCAAAGTGACGCTCTCGGCAAACGGAAAACAAAAAGACGAAACGTACGACAGAGTTTTGGTCTCGGTCGGCCGCCTGCCGAACTGCAAGGACCTGGGACTGGAGAACACCAAGGCCGCGCTCGACGACAAGGGCTTCATTCAAGTGAATTACGAGATGCAGACTTCGGACCCGGCGATTTACGCCATCGGCGACGTTGTCGGCGGCGCGCTGCTGGCGCACAAAGCATCGAAAGAAGCGCGCGTCGCGGTGGAGGCGATTTTAGGAGAGTCCAGCTCGTTCGAGAACGTCGTCATTCCCGCGGTTGTTTTTACCGATCCCGAAGTGGCCTGGTGCGGCTTGACCGAAGCGGAGGCAAAACAAAAAGGCATTCAGGTTCAGGTAGCGAGATTCCCGTGGGCGGCTTCGGGCCGCGCCATGACGTTGGATCGTCCGGACGGCCTCACCAAACTTATCATCGAGCCGGAGAGCGAGCGCATTCTCGGCGTCGGCATCGTCGGCGCGCGCGCCGGCGAGCTGATCAGCGAAGGCGTTCTCGCCGTCGAGATGGGCGCCACCGCGCGCGACTTGGCCGAGTCGGTTCATCCGCATCCCACGCTTTCCGAAACGCTGATGGAAGCGGCGGAGGTTTTTTACGGCTATCCCACGCACACCTTCGCGCAAAAGAAACGGACTCCGCTGCCATAGCCATAAGATGAGCACGTTGATTTTTAAAGACCTGGACGAGATGGAGTACGGCGCCGCGCTCTCCTTGCAGGAAAGCCTCGTCGAGTCCAAGCACAGAGAGAATTTTCCGGACCTGCTTCTTTTCGTCGAGCATCCGCACGTGATCACGCTCGGGCGCGGCGGCAAAGCAGCGAATGTTGTCAGTGCGGGCGACGTGCCGGTGTTTCGCTCCAGCCGCGGCGGCGATGTTACCTATCACGGCCCCGGGCAGATGGTCGTCTATCCGATCATCGATTTGAAGTCGAAGCTCAGAAAAGACGTGCATCGTTATCTAAGATATTTGGAGCAGGCGGCGATTCGAACAATCAAAAGCTTCGGCATCGAGGCGGACCGCAATCCGCCGTGGACGGGGATATGGATCGGCAAGAAAAAAATCGCCGCGATCGGCGTCGCCGTGCGCAGGGGAATCACCTATCACGGCCTGGCGCTCAACGTGAACACGGACCTGACTTATTTCGAGCGCATCGTTCCCTGCGGTCTTCAATGGTCGGAAGTAACTTCGATGCAGAAAGAGATTGGGAAAGAGCTTCCGATAGAAGCAGTCAAAAAAACTTTTCTCCGTAACTTTACGCGGCAGTTCGGCTACACGGATACAAAAGAATTATGCCAAGACGACATCCAGACTGGATTAAAGTCAAATCTCCCGGCAGCCCAAATTACCTCCGGCTCAAACGGATTCTAAGGGACCGCAACCTTCATTCCGTTTGCGAGGAGGCGCGCTGTCCCAACATCGGCGAGTGCTGGGGGCACAACACCGCGACCTTTTTGATCCTGGGGGACATCTGCACGCGCGGCTGCCGCTTCTGCGCGATCAGCAAAGGCAAGCCGGTGCTTCTAGACCCTGAAGAGCCGCGCAACGTGGCGCTCTCCGTCAAAGATCTCGGGCTGGAGCATATCGTCGTGACCTCGGTCGATCGCGACGACCTTCCCGACGGGGGCTCGGCCCATTTTGCTAAAACCGTTTTCTGGATCAAATCGCTCAATCCCGGGATTCGTGTCGAAGTCCTGATTCCCGACTTCAAAGGAAACCGCGGCGCGGTGGAGACCGTGGTCAAATCGGGAATTCACATTTTGAATCATAACGTCGAGACCGTGCCGCGGCTGTATAAGAAAGTCAGGCCTGGCTCGGTGTATCAGCGCTCGCTCGACGTTTTGAAAGCCGCGAAGGAAATCCGTGAAGACGTTTTGACCAAATCTGGCTTGATGCTCGGCGTCGGCGAGACTATGGACGAAGTGATGGACACGCTGAGAGATTTGCGCGAGGCCGGTTGCGATATCGTAACTTTGGGCCAGTATCTCCAGCCGTCAACGGACCAACTTCCAGTGGAGCGCTACGTCACTCCCGACGAATTCCAGCAGCTCAAAATCGACGCCGACAAGCTCGGCTTCCGCCACGTCGAATCCGGCCCGCTCGTGCGCAGCTCCTACCACGCCTGGAGCCATGTGAATTAGGCGCCTGCTGAAAAAGGCCCATCTGCTTCGTTGCGCTTCAATTGTCTCGCTCGACGTACCGAAAAGAGTACGCCTGCGCTCGCCAATTCTCGCGCGCCTTGCATCTGGGACCTTTTTGATCAGGCTCTAAGAAAGGTATTTCGTCGGCTTTGACCCCCGCTCTACATTTGCTTATAAGATAAAGCGAGGAGATTGGCGATGCGCGAGGTTAAACTATCCACCAAAAATCAGATTGTTATCCCGCGGGAGGCAAGAAACGCACTCCGCGCCAAGGCGGGGGATAAATTGCTTGTGGTCGTGCGAGGCGATACCGTTATCCTACTGCGCAGGCCTAAACAATATTCCAAGGCGATCGCTGGAATGGGCAGAGGACTGTATCCGGCAGGTTATATTAAAGGAGAAAGAGAAGGCTGGTAGTAGCTAAAGGAAATTTACAGGAGTCTCCCAAGCGACAGGATTTATTTCCAACGATCCCGATTTTCGTAAAGTTCCCGGCCTGGAAGTTGTGATCCTGGACGATCTATTGACCTCTGCCCGAACAGAAAAGTAGATGGACGAGCAAAAGATCACTGCCGGTCTGCTTCGGAAGCTGATGTCGGAGATTTCCGAAGAGTGCTGGTGTGCCGGTTGGCTGATCGGGCTTGAGTAAATCTTATGGGAGGCGGTTACCGGCAAGCAAACAAAAATTTGCAGTCCGGAAGAGATCGAGCATCTGAGATATCTATCGGAGAAATGCGGTGGCTGGATTATTTGGGATGACCAGGCAACAGGGGAAAAGTTTGCGCCGATGGAGGAGTGGCTTCGGCTATACGAAGCAAACCGCCATAAATCGGCGGAAAAATGATTGATCGCCACGTCGAATCCGGCCCGCTCGTGCGCAGCTCCTACCATGCCTGGAGCCATGTGAACTGACTCACGACTCAGGTTGAACTGAAACGGAAGCAGGCACACTCCCGATGATTGTTAAGCTCCGCCGAAAGTACGCGCGATATCCAGATCTGACCGCCGGTCTGCCGTATGTCGTGATTGGGATTGAGGCTAATAATTTCCGCATTTTGAACGATCAAGGCCGCCCGTATCTTTATCCTTCGCGCCTCTTTGAGATTATCGACCCCGACAAACCAGACGACTGGGTGACAGAACGAGGCGAGGAGGGCGAGCGGTACGCCTATCCGCCGCCGCTGAACGCCTGTGGATTTTTTGAGGATTTCTTCGATGCCAAACCAAAGGCGGTAGCCACGTTTTGGCGGATCGTCAACCAGCGTCTTGCTACCGCGACCAGACCAAGACAACGCGCGGCATCTAACACCTAGCCCGGATTATTCACCGCCGAGGCGCGGAGGGGGAGTTGATATTAACTCTGCAAACTCTGCGTCTCTGTGGTGAGTACGCCTCCGACAGTCTGTGGCGATTTGTCCTCGTACCATGAATAAAACGTAGCGCCGATGTGAATCACCGGCGCTTTGAGATCGGAAAAAAGATTTTCCTGGATCGTCGCCGTATCGAGCGGCCGTCGTATCAGATACTCATCGTTCCAATGTCGCAGCCCGTCTCCGCAATCTGACCTACCAATCCAATCTGTAGCGTGCTGTAACTCCACCCGAGGAAAAAAGCTGCGGGCCAATAGCCGGATAGGCAGCCGGACGCGCAGTGAGTTGACAATGCTTTTATAAATGGATGATATTACAGCCAATCTTGACGAAAGTGGATTGAAGAGCTGTCCGTTCGTTGAGTTGAGAAGGACGCTGAGAAACGCGCCTCTCTCCCAAGGCGTTATGCTCCGTTTGAGAGTTGATTGTGGACTGGAAGCGCTACCTAGAAGCAGCAAACCGCAAAGTCGAAATCGCAAAGTATCACCTGAGATGCCTTTTGCGCGAGCTTGGTGCCAGCGAGGACTCACAAGACGAAATGCCTGCGGTGCCGGTTCAAGCTCATTTTGAGGGCGTAGTCGTGTCTGTCATGGCGGCCGTCGACCAGGTTGCGCAGGCAATCAATAGCGCGTTGAAGATGGGTCTGGCGTCCGACCAATTGGTCGACAAGGCATTCGGTGAGGTAGGGCAGGCCGTGCCCGATCTTCAACACTGGTACGACGAGAGCATTGGCAAAGACCTGAGGCGGATCAGGACACGAATGATCCACTATTCCTACTCCAAGTTACTGGGCGGCAAGGGATGGAAAGTAGAATCAGCAGGAATCGATTACCGCGGCTCGAGGGAGTTGGCAGAGTATTCCGCGGAGGCCGTTCGCTATGGGGAGCGCCTCGTATTGACGTTTTCTGCACTCCGGCAACGGCTAGGCGCAACTGATCCGGGAGCCTAACACTCGCTTGAGCCGATTACAGGATATCGCTGGCTCAGTTCGTGTCCGTTAGGCAGCATGGCGAATCTTTCGATGCTAAGAGTCGCCTCGAATCCCCCATGCACCTGTCCAGCCGCAGATATTGACGCGTTTGAGGCACTTGTTCTTGAAGGCAGCGAGGTTGACCCAAATGGTCTTAGTCAGCGAATCAGCCGGGCACAAAGACTTGCATTCACTTTCTCCGATCAGGATCTTGTTGGAGTTGCAGCACTCAAGCATCCGAACATTAAGTATCGAAAGTCCGTCTTCGTGAAATCGAATTCCTCGCGTTCTCCAGCCGCCTTTCCGCTTGAGTTGGGTTGGGTCTACGTGAAGCGCGACTATCGTGACCGTGGTATCTCCCGCCTCTTGGTGCAAGAACTCGTTCGTGGCATCGGCGAAAAAAATGTGTTTGCCACCTCATGGACGGATAACTCTGCGATGCATAGGTCACTCGAGGGCTTCGGTTTCATACGCGAAGGCAAGCCTTACACCTCCGACATACGAACTGAGAAACTCCAGCTCTTCGTGCGGGTTACTGCCGAACAAGCCCCTGCCGGGAAGACGATACTATGCCGATAGAAAACGCCGAACTCCAAGAGGCAAGACGGCTTCTCGTTCAGTTCGAGGGGAGCCTGGATACTAACAATATCGAGGGCGATGACGCGCTTCATGAGGCGCTCGAACTCCTTTCTGAAGTCGCCTCCTCCTCTAACGAGCAAGAGCGCATGGTCGCTTTGAACCTGCTACAAACGTACGCCCGGCGTATTGAACAACTCGCCGACCGCCTTCTTCAGGACATCCGCGCGGCTACGAACGATCAGATCGTGCGATGTCATCACGTCATGCTGGAGTTCGAGCGCTCCCCTGCCCAAGTACCGGACTCACACCGTCGCAAGAGAGTGGAAATCAGCGAAGAGTTCGCTGAGCGTTTCTACAATCGATTGCCTCATCATGGCATCAAACCGCGTTTTCACGGTCCCTTTGTCGCGAGCGCGGTTGGGGAGCATTTCCATCGGCCTAACTGCAAGTGGGCGCGCGAGATCTCCAGCAGCAATCTAATTGAGATTACAACCCATGAGGATGCTGTTGCCTACAACTACAAGCCATGCAAGACCTGCAGAGCGTAAGGGTGCGTCGTACTATGCAGGGTCAATTTAGGGGTCTATCTTGGGTAGAGTAGAGGACAGGTCCAGCTTCCGTTAGCTCAACCCTTGGCCGTATCCGCCGTTTCCGGCTTCGTGCCCGTTTAGGGTCATCCTTAGAAAGAAGTCCTGTCCCCCCTCATCAAACCGTACTTGCAGTTTTCCCGCATACGGCTTTCCGATCATCCTCACCTCAAGGCATGCGAGTGCTCCCTCTTGGCCTTGAGATAGAGTTTCCGCTGGAGGTCTCTGATCTTGTCGGGTGTTTCAAACCTCACGGCAATCACCCTCTCCTTCCCTCTTTAGGAAACTTGATGAAAGCAGGGCGCCTTCCCTCCTCTGGCATTACCCAGACTCATCGGTACTACGCGCCCCTCCGACTTCTCGCCCGCCCGACTCTGGCTTCGGTTGCCCTTATACCGAGCCGTTGCGGCCATCACCCGCGACAGACGAGTCCTCCCGCGTTACCCAGCACAACTTCCCTCACATGCCGTCCCGACGACCCCGGAGAGCCCATCTGCTTTTCCCGGTTAGCTCCACAGATGGCGGCGGCTTTCCCCACTTGACCACAGGGTCGGCACTCTCTCTGAACAAGTTACGAGGCTCTATGGGTTCCTTGATAGTACGGCCTGTGAGTTTGCAATCCTTTCCGAAGAAAGTTTTCTCGATCCACTTAGCCCTGAGAGTCGCCTCTCAAAACCGGATCTTCGCTAACGGGGTGAACCGATAATTCCCCGTGCCGGACTTTAACCGGCAAGTTGCACTGCTTCCGCGGCATACGGTCAAGTCCTCTCTTGGCTCTTGGAGTCTTGGTTCTTCTGTTTTGCATTCCAATGGCCTTGCTGGTGGTTGGGGCCTGAATCATTTGTTGTCAAGTGATGAGGGAGATTTTAAAGAACGATTCGAAACGAAAGAAGGTCAGAAATCAAAGTAGCGTGCCCTACCTGTCGGCTGGAGCGGTCAATCTGCTATTCAGCGATAACTCATAAACCCAACAGCCGAACGGCTTCGGCCTCGATTCGTTCCACGCTTGGGATCATCGCCTCGACAAGCGGGCCGCTGTGCGGGGGAGGAATGGGATATGCGCCCACTCGAATGACCGGCGCCTTCAAATCCGAGAAAAGATTTTCCTGGATCGTCGCCGAAAGCTCGGCGGTGAGCCCGCCGACAATCGATCCTTCATCGACGATCATGGCGCGCTTGGTCTTGGCGACGGACTTGAGAATCGTTTCTTTGTCGAGCGGCGCCAACGAGCGCAGGTCGATGATTTCCGCCTCGATTCCCTTCTCTTTTAGCTTCCCGGCCGCCTCTTCCACTTTGAGGACCATGCCGCCGCAAGTGATGATCGTCAGATCTTTGCCCTCGCGCCGCACCGCGGCGAGACCGATCGGCACCGTGTAGTCGCCTTCGGGCACAGGGCCTTTCACGCCGTAGAGATGGTGACTTTCGAAACAGAGAACCGGATTCGGATCGCGGATCGCCGACAGCAGGAGCCCCTTCGCGTCGGCGGGCGTCGTGGGAACGATGATCTTGAGCCCCGGAAAATGGAGAAATGCGCCGTGATTGCAGCTCGAGTGGCTTGGTCCACCGCCCGGCCGCGTGCCGAATTTAGTCCGAATCACGATCGGCACGGAGATTCTTCCGCCGGTCATGTAGTGATAGCGCGCGGCAAGAGTAACCAGTTGATCCATGCAGAGCGGCAGAAGATCGCAGAATTGGATTTCGACAACCGGACGCATGCCGTTAATAGCGGCGCCGGCGGCGAGCCCGACCAGCGCGGCCTCGGAGATTGGCGTGTCTCGCACGCGCTCTTCGCCGAATTCCCGGAGCAAACCGCGCGTTACGCCGTACGCGCCGCCGAAGAGAGCTACGTCTTCGCCCATGACGAAGACCCGCTTGTCGCGCGCCATCTCGTACCGTAGCGTCTCCCGGAGCGCCTCCTGAAGGCGCATCTCTTTAACGACCATGTTCGGTGCCACTGTGACTCCTCTTCCTTCGAGGCCTTCGTGTCCTTCGTGGTTAAAGTCCTCTCACCACGAAGAGCACGAAGTACACGAAGTTCGGATCATTCATCGCGCCAAGACGCGAAAATCGATGATATTCCAGGCTAGTCATGTCCTGTTTCGGATTCAGCGAACACGCCGTCGAGCTCGACCTCTTTTGGAGGAAGTGGAGATGCCTGGGCTTTAGCGGCAACCTCGTCCAACTCGGCATAGACGGACGCGCTGAGTATTTCGAACTCCGCTTCGGTGAAATTTCCTTCGCCGTTCAATTTTTCTTTTAGCCGTTTGATCGGACAGCGTTGTTTCCACTGTTCGATTTCCTCCCGCGCGCGATAGCCGGTGCCCGGGTCGCCGCCGAAATGGCCGTCCCATCGGTACGTGAGACATTCGAGCAGCGTCGCGCCTCCGCCCCGGCGCGCCTTGTCCGCGGCATTGCGCGTCTCTTCATACACCAACTCGACGTCGTTGCCGTCGATGACCTTGCCCTCGAAGCCATAACCTGCCGCGCGCTCGGCGAGATGCTTGACGGCGACGCTTTTCTCCAGGCTGACGGTCATGGCGTAATAATTATTCTCGATCACGTAAATTACAGGAAGCTTCCACAGACCGGCGAAGTTCATCGCCTCGTGAACGACGCCCTGATTCATTGCTCCGTCTCCCATGAAGCTCACGGCAACTTCCGTGCTGCCTCTGATCTTGGCTGCGAGAGCCGCGCCGGTTGCGACCGGAACCGTGGCGCCGACGGTGCCGGTGTTGCCGAGAAAGCCGAACGAGAGATCGCCCATGTGCATTTTGCCGCCGCGTCCCTTGGAATAACCGTCGAGACGTCCGAGGCACTCGCACATGAGACGGTAAAGATCCGCTCCTTTCGCGACGAGATGGCCGGTCCCCCGGTGGTAGCTCGCGATGAGATCGTTCGCTTCGAGGGCGGAGCAGACGCCCACCGCGATCGCCTCCTGCCCGCGATAGGAGTGCGGAGTGCCGAACATGACTTTGTTTTGATAGAGCTCGTTGAGCTTTTCTTCAAAGGAGCGGACCCTGAGCATAGTCCGCAGCATCTCTTTTCGCTTCGAGGTGTCGAGCATAAACTCATTCATAGTTTCCTGCCCGATGGTTTGTCAAGCCGCGCAAGAAAGGGGGACAAAATACAAACACCCATGAGCATCCCATGGGTGTTTGTATTTCACGAAGCGGAGCGGGTTCCGTCAGACCGGCTTATCGGATTTTTCGCGCAGTTTTTTGAGCAGCTCGTCGAACGAAGCGGTGGCAAGTATCCGGTTGAATTGAGAGTGAAAATTACTGACGAGGCTGATGTTGTCAACGACCACATCGTAGACTTTCCAATCGTCCTGTACGAGGTGGAGCCGATAATTGACCGAGAGCGGCTCTCCCTTGCCCGACACGATCTCCGTGTCCACTTGCGCGAGGTTTTGATTCACGCGCTCGCGCAAGAAGAGAATCTTTTCGCCTCGATAGGAAGCGAGCGTGTTCATGTACGCGCTTTCAACAAAAGAGGCGAAGACGCCGACAAACTCGTTCTGGCGCCCATCCAAATTCTTCCAGCGCTCCCCCATAGATCTCCGGGCCATTTCGGCAAAGTCAAAGCTGGGCAAGATGATCTCGCGTATCAATTGTACCGCTTCGGCCTTGTTGGCGCCCGACTTGGCGCTGACATCCTGAAGCACCTCGGAAACCCGCTCGATCGCCCCCTTGATCCGGTCCATCGGCTGCTCGGCGAATGAAAGCCGCGGATCGGTCAAGCATAAAACCGTCAACGTCATGAGCGCCCAAGTGAATAACTTCTTGTCTCTGATCATCGCGTTGCTCCTTTAGCGACCTGTGGGTCAGTGAAGAGAAGCAAGCGAGGTGCCAGTAGGCTTTTCTTAAAAACCGCTTGTGTTTGTTCGGGTTTTCAGGATCGAGACAATCGTCTTAGGCGGAGAATGCCACGAACGGGCGAGAGTTGGCAAAAAAACGTCAGTCGCTGCTTTGGACTTACTTGACGAAGAATTTAAGCGACTGATTGGTGAAGGCCACCAGAGGGCCCCAATAGATACCAAAGAGCAGGGTCATGCCGGAGAGGAGGCCGAGCAGCACCGCGGCGCCCGCGTTCATCTCGACCGGTCCGTCCGCCGGCTCGGGAAAGTCGAGGAACATGACCTTGACGACGCGCGCGTAGTAATAGAGCGAGATGACGCTGTTGACGACGGCAACCACGGCCAGCAGATAGAATTCCTGCTTGATTACGGCCGCAAAAAGGAAAAACTTGCCGACAAATCCGGCGAAAGGAGGAAGACCGGTGAGAGAAAAAAGAAAGATCGCCATGCAGACCGCGGGGACGGCGGAGCCGCGCCAGGCCAGGCCGCGGTAGCCCTCGATATCCTCTTTGCCCGTCGCATTGGCGACAATCACGACCACGAGGAACGCGCCCAGGTTCATGATCAGATAGACGACGATGTAGAACAGCATCGCCTGGAGGCCTTCGTTGTTCAGCACCACGAGACCCATCAGGATATAGCCGGCGTGCGCGATGCCCGAGTAGGCGAGCATGCGTTTCAAGTTTTGTTGATTCAACGCGGAGAGGTTCCCCAGCGTCATGGTCACCATGCTTACCATGAGGAGAAATTGCGGCCATTCTACCCCGGAGAGAAACTGCCAGTTCCCGCCGTCGCCAAGCTGCGATACGGCCGGAAAAAAGAAGCGGATGAGAATCGCCACACCCGCCGCGTTGGAGCCGACCGAAAGAAAAGCGGTGATCGGCGTCGGCGCGCCCTGGTAAACGTCGGGCGACCACATATGAAACGGAACGAAAACGATCTTGTAGCCGAAGCCCGCAAGAATAAAAATAAAGGCGATGAAAAGAGCGATCCGGCTCGGCGCGCCTTGAAGCAGCGCCTGATGGATGCCCGCGTAATCCAGAGTGCCGGTCATGCCGAAGACCCAGCTCATGCCGTAGATCATCGTTCCCGACGCGACGCCGCCGTAGATGAGATATTTCAGCGCCGCCTCGCTTGAGCGCCGATTGTGCGGTAAAAATCCGGTCAGAATATAAGAAGTGATGCTCACGAGCTCGAGCGAAAGATACGCCATCAGCAGGTTGGTGGAAGACGCCATGAAAAACATCCCCAGCGTCGAGCTCAAAAGAATGGCCGAGTACTCTCCCTGGTGGACGTCGCCGATTTCCCGGCTGGCGCGCGACATCCAGAGAACCAAAATCGCGGCGGCGAGCGCGACGAGCTTGAAGAAGAGACTGAAATTGTCCAGCACCATCATTCGATGAAAAAGCCACCCTTCGGGTGCGCCGTAGAGCTGAAGCGTGGCCCACAGGGAGGCGAGACACCCTGCAAGCGCCAGCAGACCGAGCGCTCTCTTATTTTTGAGGAACAGATCAATCAGCACGACGAGGAGAATCGTGCCGGTAAGAATGGCCTCCGGCCAGAAAAAGTCGAGGCTGGCGATATTTCTCAGGTCCATCGGATCTTTAACTGAGGTGCGGAATGACGATCTGATTGAGCTGATCCAGCGAGGCGCTGATCAGATCGAGCACCACGCTGGGGTAAACGCCGACGATAATGACGATGATCCCCAGCGGGATCATCGTGAAAAGCTCCCGCGCGTTGATTTCCGGCATCGCCTTGTATTTTTCATTGACCGCGCCGAGGTAAACCCGCTGGATCGTCCAGAGCAGATAACCCGCGGTCAAAATCACGCCGGTCGCCGCGAATACGGTGAGAACGGGATATTTTTGCCACGAGCCGAGCAGCACCAGCACTTCCGAGATAAATCCCGAAAGGCCGGGCAACCCCATCGAGGCGAAGATCGCCAGCGCGCTGACGCCGGTGTAAACCGGCATGACCGCCGCCAGGCCGCCAAAGCCCTCGATGTCGCGGTGGTGGGCGCGGTCATAAATCACTCCGACCATGAGAAAGAGCATGCCGGTGATGATTCCGTGATTGAACATCTGCAAGACCGCGCCGCTGATTCCCTGCGGCGTAAAGCTCGCCATCCCCAGCATGACGTAACCCATGTGGCTCACGCTGGAGTAGGCGACGAGTTTTTTAAAATCTTTTTGCGCCATGGCGCACAGCGCGCCGTAGATGATGTTCCAGGTCCCGAGAGCGCCGAGAAAAACGTAGGCGAGATCGGCGGTCGCCTGAGGCAGCATCGGAAAATTGATTCTGAGAATCCCGTACGTTCCCATCTTCAACAGAATGCCGGCCAGAATCACCGAGATCGCCGTCGGCGCCTCGACGTGCGCGTCGGGCAGCCAGGTGTGGAACGGAAAGGCCGGAATCTTGATGGCGAAGCCGATAAACAGCGCCATCCACACCACGTGCTGGAATCCCCAGCCGAGTTGATCGAACGGCCACATGGCAAGCGGCTTGGTGCCGTATTTGTCCGCCTGGGCGATTAACACGGTCATGTCGAAGGTGTGCGGCTCGCTGCTAAAATAGAGCGCCAGGATCGCGAGCAGCATGAGCACGCTGCCGAAGAGCGTGTAGAGAAAGAACTTGATTGCAGCATACTCTCTCCGCGGGCCGCCCCAGATCCCGATCAGAAAGTACATCGGCAGCAGCATCAATTCCCAGAAGATGTAGAAGAGAAAAAAGTCGAGCGCGACAAAGACGCCCATCATGCCGGCGTCGAGGAGCAGAAAAAGCGCGAAGTAGCCCTTCACGCCTTTGTCGATTCCCCACGAAGCGAAGATGCAGAGAAAGCTGAGGAGAGCGGTCAACAGGACCATCGAGATGCTGATGCCGTCAACGCCGACGGAGTAGCTGATGTTGTAAGCGGGTATCCAGTCAAAATGTTCCTTGAACTGAAGGCCGGGGTTGGCGCCGTCGAAGTTGAGAAAAAGCCAGACGGCGAGGAGCAGCGGGGGAACCGTGAAGAGAGCGGAGGTCCAACGGATCAGATTAGCGCGATCGCTCGGCAGCAGCAGCACCGCGATCATGCCGGCTAGAGGAAAAAAGGTCATGTAGGTGAGAACGTGGTCTGTCATAGTTTCCACTCCCCCGTCCGAATCAGCTCGAATACCGCAACTTCACGATGATGGCAACTACGACGGCGCCGAGAATCACGTAAAGATAGCTGTTGATGTTGCCGGTCTGCACCTTGCGGAATTTATTACCCACGCCGAAAGTGATGTTGGCCACGGCGTTGACCATGCCGTCGATGATGTAGTCATCGAACAGGCCGTTCAGCCAGGAGACGAAAGCGGTTGTCTTGGCCGACCCATCGACGATGCTGTCGATGATGTGCTGATCGATCCACACGCCGATGCGGGCCAAGAGCAGCGTCCCGCCGACAAAGACAACCTGATAGAATTCGTCCCAATAATATTTGTTGTTGAACAGCCGGTAAAATAGCCCGCCCGCGAGCGAGGAAAAGCGCTCCGGTGACAACGATTGCTTGTAATACATGAGGTAGGCGAGGAAGAAGCCGGATGCCGCGACGCCGATGGATACGAGCATGAGAGTGCCTTCTTCAGCCGCGGCCGCTCCGTGCGCCTCGTGCGCGGCGCCCAAGACCGGCTCGAGCCACTCGGCGAAAAGATTCGGGCCGATGAGCGCCGGCAGGCCGATATATCCCGCGACGATCGATCCGAGCGCGAGGACAGCCAACGGCAGCGTCATCGTCTTCGGCGATTCGTGCAAATGTTCCTGAACGTGATGGTCGGCGCGGCATGTGCCGAAAAAAACCATAAACAATTGGCGAAACATGTAGAACGCCGTGAGTCCGGCGCCCGCCACTCCCAAGAGCCACAATAAGAACGAGCCGTGCTCGCTGGAGAAGGCTTGCCAGAGGATTTCGTCTTTCGAGAAAAACCCGGCCGTGAGCGGCGTGCCGGCGATAGCCAGAACCGCGATCGTAAAAGTCCAGAAGGTCCACGGCATCGCGTGGCGCAGCCCGCCCATCTTTCTCATGTCCTGCTCTCCGCCCATGGCGTGGATCACGCTGCCCGAGCCGAGAAAGAGACAAGCTTTGAAAAACGCGTGCGTCATCAAGTGAAAGACCGCCGCGCCGTAGGCGGCGACACCGGCCGCCAAAAACATGTAGCCCAACTGGCTGATCGTGGAATAAGCGAGCACGCGCTTGATGTCGGTTTGCGTGAGCGCGATCGTCGCCGCCATGAGCGCGGTGGCAACGCCGATCCCCGCGACGACCGCCAACGTCAGCGGCGCCATCGAAAAGAGAAAGTTGAGCCGCGCGATCATGTACACGCCGGCGGTGACCATCGTCGCGGCATGGATCAGCGCGCTGACCGGCGTCGGGCCCTGCATCGCGTCGGGCAGCCAGACAAAAAGCGGAATCTGCGCGGACTTTCCCGTGGCGCCGAGAAAGAGAAAGAGAGTCGCCAGCGTCGCGATTCCCATGCCCCAAAATTCTTTTCCCTGGAGCAGGAAGGCGTATTTCGCGATCTCGCGAAACGTGACCGTGCCGTGGCCTTGCGCATCCAACGACCAGAAGATGAGGAAGATGCCGAGTATGAAACCGAAATCGCCGACCCGATTCACGATGAACGCCTTGTTGCCGGCGCGCGTGTTGACGTGGTCGTGGTACCAGAAGCCGATCAGCGCATAGGAGCAGAGGCCGACGCCTTCCCAGCCGATGAACATCAAGAGCAGGCTGTCCGCGGTGACGAGCAGCAGCATGGAGAAGGTAAAGAGATTGAGGAAGGCGAAGTAGCGCCAGTACGACTTATCGTCGTGCATGTAGCCGGTCGAGTAGATGTGGATGAGTCCGCCGATGCCCGTGACGACGAGGATCATCACGGCGGAGAGAGGATCGACCCAGAAAGAGACATCGACGTGAAGCGAGCCGAGCGAGAGCCAGGAATAGACGCGATCGATCAAGAAGCGCTGTTCGGGCGGAAGATCGCGCAGGCTCATAAAGGCCGTGACCGACAGCGCGAACGACAACACGACCGGCGCGCAGGCGACGAGAGTCACCCACCACTTGCCGATCCGCTTCTGCAACGGCGCCCCGAGGAGGCCGTTTAACGCCGCCCCGAGGAGCGGCAGCAGCACGATCCAGCGAAGATAGTCTGTTTGTATCGGATGCTCCATCAGCCCTTCCGCCCGCGGCAGATTTCAAAATGCAAATTGCAAAGTGCAAAAGTCAAAATCTCCGGATGCTTTCTGTTCATTTTGCATTTTTCATTTTTCATTTTGCGTTTTGACCTCAATTGTTCACCTATTCCCTAAGCGTTTCCACCGCGCCGACGTCGATCGTATGGAAGAGCTGAAAGATCGCCAACACGATGGCGAGCCCCACCGCCGCTTCGGCCGCGGCCAGCATGATGACGAAGATCGCGTAAATCTGCCCGTCCACGCCGCCGCTGCTGAAATGCGCGAAGGCGACGTAGTTGATGTTGGCCGAATTGAGGATCAGCTCGACTCCCATGAGAACGCTGATCGCGTTGCGCCGCGTGAGCACGGTGTAAAGCCCGAGGCTGAAAACGATCGCGCCGAGGATCAGATAATGATTGAGACCGATAGCCATCGCCTACTCTCGGATTTCCTTTCGCGCCAGGACCACGGCGCCGATCAGCGCCGCGAGCAAGACCAACGAGGCCAGCTCAAACGGCAGCAGATAATCTTGCAGAAACATATCGCCGATTTTTGCCGAAGTCGGAACATAAAGGACCTCTTTGGCTTTGGCCCAGGGAGTTTGTCGAATGGTCTGGACCAAAAGCCCGGCTAGAACACCCACGATCGCGAGCGCGGGAATTTTTCCCGCCGCGCGGTTGGTGATCTTCACGTCGGTAATTCTGTGCGTGAGCATGACCGCGAACAGAATCAGCACCAGGATGCCGCCGACGTAGATGAGAAGCTGCACGGCGGCGACGAAGTCCGCGCCCAAAAAAACGTAGATCCCCGCCACGCCGGCGAAGGTCCCGAGAAGAGAAAAAGCCGAGTAGATGATATTGCGCGAGAACGCCACCATCGCCGCCGAGCCGACCGTGACGATAGCAACCAGATAGAAGACTGCCGTGGCAAGTTCCATAAATTCGTCTCGCGCTTAAAAAAAATCCCAAAAAGCCGAAGCTTTTTGGGTCAGTGAATTACAATAGGGAATCGAGGACGGCGACCGGCCGATGCGCCGGACTCATCAACCATCTATCCCTCTCCCGCTCCGGCCCCTCCCGGTCCTTCCGGAGTGGCGAACTCGTCCAAATATTTCTGTCCGATCTCGGCCTTCTTGGCCATGGTCGGATCGGTCTCGCCGCCCTTTTTGGGCTTGTAAAGAGACACCGGCTTGGTGACGAAGTGGCGCACCAGACCCGCCGGGTTATAGCTGGCGCCCTCAAACTCTTGCGAATGGCGAATCGATCCGGTCGGACAGATCTCCGCACAAAGACCGCAATACATGCACTTGCAGATGTCGATGTCGAAGTGGCTGAAGCTGCGCTGCTTGGTTTCCTTGTTCATCTCGATGCCGATCGTGATGCAGGTGATCGGGCAGACGCGTTCGCACGCAAGACAGCCGGTGCAGATATCCATGTCCACCTCCAAGATCCCCCGGTATCTTAACGGCAGGGTCTCCTGGACCGGCTTGTCAAGCCTGTCCGGATATTGGACCGTCATGGGACGGCGCACCAGATGCGACAGGGTGATCGACATGCCCTCGAAGATCGTGGTGACCGTCTCGAAGATATTTCCGATGTATGCAGCGAGCGCTTTCATGTTTCCCTAGTGGATATTTCAGTCGCAAAAAAAAGTCAAAGCAATTGGTAACCGCTCAAATATACGGCTTCAGATAGAGCGTCGGCCTCGAGTGGCGGATCTGAAAGCCGACCCGTTTCCCGAACACACCCAGGATGATGACGCCGATGATAAACATCGCGATGCTCGCCCAGCGATTTCCATGCGGCCAGACGACCATCCAGGCGGCGGTTCCGACCACGCAAACAAACGACAGCGGCACCATGTATTTCCAGCACAGCGCCATCAATTGGTCCACGCGCACGCGCGGCAGCGTCGCGCGCACCCACATGGAGACAAAAACCCAAAGATACGCTTTGATGAAGAAGACGACGAACTGGAGAATTCCTTTGAGCACCGGCTGTTCCGTGACCCATGGGATGGCCGGCACCTGCCAGCCACCGAGAAAAAGAATCGTCGCCACCGCGCCGATAATGTAGAGATTGCCCCATTCCGCGAAGAAGAAAAATAAGAAGCGCATGCCGCTGTACTCGGTCACATAGCCGGCGACCAGTTCCGATTCCGCCTCCGGAATATCGAACGGCGTCCGGTTGCCCTCGGCCAGCGCCGCGGTGAAATAGAGAAAAAAGGCGACGAAGGTAAACGGGCTGTAAAATAAAAACCAGTCCCAGGGCGCCCAGCCCTGCGCCTGGATGATCCCCTGCGTGCTCATCGTTCCGGCCACGAAAACGATCGTCAACACGGCGAGGCCGGCGGGGATTTCGTAGCTCACGATCTGCGCCGCCGAGCGCATGCCTCCAAGCAGCGACCATTTGTTGTTGGACGCCCAGCCTGCCATCAGGATGCCGACGACGACGATGGAAGTTACCGCCAGCAGGTAAAGAATGCCGATGTTGAGATCGGCGACGATGAGCGAGCCCCCGAAGGGAATTACGACGAACGCGCACAAAAATCCGACAAAGACGACATATGGCGCGAGTGGAAAGAGCAGTTTGTCCGCCGCCGTGGGGATGATGTCCTCTTTGAGCAGATTCTTAATTCCGTCGGCGATCCACTGCAAAATCCCTTGCGGGCCGACTCGATTGGGACCGACCCGCGATTGCATCCGCGCCCAAACCCGTCGTTCCAGCCAGCTCGTGACGCCCGCGAGCGGAGCGACAAAGACGGAAAGGACGACAAAAGCCGCGAGCAACATCGCGAGAGCATACACGATTTGACTGGGCACTCCCGGAAAGTAACCTTGCTGGATAAGCTGATCGACAAACTGTTGCATGTTTTTCTTAGCGATCGATTTCCGGCGCGTCCACGTCCAAGCTGGCGATGAGCGCGATCAAATCGGCGACCATGATGCCGCGGCTCAGCTTGTCGATGATCGCCATGGCGGTGAACGAGCCGGTGCGGATTCTCACGCGGTATGGATATTCGCTGCCGTCGCTCACGACGTAAAATCCCATGTCGCCGCGCGGCGCCTCGACCCGGACGTAGGCTTCGCCCGCGGGCGGCTTGAACTTTCGCGGCACTTTCGAGATCGCCGGCCCTTTGGGCATCATCTTGAGAGCTTGGCGGAGAATCTTGCAGCTCTCTTCCAGCTCCCGGATGCGCACCCAGTAACGGTCGTAACAATCGCCGAGCGTGCCCTTCTCGCCGTTTCCCACGGGAATTTCAAAATCCAACTCCGGATAGACCGAATACGGAATGTCGCGGCGGATGTCCCACTTGACGCCGCACGCCCGCAGGTTGGGCCCGACGAGATTGTACTGAAACGCCTCTTCCTTGGTGATGACGGCGACATTGACGAGCCGCTCAATGTAGATCTTATTGTAGGAGAGCAGCCGGTTGTATTCGTCCATGATCGGCTCGAAGTGGTCGAGGAACGCGGTGATCTTGCCGCAGGTCTCGGGCGTGATGTCGTAGCCGACGCCGCCGATGCGAATATAATTGTACGTCAGGCGCGCGCCGCAGATCTCTTCCATCAGGTCGTTGATCGTCTCGCGCTCGCGGAGCGCGTGAAGAAACGGCGTGACCGCGCCGATGTCCTGGCCGAAAGTGCCGATGGAGATGAGATGACTGGCAATCCGATTCAGCTCGCAGGCGATCACGCGGCAGAATTCCCCGTGCCGCGTCACTTCGGTCGAGCCCAGCTTCTCGGCCGCCATGCAAAATCCTTGGTTGGCGAACATCGCCGCGAGGTAGTCGGCGCGGTCGGTATAAGGAACGTAGCCGTGCCAGGTGCACTTCTCGCCGATCTTCTCGATCGAGCGGTGCAGATAGCCGACGTCGGGAATCGCATCCTTGATAACTTCGCCGTCGGTCCTGACCACGAAGCGCAACACCCCGTGCGTGCTCGGGTGCTGCGGACCGACGCTGATCGTCATGTCCTCGGTGTGAAAAACTTCGCTCTGGGGAGCAGCCGCTTCGCTCATATTCGTTTTCGTTTCAGCGCAGTAATTTTTCCACCAGCGGCGCGCGCTGCGTGCTGATGCCGTCGTATTCTTCCTGCTCGACGTAGTCTTTGCGCAATGGATGGCCGACCCAGTCTTCGGGCAGCATGATCCTTCTAAGATCGGTGTGTCCTTCGAACATGATTCCGAAAAGATCGAAGACCTCGCGCTCCTGCCAATTCGCCACCTTCCAGACGCCTTCCAGCGTGGAAATGCCGGGCGTCTCGCGCGGCAGATCGGCCTTCAGGACGATCTGGTGACGCTTGGAGTACGAATAGAGATGGTAGACGACCTGGAGCTTGTCCTCTTTGGGAAGATCGAGCGCGGTCAGATCGGAGAGAACTTCGAAGGCCGTCTCAGGGTCGTCCCGGAGATAACGGCAGACGTCCACGATAGACCGCGCGTCGACGTTGAGATACGGATCAAAAACGTCGCCGTGAAAGTTGCCTATTTTGCCCGGAAACTGCCGCTCCAGCTTATTGTAGATCTCTTGGGCCTCCACCTCTTTAAGTCTCCGCCCGCTCTTCAGCCGCCGGCGCCCGGACCAGCCAGCGCTCGCGCATAATCTTATCCTGAATTCTCAAAAGACCTTCGGTGAGCGCCTCCGGCCTGGGCGGACAACCCGGCACGTAGACATCCACGGGAATAATCTTATCGACGCCCTTGCAGACGGAATACGCGACCTGGAACAACCCGCCGCAGTTGGAGCAGCTCCCCATCGAGATGACGTACTTGGGATCGGGCATCTGCTCGTAGAGCAGCTTGGTGCGCTTGGCCATTTTGTAGGTCAGCGTTCCGGCCACGATCATCAGGTCCGACTGGCGCGGCGTCGCCCGCGGCACGCAGCCGAACCGGTCCACGTCGGCGCGCGGTCCGCCGGTCTGCATCAGCTCGATCGCGCAGCAGGCCAGGCCGAACAACATGTACCATTGCGACGAGGCCCGCCCCCAATTGAGGAGCTGATCCACCTTGGTGGTAAAAACCGTTTCCGGCAATGAGTTGAGTAGCGGTTGCATGGAATTTCCCTCTTACGATGGAACTTTCTTTACCCACTCGAGATCGCCCTTGGCCCAGGCGTAAACCAAACCCAGCATGAGAATGGCTACAAACAGCAAGATCTCCACGAAGGCAAAGGCTCCCTGCCCGCTTTCGACCCAACGGCGAAAAGCGGCAGCGACGGGGAAGAGGAAGGCGATCTCGACTTCGAAGACGATAAAAATCAGCGCGACGATATAAAAGCGGATGTTGAAGTTGACCCACGCGCTGCCGGTCGAAGGCTCGCCGCACTCGTAAGTCGAGAGCTTGCGCGCCTGGGGGTTGTTCGGGCGGAGTAATTTGCCGATCAGTAGATTGACGCCGACGAACCCGGCGCCCAAGGCCGTAAAGACCAAAACATTGGCGAAATCAAAAAGCATCGTAAATATCGGCTTAGAAATACAAGGCTAAAAGAGGCAAACCAACTGAAATGACTATAGACACAAAACTTTCCCAGGGTCAACTTGCTTTGGCCGCACCGCGGCATTGCCATCGCGAACTTTTTTGACTAGAGTTTAGCCGGCCTGAAGGAGATTCGCGCAAGAATGATGACGGGAAAAAAGCTTCTCCGGAGTGTGCATTTAGGGCTCGCGCTGATTTGGGCGCTCGCTTCGATTGCATCCGCTCAAAATCGTCCGATTAAAGTCGCATACAGCGCCGTTTCCGCGGGCATCGGCACGATCTGGCTCACGCACGAAGAAGGGCTCTTTAGAAAGCACGGCCTCGATTCTGCCCTGATCTACATTCCCGGCGGCACGACCGCAGCGCAGGCTCTGCTCGCGGGCGAGCTCCAGTTCGGCCATCTCTCGCCGGCGCCGATGATGACCGCGTGGGCGCAAGGCGGCGATCTGGCCTGGCTCGGAACGACGGTCCATCGCATGGTCTTTACGCTCGCGACGGACCCGAAGATCGCCAAGGGCGCCGACCTTAAGGGGAAGAAAGTCGGCATCACGCGCCTGGGATCCGCCAGCGATCTGGCCGCGCGGCTTGCCTTTGAATACCTGAGCCTGTCGCCGAAAGAGGTTACCCTGATCGCGATGGGAGGAATTCCCGACATCCTGGCGGGACTGAAAGCCGGCGCTGTGCAAGGCGGAATACTCTCGCCTCCGAGCTCGACGATCGCGCGCGAACTGGGTTACCGGCCGCTCGTCTTCATTCCCGATTTAGGAAAAGATTTTACCTTCGCCGGCATTGCCGCCAAGCGGAGCTATGTCCAAGCCAACCCTGAAATCGCCAAAGCGTTCATGGCCGCGCTGACCGAGGGCGCCAAGCTCTACAAGGATGACGGCAAGGCCGCGCTCAAAGTCTTGAAGAAATATATGCGCGCCGACGAGCGCGCGTTGGAAGCAGGCTACAAAGAGTACAGCGGCGCGATCTCGAGCCCGCCCTATCCGTCACTCAAGGGACTCGAAGCCGTGCGGCAAAGCCTGGTGGAGGGCAGTCCGGCGCTCAGAAACGCGGACCTGAAGAAGTTCGTCGACGACCGATTTGTCGCCGAGCGATGAATGACATGACCGGAGGATAATTTATGAGAGTTGAAACTGAAATAAAAATGAAACGCTGGCGCGAACAGAGATGGCTGCTCGATCAGGTGATCCAAACTCGCGGCCTTGATTGGGACCAGGGCCGGACCGCAAAACTTCTGCGCAACTGCGGCGCGGGCGCGGAGTCGGATTTGCGCGAGATCGGCCGCCGGGTGCAAAAATTCACCGACATCCCGCGCGAGTTCTCCCGCGCCGCCGAGCGCCGCGAAGCGCTCGGGCGCGAGGCCGAAAACGCCGGCCACAACGTCGAGGCGCGCGAGCACTACTACGTCGCAGCGACTTTTTATACCAACGCGATGTGGGCGATCTACGAAGACAACAATCCCAAGCGCATCGCGTGGGGGGAAAAGAAGCGCGCCTGCTACGACAAGTTCATCCAGTTCGCCGGCCGGCCGATCGAGCGCGTCGAGCTGCCCTACGAGGGAAAAACGATTTCCGCGCTGCTGCACCTCCCGCCGGGCATAAAGGCGGGCGAGAAAGTTCCCTGCGTCCTCTACATCCCCGGCATGGACGGCGTCAAAGAAGACAACCCGCTCTACGGCGATCCGTTTTTGGAGCGGGAAATCGCCATGCTTGCGATCGACGGACCGGGGCAGGGCGAGACGCGCGCGCGCGGAATCAAATGCACCGCGTCGAATTATGAAGACGCGGGCAAACTCGCCTGCGATTACCTGGTCAAGCGGCCGGAGATCGACGCCAATCGCCTGGCGATCATGGGCTCGAGCATGGGCTCGTATTGGGGTCCGCGCGTGGCCGCGGCCGAGCCGCGCTTCAAGGCCTGCGCCGTTAGCGGCGTCTGCGTCGAGCCGGGCCAGTACACGATTTTCAACACCGCCTCGCCGACGTTCAAGCTCAACTACATGTACATGTCCGGCTACGACGACGAGGCCGCCTTCGACGAGTTCGCCAAGACGCTGACGCTGGCAAGAGTCGCCTCCAAAATAACTTGCCCGTATCTCATCGTCGCCGGCGAGGACGACGAGCTCTGCCCGATCGAATTCGTTTACGACCTGATCGAAGAAATCCGCGGGCCGAAAGTCCTGGTCGTTTACGAAGGCGAGAAGCACTCGATTCGCAACCCGCGCTCGCGGACGCTGATCGTCGATTGGCTCGCCGACCGGCTCGCCGGCAAACCTTTCAAACCGGAGAAGATCTACGTCGAGCTCGGCGGCAAAGAAATTCACACACCGTGGTGATCGGGAAAAAGCCGTGTTCGTGTCCGTGGTTCGACAAGCTCACCACCCTGAGCAAAGTCGAAGGGTGATCGTGTTCGAACACGAGACACGAGCACGAGCCACGAGAAACTTCGAAGCGTACGCATGCGGATTGTTTACGGTGACCTGATCGGCGGAGCGAGCGGCGACATGTTCGTCGCGGCGCTGCTCGATCTCGGCCTGCCGCTCGAGACGCTCAAGTCCGGGCTGAAAAAAATTCCTTCGCTCAAATTTCGCCTCGCGGTCTCCACGAAAAAACTTCACGCCATTCGCGCGACACGCTTTCAAGTGCTCACCGGCAAAAAAGAGCCGGAGCGGACGTGGGCGGAGATCCGGCGCCTGATCGACGGAAGCTCTCTGGAGCCTGAGGTCAAAGAGCGTGCGATCGAGATCTTTGCCCGGCTGGCGGAGGCGGAGGGAAAAATCCATGGCGTCTCACCGGGAAGGGTGCGCTTTCACGAAATCGGCGCGACCGATTCCATCGTGGACATCGTCTCGGCGGCCATAGGAATTCACGAACTGAAGATCGAGGCATTTTATTTCTCGCGTATTCCGCTCGGACGGGGCGTGACCCGCTCCAGACACGGCCCGCTGCCTCTTCCCGGCCCGGCGACGCTGGAGCTTCTCAAAGGTCTTCCGGTCGAGTTCATCGATTTGGACGGCGAGACGGTGACACCGACGGCTGCTGCTCTTATTGCAACTCTCGGATCTCGATTCAACGAGACGCCGCAAATGACGGTCGAAAAAATCGGCTATGGCGCCGGCTCAAAAGATTTTCCGGATCGCCCGAACGTTCTGCGCCTGGTCCTCGGCGAAGATTCGGCGGCATGGGAGCGCGACGAGATGGTCGTCATCGAGACGAATATCGACGACATGAATCCGGAGTTTTACGACTACGCTCTCGATCGCCTCTTCGCCGCCGGCGCGCGCGATGTCTCCCTGTCGCCGATCCAAATGAAGAAGAACCGGCCCGCGACTCTTCTCCGGGTCATCGCCGAGCCTGCGCTCCGAGAAAAACTCGCCGGGATTATCTTCCGCGAAACTTCGACCATCGGTCTCCGTTACTACCCGGTGAAGCGCGTGACCCTCAAGCGCGCCGCCGCGCGAGTCAAAACCAAATTCGGCACGATAAAAGTAAAAGTTATTGCGGCGCCCGACGGCACAAAAAGAGCGACGCCCGAGTATGAAGATTTGAAACGAATCGCCACGGCGAAAAGAATACCTCTGAAAATACTCCATGACGAGGTGGTGAGGAAATTTAATAAGTAGGGGCGGGTTTTAAACCCGCCCCTACAGTGAAACGACATCGATGGCTGACACTCAATCGGAAACCGAGAACGAGGCAGGAGCGCTGTTGCCATGGGCTTCGCTTCGTTATCGCGACTACCGCCTGCTTTTTAGCGCTTCCCTTTTTGTCACGATAGCGCATCAAATGCGCCAGATGCAGAATCTTTATCACGTCTATGACTTGTCGGGCTCGGCGTTTCAGTTGGGACTGACGGGACTCGCCCAGGGCATCCCGTTATTCGCCATCGGACTGTTTGCCGGCACCTTGGCGGACTTCATCGATCGCCGTAAGCTCCTCTTCCTCACCATCGCCGCCAACTTTCTCACAGCCGTTGTCCTGGGAATTTTGACGATCACGGGCACAATCGAAGTTTGGCACATTCTCGTCGGCACCGCGCTCACCTCGGGCGTGAATATCATCCTCAATCCCGTGCGCATGGCGCTGATCTCGGGGCTCGTGCCCCGCTCTCATCTCACCAACGCGGTCTCGCTCAACTCCAGCATCTCTCAAGGCTCTCATTTTGTCGGTCCGATGCTGGCCGGGCTGACGCTGGCGTGGATGGACGCGGGCAACGCCTATTTGCTGAATGCCTTGTTTTATCTCCCCGCTGCGGCGGGAATCTTTTTGCTGAAAGTTCCGAGCCTACCGGACCGCGTCAAGGAAACTTTCTCGATCAAGAGTCTTCTGGGAGGAGTGCGGTTTCTTATCGGGCAGCGAACGGTTTTTGTCCTCGTTCTTTTGGATTTCGCAATCGTCGGCGTGGGTTACTACCAACCCCTATTGCCGGTGTTTGCCAAGGACATTTTTCACGTCGGCCCGGCGGGTTTTGGACTCTTGGCTTCCGCGCCTGCAGTCGGCGGCACCATCGGCACCGTCGCGCTCCTCATCGCCGGCGACGTGAAACGGAAAGGCCTTTTCGCGCTCTGGGCCTTTCTTCTGTTCAGCCTTAGTCTTGGTGTCTTTGCCGTGTCGCCCAGCTTTCGGCTGTCTCTCGTCCTGGTTGGCTGCTTAGGACTGACCAATTCGCTGCAAGCGGTGATGCGCCAGACGACTTTTCACCTGCTCACACCGGATCACGTGCGCGGCAGAGCGTTTTCCGTCTTCAATATGTTTTCTCAAGGCGCCAATTCCGTCGGCGCGATGGTGGTGGGCTTCGCGGCGGCGCTTCTCGGCGCGCCCGGCGCCCTGCTCATGGGAAGCGCTATCGGAGTTTTATTGACCTTAACCGTTTGGTCCGCGTGGCCGGGATTGCGACAGTTTCGGGCAACGACCTAGATGTAGCGATTGCTGCTACTGGCTAGTGCAACTTGTCAAGCAAAATCACGTCCAGCAGGCAACCGAGCCTCTCCTCGAATAAATCGGACAAAGAAGATCGTTGAGTTTCGATGCCCTCGATGTAAGAAATTTCTCCCAGGCAAGTAACTGCGGTTAGAAAGCGCAGCGCTTCGGCGTTGGTCTCCGCCGCGAGCGATGGTTGGCTCTCCAGTTGATTCAGAACGTAGCCGAGCACGCGCAGGCCGCGGCAGGAGGCGTGCTCTAAGGTTAACAGCAAATGATTGATCGCGCCGAGACGATTGCCGGCGACGACAACAACGGGAAGCTTCAAGAGCTTCGCTAAATCCGCGTACGTATAATGAGAGAGAAGAGGAACGAGCAACCCGCCGGCGCCTTCGACAATGGTGATGTCGTGCTTCGAGCTGATTTCGCCGTAGAGTTTTTGGATCAGGTCAATTTCTATTTTGACGCCGCTGCGCTCGGCGGCGACACTGGGCGCCAGAGGATCTTTGAGCCGATATGAACAAATTTTTTCCAGCGGCTCTTCACAACCGGAAGCTTCCTTCAAACGCACGGCGTCCTCCGGAACAAGCTCGCCGTCTTTTTCTTGGCAGCCCGTCTCCGCCGGCTTCATGACGCCGACACGATAACCGGACCCTTTCAATAGCGACGCCAGTCCACAGGCGACGAAGGTCTTGCCGACGCCAGTGTCGGTTCCGGTGATGAAGATCCCGTTACCCATCGTACTTAGTCTAGTCCTTCCTGTCATTCTGAGCGCAGCGAAGAATCTCTCCGAGTCTTTTCTTGGACTCCTGAGTTCTCATCGCCAGCGCTCAAGTCTTTCCACTACGGATTCATCGACTCGATCAGCGCGACCTTTTTTTCTCCGTAACCCCTCTTTGATCTGCTTCTCTCTTGCGATAGCTGCGTGAACGTCTTGAGTGGTTTCAAAATAGACAAGCCGGCTAATGTTGTACTTAGCGGTAAACCCGGGGATGAGTTTTTGCTTGTGTTGGTACACGCGTAACGCAAGATCGTTTGTGACGCCGGTATAGAGCGTCCGTGATTCGTTCGTCAAGATATACACGTAGTATCCTCTCATCGATAGAAATCGCCTGGGTGAGATTCTTCGTCGCTTCGCTCCTCAGAATGACATCTGGGAGCACATCAACTCTCAGTGACCACCTTTATCGATTCCAGCGTAACGTCCAAGAGGTCCTTCAACTCACTATCTTCTATCGTCAACGGCGGCATCAGGATGATCACGTCGCCCAACGGCCGGATCATTACGCCGCGCTTGCGCGCTTCTAAGATCGCCTTGTGCCCCACTCTTTTCTCTGTTGGATAACACTTTCGACTCTCTTTGTCTTCGACGAACTCGATTCCAATCATGAACCCCCACTGCCGGACATCGGCCACGTGACGGAGCGGAAGAAAGTCTTCTGCCAGCCGGTGCTTGAGGTAATCGATCTTCGGCTGCATCCGTTCGAGAATCTTTTCTTTCTTAAAAAGCTCCAGGCTCGCCAGAGCGACGGCGCAGCCGAGAGGATTCCCCGTGTACGTGTGTCCGTGGAAAAAAGTTTTGAACTCTCTGTATTCTCCTAAAAAGACCGAGAAGATTTCTTCCGTCGTCAATGTCGCAGCCAGCGGCAGATAACCTCCGGTGATGCCCTTGGCGACGCAGAGAATATCCGGGCTTACCCCGGCATGCTCGCATGCGAACATCTTGCCCGTGCGGCCGAAGCCCGTCGCGACCTCGTCGGCGATAAAGAGAATCCGATTCTTCCGGCAGATTTCGCCGAGCGTTTTGACATAAGCCGCGGGTTGCGGCCACATGCCGGCGGCTCCTTGCATCAGCGGCTCGACGATCAGCGCTGCAAGAGAGTTCTTATCTTGAGTAAGTTTTTCTTCGGCCTCATGAATGGCGATCCTGAGCGCCTCTTCTTCGCTCATGCGCTTGAAGTAGCGAAAGACGTGCGGCGGGTTGAGGCGCAGGGCCGGGACCAGCAGCGAACGATGAAAGCGATGAAACGTCTCAGAGTAGCCTACGCTCATGGAGCCGACGGTGTCGCCGTGATACGCCTCGACGAGCGAGGCGAAGCGCGTGCGGCCGGTCTCGCCCTTGAGCTGCCAATATTGGACCGCCATCTTGAGCGCGACTTCGACGGCCGTCGCGCCGTCGTCGGAGTAGAAAACTCGCCGGAGGTCTGACGGCGCAATCCCAATGAGTTTTTCCGCCAGCTCGATGCCGGGCACGTGGCTGAGGCCGAGAAAAGTCGAGTGCGCGAAGCGGTCGAGCTGTTCTTTGATCGCCCGATCCAGCTCTTCCTTGCGGTGGCCGTGAACGTTGCACCAGAGCGACGAGACGCCGTCGAGATATTTATTTCCCTGAACATCGATGAGATAGTGGCCGTCGCCTCGCTCGATGATGCACGGCTCCTCGCCCATCCATTCCTGCATCTGCGTGAACGGATGCCATAAATAAGTGTGGTCCAGACGTTTTAGTTGTTCGTATCGCGACATGGTCATTTTTAAGTCAATGTTGAATTTTGAATGTCGAATTCTAAATTTTCGGACCGGGATTCCAATTCAAAACTCAAAATTAAGAATTCAAAATTCACCGCGTACTTCTTCGAAGGCCTTCAACCCGCGGTGTAAGTGCTCGTGCGTGTGCGTCGCCATGAGCGTGATTCTCAGGCGCGAGGTTCCCTCCGGCACCGTCGGCGGGCGGATGCCCTGGGCGAAGACGCCTTTTTCCAGCAGCCGCTCGGAGAACGCCATGCATTTTTCCGCGTCGCCGATGACCAGCGGGAAAATCTGGCTCTCGCCGGAACCCAACGAGAAGCCCAAATTTCTCAGCCCTTCGCGGAGCGAGCGAATGTTGTGCCTGAGCGCGAGGCGCCGCTGCGGCTCTTGATGCAAAAGATCGATGGCCGCGATCGCAGCGGCCAACACCGGCGGCGGCAGCGCAGTCGTAAAGATAAAACTCCGGCAACGGTTGATGAGCAACTCGCGCAGCGCGCGGCTGCCGGCGACGTAGGCGCCGAATCCGCCGAGCGCCTTTCCCAACGTGCCCATCTGAATCGGAATGCGCTCGCTAAGTCCCAGCTTCGCGGCGATGCCCGCGCCGTTCGGACCGGCGACTCCGGTCGCGTGCGCCTCATCGACCATAACGAGCGCGCCGTAGCGCTCGGACAGCTCGACGATCTCCGCCAGCGGCGCTTCATCGCCGTCCATGCTGAAGAGAGTCTCCGTGACGATCAACTTCCGGCCGTTGGCCTGACTATTCTTGAGCGCGTCTTCAAGACCCGCTGGATCGCAATGCGGATAGACGGCGGTCTTCGCCCGCGCGAGGCGGCAGCCGTCGATGATGCTCGCGTGGTTCAACTCGTCGCTAAAGATAACATCTCCTTCGCCGGCAAGCGCCGGGATGATGCCGACGTTCGCTTGAAAGCCGGAGTTGAAGACCAGCGCCGCTTCGGTTCCCTTGAGCTTGGCGATTTTTTCTTCCAGCTCTTCGTGCAATGTCATGTTGCCGGATATCAAACGGGACGCCACGGCGCCGCAGCCGTAGCGGTCGATCGCCTCTTTAGCCGCTTTTTTCAACGCCGGGTGATTCGCCAATCCGAGATAGTTGTTGGACGAAAAGTTGAGCACCTCGCGGCCGTCCAGCATCAGCGTCGGCCCCTGCTCTCCCTCGACGCGGCGGAGCTTGCGGTAAAGCCCCTTGCGCTTCAACGCTTCGAGTTCATTCTGGATAAAGTCCACGGACATCGCGCAAATAGATTTATTATACGGGGCGGCTTAGAGCAACCAGCCTCCCCTCCTTCTTGACCGTCGAACAAACCCGATGATAGACATGGCTTGAGCTTAAGGTTTCAAAAGTCTGTTTCAGGCCGGTCAAAATGTCCCAGAGGCAAGGCGTGCGAAGGTCCGCGAGCGGAGGCGTACTTATTCCAGTACGTTGACGCGAAGCGGACCGAGCACAACGAAGCCTATGGGCATTTTCACCGGTCTGTAAGGAGGTATGCCATGGAGCGAGTCTGGGACCGTTTTCTCACCGAGCAGGACAAGGCGCACGTCGCCATGAAGCCGCCCAGAAATATCGGCTTCGGTAAAAAACCCGCGCTGCTTCTCATCGACCTTTACCGCTGGGTTTTCGGCGATAAGCCGCAGCCGGTTTTGGAAGCGATCAAGACCTGGCCGGGAAGCTGCGGCATGGCGGGGTGGAACGCAATTCCACATATCCAGACTTTGCTCAGGACCGCGCGCGAGCTGCGCATTCCGATCGTCCACGTAACGGGACTAGGCGACGCCGGAGTCGCCGAATGGTCCTTCCGGCGCAACGAGAGTAAAGACCGCACCAAGCTCGGCCCGGAGGAATTGGATCGCCAGCGCCACAAGTTCGACATCATCGACGAGGTCGAGCCGCTTCCCGGCGAAGCGGTCTTAAAAAAGTCCTCGCCCAGCGCTTTCTGGGGCACGCCGCTTGTCGGCCACCTCAACCACTTGGGCATCGACACGGTCATCGCGTGCGGCGAAAGCACGAGCGGATGCGTGCGCGCGAGCGTGGTGGACGGCACGACGTACCGCTTTCGCATGATCGTGGCGGAAGAGTGCGTCTTCGACCGCCACGAGGCGTGCCACGCGATCAACCTGTTCGATATGAATCAGAAGTACGCCGACGTCTTGCCGCTAGATGAGGTCGTGAAATATCTCCGCTCCTGGCGCGCGGAACAACCGGCAGGTTCCGCCGGTTGAGTTATTAGTTACTCGTATACTCGTTACTGGAGAAACTCCGTAAACTAGTAACCAATCAACTATTAACGAGTAACGAAGCAAGATGCGCATCGCCGTTCCCGACCTGATCTCGAATTCCTATTTCCCCGCCATCGCCGCGGCCGAGTTGGGCTTCTTCAAAGACGAGGGGCTGGAGATCGAAAAAGTCGAGCTGCTCTTTCCGGTGCCCAAGACGATGGAGGCGCTGCGCGACGGCGCGCTCGATTTCGTCGCCGGCTCGGCGCACGCAACGCTGATGGCTTTTCCCGATTGGAAAGGCGCCAGACTTTTAGCCGCGCTCGGGCAAAGAATGTATTGGCTGCTCGTATTGCGCGCGGATCTCGGCGCGAAGCGAGGCCACATCGGCGCGGTCAAGGGTCTCAGGATCGGCGCGGCCCCGGGAGTGGATTACGGGCTCAAGCGGCTGCTGCTGGAAGCCGGCATCGATCCTGTCCGTGACAATGTACAGATTGCGCCGGTTCCCGGCGCCACCGGCGCGACGGTTTCCTTCGGTCTTACGGCGGCGAAGGCTTTAGAAGAAGGAAAGATCGACGGATTCTGGGCCAATGCCATGGGCGCGGAGATCGCGGTGCGACGCGGCGTCGGCACGATCGTCCTCGACGTTCGGCGCGGCGACGGACCGCCGGCCGCCTGGCACTATACATTTTCCGCATTGATCACGACGGAAAAAAGAATCGAACGCGAGCCCGAGAGCGCCGCTGCGGCGATACGCGCGCTCGCGCGGGCGCACAAGGCGCTCCGTGAGGAGCCCGAGCGCGCCACAGAAATCGGGCGGCGGATTTTTCCGCCGGCGGAAGCGGAATTGATTTCGGAGTTGATCCGGCGCGATTTGCCTTACTATGATGCAACCATTTCCGAAGAAACCATCCTCAAAATGAACCGCTTCGCCCAAGACATGGGGCTTCTCTCACGGCCGGTTGCATACGACCAGGTTGTAGCGACTCAGTTCCGTCATCTGTGGAAGGAATAAAAGATGGCGAAAGCAAAGATCGTCTACGGCTGCCAGAACTGCGGCTACCAGTCGCCCAAGTGGCTGGGAAAATGTCCTGACTGCAATCAATGGAATACGCTGGTCGAGGAAAAATTCGAGCGCGCGGCCCATCCGCGCGACGAGTTTAACCTCGGCGTGAAGGAAACCCCGACATCGATCGCAGAGATTTCGACGGCCGAAGAGGGCAGAGTTCTCTCGGGCATCGGCGAGTTCGACCGGGTCCTCGGCGGCGGGCTGGTTCCCGGCTCGGTCACTTTGATCGGCGGCGATCCCGGAATCGGTAAATCCACGCTGCTCATTCAGGCCTTCGCCGCGCTGAGCCAAGCTGGCCTCACCTGCCTTTACGTGTCGGGGGAAGAATCGCCGCTGCAAATCAAAATGCGCGCCGAGCGGCTCGGCATCGTTTCGCCGAAGCTCTTGATTCTCAGCGAGACCGCGCTGGAGAGAATTTTGGAACAGGTAAAGAAAATCCGGCCCGCGGTCCTGGTCGTCGATTCCATCCAGACCATCTTTTCCTCCGCCTTTCCCTCGGCGCCGGGCAGCATCGGCCAGGTGCGAGAGTGCTCAGGGTCGATCATCACGCTGGCGAAAAAAAGCGGCCTCAGCACTTTTCTCATCGGCCACGTGACCAAAGACGGCTCGATCGCGGGCCCGCGCATCCTCGAGCACATGGTCGATACGGTTCTCTATTTCGAAGGCGACCGCGGACACAATTTCCGCATACTGAGAGCGGTCAAAAATCGCTTCGGCTCGACCAACGAGATCGGCGTCTTCGAGATGAAGGAGAGCGGGCTCATAGAAGTGAGCAACCCTTCGGAGCTTTTTCTTCTGGAGCGGCCGCTCCAGGCGCCGGGCTCGGCGGTAGTGTGCAGCATGGAGGGGACGCGGCCGATTCTCGTCGAGCTTCAGGCGCTGGTGAGCCCGTCGTTTCTTGCCGTGCCGCGCCGCACGACGATCGGCGTAGACCACAACCGCGTGGCGCTGCTCGTCGCCGTGTTGGAAAAAAAGCTCGGCGTGAAGCTTTTCAATCAGGATATTTTCGTCAACGTTGCCGGCGGCGTGCAAGTGGACGAGCCGGCGGTCGATCTCGGGATCATTGCCGCCGTCGCGTCGAGCTATCTGGAGAAAGCCATCGATGCGCGGACCGTAATTTTCGGCGAAGTCGGTCTGGCGGGCGAGGTCCGCGGCATCGCTCAGGCCGAAGCGCGCGTCAAAGAGGCGGGAAAATTGGGCTTCGAGCGCGCCATTCTTCCACGAAGCAATAGCTCGCAGCTCAGCCAGATCAAAACCCCGGAGCTGATCGGCGTTAGCTCCCTTGCCGAGTGCCGCGAAATTCTTTTTTGAGGGGGACAACGAACTTCGCCTAACTTCGTTCATCGCCCCTCGGTCCATGCGGGCATATAATTTTCGAGACAAGGCCCGAACGATCTTAACTTAAGCAACCGCCGAAGCAGACCTCCCACATATGGATTGCTTCGGTCGGCTAGCAGTCGGCTCGTATGCCCAACTTAATACTCGTCAGCACTAGGTCTAGAATTCTTAAGGCGTCTCTCTGGTAGGCCATCGGTACAATCTCACTGTGGCGGAATTTCTGAGCGTATCGACGTGGTTTTTGCTTAACCGACCACGTGCTCGTGGTCCCCAAACGATAGCGTGAGCAGGATCTTCGGTCGTGGGATCGCGGTATATAATGCATTCAAGAGAGCGCGCGATACCTACTTCAAATTCAACGACACTGTCTTCAGGATAATTCCTCGTTACGTTCTCAAGCGTGGTTTCAGAAGAGATCGAAACGGAAAGTCCATCGACCATGTTAAAAGCTGCCGTACTTACGCGCGGTGGATTGATCGTCCAGTCAATTTGAAACGGATGTACCCGGCGCCACAAACGCTCGCTATTACCGATTGACTGATCATCTTGCCGGTCGGGCACCGCATTTCCTACTCAAGCCGCTAATTGGACTGCCCCCGAAAGAAGCCATAGAAAAATCGGACGCACGTCAGCTACCGCGTGGAGAGGCCCTTCCTGGTGCGGCTCTCTACGTTCGGTCGTTAAATATTCAACAGACCCGTCATCAAGAATTTCTAGCTCAAGTGCGCGCGGGCCGATCTCCCACTCTAGCTGCAAGCCTCCTCCCGATACAGGCACAACGCGTGGAGCCACAAAATAATCAATATCAATTTTCGTTAAAATATCCGTTGCGGTGTTTGCGGCCTCCTCAGTAGGTGGACAACTCCCATAGCTATCCCAATTCTCGGGAAGCGATAGAACTTTCCTCAATCTTTTTATTCCTTGAATCTGCCACTGACTAAGCGCTCGCGTAAGAATGACCTGAACCCATTGACCGCAACCACCCGGAGTTGCGATGAGCGATGCGTTGGTCATACCTGAACCTGAAATTACTGTGCCAGTGGCACAATTTGAACTACCACTCCCCACAAGAGTAGCTCCTCCATATACCACTGTTCCCATGTAACTAGCCGAAACAAATTGACCCCACTCGTTCATATTTTTTTCTCCCAATGTTTGTGCATTTCTTCCGATGTAAAGTCCGTGAATCCCCTTACAATCCATTCGTGACCTAAATCGAACCAATCTAAAATGCCGTCAAGATTAGGAGATGCCGGTTTTCCTCGTGCCGTGAGATTGAGTTGTAAGATTTCTTTGGCATCTTCGGTAATCGCTGGTTGCATTTCTATATGAAGCCTTCCCTTTTTTTCAGGTAAAATATAGCGAGCGCCGATGCTTACTGATTCAGGCGCCGGTAAAAAGTTGCCAGAAGAACTACCCGACCAGGATGAAATGACTTTGTTTAACTCTCCATAAGATTTCCATCCTTGCCCTAACTCGATGTGATTTATGTACATCATTTCACATTGATTGATCTCGGGACTTCCAAGGTTGCTTTCATCTAAAAAATTGCAAAACCTTTGCCACTCCTTTATGAAACTGGGCTTGATTCTATCGTAGTGAACATAAGCATCTTCTGGTTTTTGTCTTCGCCAATTATGTACGAATCTATCTCTTTGGACCTGATTTAACATGGTGCCCGACTTTTCTATAAACCAACACCGAACTTCCGGGGTACGCACTAGCTCTATGCCAAATTTTGGTTGTACTAGCTGCCTTGCACCGAACTGCTCAAATGCAGAACTCAAAGGGGACTGCACTTCGAAAGTCGGATAGTCATCGCGTATTTTTGCCCAGTAGAGACCAAAATGCGGAACGGAAAACTGCGCGAGCGGTGTAAACTGAACGCCCAAATAGGTTTCAACAACTGGGGGACGATCGTAATCCGGTGTACGTACTGAGACAGCCACTGGGTTTGTTTGTCTAGTAGATTAGCACTAGAACACCAATTGTGAAGAGAAGACCGGTCGAAGTTTGGCCTTGAGAATCGAGTCGATGGCTACGCCTACAGGCTCTTCTTGTGCCCTTCAAAGAGATTTGATTATAGAGCCAGCACAAAGAGAATGCAAATGTGTCCGTCCGTCCCGCATCGGCTCGCGCATCTACGCCGCCGCCGGCCTTACCTTCGCACTACTACTGAAAAACTGATTCGCCGCTTCCCAGTTGATGTTGGAGAAGAAGGCTTCGATGTACTTGCTCCGCTCGGACGGTTTGTAGTCGAACAGAAAGGCGTGCTCCCAGACGTCCATGACGAGGATCGGCTTGAACCCGGAAGGAACTCCAACGTCGTGCAGTTCGATCCAGTGGTTTGAAAGCTGGCCGGTGACCGGGTAGTGATAGAGGATCGACCAGCCCACGCCGCGCATGCTGCCGACGGCGACAAAATCCGTCTTCCAGCCCTCGAAGCTGCCGAAGCATCGGGTGAGTTCACGAAGTTCGCCCGGGGATATTTCTCGATCGATGTAAATGAAAGCGCCCTCGACGCCAAAATACCAAATCCATTTTGAAAGGTTGACGACAACGCGGCTCTAAGCTATTGAATTTAGCACGCCGGAGTGGTGGAATGGCAGACGCGCCGGACTCAAAATTCGGTAGGGGTAACCCTGTGAGGGTTCAAGTCCCTCCTCCGGCACCACCTGATTAATGCCCTCCCGCATTCACTACATTCGCTGTTTGAGGTGATCGGCCAAGCGCAAGGCCAGAGCGACGATCGTGAGCGTCGGGTTGGCGAAGCCGGCGCTGGGAAAAACCGAGCCGCCGGTGATGTATAAGTTATCCGTCTCGTGAACGCGCCCGTCGCCGTCGACGACGCCGTAGCGCGGATCTTCGTGCATCCGCGTCGTGCCGGCGTGGTGGTGCGCGTTCGGATCGGGCTTTTCTCCCGAGCGAATCTCGACGCGGCCCAGGACGGAGGCCTCGAACCCCGCGGCCAATAGCCTGCGCAATTTTTCCAGAGCCGCCTGTTCTTCGGCGCGCCAGCGCCAATGCAGTTCCGCTCGTGGAACGCCGAAAAAATCCCGCCTTCGCGCCAGCACGACGCGGTTTTCGGGATCGGGCTTCTGCTCGAAATTCACCAGCAACTGAAACGCGTCGCAGCGCAGCGATAGGTCGTCGACGCGCGACCAGCCGTAGCCCATCGTCGGCCGGCGGCGCGCGAGCCGCCACAGTCGCCTCGCCAGACGACCGCTGAACGGCCACGTTTTCAATCGCGGAAAGAGCGTGACGGACGCGTTGGGCAAACTGTGGTTTCGCACTGCCGATTCGGCGAGCGCAATGCGTCCCCCTATGATGCTGCCGTCCGGCGCCGAGTGAACGTCGTAGAACCGGGCCCGGCTGAACAGCTCCGGCGATCGTGGAATGAACCTGAGCGCGTAGTCCCTGAGGTGTTCCATGAAGCAGCGGCCGACCCAGCCGTGGCGATTTCCCGGCGCGGTTGATCTGCTTCCATCCGACAGTAGCAACAGACGCGCGTTCTCGATCGCGCCCGCGGCGAGCACGAAAATTTTTGCCCGCGCGCGAAACTGAGTTCCCGAGAGGCGCGCCAGCTTTGCTGCGACAACTTTTTTTCCCCCAGCGTCCGTCTCCAGTCCGCAAACCGTGGCGTGATGGCAGAGCGAGATATTGCCGCCGGCGCAAATCTCCTCCGGATACAGCCGGGTGAAAATGTCGCCGTCGCCGAATTGATACACCTTGGTGCTCAGACACTCGCCGAGCGGCAAACCGCGCAGTTCCGGGTCGAACCAATCTTCCCCCTCGTATCTGAACGGCCCGAGGCGGCAGAACGCCTGAGCGCGACGGTAGAAAGGCTCGAGGTGCGAGTAGTCGAACGGCCAGCGGGTATGCGGCAGGTCCGCCTGAGCTGCGAAATCGCACGGATCGAGCGGCACATACTTCGCGCCCTTGGCGCCGGCGACCGAAGTATTCCACAGGTGAGTCGTGCCCCCGATCGCCCTGCGACGGCTCTGCCGGAGCCCGACGTAGCGATCGCCTACGACCCGGCCGTCGTTGAGTTTCTGAATCGAGGTTTCCGGCCCCGGCCCGCCGCTTTCCAGAATCAAGACGCTCGCGCTTCGCCCGATGATCTCGCGCGCCAGAGCGATTCCCGCCGGCCCGGCGCCTATGATGCAAAGATCGGCTTCGAGCACGGTTCCGTCGGAAATTTTACGCGCGTCCAGCTCCATGTTTGTGGTCTATCATTACGCCGCGAGGGCCGGTGTTGACAAGAAGACGCGTTTCCGGCTTTGTGGGGTTCAGTTGCATCGGTATCGAGAAATGGAAGCAGTTTCGGTGATCATCCCGACGCGGGCGCGGCGCGAACGAGGCGCGCTTTTTCGCCGCGCCGTCGAGAGTGTCCTGGCTCAAGAAAACGTCCGCGTCGTTCCGCTCGTCGTCATCAATGGGCCGAACCCGGACCCGGAGCTTACCGCCGCCTGCCGCGCCGACCGGCGCCTTCGCGTCACGATTCTCGACGAGGCCGATCTTCCGGCGGCGCTCATGATGGGACGTAAAATGGTGGATACGCGCTGGTTCGCGGAGCTCGACGACGACGATATTCTCCTTCCCGGAGCGCTGGACGTCCGGCTGCAGGCACTGCAAAAGCAATCCGAATTCGATGCCGTAGTCACGAACGGCATCCAGCGAGATGCCACCGGCGATAAACTGTCTATCGAGGACATCTCGTCAGTTCAGCGTGACCCGCTCCGGTCTCTGGTAAGGGGCAATTGGCTGCTGCCGGGCTCTTGGTTGTGCCGCACCGACAGAGTCGGAACTGAGTTTTTCGATGGCATGCCGAAGTTTCTCGAGTGCACATATTTCGCGATGCGGCTTGCAATCGGTGCCCGGCTCATCTTTCTCGACTGCGCGACCGTCGTATACCACCTCGACTCGCCACTCGCAGAGTCCAAATCACGCGACTATAAACTCAGTCACGCGGGAGCGCTGCGCCGTTTGCTCGATCTCGATTTGCCGCCGGACGTCCAAGCCGAATTCCGAACCAGGATCAGGCATGCGTGCCAGGGAAACGCCCGTCTGTATCTCCTGGAAGGCCGTTTACAAGAAGCATGGCGCTGGCATCTGCAGTCGTTCTGCGAGTCCGGAGGCTGGCGCTCTATCCGCCATACTCCGCGCTTTATATATGCGCTGTTGAGATCGCGACGCTGATGCCGGCGCCCGCAAGCAAAATTTTCGTGATCGGAATCGACGCGGCAAATCCGACGCTGCTTCGACGCTGGGCGGAGGAAGGCGCGCTGCCCAATATTCGTTCGCTGATGGCTCGCGGACTCGTCGGCACGACGCTGAGCGTCGAAGGGTTTTTCGTCGGCTCGACGTGGCCGTCCTTCTACACCGGCGTAACACCGGCGCGACACGGGTTTCATTACCTCACCCAGCTTAAGCCAGGCACGTATGATTTTTATCGCTCCGGGGACGAAGGCATCGTCGCGCGCGAGCCGTTTTGGACGCACCTCAGCCGGGCCGGACGGCGCGTGGCGATTCTGGACGTGCCGCTCAGCCGGATCGACCGCTCGTTGAACGGGATTCAATCAGTGGAATGGGGCGGCCACGATTCGGTTTACGGATTTCAAGCGTCGTCCGCCGAACTGGTTTCGACGATTAAGTCTCGCTTCGGCGAATATCCGCTGGGACCTTCCTGCGATGGCGCTAACCGAACGGCTGCAGACTACCGGGCGTTCACAGAGCTTCTGCTCAAAGGAGCGCGCGCCAAGGCGGAGCTGACCAAATATTTTCTCCGGTCCGGCGGCTGGGACTTCTTCATGCAAGTTTTTACCGAAGCGCACTGCGCCGGCCATCAGTGCTGGCACCTGCACGACGAAACCCATCCGGCGCACGACCGCTCGGTCGTCCGGGCGACCGGCGACCCTTTGCGCCAAGTGTACGCTGCGATCGACGGCGCCATCGGCGAGTTGCTGGAAGCGGCGGGCGACGCTTTGGTGGTGGTGCTCGCGGCGCACGGCATGTCTTACTGGTACGGAGCCCAATTCCTGCTTCAGGAGATTCTCTTTCGCCTCGGCGCAACACGTCCGGCGGCTGATACGGAGGCGGGACGCGAATTGTCTCCGGTCATGGCCGGGGCGCGATGGATGTGGAGGCGCCTTCCCATATCGATTCGACAACCCCTGCAGCCTTTGCGCCGGCGGCTTCGTCCGGAAAGAACCCCTGCCGGAAGCTTGCCAAAGATCGCCGCCGACCTCAGCACAAGCTACTGCTTTCCAGTGAACAATGGGCTTGCGATCGGAGGCATTCGCCTCAACTTGACCGGGCGTGAGCCGAGCGGGGTTCTGGAACCCTCCCAGGCGGAGGAGTTCTGCGCGAATTTGAGCGCAGACCTCTTGAGCATCGTCGATGAGCGCACGAACAAGCCATTGGTAAAGCGCGTCCTTCGCACGGCGGACATCTACACCGGCGAGTGCCTCGATCGCTTGCCGGATCTTTTAGTCGAGTGGAACGATGAAGTGCCGACCGGAAGCACGGCCGTCGGAAAAGGCGCCGGCGCGATGGTGCGCGCGCGCTCGCCGAAGATCGGCGTTATCGAGGGCGTGAACCACTATGGGCGCACGGGCGAGCACCGGCCAAAAGGATTGTTCATCGCGGCGGGACCGACGGTGCGGCGAGGCGTGATCCAGAGGGAGATTTCGATTTTGGATTTCGCGCCGACGTTGACAAAATTGTTCGGCGTGGAGCTGCCGGATTGCGACGGCCGGCCGATAGGTGAGCTGCTGTGGACGGATTAAGCGCCCCGTTCAGTCGAGGCGGGAAAAATAAGCGACTTGATCACGACCGGGACCGCGCCGGAGGAGGGAATCAGCGCGCCGATATCGATGTAGTCGAACTCGTTGAGAGCGATGCCGTCGATGGAGACGACCGGACTCGCAAGACCCATCTCCTCTTTGAAGTGAAGGCCGAGGATGCCGCCGATGTCGCCGTCGCTCACGAGGATCAGCGGAAAGCCTTTGGCGAGGATTTTTTCCAGACCTTCGGTGACGCCGGAGCAGAAGGATTGCAAACGCGCAAACGTCGCCGAGCCGTCCCAGTGAAACGCCAGCGCCACCGGCTGCCTGGCATCGAGAAGATCGAGCCGCGCGAGCGCCCGGCCGATCGCGCTTTTCACCGCGGCCGGATCGATGTCGTCGCTCTCGAAAAAAAAATCGGGGACCACGACGGGAACGTTGCGCACCGGAACGGCGTTGACCGGATCGACGAAAATCGTGCCGCCGCTCACTTGGATCGTGTACTGCGACGCGCCGATCACCGTGGCCCGGATTCGCGCCGCCGGTTCCAGCACGGGAATCCCCAAACGCTCGACCCTCTGCTTAACCTCCGCCGCCAGGAGAGCGCCGAGGTCACCGAAATCTCCGGGATGCTGGTTATAAATGAACTCGGACACGCCGCCCGAGAAGGTGATCGCGTCGATTTTCCCCGTATAGTGCAAAGGCGGAATTCGCAAAAGCCGGCGCGTCTGCTGGGATAGAGACTTGAGACCGATCGCTTCGAAGAGGCGATCGGCCATAAGCGAGACCATCGCCGGCAGTTTGGACCGATCGGCTTTTTGACCAAGGGCCAGATTGAGTCCCGCAGCTTGAGCGAAAAAACGTCCGGCCTCTTCCATGCGCGTGACAACGCCGTTGTCGTCGAGGACGATAAGGCGCGCGCCGACGTCGAGCGCCGTGACCTCGAGCACTTTGCCGTTCACGCAGACGGCGATCTTGCACGTGCCGCCGCCGATGTCGACGTTCATACAGACGCCGCCGGAGCGCGCCGACTCAGCGGCGGCGCCGGCGCCGTGCGCCGCCATCGTGCTTTCCAAGCTGTCGCCGGCGCTGACCGAGACGAAGCGTCCCGCTTCCGCGGCGAATAAATCGGCGATCGCGCGCGCGTTGCGGCGGCGGACCGCGACGCCGGTGAGAATCAACGCTCCGGTATCGACATCGTCGCGTTTCAGTTCCGCGCGCTCGTACTGGCGCTCGATAAATTTTCCCAGGGCCGCTACGTCGATGGTCAAATCGTCCAGATACGGCGTCAGGAGAATTTCCGACTCGCTCAGGATCGCGCGCCGCTTGACCACGTAGCGCGTCCCTTCCTGCTTCATTTCCAGGCGGGAGAAGACGAGATGGGAAGTCGAGGACCCGATATCGATGCCCACGCTGGTGAGCTTGATCTCGTCTTCTTCGACGATGTGACGGCCGGCGTTGGTAAAACTGGCGGGTATCATTCTCTGATTAAGCAGTCGGGGCAGGTTTTAAACCTGCCCCGACACTGCCGACTGCCGTCTTGACTGCATTCTCTTGAATCACGGCTTGCGGTAGAGCGAGTCGTCCATTCTGGATGTGACTCCCTCTTGCTTCAGCGTCTCCACGTATTCCTTACGCAGGTAAGGATCTTCGTCGTAGTACGGAATGGCCGTGCCGCCCTCATGGATATCGATCGCGCCGTAGTCGATCGCTTTTTCGCCGGGACGGCCGCGCTCGCGCCCCGGAGCGTTCGGTCCGAACCAGGCCGACAGACGCAGCGGCTCTTTGCTGATGCCGAAGTGCGCGTGAAACCAGTTACCGCCCATCGGCGCGGCGCTGACCAGCCCGACCGGCTCGTAGTCCTGGCGTTTGACGAACTCCGCTTTCCCGTCTTTCCACGGCGTCTGTCCGTAATTGGCGGGCCACGTGTACGTGTAGCCCTTGCCGGTGAGACAGACCAGAACGGCGGCGGAGCCGTGCGCGTGGGCTTTGGAATATCTTCCGTTCTCGTGCTGGCCGATCCAGAGATAAAAATTATTTCCCGTCATGTGCGGCTCGATGCGCCGGTAGCCCGGCGAGCGGCGGTTGTCGAGCGGCAATTCGCAGTTGATGATGTCGGGAATGATATTGGTTTGCCGCATCGCCAGCCCGCGCAGCGGATCGGGCTCGATTTCTTCTCTGGGCTTGTAGTAATCGTCGGTCGGATCGAAACGGTCTTTGAAGTCGTAGGGGCAATTGAAAATAAAATCGGGATTGGAAAACATGTTCATGACGTTGGGCGCCGTCGTCCCGGCCAGCAGCAGCGCCGGGCTGCGCGTCGCGTTGACGATGCGGTGCGAAGCGTTGATCGGAATGGAAAACAGCGAGCCGCGCTGCCACTCGAAGGTGAGCTTCTTGCCGTTGCCTTCGGTCCAAACCTCCGTCGAGCCGCGCCCGTCGACGACGAGATAAACCTCCTCGTAGAGGTGCTTCTCCGGATTGAGCGCGCCGGCCCCCGGAACCTCAACGACATAGCAGCCCCAAAGCCCCTCGGTGCCGAGCAATTGAATGAATGTCCCGTTGCCGCCCGTTTTTTTCCACGGCTTGCGCGGCAGGTCTTGCACCCGCCTGACGCCGATCTCTCGATAAATCGGAATCTCCTGCTCTTCCATGTAAATATCGTAAGGCGTTTTCGGGCGCAGAAACTTGCCGTAGCCGGCTTTGGTTATTTCGTCGGTGGGCGCCTCCCACTTAGCCGAGTGTTGGTGTTGAGACATATCGGTACCTCTCTTTCCTCTCTCCCGTTCCTAAGTCATTTGCGGAAAAAATTCAATGCTCGGCAGGCCCCTTTCGCCCGCGCATTAACATCATACTTGGTCCGGTGCAGCCCGCTGCGGATACGTGATGCGCTTGCCTTCGACGGCGGCGAAGGGAGTCAACTGGTGAGGCTGCGCGCTCGTGAGCGAGAGAATATGCTCGACCTCCCAATCGCGGACAACAAGCGCGTCGGCGATAAGCGAGCGGTGGCAGCGCCACGGCACCGCCTCCGCGCACATGATCGCCGTCTTTTGTTCGGCAGCCAGCGTTTGAAGCTCGGCGATGCCGGTTCGAAACTCCTCCGTTTGCATATGATCGGCGAATCCGCGAAAGCCCGAGTTGCGCCAGCCGAGATTGATCGAATCGTTCGCCGGCTTTCTGAGGCCGCCGAGAAGCTTCCTGTGGCGGTAATCGATCTTTCTCAGCGCGAGCGCCCGCGCGAGATGATCCGTGTTGAAGTGCGGCACGTGCCGGGACCTGGGGACGGTGCGAACGTCGACCAGCCGTTCGATGCCGAATCGTTCGAGCAGCATTTCAAAATCTTCCAGCGTCCGGTTGGAATGGCCGATCGTGTAAATGGAAGGCGGCATTCATACAAGTTTCTAGGAGTAACTGGAGCGAAGCAAGCGTCGACGATCACCTTCGATGCGTACCTCGGCCTCGAGGTGAGCGCCGCTGCCTGGTCGCAGAGCCCGCGCATCCGACACCGTGGGTTGGGAATAAGCACAATCTATTGCGCGGGCTCGGAGAGCAGGTGGCGGCGCTCACCGTAATGCAGGGTAAGAACGATTGTGGAGAATGGCTAGAGACATCGTCTCAGCTCGCTTGCGGTTTCCACGAGCAAGCGGGCTTTTGCCAGCGCCAAGTCGCGCCTGATCGTCATCAAGCCGCAGTCCGGCGCGAGCAAAAGACGCGACGGTTCGACGTAGTCGAGCGCCGCGCGGACGCGCGCGACGACTTTTTCCAGCGGCTCGGGCGGCGTGTCGCCGGGATCGACGCAGCCGAAGACCACTAGCCGGTCCTGGCAGAGAGCGAGCAGCGCGGGGTCGAAGCCGCTGCGCGCGAACTCGACGGAGAAGCCGCCGATGCGGCTTTGCATGAGCAGAGCGAGCAGATCGGGATACTCGTATTCATGCTGGCGCTTGCCGCCGCCGGGATAGCCGTAACAGAGATGAACGATCGTCGGCATCGTGACGCCTTCGAGACAGCGATCCAGCGCGCGGACGCCGTAGGCGGCCACCTTTTCGTGGTAGCGCGTCATCGCCGGCTCGTCGATCTGCGCCACCTCGCAGCCGGCCGCTTGCAGCGCGAGCAGCTCTTCGTTCAGTGCCGCGGCCACGTCCAGCGCGAGCTTTTCTTCGTCACGGTAAAATTCGTCGTACGTCGTGTCGACGACGGTCATGGGTCCGGGCACGGCCATTTTCACCGGCCGTGACGTGTGCGCTTTAGCGAACAGCAAGTCTCCGACGACGGCGACGGCGCGGCGGCGCACCGGCCCGACGACCCGCGGCACCGCACGCTCGACGTCGGTGCGACGGCGGATCGCTTTGTCGCGGCGCTTCACGAGATCGAACCCTTCCATCGCCGCGAGCACGTGATTGATGAAGTGCGGCCGGCGCTGCTCGCCGTCGGTGAGCAAGTCCAGCCCCACGCGCTCCTGCTCGTGCAGGATCGCGATCGTCGCGTCGTCCTGCGCCTCGCGGAGAAGCTCGCCTTCGAGGCGAAACGTTACTTCGCTTCGCTCGCGATCCGAAAGCCAATTCGGCCGGGGAAAACTGCCGACGGTGGTGGTGGCAATGGGTGGAAGGTTCATGAAATCAAAAAGCCTCTCTACAGCTCGGATTAAAGGTCAACCAGTTTCCCTTTTGCGACTTTTCTCTTCTTCCTTCGTGTGCTTCGTGTCCTTCGTGGTTAAAAAGTTTATCACCACGAAGAGCACGAAAGTCACGAAGTTTTTAAAAAAAGCCCTCGCGCCAAGACGCCAAGAACGCAAAGAAAACCTTCTTCTCTAATCTCTTAGCCTTGGCGTCCTTTGCGCCTTTGCGCGATATCTCTCTTCCTTCGTGTGCTTCGTGTCCTTCGTGGTTAAAAAAGTTAACCACCGATCCCCGTGATTTTCACGCTCGCGTGCTTGGATTTATATTTGCGGTTAAGGTGAATCAGCACGCCGGTGATTCCCTCGATCACGTAAGCGTTGGCCGCCGGCCCGGCGTCGTAAGGTTTCGCGCCGATGCGGCGGATGATCTCCATCACGCTCTGCTTCGCCGGCTCGCTGTCGCCGCAGACGAGCACGTCGCCGAGCGGCGCGTGGATGTCCTGCAAGTCCAGCGCGGAGATATTGTGCAGCGCGCCGATCACCGGCGCCTCGCCGCCGAGAATCGTTTGCGCCTCCAATACTGCGGAGCCCGCCGGGGGCACGAACGGCCTGCCCTTCTGCAGCGGCACGACGGCGTCGATGATCGTCTTGCCGGCGAGCTGGCCTTTCAGATCCGCGACGATCTTCGCGTGGCCTTCGTAGGGCACCGAGATGACTACGAACTCCGCCAGCTTGACCGCTTCCTGATTGCTCTCGCCTTCGATCTTTCCTTGCGTCACTTTGCCTTTCAGCGACTCGACGACCGTGATTGCCTTCTCGCGCTCGCGCGAGCCGATGATGACGCGCACGCCGGGCGCGGCCAGCCGCAGCGCCAGCGCCGTGCCGAGATTTCCCGTTCCTCCGACAATAGCAATTGAGATTGTTTCCATAGTCATGTTCCGACTATCTCCCTAGCCCGGTTTATTTACCACTGAACATCAGCCTCGACTGTTTTCACCCTTGGCGAACTTTGCGTCTTTGCGCGATACGCCTTGTCCCTTTGTCTTTTCCTTCGTGTGCTTCGTGTCCTTCGTGGTTAAAAAGTTTGTCACCATGAAGAGCACGAAGGTCACGAAGTTATCCTTGAGTTAGGGTTATTAGAATTGGCGAAAGAGATCTTCCGCCTCCGGGCGGAGCAGCTCTCGCGCCGATCCCTCCTCCCCCTTTCCTTCATAGCCTCTGATCAACACAACGGGCATTTGGCCCTTTTTTCCCATGACAAGCTCAGCCGCTGCGGCCATCTCATCGGCGACCGCGGCGACTGCGGCTCTAAGCTCATAGCCGTAACTATCCGTGGTGCCGCGCTCGTCTTTTATCGGATTGAGTCCGGCGACGCCCACGGCCACGTCCACGGTTCCCAACCGCCACGCGCGGCCGAAGCTGTCGCTGATAATAACTCCGGGCGCAACATTGAGTTTTGGGAACCGCTGCTTGATTTCCTCACGGATTTTTTTTGCCGACGCGTCGGGATCGCGTGGCAAAAGCGCCACCTGACCGAGGCCGACGTTCGACGAATCGACGCCGGCGTTGGCGCAGATAAAGCCGTGATGCGTTTCGACGATGAGCGCGTTGCCGCCTTTTCTGACGACGCGCCGGCTCTCTCTCAGAATGATTTCCACCAGACGCGCGTCTTTCGCCAGCTCGCGCGCGAGCTCCTGCGCCTGCGCCGAAGGCTCGACGTCTTCTAGCCGGACGATCCGCCCCTCCGCTTTGGAGACGATCTTGTGGGCCACGACGAGAATGTCGGCGGGGCAAAGTATGATAGATTGACGCGCGCAAGCCTCGACGATCAGCGCGCCGATCGAATCGCCGCGACGCGCCTCACCGATGCCTTCGAGACCGATAAGCTCGATCCGGCTCATGCTTCACCGACGCGCCGAGTCGCCGCCGATTTCATTTCCATCACTCTCGTGTAACTTTCTCCGGGACCGCCGCCGGACTGAAGAAATCGCTCCAGGTCCTGCGGCTCGTCGATGTCGAGCGCGATGCGCTCGTTCTCCAGGACCCGGAGCGGCATCTCTTTGGCCGCGACCTGGCTAAGATGGTACGAAAAGCTGTCGTAGCCGAAGCGGAGCCCGATCACGTTCGGCGGCGAGAGCAAAAGAGCATTGGTGCCCATGCGGTCGTGGGACGGGACCAGCAAGGCGAAGGGCGAAACGCCGTCGTGTTTCGCGATCTGCTCGATGACAAGCTCGATATCGCCGGCTCGGAGCAAGGGAATATCTGCGGGAATCACCACGGCCGCCTGCACCCCGCGCCATTTAATGTCCAGCAGGGCGAACGTCACCGCCTCGGTCTCGCCTTTTTCTTCCTGCTCCACAATCACCGTCGCGCCCAGCGACGCGGCGATCTCGCGCACCTCGGAGTCGCCGGTCACGACGTAAACCGCGTCCAGGCCGCGCGCCGCGAGCGCCTCATGGAGAACGTCGCGCAGCATCGACTCGGCGAGCGCGGCGCGCTCCGCGGCGCTGAACAGCGCAGCCAGCCGCTGCTTCGCGTTGATAAATCCCTTCGCCGGTATGAGCGCCGCGATTTTCATAGGAGCGCTAGCAGCTCACGCGCGAGATTTCTCTTGTCGTCGAGAGAGTTCATGCGAATCGTTTTTTCCACGGTCTTGACGCCGAGCGCTTCGATGCGAGTCCGGTAATTTTTGTCTTCGGGCGCGAGCGCAAAGAGATTGATAAAATCTTCGTACGCTTTGGCGACGCCGAGCACCGAGACTGCCATGCCGGCGGCGGCCATCAAGCGGTCCGCCGGGCCGGTCACCGGCCGGCCGGCGATGATCGGGCTTACCGCCAGGACGGCTGCTTTAGTTTCTCTAAGCGTTTCCCGAATACCGGGGACGGCGAGAATCGGTCCGATGCTCGTCACCGGATTGCTCGGACAGACGATCACGCCGCGCGCGTCGCGGATCGCGTCGAGCACTCCGGGCGCCGGGCGGCTCGCCTCCGCGCCGGCATAAGATACTCCGCTCACTTCGACCTTCCAGCGTCGCTTGACGAAGTATTCCTGAAAAGAAATTTCTCCGGCCGGTGTTTGAATTTTTGTCTCCACGGGGTCGTTCGACATCGGCAGCAGCGCGGCTTTGACGCCGAGCGACTTTCCGATTCGCTCGGTGACCTGCGCAAGCGTCAGGCCCTCGCGCAACAATCGCGAGCGCGTGATATGGGTCGCGAGATCGCGGTCACCGAGCTTGAACCAGCTTTCTCCGCCGTATTTTTCCAGCCATTCCAGCGCGGTGAACGTGTCGCCCTGGATGCCCCAGCCTTTTTTCGTATCCGCGACGCCGCCCAGCGTGTAGGCGATCGTGTCGAGATCGGGAGAGATATGGAGACCGTGCAGGACAAAGTCATCTCCGGTGTTACAGACGATGCACAGTTCCTCGGGTGATATCTCCAGGCTAAGGCCATGAATCAGCTTCGCCCCGCCCGTTCCTCCCGTTAAAACAACCAGCATCCACTCCCTTTCCCTTCCTCCATTACCCCATTTTAGATTTTGGATTTTGGATTTTAGATTCAATCGAAAACAGTTCGACTCTGCTCACTGTCCTGAGCTTGTCGAAGGATCGGCAATCGAAAATCTAAAATCGTTCGATTCGCTTGAGTCTCGCTCTAAACATGCGGCGTCAGAAGCTTGCGCGCCAGCTCGTCGTTCGCCAATCCGTCCGCGCCGGACAAATTCTCCACGTAATGGAGAAGCGAAGCCGGGATAAATTTCTCGTCGATGAACTCGGGATAAACCGGCAGCCGCGGCCGGAGCACGAAACCGGCTTCCCGCGTTTTTCGTTCAAGCTCGATCAAGGCCGGCCACGGCGCTTCGGGGTTGATAAAGTCCGGCGTCAGCGGCGAGACGCCGCCCCAGTCGTTGATCCCCGCGCCGAGATAGAGCGGGTAACTCTCCGGCGTCAGGTTGGGCGGCGCCTGGATATTCATCTCCCCACCGAGAATCAGGCGCGCCAGCGCGATCGTCTTCAGCATCTCTTCCAAGGCGGGCGCCGGATGGCCGCGCATCGGAATCTCCGGCTTGGGCAGAAAATTCTGGATAATGACTTCCTGGATGTGGCCGTAGCGCTGGTTGAGCTCGCGGATCGCGAACAGGGAATCGATGCGCTCTTCCCAATTTTCGCCGATGCCGATGAGAATGCCGGTCGTGAACGGGATCGCGAGCTTGCCGGCTTCGGCGATCGTCCGCAGCCGGAGCTTGGGCTTTTTATCCGGCGCGTCGAAGTGCGGGCCCGGCGGCAGCATGAGGCGCACGCTCGCGCTTTCGAGCATGAGGCCGAGACTCACGTTGACCTGTTTGAGGCGCTTAAGATCGCCCTTTCCCATGATGCCGGGATTGGAGTGCGGCAAGAGCCCGGTCTCTTCCAGCGCCACTTTGCAAGCCTCGTAGAGATAGTCGAGCGTGCGCTTGAGTCCCAGCCGCGCAAGAAAAGTTTTCATCTCGGGATAGATCGCCTCGGGCTTGTCACCCAGGCTGAACAGGATCTCGGCGCAGCCGAGCAGTTTCCCCCGGCGCGCGACGCGCAAAACTTCGTCGAGCGTCATAGATTTCGCGCCCGGCTCGTCCGGCGCCTTGCGAAAGGTGCAGTAGCCGCAGAAATCGCGGCACAGATTGGTGAGCGGAATAAAAACCTTCGGCGAGAAGGTTATCGTCTTGCCCTTGTGGCGATCGCGCAGCGCGGCCGCCGCTTCGAGCAGCGCGGCCAGCTCGTCGCCGCGCGCCGCCGCGAGCCGCATCGCCTCCTCTTTGGTCGGCGATTTGCCGTCGAAGAATTCTTGAATGACTGTTCGCGCCATCTTTGCCTGCATAGCCGATAAGACCCGTCAGATCAACCCAGGCCGCTGAAGAAGACCCTTCTACCCTTTCTCGGGGCAGCAAGCTCGTCGAAGCGCCATCAGTCTACCTGGGGGTTTCTTGGAGGGCCGATGCGTGGGACGAGGAGAAGCAAGCGTACCGACAAGCTACTCTAAGCATTTTTGTTGGGCGTAAGCCGGCTGTATCGCATCGGCCCGGAAAGAGACCTCCAGTTAGACTATGCCTGGGTTTGTAGATCGGCCTGAGAAACCGGCATGCTTTTTCTTCTTGCCAAGTGCCGTTTGCTTCAAATAGGATGCCTCTATGAAACCCGCCCGATCGACGGGACCCTGTGAATCGGCTTTCGCTGAAAGGAGTCGTGCCATGACAAGCTTGAATAGAGTCATAGCCACCGGAATCGCTCTGCTCGTTGGAGCTTACATCTCGGCCTTCGATGCCTCGCCCATGCAGGCGGGCGAAGCCAAGCAATCAAAGACCCAACCCAAGCGCCACAAGCTGGCCGCCACGCTGGAAACGACGCAGTGGGGATGGCTCGATCCGAATGAGTCGCCGAAGCTCACCGTCGATTCCGGCGACATCGTCGCGATCGAGACCATGATGCACGCGCATAACAAAATTCAGCCCGGCACGACGATGGAGGAGATCATCGCCCTGCGCAAGGCCAATCCCGGCGGCGGGCCTCACTCCGTGACCGGCCCGATCTACGTCAACGGCGCCGAGCCGGGCGACGTGATGGAGATCCGCATCTTGAACATCACGCCCAAACCTTTCGGCGTCAACTTCAATCTTCCCGGCAAGGAATTCCCCACCATCGGCATCCTGGCTTCGGAGTTTCCCGAAGGATTTGTCAGGTATTTCAATTTTGATTTGAAGAGCCGCCGAGCGGAGTTCAAGCCCGGAATCATGATCGAGCTCCAACCGTTCCCCGGAACGCTCGCGGTCGGCATCGACCCGAACGATCCCGCGCCGCGCAAGGGCGGGGCGAAGGAGCCGATGGCGCCGGTCTCGACGCTGCGCCCGTGGAAGAACGGCTCGAACATGGACTTGAACGAGCTTCAAGCCGGCAGCACCATCTTCATTCCGATCTTTCTAAAAGGCGGGCTGGTCTGGACCGGCGACTCGCACTGCCGCCAGGGAAACGGCGAGGTCAATCTCACCGCGCTGGAATGCGCCTACCGCGATATCACGCTGCAGTTGATCGTGCGCAAGGACATGAAACTGGAATGGCCGCGCGCCGAGACCAAGACGCATTGGATTCTCATGGGCTTCGATGAGGATCTCAATAAGGCGATGCTCAACGCGGTCAAGGAGACGGTGGATTTTCTGGCCAATCAGAAAATGGTGCCGATGGACCGATACGAAGCTTACTCGTTGACGTCCATGGTGGCCGACTGTCGCGTGACTCAAGTAGTCGATGTGCGCAAAGGCGTCCACTGCATGGTTCCCAAGTCGGTCTTTGTCAAGAAGTAGCGGGTGCGCTGGGCGCCGGCACTTTTCCTTCTGTGGGGCGTTGCCGCCTGGGGCGCGGGCTCGCACCCGGTCGTCACCACTTCCACGGACCTGAAGGCCCTGGTGGACGCCGTGGGCGGGGAGAAAGTACAGACTGAGAGCCTGGCCCTTCCGCTCAGCGATCCGCACTCGGTGGAGGTGAAGCCGGGCCAGCTCGCCAAACTCAAAGCCGCCGCTTTGCTCGTCCGGATCGGTCTCGACCACGAGCCCTGGCTCGCCGCCGCGCTCAGCACGGTGAACGATCCGCGCTTTGTGCGCGGGAGCCCGCACTATCTCGACACGTCCAAGAGCATTCAACTCCTCCAGGCCGAGACTCCAAGACTCAGGGCGGATAAGGGCGCGCACGTTCACGGCTTCGGCAACACCCATTTTTGGCTCGATCCGGAAAACGGCCGGCCCATCACCGCGGCAATTCTCGAAGCGCTTTCGCGCCTGGCGCCGGCGGACCGCGCTTTCTTCGAGGCCAATAGAAAAAGATTTCTCGCCCGATTGGACGAGCGCCTGAAAGACTGGCAGCGCGCCATGGCGCCGTTGAAGGGCGCTCGCGTCGTCGTGTTCCACGAGAGCTGGCCGTATTTCGCCGAGCGCTTCGGTCTCGTCATCGTCGCAGCTCTCGAGTCCACGCCCGGAGTTCCTCCTTCGCCGTCTTATCTTGCTACTCTCATTCAAAAGATGCGCGACTCGGGCATCCGGCTGCTCATCGCCGAGCCTTACTCCAATGCCTCGATCGTAAAAGAGGTGGCGACAAAAAGCGGCGCGACGCCTGTCACATTGATTCCGTCCGTCGGCGGAGATCCGGCGGCTGCGGATTACCTGAGTCTCTTCGACCTCAACGTCAAGCGGCTATCGCAGAGCGGCATCGTGAAATGACTCTCGCGCTGGAATTTCTCTGGCTGCCTTTTTTAGCCTGCCTGGTCCTCACGGGCATCCATGTCTATCTGGGTCTGCACGTGCTCGCGCGCGGTATCATCTTCGTCGATCTGGCGCTGGCCCAGGTGGCGGCGCTCGGAATCGCGATCGCGCTCTTGGCCGGCCATCCGATTCAGAGTGAAGCTGCGTACTGGTACGCGCTTGCGTTCACGCTCGTCGGAAGTCTCCTCTTCGCGGCGAGCCGGACGCAGCGCGCGCCGATTCCGCAGGAAGCGATCATCGGCATCGTCTACGCCGTGTCGGCGGCGGTGGCGATTCTCGTGATCGATCGTGCGCCGCAAGGAAGCGAACACATCAAGCAGCTTCTCGTAGGCAGCATCTTGACCGTTAGTATGCGTGAGGTCGGTAGCCTCGCGCTGCTCTACGGCGTCGTCGGCGCGCTGCACTGGACGATCCGCCGGCCGCTGCTGGAAATTTCTTTCGATCCCGCGGCGGCCGTGAACAAAGGCCGTCACGTGCGTTGGTGGGATTTCGTGTTCTATGCTTCCTTCGGCCTCGTCGTCACGAGTTCCGTGCAGATCGCGGGAGTGCTGCTGGTTTTTTCCTACCTGATCGTCCCCGCCGCCATCGCGGCGCTGCTCACGCAAGCGGTCGTCAAACGGCTGGCTCTGGGCTGGACGATCGGCTTTTTCGTCAGCATTCTCGGTCTCACCGCCTCCGCCGCGTGGGATCTTCCCACCGGGGCAACCGTGGTAGCGACGTTCGGCGTGTTCATGGCGGTTGTCGCCGCCTTGCTTGGCTTGGGGTCTCTGGTCCGACAGATTAGAGCCGAAGGCCCGCGTGCGCTTGTCGGAGTCGGGATTGCCATTTTCGGCGTGATTGCCTTCGCAGGCATTCTGCTGCTTCTCTTTCCCCGGATGGATCATCACTGGCTCAACTGGCTCGAAAAAGAAGCGCCGCCGTTCGAGTTGGCATTTCTCACATCCGAGGAGCGTGAAACCTACCGGGATAGCACAGAGGCGGTCCAGCGGGGACTCGATGAGATGGTCCGCCTCCGCGCCGTCCAGCAAGAGGTCCAGTGGGGCACGCGCGAGATGCCCGAAGAAAAGCAGGAGCGCCTGAGGCAGTATCTCGCCGGCAGGAGCGAAATCGCAGCGGGAGACCGGCTGACGCTCGACTACCTTCGAAGCCAAGCAAGAGAGCGCCAACGCTTTTGGCTGGGCATTCCGCTCTTGGGAATAGGAACGGCGGGCGCTCTCGCCTCGGCCCGCTTCAGGCGCAAGCGCACCGCGGCAGCCGGCTAAAAACTTCGTGACCTTCGTGCTCTTCGTGGTGATAAACTTTTTGACCACGAAGGACACGAAGCACACGAAGGAAGAGGCGCAAGGGCGAGTCAAGCTTGACAGGGCGGCGCGTTAGCCAATAGTCTCGGAGAGGAAGATAATTTTTTTCCGGAGGTAATGCCATGGCGAACGGTATGATGGTGATCGACGGCGACGGACACGTCGTGGAAGATATGGACGAGATCTCGAGTCTGATGCCGCAGCGCTACAGGGAAAAGTACGGCCAACGGCTTTTCGATCCTTTTCCGCCGCTGGATCACCTGCACTCGTGCAATCTTCACGACCTGCCTCCCGGCGCGTTCGCGCGCGTCGGGCCGGACGGCTGGCTGGATTTCTTAAAGGACGTCGGCATCGAGGCGACCGTGCTCTACACCACGCGCGGCCTGGCCTTCGGCAAAGTCGTGAGCCGCGATTGGGCGATCGATCTGGCGCGCGCGTACAACGATTGGCTGCACCGGACGTATTTGAAGCGAAGCCCGCGCTTCAAGGGGGTGGGCCTGATCCCATTGCAGGAGCCGGAGGCCGCGGTCGAAGAGTTGAGACGAGTGGTGAAAGAGTTGGGGATGTGCGGCGCCATGCTACCCTCGACGGGATTTCAGTCCAACCTCGGCCACAAAATATACTGGCCGATTTACGAAGAAGCGAGCCGGCTCGGCTGCTGCCTCGGCATCCACGGCGGCGCGCACGAAAATCTCGGCATGGACGACCTCAATCCCTACGCGCCGGTCCATGCCATGGGCCATCCTTTCGGCCTCATGATTGCTTTCGCCGGCATCATCTTCAACGGCATTTGCGACAAATTTCCTAACGTGAGGATCGGCTTCATGGAAGGCGGCGTGGCGTGGCTGCTCATGTGCCTGGAGCGTTTCGACCGCTCGTACGAGACGCACATCCAGCACGACCCGCGCGGAGAGTTTCTCAAGCTTGAGCGCGGAGAAAAAGTCAGCGCCTACATCATTCGCCACATCAAGGCGGGAAGGCTCTTCGTCGGCTGCGAAGGCAGCGAGCCGGACCTTGCGCACGCGATCAAGCGCGTCGGCAACGGTCCGTTTATTTATTCGTCCGATTTTCCCCACGAAGTGAACAACGAATTCTGCAAGCACGAGCTTAAAGAAGTTTTAGAAAACGAAGATCTCACCGCCGACGATAAAGCGGCCGTGCTCTATCGCAACTGCCAGCGGTTTTATAATTTAGCGCGGGAGTAGCCGGCTCAATGTCCGGCGCCCCGGGAGAAAAGAAAAAAGTCCTGGATCGCTTTCTAGGACTCTTCGGCGAAGTGCGGGCCGGAGAGTCGTGGACGGCGGTCCTCTTGATGTTCAATCTGTTTTTTCTTCTCACCGGTTATTTGATCATCAAGACCGTTCGGGAGCCGCTCATCCTCGCCGGCGGCGGCGAGGAAATTAAAAGCTACGCGTCCGCGGGCCAAGCCCTGCTGCTATTTTTGATCGTGCCGGCCTACGGTTTCCTCGCCAGCAAAATCAACCGGATCAAGCTGATCACCTGGGTGACTCTATTTTTTATCTCCAACCTGATCGTTTTTTACGTCCTGGCGCGGTGGGGCGTGGCAATCGGCGTGGTCTTCTTTCTCTGGGTGGGGATTTTCAATCTTTTCGTCGTCGCGCAATTCTGGTCGTTTGCCAACGATCTCTACTCCCAGGAGCAAGGCAAACGTCTGTTCGGCATCGTCGCCTTCGGCGGATCTATAGGGGCCATCGCCGGGCCGAAGGTTGCGGGCTGGTTGTTGCAACCTCTCGGCGTATTTGAGCTTCTGCTCGTCGCCGGCGGCATTCTTGGGATTTGTATTCTCATCACGAA
>CAYOJC010000010.1:0-72948 GCA_964404195.1 uncultured Syntrophobacteraceae bacterium
TTCGTGCTCTTCGTGACCTTCGTGGTGAAATGTCTGTTTCTGCTTTGGTTGCGGCTTTACCGCGCTGTGCGCTTCGTGGTGAATGAAATAGCTTTGGTTGAGCGCCAATGAGATCCATCCAGGTGGACATTTCGCAACCTTTGAGCTACTTAGACGTTGATACCGATTCACGAAAGGTAATTGACAGATGAGCGAGCTGCCTCGTGTCGCGCTGATCATCACCGGAGGGACGATCGACTCGGTCGGTAAGGACCGGCTCGACCTGGCCTGGTACATCGAAGCGGGCAAACGGTTGAACACCGGAGAGCTGTTGGCACAGCTTCCCGAGCTCGGTTCGATCGCGAAAGTCGAAGAAGTGCCTTTTCGCAGATTGCCGAGTCACGCGCTCGTGGATAAAGACTGGCTCGACATGGCGCGGACAATCCATGAAATCTTCGATGGCAACAAAGCCGACGGCATCGTCATCACGCACGGAACCAACACGATCGAGGAGACGGCCTACTTCCTCAACTTGACTCTCAAGACCGACAAGCCCGTGGTGGTCGTCGGCTCCATGCGTCCGGCTTCGGCATTGAGCGCCGACGGCTATTTGAATCTCGTAAACGCGATCAAAGTCGCCGCCGATCCGAGCGCGCGCGGCCGCGGCGCCCTGCTGGTCATGAACGACACGATCTACAGCGGCCGTGACGTCACCAAGAATTCGACGTATCGCGTGCAGGCGTTCCAAAGCCGCGATCTTGGCCCGTTAGGCTACGCCGACGCGGACGGCAGGATCGTCTACTACCATCAGAGCTTGAAGAAGCACACGGTCGCGACGGAGTTCGACGTTCGCGGCCTCGATTCCCTGCCGCGCGTCGATGTGGTCGTGTCTTACGTGGGCGCCGACGGCAAGATGATCGAAGCCGCGGCGGCGGCGGGCGCCAGGGGAATCGTCAGCGCGGCGACGGGCGCGGGACGGCCGACGCCGGCGGAAGACGAAGCCTTCGATCGAATGTACAAGGAAAAAGGCGTGATCATGTGCCTCTGCAGCCGCGTCGCCTCGGGACGCGTGGTCCGAAGCCCCGGACTTGCCAAGCGCGGCTTCGTGGCCGGGGACAATCTCCAGCCCTGGAAGGCCCGCGTGCTGCTGGCGCTGGCTCTGACGAAAACCGGCAACGCCGACGAGATCCAGCGCATGTTCGACGCTTACTGAGAACCCGTCATCGTAGCGAAGCAACCGTCATTCCGGCGCGATTATAAGCGGGCGATCCCAAAACGGCGGACCTGAGAGTGTGTGAAAAAATCGCCGATCGCCCTTCGACGGGCTCAGGACGAACGGCTCAGTACTTGAACTTCCATCGATGTTATCCCGTTCGTGGTGAGCTTGTCGAACCATGAACCAATTTTTTCACACACTCTGAGCCGATCAACCGCGATCCATGGGACCGATGGGCCCGGTCTCTTCCACAACGATCGGGAATCCTTCCAGCATCGAAGGAATTTTTTTCATCAGCTCCGCGGTCTTTCTGTCGACCAGGACCCGGATGCAGGGTTTCCCCCCGCATTCGCCGACCGCGGCGCCGACGACACCGGGTATGGACATCAGCCGGTCGGCGTTGTTCTTGAGCGCTTCCTCGACGGTCGTTGCCGCCATCAGAATTCCACTTGCCCCATTGTTAAAAATTTGCCGCGCGTCGATTCCTCCGCAAGCCCCGAGCAAAGCCAGAACGGCGGCGATTCTGAACGAGGCGCGCTTCCAAAGGTAATCGTAGTGGGAGCCCGGCACTGATCCTTCTTACTCCTTGGACGACAGGAATCAAGCCGGCGGTGGTTTGTTTTAGTTGCCGTCGATGGTGACGCTGAAGGCGTTCAGCACCGCGTCGATGCGGTTGGCGATCGCGATTTTTCCGTTCCCGTTTCCGGCGAAGAGCAACCCCACGGGGTTATTGCTTTGCGCGGTAACCAGAAGCGCGCCCGAATCGCCGGGCAGGATAAACGCCTTGGAAGACTTGACAATGATTTGATCGACGAACTGCGCCGTGCCGGAGCCATACCCGACCATAACGATGGCGTTGATGCCGAAGACCTGGCCCGAGGTTTGGGAAGTCGTGCGGCCGTACTTTTTCACTCTCTGGCCGACAAACGCCGAGACCGTGGCCGATCGCGGCGTGCCGTACCCATTGGAGGGAGTGGACTTGCCCAGGAGCAAAACGTCGGATGCGGCGATGGCCGCGTCGACCGTATTGTTCGCGGAGGTGGAAAAAACGATCGGAACGAAAGATGAGAGCGTGCCGATGACGTTGGCCGGATTGAAAGTGCAGTTGGTATCGTAGAGACCCGGCTGCAAGACGGCGCTGTTCGGGACCGCGGCGTTTTCCAAGGCGTAAACGTGGTTGTTGCTCAGCGCAAAAACGTTGCCGTTGGCGTCCTTGACGCGGGCGCCGATCGTGCCGGCCGAACATTCGCCTTCGTTGCCGGTGGAAATTCCGATCGGCACCGGCCGCGTGAACAACGTTGCCGGGTTGACTCTGCGGGCGCGGGTTTTATCGCTGTCATACTGTTGGCCGCCGAACTGTCCCGCCAAAGCCTGAAACTCTCCGGTTTCCTCTACATCCACACGAAGACCGTCGAGACTTGTTGGAATAGCCATAACCCCGGACGATTTCGTGTAGACTTTGATGACCGGCTTACCATCCTCTGAAACTCCTACGGCCGTGCCGACGACGTTGGGTATCGTTCTCAGACGATGGTGGTGGCGCTCCTGAACATCGACGGCGCCGGCGAGATATTCCCGAAGTCCCTGCAACGGATTGGCAGACGCGGCTTGGGTCTGGGCTTGCCCGATCCACCCCAAGAAGACGATGGCCGCAATCACTGAAATCGCCAGTTTGAACCGAAAAGCGGGCTTGCGTGTCATTGAGAACCTCCTCAAAAATCTCTTTCCCTTGCGTTACATCGGTGTTTCCGATGCGCTGCTTAAATCGGATGTCAGCAATTGAGAGGCCATAGGGGGCGCCGATACACATTTGGCCCTTGTTCGGCGAACTATGGCTTGGATTTCCAAGGATAATTTTATCGACGCTTTGTCCGGATTTTTAAGAATAGAACGGGAGGAAGGCCACCGCAATAGCGTGGAGCGGCTTTTTACTCGGACAAGATAACGTTTTACGTTATCGGGAAAAATTCGGGGGATTCGGGAAGGGAATAATGGGGTATCCAAGGAACTATTTTGTTATTGCGTAGCAGCGGCAATCGCGCGGCTCGTCGCTGAGCGTCGGGTGAACGGACCAGCGGCGCAAAACGCCTTCGAATTTCATTCCGGCTTTCTCCATCACCCGCGCGGAAGCGGGATTCTCGATGTCGCAGACCGCCCAGATGCGATAGACATTATTATCATCGAGCGCCGCGTCGACGACGGCCCGGACCGCTTCGGTCATATAGCCATTGCGCCAAAACTTTTTGGCCAGGACATACCCCAACTCGACTTTATGACCGTCCACCCGCAACCCGACCGCGCCCAACAACTGACGGTCTTCCTTTCTCAAAATCACCCACTGGAACGCTCTGCCCTCTTCCCAGGCCAGAGCGGAGGCGCGTAAATGCGAGCTCGTGTCTTCTAAATTCCCCGTGGGCTTCCAGGAAAGATATTTCGTGACCTCGAGGTCATGGCCGTATGCGGCAAAAATCGCCTCCGCGTCTTCGATCACTGCCCGGCGCAGCCAAAGCCGCTCTGTTTGAATAATTTCCCGCGGTCTCATGTCGGTCCGGCTCCGGCTACCACCTGTCGATTCCGAGAAGCTTGCGTCCGAGCGGCGTAAGTTCGGCGGGAGCGCCGGGTTCCGGGTCGATCTGGCGCGGCCACGGCCGCCGGCACGAGGGCGCGCGCTCATCGGCAGAAGACAGAATGGTCGCAGCGGGATTTCCTTTTCCGTGGCCGGTATCTACGGATTCACCTTCAGATAAATGCGAGACGAACGGTCTGAAAATCACTTCGGACTCTCCGGGCATCCATCCATACCGGTTGAACAGTAGCGGCAGGCAACCGCCGTGTCAATGTCGGAAATTCATCTCTCCCCTCTTCCCGCTCCGATAGGTTTGATAGCGGACGCTTTTTCCGTCCGTCTCGATCGTGATCGCGCCGTCTCGATCGGTGCGCAAGATTTCCGCGCCCGCGGCCGCGTAGCGCGATAAGACTTCTTCTCGTGGAAGGCCGAAGGCGTTGCGCAAGCCGACGGAAAATATCGCGAGCTTTGGTTTGACCGCGTCGATAAACTCGGGGCTGCTGGAGCCCGCGTTCCCGTGGCGCGGCGCTTTCACGATCGCGCTCGATAGGTCCGTTTTACCCCCGAGGAGAGCCTTTTCGTCCTTGCCGTCGATATCGCCGCCGAATAAAAAATGGACCCGCTCAAAACCGAGGCGCACGACCACCGAACCATCGCCGCTGTTGTCTTCCGGCGGATAAACCGTACAGAGCTTCACCTGCTCGATCTCGCGGCAGGGCTCGCGGCTACCGAGAATGATTCTCTTAATTCCCGCTTTCTCCACCGCCTCTTCCAGCCCTTCGTATCGCGCCGTGCTGCCTTTGCCCGGCCCGGACCAGAACTCCGCCGGCGCAAACTCCTCCACGACGCTTCTCATCCCGCCGTAATGATCCACTCTTGGATGACTGACCAGCAAGTAATCCACTTTCAGAATCTTGCGCGAGCGCAGGAACGGCGCGACGATCGCTTCGCCCGTATCGAATTCCCCGCTGGCGGAGCCGCCCGCGTCGATGAGGAGCACGCGCGAGCCGGGAAATTCCACCACGGCGGCATCGCCGTGGCCAACGCTGAGATGGGTGACTCTCAGATCTTTTCTGTTCCACCGCTCCCGCCACCAGTAGTAGCCGTCTCCCAGAATCAAAAGAAAACTGACGCCGAGCGCGATCGCGAGATGGTGTCTGCGGCGAAAGAGCAGAACCGACAGGATCGCGAGATAGAGCAGCGCCACTTCCCAATAGTTCGGAATCGGCACAGCGAGATTCGCCATCGGCAGGCGCGAGAGAAAATGAACCATTCGATGGACCAGCGACAACAGCGGCTCGGTCAGCGCGACGACCGGAGCCGCGAGCGCCGGAGCCGTCACGGCCAAGGCTCCGATGACGAGGCCGAGGGGCACGATGACAAAGCCCACGAGCGGCACGACGATGGGATTTGCGACGAATCCCGCCCATGAGAGATGGCCGAAGTGGTGCGCGATCATCGGACCGGTGCCGACGGTCGCCAGCAGCGGGACGGCGAGATAAAGAATCGTCCGGCGCAGCCTGGGCAGCCAAAGGCTGCGCTCTTGAGGCAGCTCGTCGCGCCGCAACCGCACGGGCCACCACTCCTGCATTTTGCGCGAGCCCCAGACGATGAAGAGCACGGCGAGAAACGAGAGCTGAAAAGAAATATCCATCACGACGCCGGGCCAGACGAGGCCGATGAGCAGCGCGGCGAAAGCGAGGCTTGAGAAAATCTCTTCCTCGCGGTCGAGGAGAACGGCCAGCTCGTATATGCCGATCATGATCGCCGAGCGGACGGTGGGCACCGACGTGCCGGCCAGCCCGCTGTAAAAAAGCACCGCGAGAAAGGAGCCGAAAGTGGCGATCTTCAGCAGGTTCCAGCGCAGCACCACCATTTCGCTGCGCGAGCCGAGAAAGCGGACGAGGAAAAAGACCACCACGCCGAGCATGCCGACATGCAAGCCGGATATGGATAGAACGTGATTCACCCCGGCCGCGGTGAAGTCCGCGCGCGCCTCGCGCGAGATTTCGCCCATGTCGCCGACGGTCAGCGCCTTCATCAGCGCGGCGTTCTCCCGCGACGCGAAGCTGCGCTCGATGAAGCGCCGGATCTCCCGGCGCAGATATTCGAGGCTGTTCCACAATCCCGGCGGCGCGCGGGACAACAGCTCTACGTTTTGATCGCTCACCAGAAATCCCGTCGCGTAGATTTCCCGTCGCGCCAAAAACGTCGCGTAATCGAAGCCGCCGGGATTTCCGTTGTCACGTGGAATTCGCGGCTCCACCCGAAGCCGAACCCGGTCGCCGTAGCGCCAATCGCGGCTGCTGCTGCGCACCGTGAGCAGGAGGTCGCCCGTTATCTCCTGGGCGCCGGTCGGGTGCCAGACGCGCGCGGCGCGCACGAGCCAGCGGTTGCGCTGCGGCAATTTTTCCGGCTCTTGTCGAAGAATGCCTTCCAGATAAAGCTGCGAGCCTTCTTCCATCACCGAACGCAAATGTCCCGGAGGAAATTTGGGATCGAGAATCTGAACGTGGCGATAATAGCCCAAAGAAAACGTCGCAGCCGTCAACAGGTAGAGAACGGCCCAGAGAATACCCGCGCGCCGCCAAACCAGTGGAAGCGGAGACAGAAACAGCAACAAGTAAAGCGGTGGCGGCAGGAGCGGGCTCGCGGCGAGCGCTTGTCCGGCGAGCAGCGCCAGCGTCGCGGCGATGAGCCAGGAGGAAGGATAGCGGAAAAGAAAACCTTGTGAAGCTGCAGCGGAGTGCTCGGCGTTCATGCCGGACTCAACTGAGAGACTGCCTGGTCATAACGCACTCGTTCTGGCGTTCTTCCTGGACGAGACCGAAACCGCCGACCGTGAAGTAAGCCGTGACCACGTCCAGAGAGCGGCCTTTATGCTCGGTCAGCAGACCCTTCAGAATGTCGGCTAGAACGTGAGTCTGGTTGTTGATGACGTAGGGGAGCTTCATGATAGAAGGGACACGGAGTTTCCAGAACTCCTCGAACCAGCTATCCGGTTTGGCTTCGCCGCTTGGGCAACTCGGCGGCACGGATCGTTTTCAATTTAAGCCGGCGGGCAAGAGCGGCTGCCCCTGGCGATGGCCGAGGCGTGATCTCTGTCAGCGGCTGTTTCTTTTCCGCTTTGTAGATCTGAGCTCGAGCGCGATGGATCCATTCCAGAGACGGATAATCCCATTTTTCTTTTCTGTGCATCTTTTTATTCAGGGCCGATTTCAGATGCTGCGTGGATCGATTGAGCCTTGCGAGGCTTAAAGCCTTCCGTTGCTCCTCTTCGCTCATAACGAGACGCTTTCCCGCTCGATGTTTTGATAAAAAGGCGTCCCCGACTCCTGATTCTGCCGGTATTCCTCGGCGCTCAGGATAGTCGGCGCGAGATTCGTGCCATAGGCCAGATCGACTTCAAGCGACTCCTCGACGATCCGGCGGCAAAGAGCTCGATTCTTCTTTTGCACCACGACCAAAACGTCCAGATCCGACTCCTCCGTCCCCTCGCCGCGCACCCTGGAGCCAAAAAGGCGCAACGATAAAAGGTTCTCTCCAAGCAAGGATTCAAGAGCGTTCTTGAAGCGAACCAATGCTTGTTGTTCTGCTTCGGTCAGAGGTTTTGTCATTGATTTTTCACCTCCGTTTAAATGCTCCCGCAGTCTACCTTCGCTCCGTCAGACGGTCGGTAACAACGGCAACTGTCCGCCCCGAATATAACAGGGATGGCTGAGCAAAACCAAACGACCTTGACGTTCTGAGCCAGGAGGAAGGATAGCGGAACAGAAAAGATTGCGCTGGAGCGGAATCGTCGGAGCGCATCCGGAGCCTTATTGAGACGCCGACTTCAGGGATTGCAGAACGTCTTCGGCGATTTTCTGGTTGATGAGCGGAACCTTTAAAAGCTCGTCCATCGACGCCTCCTCGATGCGCTTGACGCTGCCGAACGCGCGCAAGAGCGCGCGCTTGCGCGCGCCGCCGATGCCGGGAATCTTATCCAGCGCCGAATAGAGGGTTTGCCTGGCCCTAACCTTTTTATGATAGGTGATCGCGAAGCGATGCGCCTCGTCGCGCACGCGCTGGAGCAGAAACAGCGCGTTGGAATTGCGCTTCAGCACGATCGGGTTGCTCTGCCCCGGCAAAAAAACTCTCTCCTCCAGGCGTTCGATTTCGGCGCTCCGTGGGGCGCGCTCCACGCGCATTTTGGCCAGCCCGGCGACGTCGATGTTTTTTACGCCGAGATCGCGCAGCGCCGAGAGCGCCATGCCGAGCTGCCCTTTGCCGCCGTCCACGACGACCAGGTCCGGCAGATCCCCCTCCTCGACGCCGCGGCTGAAGCGGCGCTTGAGCACTTCGTACATCATCGCGAAGTCGTCCCCGCCTGCGTCTTCGCTGACCGTGCGGATGCGATAGTGGCGATAATAGCTCTTGTCCTGCTCGCCGTTGATAAACGTCACCATCGAGCCGACGGCGTGGGCGCCGTGGATGTTGGAAATGTCGTAGCATTCGATCCGCTGCGGATAGTGGCTGAGGCGAAGCTTCTCCTTCAGCTCCAGCAGCATTCTTTCCCGCTCTTTTTCCTGATCGTGCCGCTCGGCGTAGCTCTGGCGCGCGTTCTGCGCGGCCATCTCGACGAGCCGGCGCTTGTCGCCCCGCTGCGGACACGCGATCGAGACTCTTTTGCCTCTGCGCTCGCCCAGATATTCCTCTCGCACTTCGCGGTCGTCGATCTCGACGGGCAACAGAATCTCGTCCGGCACGAAGCGCTCTCCCTGGTAAAATTGCGTGAGCAGCGATTCGATAATCTCCTCGTCGGGGAATTCAAGGTCTTCCAATGAATAAGCCTGGTTGCCCGTGAGCTTGCCCTGGCGCACGAAGAGGACCTGGACCTCGATGAAGCCGCCCTCGCGGTAGAGACCGAAGATATCCTGATCGGCGCCCCAGTGGGAGACCATGCGTTGCTTCTCGACGGTCTTTTCCACCGCCTGGATCTGATCGCGGATCTTGGCGGCCGCCTCGAACTCCAGCGCTTCCGCCTTCTCCTCCATCCGGCGCCTGAGCTCGTCGATCAGCTCCTGGCGCTTGCCCTCGATGAAGAGAATCGCCTCGCGCAGGTTTTCCTGGTACTCCTTCGAATCCACCGGCAGGACGCAAGGCGCGAGACAGCGCTTGATCTGATATTGCAGGCAGGGGCGCGCGCGGTTCTTGAAATTATATTCGGTGCAGTTGCGCAGGAGAAAATGTTTTTCGATGATGTCGAGCGTCTCGCGCGCCGCAAAAGCCGACGAGTACGGGCCGAAATAGCGGCTGCCGTCTTTGACGATCTTGCGCGTCGCCGTGATCCTCGGCCACGGGTGCTGCACGTTGATTTTGATGCTGAGATAGCTCTTGTCGTCCTTCAACCGGATGTTGTAGCGCGGCTTGTACTGCTTGATGAGGTTATTTTCCAGGATCAGCGCTTCTTTCTCATTGCTCGTCACCAGCGTTTCGACATCCCCTACGCGATTCATGAGAAATTGGATCTGTGAGCGCCCCTCTCCGCCCCGGAAATAGGCGCGCACGCGCGTCCGCACGTTCTTGGCCTTGCCGACGTAGATGACCTTGCCGTGCTGATCGCGCATCAAATAAACGCCGGGCTGCGCGGGCAAGGCGTCGAGTTTTTCTTCGATCAGGGGCATCGATTGAATTATAGCAAATGCGCCGGGCTGATCTCCAGCTAAAACAACCGAAGACCTATGGAGCTATCAGAGTAAACCCTTCCTGCATCGACCATCTTGACCTGCCGGAGAACAGGGTGTTAGTCTCGGCGGCAAGACGGAGGATCTTGCCATGCGAGTTCCGACGAAGATCTCTTTTTTGCTCGCTCTTTTCGTTGTCACCGCACCGGCCGCCGCTCAAGAAAAACTGCGGCTCGCCTGGGCGGGATTCAGCCCGACGAACAGTCCGGTCTGGGTCATCGCGGATCGGAAAATACTTCAGAAGATGGGTGTCCAGCCGGAAATCATTGCCATCAACGCCAGCCCGACCGTGCTGCAAGCCCTCCTCGCCAACGAAATCGAAGCGGCCAGTATTTCCGTCACGACCCTTGTGAGCTCGCGTCTTGCCGGCGCCGATTCGGTGATGATGATGGGGGTCGTTCCGACTTTTGTCGATTACATCGTTTCGTTGTCGAACATCACAGCGGTAGAGCAGCTCAAAGGAAAAACCGCGGGCGTCAATCGCCTGGGAAGCACATCGGACCTCGGGCTCAGGCTCGCGCTCAGAAAATTGGGCGTCGACCCGGAAAAGGACGTGAAGATAATTCCAGTGGGAGGAACCGCTGAGAGATTTGCTTCACTTTCAAAGGGCGTCATTCAGTTCACGATTATACCGGAGCCGTTCTTGACCCAGGCGGAAAGGCTCGGCTTTCGCAATCTTTACAAGATCAGCGATCTGAAGATTCCCTTTTGGTGGAACGGCATTTTGTCGCGCGAGGCCATCGTCAAAACCAAACGGCCTCTCTTACAAAAACTTGTGCGCGCGATGATCGAGGCGATTCATATCATAAAAACCGAAAAGGAATACGCCAAGGCGATTTTCAAGAAGAACTTAGGCATTGCCGATCCGGAGGGGCTGGAGCGGGCGTACCGGGATTATTCCAACGCTTTTCCGGAAGTTCCCTACCCCACTCCAGAGGGCGTTAAGACCATGCTCGACGATCTCGCGCCGCGCGATCCCAGGGCCGCGGCGGCGGATCCGAAAGCGTTCGTCGACCCAAGTTTTGTGAGAGAGCTGGATGCCTCCGGCTTTATTAAACAGCTCTACAGGAAATAGGCGAAGCGGAACACCTTCGGCAGATTCTTATCTTCAGGCAAAACAATCCAGAAACGGCAGCACCCTCACCCCTTCCCTCTCCCTCTGGGAGAGGGCGAGGGTGAGGGAATCTGGTTTTGACAGCTGAGGATGCGGCCCAGGCCGCTCAGTCCTTGGTGCGCACGAGGAGCAGCACCGCGCCAATGACGATCGCTCCTACACCCGCCCATTGGGGAACATTTACGGTCTCTTTCTCCTTGACCGACAACTCCAGCGGCCCGATCTTCGCCTCGTGGGTCTCCTTGGTGTAACTGAAGCTGCCGTATACCAGTCCGAGGACGCCGGCCACGATCAGGATAATTGCCAAGATTCTGATTGGATTCATATCTATCCACCTCCAGAAAGTTTATGCGTCGCCGCGAAAAGCACTTATAGCACAAGGTCCAAGCGCCGCCTAATGCAAAATTTAGTGGAATCCAACCTTGACCTCGTTCGAGCCAAAATGTTAGCTTTCCCCCATGCTGATCAAGGAGGATAATTCATGCGAAGAAAAGCTCTAATCGCGCTCCTCGCCCTGGCCGCGGTTCTCATGTCTCGAACGTCGATCCTCGCTCAAGACAAAATCCGTATCGCCTGGGCGGGAGACAGCCCCGCCAATAGCCCAATCTGGGTGGTTCAGGAAAAAGGCTTGCTGAAGAAGCACGGCTTGACCCCCGAAGTCATCCGCATCTCCGCCAGTCCCATAGCGCTGCAAGCAATGTTGGCCGGCGAAGTGGACGTGATCGTTACTTCGGTCACTACCCTGGCAAGCTCCCGGCTGGCCGGCGCGGACATTGTGATGGTGCTCGGCATGGTTCCCACTTTCGTCGATCACATTATCTCCCTGCCGTCGATCGCCGGCGTGGAACAACTCAAGGGAAAGATGGGCGGCGTCAATCGTCTCGGCAGCACCTCGGACCTGGGACTCCGGCTCGCTTTGAGAAAGCTCGGTGTCGATCCGGAAAAAGACGTCCAGATCATCACGGCCGGAGGAAATCCGGAACGCTTCGCGGCGCTCTCTAAAAGCATCGTTCAATTCACGATCATGCCCGAACCGTTCGTGCGGGAGGCGGAGAAGCTGGGGTTTAAAGACCTGCTCGATATCGGCTCGTTGAAGATCCCGTTTTGGTGGAACGCGGTGCTGACGCGCGAAAGCATCATCAAGGCCAAGCGTCCTCTGCTGGCTAAATTCGCGCGCGGCATGATGGAGGCGGTCCACTTCATCAAGACGGAGAAGGAAGGCGCGAAGGCGATCTTCAGCAAGAATCTGCGAATCACCGACCCTGAGAGCCTGGAGCGCGCGTGGAAGGCATACAACACGGTCTTTCCCGAAAATCTCATGCCCACCCCGGACGGCGTAAAGACGATGCTCGACGATCTCGCGCCGCGCAATCCCAAAGCGGCCGCGGCCGATCCGAAAGCATTCGTCGATATGAGCCTGGCACAGGAGATCGAGGCTTCGGGATTTCTCAAGCAATTGTATAAGCGATGAGCTTCCAGCCAAGTTCGAAGTCCCTCACCCAACCCTCTCCCTCAGGGAGAGGGCAAGGGTGAGGGTTTGCAGATTGCTGATAGCTGACCGCTGACGGCGTTCCGAAAGAGGCAATAACAATGGCAACCAGCGTGGATGAACATCCGGGACTGCGGCCGGGGCTTGGAAGACTTCACGGAAGAGTGGCCGTCGTCACCGGCGCCAACAGCGGCATCGGCCGCGCCACCGCGCGCCTCTTCGCGCGCGAGGGGGCCAAAGTCGTCTGCTGCGACATTCAGGAGACGACCAGCCCGAGAATCGACAAACTCATCGAGCAGGACAGCGGCGAGGCCCTTTTCGCCCGCGTCGATGTGACGGTTCAGGCCGATTGCGATCGCATGGTTGCAACGGCGCTGGAACGCTTCGGCGATTTGCATATTCTCTTCAACAACGCGGGCGGCGGAATCAGGAAAAAAATTCACGAGCACACCGACGACGAATGGAACTTCATCGTGAATTTGAACCTGAACGGCCTCTTCCGCGGCGTGCGCGCCGCGATCCCCCACTTTCTGAAAATGGGGCGAGGCAACATCGTCAACACGGCTTCGACTTTCGGGCTCTTGGCAAGCGAGAAATATCCGGCCTACTGCGCGACAAAGGCGGCAATCATAAACCTCACGCGCCAGATGGCGCTCGACTACGGCACGAGCGGAATCAGAGTGAACTGCGTCTGCCCCGGCAGCGTCGAGACCGCGCGCTTTCGCGGCGTTCCTCCGCGGCCGACGCCGGAATTTACCGACGAGCAGCGCGCGCGAATGGCCGCCAGCAACAAAGCGCTGCTGCGAATGGGAAAGCCGGAAGAGATCGCCTACGGAGTCTTGTTTCTCGCTTCGGACGAATCGTCGTTCGTCACCGGCCACGCCCTCGTGCTCGACGGCGGCCAGACCATCGACGCGTGAGGCGGCGGGGTCAACGACTTGTCACTCGGCAAGGCGGTTATTTCATTCGGGCCGACGGCCGCCAGTTGGGCAACGGTGTCGAAATAGCTTGCGCCGACCGACCTCTGATGCTTGACGGCGTCGTAGCCCAGCGGCTCCAGTAACCGGCGCCATCGTCACGGGCTCAAATGTCCGGGCTCTTGGCGTCCTCTATGATCGCCTTGAGGATGTCCTTGAGACGGCCTTTGTGCATGAACGGGCGGTCGCCGAGAAATTCGATATCGTCCACGAGCCAACGCTCCCCTTCTCGGATTACGAACACTCGATCTTTCCAGGCGAACTTGGAATTGTTGCGGTCATCGACGCTGGTCAGCTCGGCCTCGCACGTGGCCGACGTGTTTTGAATTTCGCATTGCAACGTCTTGTACGACAGCGCCCCCTGGTCCAACGAGCTGAACAGATCGCCCTCGATCCTGGTTTCTCTGAAAGAACTTTCTTCGCCTGTCGATGCCGCATCTAAGAGACCCGCCAGACCGATCGATATCACCTTCTTGAATTCCACCTGCTGCTCCTTGGTCGGCACGCCCGACGGACGAATCTTCATATAAACATCGTAAAAGGAACTCACCGCGTTCTTAGCCTGACGCTCCTCGCTGGGCCGCCAGCAAGCGGCGCAGGCAAGCAGCAACGCCGCGGCGCACCCGACCGTCCATCCGAAGCTGACAACCGACCGCCGATTGCAAATGGCTGTTTTCATCCCTCCGCTCCCCGCGCCAGCAGCGGGTTCTTCAAGCCCAATTCCCGCTCTTCGATCCGGCGGATCCGGTCGCGCAACTCCGCGGCCTTCTCGAACTCCAGGCTCGCCGCGGCTTGTTTCATTTGTTTTCTAAGGCGCTCGAGCAGCCGCGGGTCCTCCTTGCGATCGTAGCTCTTCGCCTGCTCCGCAGCCAACGGCACCGTAAGATAGTCGGCTTCGTAGACTTCCACAAGCGGCGTGCCCAGAGACCGGACGACTGTCTGCGGCGTGATTCCGTGCTTCTTGTTGTAGTCGGCTTGCAGGAGGCGACGCCGATTGGTTTCGTCCATGGCACGCTTCATCGAGTCCGTCACCGAATCGGCATAGAGCGTCACGCTGCCGTTCACGTTCCGGGCGGCCCGGCCGATCGTCTGGATCAGCGAGCGCTCCGAGCGCAGAAATCCTTCCTTGTCGGCGTCGAGAATCGCCACCAGCGACACTTCGGGAATGTCCAATCCCTCGCGCAATAAATTGATTCCCACCAGAACGTCGAACACCCCCTTTCTCAGATCGCGGATGATCTCCACGCGTTCGAGCGTTTCGATATCCGAATGCAGGTAGCGCACCTTGACGTTCAGGTCCTGATAGTAGTCGGTCAGGTCTTCGGCCATCCGCTTGGTCAGCGTCGTCACCAGGACCCGCTCCTTTTTCTCCGTCCGCGTGCGGATCTGTTCGAGCAGATCGTCCACCTGGTTGCGCGCCGGCCGCACGGTGACTTCCGGGTCGATCAGCCCGGTCGGCCGGATGACCTGCTCGACCATGACACGCCCGCTTTTTTCGATCTCGTAGTTCGCCGGCGTCGCCGACACATAGATCGCCTGGCGCACCTTCGACTCGAACTCAGCGAAATTCAGCGGGCGGTTGTCGAGCGCCGACGGCAGGCGGAAGCCGTATTCCACCAGCGTTTCTTTACGCGAACGGTCGCCGCGGTACATGCCGCCGATCTGCGGCACCGTCACGTGGCTCTCGTCGATGAAGAGCAGGAAGTCGTCGGGAAAATAGCTGATCAGCGTGGGCGGCGGAGCGCCGGGATTGCGGCCCGTGAGATGGCGCGAATAATTTTCGATGCCGGGACAGAAGCCCATTTCGTCCAGCAGCTCCAGATCGTAGAGCGTTCTCTGCTCCAGCCGCTGCGCCTCGAGCAACTTGTTCTGCGAGCGCAGCTCGGCGAGCCGTTCCGTAAGCTCGGCGCGAATGCCCACGACCGCCAGCTTCATTCTCTCGGTCGTCGTGACGTAATGGCTCGCGGGATAGATCGTCGCTTTGCCGACGCGCCGCTGCGCCTTGCCGCGTATCGGATCGATCTCGACCAATCCCTCGATCCGGTCGCCGAAAAACTCGATGCGCACGGCAGAGCTGTCTTCATAGGACGGAAAAACTTCGACGACGTCGCCCCGCACCCGGAAGGTGCCGCGGTGAAAGTCGTAGTCGCTCCTCTGATAGTGGATATCCACGAGCTTTCTGAGCACGCGGTCGCGCTCGATCTCCATCCCCTCTTCCAGATAGACCATCAGGTCGAAGTACGCTTCCGGCGAGCCCAGGCCGTAGATGCACGATACGCTCGCCACGATGATCGAGTCGCGCCGCTCGAGCAGCGCCTTGGTCGCGGAATGGCGCAGCTTGTCGATCTCGTCGTTGATAGCGGAGTCCTTTTCGATGTAGGTGTCCGTCGACGGAAGGTACGCCTCCGGCTGGTAATAGTCGTAGTAGCTGACGAAGTAGCGCACGGCGTTCTGCGGAAACAGCTCTTTGAATTCGTTGTAGAGTTGCGCGGCGAGCGTTTTGTTGGGCGCGATCACGAGCGCCGGCTTGTTCACGCGCGCGATCACGTTGGCCATCGTGAAGGTCTTGCCGGAGCCGGTCACTCCCAGGAGGACCTGGTAGCGTTTCCCTTGCTCGACGCCCAGGGCGAGTTTGTCGATCGCCTGAGGCTGGTCTCCCTGCGGTTGAAAGTCGGAGACGATCTCGAAACGGCCTTCTTTGCGCTCCAGCGTCATGGGGAAAAAATACCAGGGACGCAGCAAGGGAGCAAGCTTGCAAGTCTACAGCGAAAAGATTACCGTTGATCCGTCATCTTTGTCGGAGCAAATCGTTCACTTCAGGCCTGGGAATTTGGGGGAATCATGCGAACGTCCTGCAATTTGAAAGTCGGCGCGATCGTCGGCGCGATTTTACTTTGGTTCTCTTCAACGGCCCCCGCCGCCGAGCTAAAAAAGGTCCGGCTCGCCTACGTCGGCTGGGAGGTCGGCGCCGCGATATCCTACGTCGGGATCGACGGGGGCATCTTCAAACAAAACGGCATCGAGGTCGAAGAGATTTTCATCCGCGATCAGCTCGCCGGCGGCGTCCAGTCGTTGATCGGCGCCGATTTCATGATCGGCTTCGGCAATCCACTGGCCATCGTCCAGCCGGTTTTGGCCGGCTCGGACCTCGTCTCGCTCTGCGCGCACGTGAGCGTGGAACCCTACGGCATGGCGGTAGCTCCCAACATCGGGAAAGTCGCGGAGCTCAAAGGGAAGCGGGTCGGCGTCTCCGAACTCGGCGGCAGATCCGACCTGATCGCGCGCGTCATGCTGCGCCGCGCCGGACTTGACCCGGTCAAAGACGTCGAGATCGTCTCCGCCGGGCTGGCGCCCAACCGGATCATGGCGCTGTCGAAAGATCTCATCCAGGGCGCGCCGCTGAATCAGCAATTTGCCGCCGAGGCCAAGCGACTCGGAGTCAAGATCATCGACGTCAAGGATATACCCACGGTCACCGCGCTCCTGCTAACAACGCGGTCGTTCATCAAGAGAGACGAGGAAACGGTGCGGCGCTTCGTAAAGGCATACGTGGAGGCGATTCATTTCTATCTCACCCGCCGCGCCGAAACCATCGCCATCATCAAGAAATATTTCAGCGGGGCCAACCCGGCCGCGCTGGAGACGATGTATCAGGCCTTTGCCGCGCAACTGCAGCCGCTGCCTCTTCCCGACAAGGAAGCGACTCAAGCGATGATCGACACCGTCGCCGTCATCGATCCGAAATCCAAAAACCTGAAGCCGGCCGACCTTTTCGAATCGCGCTTTCTGGACGAACTCAAAGCCAACGGCTTCATGGAAAAGCTCTACGCGGAAAAAGTCAGCCTGTAATTGAAAGCGTTGGTTTTCTTTGCTATCTGCCGGCCGCGGTTTCACAGAAGTGCCTCTCCGTTAGAGGTACAGCGCCAAACCTATCATCGCTTACCAGAGCAAGTCGCTCGTTCAGCGGCTCTTGGGTCGGTAGGTGAACCAGTCGTTGCGGCGACACGCCACGTGCGCAGGTGGCCGTCTTCGGCGCGCGTAGGCTGTGGGGCACGCCACTGAACTCAGATCCGTTATACGGTCGGCGCTTCTATTGTAGTTGACACTGCGATAAACTGCTTTTGTGCCGGCGTTGCTGAGGGTTCGTGGATACCGATTTTTCTTCTTTAGCATGGAAGGACGGGAACCACCTCATATCCACGTAGCCCAAGCTGGACGGTATGCCAAGTTTTGGCTTGAGCCTGTTACGCTTGCGGATGTGCGTGGTTTTAGAAGTCACGAGATCACTGAGATTCGACGGCTAGTTTTTGAGAATCAGCAGTTTTTCCTGGAGAAGTGGCATGAGTATTTCGCCGAAAAGAAGTGAAGCTTTAGCGATTGATGTTTCTTGCACCGTCGACACGCTGACGGTGCTTCTCGCGGATGGTCGAACGGTTTCTGCGCCCGTTGCTTGGTTTCCCCGCCTCATCGCAGCCACTCCCAAGCAGAGGGCTGACTGGGAATTAATTGGCGGGGGTATCGGTATTCATTGGGAATCTATTGACGACGACATCTCTGTTGCGAGTCTCCTGCAGCCGGAAAATTTTATGCGCCTGCCTAACGAGTCCCTGCAGCCGACGCGCAAGAAGCGGCCCGTAAAGCTTCGTGGTCAAAGCATGCGCGGCTGAAAGGCCTGCCGTTAAAAACTCCCTAGAAGGAATTGAGCCGACACGGAAGGCCTTGAGAGTTTCAACTTAATCACTGTGTTTTTCTCGCCTAACACTCTCTCGCTAAACGGCAATCAAAAAATTGATCACCGCAGCCCTCTGACGATCGACTCCAATCGAGCCGTGACGAGCCACCCGGGCTGGCTGAGAATGACTCTCGCGGCGGAAGCCGAGATCGGCCGGCCGAGGTTTCACAGGCGCGCCCTTCCGTAAATCGCCTCCCCGCTTATTCCCCGCGAGCACGAAGTCGAATTGAAGCGAGCTTTACCCTGGCTGGGGACCTGCGCCGAAATCAAAGGGGTCACAAAGGACAAAGGACAAAGGAAAGGACAAAGGACAAGACAACAAAGGGGTCAAGTCCGCTCTTAGCCCTTGACATGCCGAGCAAGATTCACTAGATGCTCTTTATGGCTCGTCCACTACGCATTGAATACCCCGGGGCATACTACCATGTCATGAACCGAGGTCTTTCCCGCAGGGCCATCTTCTTGGAGGAAAAGGGCCGAGAGCGGTTTTTGGACTTACTTTCCGACATTGCGCAACTCTGGAAGATAGAGATCTACGCCTACTGTTTGATGGATAACCACTACCACCTCCTCTTTCAGACCCCTAAGGGGGACTCGCCCGCGCGATGCGACACCTCGATGGGATCTACACCCAGAGGTTCAACCGAGCCCATCACCGAGACGGTCCCCTATTCCGGGGCCGCTACGAGGCGATCCTGATCGATGCCGAGGAGTACTTTTTGTCTGTGGTCCGTTACATCCATCAGAACCCCATAGAGGCAGGAGTCGTATCGGACATAGATCGCTACCGCTGGAGCAGCCAACAGGGGTATCTGTCAAAGCGCGAGCGTCCTGTATGGCTCAATCCCACTCGGTTCTATCTCGGTTCGGTGGCGTTAGGGAATACCGGGAGTTTATGCACTCTGAGGTTGAAAAGGAGGTCGTCGATTTTTACAAAGGACCGTATCGGAGGTCGATCTTAGGGGATAAGAGATTTGTGGAGTGGGTCAAGGAGAGACTTGGTGACGGAGCCAGAGTGGAGGAGGAAAAGCCTGAGTCTCGCAGGGTATTTAAGTTAGGGATTGAGCAGATTGCCCGGGTAACAGCTAAGGTACGGTAAGCCCTTGGAGGAGCTAAGGAGAAAGCGGCGAGGTGAGGAGAACGAGGCGCGGTCGATGGCGATGTATCTGTGTCGGACCTTGGGAGGGCACAGGCATAGCGAGATCGGTAAGGTGTTGGGGTTAGAGAAGACCTCATCGGTGAGTTCAGCCTGTTTGAGGATGAAGGCGAGAGTTGGGGTGGAGAGGAAGATAGCCCGGAGAGCGGGAAGGATTGAAGAAGAACTACAAAAGAGCCAAGGGCGGACTTGACCCCTTTACCTTTACCGATGATCACGATGTCGTCGGCTTGTTCTCCGTCGTGAACCTCAACAGGCGCCCCGTCAAGGTCTGGCTCTTCAACCTCCTCAGCGAGATCGAAGTTCGACTCGGTGAATTCGTGTCCCGGCACGTCAACGATCAAGAGCTGTACAGCCTGACTCTTGGCGCGACGACAGATCCCAAGTACGAGGCCGTCAAGCGCCGCTACAAGACAGATCAAGACAACGGCCTTGAGTTGCCTGTGGCCGAATATCTGTATTTCAAAGACTTGATCAAAGTGGCCGTCTCGAACTCACTCCACCGAAAGCTTGATTCGAGCCGCACTCACTTCGAGCGGTCACTGGGTTCATTGGCCGCCCTTCGCGACGAAGTAGCTCACCCGGCTCGTTCCTTGGTGCGGGAGGCAAAGGGGGTTATGAGTCTGCAACGACGCGTCGAGCGGATCGATGATACGCTTAGAAGGTTGCGGTGAAACTGCGCAATGCATTATGACTTAACTTCCGTACCCGAGAGGTATCACAGTTCGCGTGCATTGGCATCTGCCGATGTGAGAAGATGGGTGAGTCTTGTTCAAGAGGTCATCCAGCCTGAAGTTAGCAAGTCGTTGATTGATCTTGGATGTGGCACTGGACGATTCACCGTGCCGCTAGCTGAACAATTGGGGATTCCTGTTATCGGCGTTGATCCATCGCGGAGGATGCTCCGAGAAGCAAAGGAAAATGCGAGCACATCACGAATTACGTATCGAGAAGGCAGCGCAGAGTCCATACCGTTGGATGCAAACGCTGGGGCATTGATATTCATGTCGAACGCCATTCACCATGTGAAGAACCTTGATCAGGCTTTGCGGGAGATGGCCAGAGTCCTCCAACCGCACGGCATTGTGTTCCTCCGAAATTACTCGCGCGAAAATCTGGAATCTCTCTACTATCTACAGTTCTTCCCAGAGGCTATTCAAATCTCCCGAGAGATGATCTGGCCGCGTAGCACGTTTGTTGAAAGCTTCAGGGCCAGAGGCTTTGCCTTGCTATCGCAAGGAACCGTGCATCAAGAGGCATCACCTGACTTTGAGGCTTATATCAGAAAGATCAGTAGCCGAGTCTATTCGGATCTGGCTCTTATTACGGATGAGGCGTTTCACCGAGGCCTCGCTAGAATGAAAGAGTCTGGTGCATCGTTGGGAGACGGGCCTGTTATGGAGGACGTTGACTATTTCGTATTTCAGAGATGTTGATGCCTAACCCGTCGCTGGAGCCAACGCCTCGGTCGCGTCGCGGTTGCAATCGCCCGCGCCCGACTCGGCGTGGCTCAGCTCTCAGCCGTTAAGACTCTCTCTAGGGACTTTACTGGACACGGAAAGGCCGCGAGACTCTCGTCTAAATCACCGCAACTGCCTGACGATAGACTCCAAGCGCGCCGTGACCAGCCGCCCTGGCTGGCTTAAAATGATTCTTGCCGCGGATGCCGAGATCGGTTTGCCGAAGAGACTAAGGCGGCGTCCGTCTCTTTCTTGATTGTTCGCCCACTCGGCAAACTCCTCGGGCGTCGGCGGATGGCCGATCTCGCACGCGCACCGGCGCACGATGAAGCCGAGCATCATCTTGTTCTGATCGGTTTTTCTCGCCGCGTTATCGTCCATCGTTGCGAATTGTTTTCTTTCTACAGCCTACCGCCTACAGCCTATCGCCTGTTTTTAGTCCGTCAGGTGCGTCGTGGCTTTCATGTGCTTGTCGACGGTCACATAGCCGCGGTACTGATCCACCATCCAATAGCGGACGCCGAACTCGAATCTCAGCTCCTTCATATCGACGTCGTTGGGATTGAAATGCTGGTGGTGCATCATGCCCGGCGGCACGTGCACCGCGTCGCCCTGCACCCAGTCGTGCCGCTTGCCGCCGATTTCCGAGTAGCCGCTGCCTTCCAGCGCGTACAGATACGCCTCCGGGTGGGCGTGGCTGTGGCTTTTCGTATGCGCGAGATCGACGAAGATCGAGCTGATCGCCACCGCCGTCGCCTTGAAGCCGTTCTGCTTACCGCTCCGGCCCATGAGAAAATAAGTCGCTCCGTGCTTGGACTCGTCGGATTTTTCGAACTGCTCCTGGTGCATCGAGATGCGCCGGCCGTCGACCGGCCAGGATTGCGATTCCTCGGAGGGAAATTTCGCGAGCGCCGACGCGTCGTTCTGTCCGGCGTCATCGATCTGCTGCATCGGCCCCATGCGTATGAACGACTCGAGCGGCCAGGCCAGGCCGGAGAGGTAAACCACCGGCTCCTTGCCGGTATTGAAGAGCTGGTGCGCGGAACGATGCGGCACATGAAAGATCGTCCCGCGATGGAAATTATATCGCTTGTCGTCGAGAATCATGAAACCTTCGCCGCTCTCGACGTAGATCGCCTCTTCGCCGTGAACGTGCTTGCCCGTGTGCCAGCCCGCGGCAATCTCCGCCTTCATCAATAGACTGCCGCCCGTGGGAAAGCCGGTCTCGGGAGCGATCATCAGCGCGGCCTTGGCATCTTGCCGCGTGCGAACCCAATTCAAATCTTTCCCGCGCGCCACGCGCGGCCCCTCATTCACGACTTTCTCGTTCAGTTCCGATTCATCCAACCACGCCTGATAAAAATCTTTCATCCTGCCTCCGGTAAATTTTTTCTCGATTCCTGAAAAATTATCCGATGACCCGGTACAAGTCAAACCGTAAGCGTCAAGTCTCAGGTAATTTTCGCAATTGCGGGGCGAAATAAAAGATCGCCACCAACAAGACCACCACCGCGCCGGCCTCGATCGCAAACGGAGCGCTGGTCCACTCCGCCATGAAGCCGGCCTGCATGCCACCGAACTCCCTCATGCCGGCCGCGCTGAGACCATAAACTCCCATCACCCTTCCGCGATAACTGTCCGTAACGTTGAGCTGGATGAGCGTGTTGAGCAGCGTGTCAAAGGTCATGCTCAACATCCCGACGACAATGAGCATCAAACAGGCCGTCGTAAAACTCCCGCTGGCGGCGAAGAAAAAAATCGCCAGCGCCGAGCCGCACAAACTCATCACCATCGTCCGCCGATTCACCTGGCTCCGCCCCAGCGCGGCCACGCCGAGCGATCCGATGATAGTTCCCAGCCCCGGCGCCGCGGAAATAAATCCCAGGCCCGACGCGCCAATGTTATGGACGACCTTGGCAAACACCGGCAATAGAATAATGTAGGAGCGGCCGAAGATGCTGAAGAGCGCCGAGGTGATCAGCAGCGTGAGAATAAGCTTTTGCCGGCGGATGTAGCCGATGCCGTCGAGCAGGCTCTCCCCCATGCGCATCGGCTCCCCCTCGGGGCGCGACTTTGGAATGCGTATCCGCAGCATCGCCGCGATTACGGCGAAGTAAGTCACGGCGTTGATATAGAAACAGCCACTGATGCCGACCGAGTTGACCAACAGCCCCACCAGTGCAGGCCCGAGGAGGCCCGCGCCGTGCCAGGTGATCGAGTTTAACGCGAGCGCGTTCACCAGGTCTTCGCGGCTGACGAGCTGCGGGATCAGCGAGTGGCGCACCGGCTGCTCGAACGCCCACACCGTCGCGGTAATCGTGCCGAAGACAAAAATGTGCCACACCTGAATCGCGTCGAACGATAGCAGCACCGCAAGCACGAGCGCGCTCACCAGAGAGACGATTTGAATCCAGATCATGATGAGCCGCCGGTCCCAACGGTCGGCCATGACGCCGCCCACCAGGAAAAAGAACAGCAACAGCACCGTCCTGAGCAGACTGAAGAGCCCGAGATAGAACGGGGAATCGGTCAGGTCGAAGACCAGCCAACCCTGGGCGACGGCCTGCATCCACGCGCCGACGTTCGAAACAAAATAGCTCGACCAGAACCATAAATAGTCCGGGTAGCGCAGCGCGCGGAAAACCTCGCGTCCTTTGAACATAGAAACGTTTTCTTGACGGCGGGATCCCGTTGGATGTTAGCGGTTGTAGAGGGCGCGGATAAAACCTGCGTCGTCCAATTCCTTCACAAACCTGTTGTCCATGAAATCCTGCACCTTGGCGTTGGCCGCCTTGGGATTGCTTCGCTTGATGAAATCGAGCACGGTCTGGAGTCCCGCCTCGCTGACATAGGGAACTCTGGGGATCACACGGCCAACGTAATAGTCATAGCTCACGTTAAGTACGTCCATGTCGTCGGTCCGCATGTACTTCTTGAGCACCCCGATCGTGAAATCGCGGTGGCTCTTGGCATAGTGGATGCCGGAGATAAAGCCCTTCGTGAAGCGGGTCACCGTCTCCGGTTTGTTCTGAATCAGCGTTCGCGTGGTGATCAGTCCCGCCGCTTCATAGGGAATGTTGAGCGCGTTGAGATCGAGCAGCGCGCGGAAGCCAAGCTTTTGAGCCGCTACGTAAGCTGCCGGAGTCAGCACCGTCGCGTCGACCACCCCCAAATTCAAAGCTGTGATTCTCTCGTTGTCGCTCCCGATCGTGACGATATTGACGTCGCGCTCGCCGAGACCTAGTTGTTGAACGGCCAGCCGAGCCGCGAAATCGGAATCCGTCCCCGGCCGGCTCACCGCCAATTTTTTTCCCTTGAGACCCGCAGCGGAGGTAATTTCCTTTCTGGACACGAGGTAGAACGAAAGACCAGGTGCGGCCGTGGCGATCAGAACGGTATCGGACCCGCCCAGCTTGGCTAAAAGCGAAGAGCTGGCGCCAAGAGCGCCGAATTGCGCCTCCCCCACCACCAGTGCGTTGATCGCCGTGGTGCTGCCACGGAGAAAAACGACGTCCACATCGAGCCCCTGCTGGCGATAAAGTCCGGCTTCGCGCGCCACCCAGAACGCGGTCAGGTTTCCGCCGAATGAGCCGAACGCGAGGACGGCTCGCTCGATTTTCTGACTCCGGCCGGACTCGGGAATGAGGAACAGAGAAAAAAGCAAAACCGCCGCGCAGAATCGGGTTGAAATTCGAATCATGGTCGTTGTCCGTCTATCAATTTTTTCTTCCGCAAAAATTCACTTACCACATCTTTCGGCGCGCGGCGCGCGCCGTCCACTTCGAAATTCATCTGCTGCATCTCTTCGACCGAAATGGATTCGCCAAGCGCCTTCAGAACGGCGCGTATCTCCGGATGTTGTTGGAGCGTTTGTCGTCGTACGACCGGCACGGCGTCGTACGGCGGAAAATACCGGCGGTCGTCTTCCAATTGTACGAGACCAAGGCGCGCGATCAGACCGTCGGTCGAGTTGCCCGCGATCAGATCGATCTGACGGTCCGCGAGCGCGCGATAGGTCAGCGAGAGATCCATCTCGCGCACCTGGAGAAATTTAAGACCGTAGGCGCGCGCGAATCCGTCGTAGCCGTCGGGACGCGACATGAAATCCTGGCCGAATCCCGCGCGCCACCTGGGCGCGTAGCGCGCGGCGTCTGTGATCCTTTTGAGCTTGAGCTTCAGGGCGTCCTCGCCGCGCACCAGAATCGCAAAAGTATTGTTGAAGCCTAACGGCTCGGTCCATTCGAGGCCGAAACGCGCCGCATATTCTTCTTTGACTCGACGGTATACTTCCTTCGCATCCGACAACGGCGGCAGCTTCAAGATCGCGGTCAACGCGGTGCCGGTGTACTCGACATAGGCGTCGATCTCCCCTGCGACGAGCGCGTCGTGCGCCAGGTTTCCACCAAGGTCGAAGCGGCGTTCGACTTGAAGTCCGGTTTTGCTCTCGATCGCTTGCGCCAAAATTTCTCCGACGATGATCTGCTCCGTGAAATCTTTCGATCCGATTGCGATCCGACTTGAAGCCGCGCCGGAGTAAAACGCTACGGCGGCCCAAACGCCTAACGCCGCGGCCAGAGCGACGGCCGCTGCTGCAATAACGCGCCGCCGGCCGAGCCGCACGCCGGCCCCCCTGCTGAACAACACTTCCACCCAACCGAGAAGAAAATCAGCGGCCAGCGCCATCATCGCGGCCGGCACGGCGCCGGCCAGGATCAACGTGTTGTCGTTCATTCGGAGGCCGCGGAAGATATAGCGCCCAAGCCCCCCCGCGTCGATTGCCGCCGCGATCGTGGCGGTTCCAACGGAAATCACGGTCGCGACGCGCACGCCGGCGATGATGACACCGAGCGCCAGCGGAATCTCGATCTGAAACAAAAGCTGCCGGTCCGTCATGCCGAGGCCTTTCCCGGCCTCGCGGATCGCCGGGTCCACGTTGCTGATGCCCGTGAAGGTGTTCCGGATGATGGGAAGCAGCGCGTAAAGGACGAGCGCGGCGACGGCCGTGCGAGCGCCGATGCCGCCGATGACGCGGACGTGGAAGAGATATATATTCAGCGGGATGAGAAAGCCGAACAGCGCCAGGCTGGGAACCGTCTGCATGATGTTGGCGAATCCCAGAATCGGCTTGCTGAGCGAGGGCCGGCGCGTGAGCATGATGCCGAGCGGGACGCCGATCAGAATCGCAATACCGGTGGAGACTGCGACGAGAATAAGATGTTCCAGGGATAATTGTGCGACCTCGGCGCGGTGCGCGAGCAGAAATTCCCAAAGATTCATGGCGCGGCCTCGGATGACGCCGGATCGCTGAGGCAAGAGACGAACGCCTGAACTTCAGGCTCGGCCGATTTAAGAAAATCGGCCGGCGGCCCCAGTAAAACTATTTTCCCGTCTTTCAGCAGCGCGATGCGCGAGGCGAGCAGGAACGCTTCGCGCACGTCGTGCGTGACGAAGACCATGGTCTTCCCCAGCCGCCGCTGCAGCGAGCGAAATTCCTGTTGGATCTCTCGCCGCGTGATCGGATCGAGCGCGCCGAAAGGCTCGTCGAGCAGCAGGATCGGCGGGTCCGCCGCCAGCGCCCGCGCGACGCCGACTCTCTGGCGCTGGCCGCCGGAAAGCTCGCGCGGATAACGCCCGGTAAAGCGCTCGTAATCGAGGCCGACCAGATTCAACAACTCGCGCGCTCGCGCGTCGATTTTACTCTCTTCCCAACCTTCCAATCGCGGCACGACGCCGATATTTTCCTCGATGGTAAAGTGCGGAAACAGGCCCACTTCCTGGATGACATAGCCGATGCGGCGCCTGAGCCGGATCGGGTCCCACTCGGTTGTCGTTTTGCCGTCCACGAGCACCTGACCTGAGGTGGGATCGAGAAGCCGGTTGATCAGCTTCAGCGTCGTCGTCTTGCCGCAGCCGCTCCGTCCGAGCAATACCAGGGTCTCGCCCTGATTGACGCTCAAATTAAGGTCGTAGAGCAGCGTCCTTCCGCTCGGGAGGCGAAAGCTGACGTTACGGAACTCGATCGCTTTTTGCTCAACCGCTGCCATAAAATTCTATTTCTTGCGGCGCAGAGGACCTAGACACGCGAGATATTTATCCCTTATAGTCGTAGCGGACATGGAAAATCAAAGCGGACCTACCGTCTTTTCATCCCGGCACAGAAACCTGTGGCGCCCCACAGAGCCATCGATCTGGACATCGAGCTCCGACGGCGCCGGCCAGGATCGAGCGCTCTCGGTTTTGAGAACTTTGCTGGATCAGCCCCGCTGGCTGGAGCCGTACCACCTCTACGACGACGCCGGCTCGCGCCTGTTCGAGAAAATCTGCGAGCTTCCGGAATACTATCTCACAAGGACCGAAAGCGCCATTCTGACGGACAACGCCGCCGAGATCATCCGCTCGGCGCGCGTGGAGTGCATCGTAGAGATCGGGGCCGGTAATTCGCAAAAGACCTTGCGTCTATTAGAGGAGCAGGTCCGGCAGCGGCGCGGAGGAGCGTTCGCCCCTATCGACGTGAGCCTGCCCGGCCTCAGGATCGCCAGGGACGCGATCGAAAGCCATTTTCCCCAATTGACGTTTCATGGATTGCACGGCAAATACGAAGACGGAATCGCCAGCATCGAGAAGAATCTTCCGACCTTGTTCGTTTTTTTAGGAAGCACCGTCGGCAACTTCAACTACTCCGAGTTCGCCGGCTTTTTCCGGCATCTTTCGCAATCGATGGGTCCCGAGGATTATTTTTTACTCGGCGTAGATCGGGTCAAAGACGCGGGCGTTCTGGAAAAAGCTTACAACGACTCGCGGGGACTCACCGCCGAGTTCATCCTGAACGTTTTTCACAATATCAACCGGTTGCTGGGAAGCAACTTCGAGCGCAACAAAATGCGCTATCAATCGAGATACAATCCCGAATGGCGGCAGGTCGAGATGTACGCGGTCTCAAGCCAGAGACAGGAGATCGCTGTTCCTCGCTGCGAGACCTCCTTTGTCTGGGAAAAAGACGAGAGAATATTGGTCGAAATAAGCCGCAAGTTCGATCCGGACCGGCTGCAAGAGCAGCTTCGCTGCTTCAGCCTCGATCCCGTCGCCCACTTCACCGACCCGAAGAAGTGGTTTTCTCTTCTGTTGTTTCAGAAGGCCGGCGATCCGCTGCAAGCATGAATTGCTTATGAGGCCGGCTTGAACTAGGCTGATCGATGACAATGTGCATTTTAAGGAGAAAAACATCTCATGCGTGAAACAAAGCTTAAAATGATCCTCGCTAGCGTGGCGGTCTTAGGGTTGGTAGGGCTGTCGCAAATCGCTCTGGAAAGTTACGTTGAGGCCCGCGCCGGTGGGGGCAGCTCGGGTGGATTTCGGGGCTCCAGGACTTACCAGTCTCCAGCCAGGCCTTCGCAGCCGGGCCCATCCCAACCCAGAAGAGAAGCAAGCCCTTCGCCGCAACAGCCCGGCCCGGTAGCGCCGCAGCCCGGCGGTTTTATGCGCGGGCTTGCCGGCGGGATCATGGGAGGAATTTTGGGCTCGTTGCTTTTCTCCGGTCTAGCGGGAGCGGGCGGCTGGGGCGGCGGATTGGGCGGGAGCGGCTTCGGCCTTTTCGAAATCCTGCTTATCGCGGGCGTTGGATATTTTCTGTACAAGAAGTTTCGCAGCCCCGCGCTCGCAAGCGGCCCTGGCGCGATGCGATATCAGAATACCGGAGATTACGCCGCGAGCAGTGCGCCGGTCAGAGAGGAACTTGGCTCTAGTGAGCCCGATTGCCGGTCCATTCAGATGATGGACCGAGGCTTCGATCCAAATCGATTCCTTAAATCGGCCCAGGATCTCTTTTTCAAAATACAGGGCGCTTGGAACCACCAGGACGCGGCGGCCCTGGGCTCGCTCTGCAGGTCGGAGTTGATGCAAACCTGGCAGCAGGAACTGGCCAATCTCCGCGCTCGCGGGCAAAAAAACCGCATGGACAATATCGCGCTTCGCACCAGCGAGATCACCGAGGCGTGGACCGAGACCGGGCTGGACTATATTACGGTTCGCCTCCAGGCCAATCTTTTGGACTATACAGTGGACGATAAGAGCGGCGCAGTGGTAAACGGTAGCGACTCGGAGCCGGTTGAGTTTGAAGAGTTCTGGACGTTCAGCCGCCCCGTCGGCCCTAATCCGTGGAAACTAGCGGCGGTGCAACAAGCCTAACTCTCATACGCGAAGAGAAATCAAAATCGCCGATATTTCAGTTTAGCGGACGTCGAAAATTTGCTGATTAGGAGGCGACCATTTCCTTCAGGTTGGGCTCGATGGATGCCGGACTCACGAAAACGAAATCCTTCTTGTACAGCTCCTGATTGCGCGGGATTTGTTTCACGCCCTTGCGGATCGTCATGCGCGGAATCTGCTGCGCCATCAGCGACTGCGCTTCCTCCGACAAAATCCAGTCGACGAATAGGATCGCCGCGTGGGGATGCGACGCGCGGCGCATGAGGCTGACCACGTTCGGTTCCGCCGGATAAGGATCGAAGAGCCGATAGTCGATCGGCGCGCCTTTTTCTTTGTACTCGACCACGCGCCGGCCGCGCGCGGCGATGGCGATTGACGACTCGCCGGCCAGCGCAAGCTGCAGACGGATGATGCTGCTGGAGCCCGGCATGTGCAACTGCTGGCGCGCGAGCGCTTTCATATATTCGAGCGCTTTGGCCTTGCCCATCCTGTCCAACATGACCGTGAACCACGCGTACTCGTCGGTCCCAAGATTCATCTTACCCTTCCACTTGGGATGGAGCAGATCCTGATAACTCCGCGGCGCCTCGTCCTGGGGCACCAACTTGGTGTTGAACGCAACGACGATGGGCGTGACCTCATACGACGACCAGAAGCCCTGGCCATCGTAGGAGCCGGCGGGAAATGCTTTGAGCTCTGGCGACAAGTACGGAGCCGAGTAACCTTTCTCTCTTAACTCCCAAATCTCCACCGGCGCCGACGCCACCACGTCCACGACAATGCGGCCGGCCCTCGCTTCCGTATCGATCTTGGTAAAGATGCTGGACTGAGTCAACCGCGTGGCTTTGACCTTGATGAAAGGGAAAGCTTTTTCGAAAGCGCCGAGAATTTTGGGAAAATCGGCGAGGCCCATCGAAGTATACCAGACGAACTCTCCCTCTTTGCGCGCGCCGTCTTCCAGGACGGTTTTTCTTTGAGCCGGAGGCAGGCTGCGGATGGTCTTGGGGTCAGGTCTTGGGGTCAGACCCTTCAATCTAAACAATCTTATCTCTCGTCCCTCGACGAACAAAGAACCCGGCTAGGGAAAGCCAGTCCGGGCTGTGATACGGATTCAAAGATGTGACCGGATCGGGGACCCAGCCGAAGTTAGTTTCGCGTAAAATAGGGCAAGTTGTCTAAGAAGGCAACAGGCAAAAATACTGGGCGAAGGTAATCCAATATTTTAACCTCAATTGAACTGAGCGACGCTTCAATCGAATCCTGTTTAGGCTATTCTCCTCCCTGGAATAGACGCCTTTGAAAGAAAGAAGTTGCGCCGTAACACCCATCACATTGTCACCACTCGATCCTTTAGCTTCCCTTTAGCCGCTCGTTCCACTAGCTTGTCGATTCTTCTCTGAGCCTGATATCCGATCTGCTCATGCCCGCATTCCTGGCAGATGAGGCAGGGGACGTTTCGGATCTCTAAAAGATCGGTTTGGACCGATGTCCGACCTAAGTATGTCCTCGATCCGCATTGCTGACATTTGCCAGGCATGGTTTCAACCCAGGTCCTTCTTATTCATAACCCTTAATCCCTTTAACCCTTCATCCCCCCAAATATGCCTGGCAGACCTGATCGTTAGTGGCGAGGGCCATAGCCCCTGGCCCATCGGCTGAAAAAGTGAAAAAGAAAAAGGGGGCAAGTCTGCTCTTGGCTCAACTTGATAATCTTCTAAGTCTAAAACCCATGAATACAAAAGCCCGGCTGGGAGCCAGTCCGGGCTGATGTAAAACGAACCGAAGATGTGACCGGATCGGGGACCCAGCCGAAGTCAGTTTCGCGTAAAATAGAATAAACATATCCAATAGGCAAGAGGCGAAGTCTAATAACCGAGAGGCGCGAGGCAACAGGCAACAAGAATCGTGGGTTGTGTTCGTGGATCGTAATTTCAAAGCTTCAAAGCTCTAACCGCATTGGAGCCGAGGATTTGGCTCCGCTCTTTGTCGAAAGGGAGGATCAACTCCTTTACTTTGCGCACCGGTTCGAAGTCGCCCATCGACAAAAGAGAAAGCCGTGACTCGTGTTCGTGAATCGTGATCGTCGGGCAGGATTCAATGGAAGGAATCAATCCCAAACGGTGCGAATCAAGCCCGACTTCTGAATCTTTTCGTCAGCCGTCACAAGCGGTAATCCCTCCACTCTAGCCTGTGCCACAATCATTCGGTCATATGGATCTCTGATTCCAACCAGCGCTGAGGCCTCGAGCAGGAGATGAGCGTCGTTCTCTCCTAATTCGAAGTTCTCCGCCTGCATTAACGAAAGAAGCAGCTCCCTGAAGGGCAGACGAAGACGGATTTTACCCGCCTCGGTGAGCAACATGATCTCCTCCAGCACGGTAAAAGGAATCAGGAGAGTATCCAGTCCCCGCTCCACCCGATCAAAAATAGTTTTTGCTCTGCGGCCCAGCTTCCGATGTTGGCCGGTCAGGTGATAGACGAGGGCGTGGGTATCCGTGGCGAGAATCATTCAAAGAGAGACTCGATCCTTGATTTTCGCAGCTCTTCGATGGCCCGGTCGATGTCTCCTCCCGCGGCCGCCGTCCCCTTGAGCTTGAGAATCCGTTTTTCCTTGCGGCTTCGCAGATGCCTGCCCGCGTTGGACATCGCCTTGTACTTCTCGACTCCCACAATCACCGCAACCGGCTTCTGCCTCTTGGCAATGATGTAGGTCTGCCCTCGCTCGCTCACCTGGTCCACAAGCTCGCTCAAATTGGCCCGCGCCTCGACGAACGAAAGAACCTTTTCCTTTGCCATGATCCTCTCCCTTTCTCGGATGTACACTCTATATGTACACCAATACCGGAGGCTGTCAATGGGGAATTAAAAGGGATAAAGGATGAAATGGAATAAAAGTCGTGGTTCGTACTCGTGGCTCGTGATCGTGACAGTCCAAAGTACTCGGAGATTAACCGACGCTGACCCATTTCTCCTGATCCACTGATTTCAGCACCGCGTCCACGACTCTCTGCGCCTCCAGCCCCTCGCGAAAACTTGGAACGGCTTCTGCGCCCGTCGTTATCGCCTGAGCGAACCTGCGCGTCAGGTTGGAGAATAAAAACTCGCCGGGGACGCGCTTCGGGTCGGCGAGGTTCAAGCCCCGAATGAATTTTTCCGGAATAGGCAAAGATTCGAAATGCGCGTTCGCGCCGCGCACGCCGAAAAGCTTGCCCAGGACCCAGTCCGGGTTCTTGCGGTCGATGTCGACTTGCAGCGCTCCTTCGCTGCCGAAGATCCGAATACTCTGAAAAATATTGCCGCGCGCGACGCCGCTGACGTGTAGGTTTGCCTGAACTCCTCCGCTAAGCTCCGCGATAAACATGCACGAGTCTTCCACGGTCACGGCGCCCTTTCCCGATCCGTCGGGAAGGCGCCGCTCCTTGTTGAAGATCGTCGCTTGGCCGGAGACTCTACGGAAGTCTCCCGCCAGCCAGCGGACGAGATCGATCAGATGAACGCCGGTGTCGCCCAAGACTCCGAAGCCGGCGGTTTCCTTTTTATGGCGCCAGCCGAGAGGCGTCTCCGGCGCCAATCTTCCTTCCACAAGCCAGGCGGCGTCCACATGAAAGACGCGCTCGCCCACGTAACCTTCTTCCAAAAGCTCTTTCATGCGCCGGACCGCGGGAATGAAGCGGAAATTGAAAGCCGTCATGTGGACCCGGTTGGCGTCGCGCGCGCCGGCCAACATGGCCTCCGCTTCCGTGAGGTTCAGCGCTAACGGTTTCTCGCAAAGGACGTGAAGCCCGCGGGAAAACGCTTCCAGCGCTATGGGGCAATGAAGATTGGGCGGCGTGGCGATGCTCACCGCGTCGAGCTGTTTCATTTGGAGCAACTCCCGGTAGTCGGTGAAGACGTTCGGAATGCTGAATTCGCCGGCGATTTTTTCCGCCTCGGACCGCCTCCTCTGGCAAAACGCCGCGACCTCTACGTTGCCGGACACCCGATAGGCCAGAATGTGGTTCCGTCCATAGCCACCGCCGATGACGCCGACGCGGAGTTTTTTATTGGTGGTTTGATCAGCCATTTTTAAGACTGCTCCCCCCTCACCCTTCCCTCTCCCCCGTCGCGGGGGAGAGGATTAAGGTGAGGGGGCGCGATCCTTTCCAGCCGGCGTGCCGGACATTTCCGATCGAGTTCTCGGACCGCCGAACTGCCTAAACGCCGCGGAAAAATAATGACCCTCGAATTGCATCGATTGTTGCCGAAACACTTGCGGCAGCCCGATCCAGGGAATCGCGGGATTCCTGTGATGGATGCCGTGCAGGTTGAAATTCAGCAAGCCCGCGGAGCAGACCGCCGGGAGCGACAGATTGCGCGCGTAGAACGTATCGTCGATCGGGGTGCCGTAATGGTAAACGTTGTCGAGAAAAGAGATGAGGAAGGCGCGGGCGAGAAGCACAACCGCGAGCAACGGCCAATAAGCGCCGTAACTCGCCGCGCTCGCGGCCAACAGACTCAATATCACGAGTCCGTCCAGCCGCATCTCCCGGACCGCCTCGTCGCGCATGAGTCCTCTCATCAAATTTCCCGGCAGGTCGGCCCCGCTGAAATATTTTCGCTCCATGTGGCGGAGCGCGATTCGCGGCAGGAAAAACAGCAACGGGCTCGCAAGCTCCAGAAGATAGAGGCCGCCGAGGATGTGCGCGAAGTAGCCGAGCGAAGCCCGACGCCTCGAGGTTTTCTCCGGCGCGTAGAGTTCCGTCGCTTCGACCGGCGAGCGGTTCAACTTGTGATGGAGAAGATGGCTCAAACGCAGGATCAAAAACGGCGAGCCGAAAAAAATCGCCAGCAGCCGGCCGGCGGCGCGATTGACGCGGCGCGACGGATGGAACATGTCGTGAATCGCTTCATGAAGCAGGCTCCAAAACGGATTGTTCAGCGCGGCCGCCGGCAAGAGCGTGAGCGCCCACCAACGGCTCGATGGAAGCAGAAACAGCGGCAGAACAAACAGTTGATAGACATTGACCAGAACGTGAAGCCCGGCGAGAGAAAGATTCAGCCCGGCCAAAATCGACGGCGCTGAGCTTCGACCCGGCTCCGGCACGGCTGTTTCGGTTTTCATCGCCCTCTCATCCCCTTAGCTTCTGAAACAAACTAAGCAGCACGATAAAGCCGAAGCCCGCGATGATCGCACCCGAGATCCGATGCACCCAGCGGAGACCGCTGTGGCTGAACATCATTCGCAGCGCGCGCATGCTGCTGCTCAGCACCACCCACCAGCTCGCCGAGCCGCAAAAGACGCCGGCCGTGAGGGTCGCCGAGGCGAGGTAGTGCCCGGTGAGATCCTCCACTCCCCAGCCGGCGTAAATCGCCACGAAAGAAAGCAGCGTCAGTGGATTGGTGAAGGTAAGAAAGAACGTCGAGGCGTAAGCGTGCAGGAGATTCTGCTCCTTGTCCCAAGCGGACGGCTCGGAAGGTTGCGTAATAAAAATTTTAGCTCCGACATAACATAGAAAAACTCCGCCGATCAGACGGAGCCATATCTGATGGCTCATATAGAAACTGGAAACCAACGTCAGCCCGAGCGCCACGATCCCGGCGGAAATCGCGTCGGCGGTCGCTACTCCCAGGCCGGAGAAAAGCCCGTACACCGGGCCGCGCGAGAGGGTACGGTTGACGCAGAGCAAGCCGATCGGCCCGACGGGGACGGCGACCATCAGACCGATGACGAATCCTATGAGGAATAGGCTCACTTCCACTGATTCATATCTCCTACCCGTTTTAGCGGCAAAGCGGAAGCAATTTTCGGTCTCGCGTTTCTACCTCGCGCAGCGAAATCCGATGTTGTGATGTCCCGAGCGGAAATTGCGCGACAAACCCTTGCCGCGATGCGTTGCCGTCAGCTCCCCGGGTGGAGAATCGTGCCCTCCCCCGCGCGTGCCGCGCTCCGGACCGGGCGTTAAGTTTTCCCGGCCATCCGAAGGATTATAAGGATAGGGCAGATAAGCGCTGCTCACCCATTCCCACGCGTTGCCCGACATATCGAGAACGCCGAAAGGACTGGCGCCTTTTTGGAATCCGTCCACCGGCGCGGTGTTGTTGTATCCAGCATTGAACCGGCCGCGCGAATCGTCCGGCTGCTCGTTCCCCCAGGGAAATTTTCGACCGTCGGTCCCGCGCGCCGCCTTTTCCCATTCGGCTTCCGTCGGCAGTCTCTTTTTTACCCACGCACAATACTCTCTCGCTCCCACCCACGAGACTTCGACGACGGGATGGTTCTCGTAGCCTTTGTCCGCGATCCATTTTCCTTCGCGCCGATGGATGCGCGCGTCGGGATCGTCCACGTCGTAAAGCGATTCGCCGCTGTAATTTTTCGGCCCGACGGCGTTTAGAAAAGCGGCGAACCCGGCGTTTGTCACGGGAAGCCGGTCGATCGAAAATGCCGCCACCTCGACGCGATGCGCGGGCCGCTCGTCCGCGGGAACGGCGTCGCTCCCCATGGTAAACGGCCCGGTGGGAATTTTGGCCATGTCGCCCGTCTCCGCGCTAATGGCATCGGCGGCAAACAACGCCGGAAACCCAAAAACGCAAAAGAAAAATAGCCGTGCACTTTTAGCGGGCGAGAATCTCATGCGATCGGGCCGGTCAAACGCCCCAATATTATACAGGATCGCCTTGGCCTTCAACCTTTAATAAGGCACCGGCTTGCCGCGCCGCTTCCGGTATGCCAGATTCCTACCACATGAATCTTGCCGCCACTTTTCAACGCCGCGGGATCGTCGAAGGATTCTTCGGACCGCCGTGGAGCATGAAGCACCGCGCGGAGATTTTTAAATTCGGCGCCGCGCGCGGCATGAACACCTATCTTTATGCCCCGAAAGACGATCCGTATCACCGCGAGAAATGGCAGCGGCCGTATCCGCGAGAAAAGTGGAGAGAGATGCTGCGGCTCATTCGCTCCGCTCAAAAATACAAAATCGACTTCGTCTACGGCTTTCATCCGGGAAGAGGGCTGCGCTTCAGCGACGATAAACCCATCCGAGTTTTACTCGCCAAAGCCGCGCGGTTTTATGACGCCGGGGTGCGCGCGTTCGCGATTCTCTTCGACGATATTCCTTCTCGCCTCGATTATGCGGCGGACCGTCGAACGTTCGGCGGCAGCCTCGCGCGGGCAGAGGGCGCGTGGCTCGGCAAAATTCTCGAACGCCAATCTACGGTGTGGCACGACGTCGAATGGTGGATCTGCCCTTCCTACTACACCGACGATCCGCTGCTCGCGCGCGTCTTCGGACGGTTCGAAGCGAACTTCCTGGAAAAAATGGCGGAGCATCTTCCGCAGTCCGTCGCCTGTTGCTGGACCGGACCCAAGGTCGTCTGCAAGAAAATTACTCTGGCCGACGCGCGCCGCGCCGCCCGCCGGATCAGGCGCCGGCTGATTCTATGGGACAACTACCCGGTAAACGATCTTTCCATGAGCAGAGAGATGCACCTGGCTCCGCTGACCGGACGCGATACACTCCTCCCCCAAGTTGTCGACGGTTATCTCAACAACCCGCTGCTGCAGGAATCGCTGAGCTTCATTCCGCTCGCGACCTGCTTCGACTATGCGGCCGAGCCCGCGGCTTACGACCCGGAGAAAAGCTGGGAGCGAGCAATCAGAGAGCGCTTTGGGGTCAAGGCGCTTCCCTATTGGCGGGCGATCCGACAATTCTGCGAGCGCATCAGCAAACTGAAAGACAAGACGGGTGGTTTGGCTGTGAGCCGCGAGAAACGCTTCCCCCTCGTTGCGGCCTTCTGCTACGTGGCCCAGCATAGCCATGAACGCTGGGCTGAAGAACTACAGCCCTGGATGGATCTTTTCGAAAAGAGCTTGACGCAAGCCGGACACTGAGGGAGAATCGAAATCTGGACGACTGAACGGGAGGACAACCAATGGGTGCACAAATAAAACACATGGCCATTGCCAGCGAAAATTACACGCTTATGGGGCGCTTCTATGAAGCGGTATTTCATTTGAGAACCTCGCCGAGGGCAAAACCGGAGAGCGCCGTCGTCGTCGGCGACGGCTACATCGGCCTGAACATCAACCCACGCCGCGCCGGCCGGCAGGCGGGCTTCGACCACTTCGGCTTCGAGGTGGACGACGTCGATTCGGTCCTTGAGCGAATGAAAACGAAATATCCGGCCGTCAACGTGTTGAAGCGCCCCGGCAATAGACCGTTCGCGGGCCTGAGCACGCACGATCCCGCCGGAAACGTCTTCGACCTTTCCCAGAAAGGAATGGAAAACCGCCGCGACGTTTATGAAGACGGCGACTGGAAGCAGGACCGCTTTATCTCTCACTTCGGCCTCAGGACGGTCATGCCGGAAACGTTGGCGCAGTTTTACGTCGAAGTCTTCGAGCTGCGCGCGCAGGAAAAACCCGTGGGCGATCCGAACTATTACTTGTCGGACGGCAAAGTGACGCTCGTCGTCATGCCCTGGAACATCAACGATTATCTGGGATCGGGCATCGAGCGGCCCGCGCCGGAACATATCGGTTTCAAAGTGGAGAGCGTCGAGACATTCAAGAAGGACCTGGAGACCTTGATCGGACGGAATCCAAGGCTTTCTCCCAGTCCCGTCGGCGGCGGGCCGGAAGGCGCAGCCAGGCTGAAGCTGTTCACAGCCTCGTGCCCCTTCGGCAAATACCATCTCGCCGATCCGGACGGAGTGTTGATCGATGTCTCCGATGCCTAGAGCGAAGACGATTGTAACCGCAATTTACCTTGCGTGCCTTCTGTCTCTGGCCTCCGCGTTTGTGGAATTCTCGTGGGCTCAGACCATCATCAATGTAGGCGTGCCGGCCAGCCAGACCAGCGCGATTCCGCTTCATATCGGCATCTCCAAGGGAATCTTCGCGAAATATGGCATGGACGTCAGGGTGATCGTCATTCCGAACGGCCGGGTCAACGTTAACGTGCTGAACAGCGGCAGCACCCAATTCTTCACCGGATCTTCGCCCGAGCTGTTTTTTGTCGGCGAGCAGGGCGGAGACATTATCGGACTGGGCTCATGGGACGACTCCTCTCCCTACAATCTAGTAAGCCGCGAAAAAATCCAGTCTGTGAAAGACCTCAAGGGCAAAAAACTCGCGGCGGGCGGCTTGCTGGACAAAAGCCATTTGTTCCTGAAGCTCCTGCTTGCGCGCGAAGGCTTGGATGCGAATAAAGATGTCGAGCTGGTTTTCATCGGCGGCTCTTCGGCGCGGCTTTCGATGCTTGCCGCCGGAAAGATCGATGCGGCGCCCGCGGCGCCGGAGTTCGCCAAACGGGCCGAGAAGCTGGGATTGCACGTCATCCCGATTGCCATGCCGTACACCAAAGGATTGATCACGACGCGAAAATCATACCTGGCCAAAAGCCGTACGACCATCAAAGCTTTTCTGAGCGCGTTAGCGTAGTCCGTAAGATATCTCGTGAGCAACAAAGAGGACTCGATCCAAGTCATGGGCCAGGTATTCAGGTTGCAGGATCGAGACGTGCTCGAATACGCCTATAATGTTCTCAAGTCTCATGCGCAGTCCGACCTCTATCCTTCGGAGGAGGGCTTACGTAACGTGCTCAAAACCATGGCCTACGACGATCCAAAATTTGCCGCAGTTCCTCCGTTGAAGCACATGGATCTTTCGCTCATCGAGGAACTGCGCTCCACAAAAGCGGCGCTGCGGTAAAAATCAAATCACGGTAAGGGGCACCTATGACCGAGAAATTTATTGAAGTCGATGGGCTCAAGACCCGCTACCTCGAAGAAGGAAGCGGTCCGGTAGTTCTGCTGCTCCACGGAGCTTCTCTCGGCTCGTCGGCGGACGTTTGGGAGCGCAATCTCGCGCCGCTGGCCCGGCACGGCCTGCGCGCGCTCGCCTTCGATCAACCGGGCTTCGGCCTCACCGACAATCCCCGAGATTATTCAGTAGCTTACCGGCGTAGCTTCATCCTTAAGTTCATGGAGACTTTGGGAGTTGAGAAAGCGAGCCTCGTCGGCCACTCGCAAGCCGGTGGTATGGCGACAGGACTTGCCTTCGATCACACCGAGCGCATTTCCAAAGTCGTCGTGCTCGCAACCGGCAGCTTGTTGCCGCCGTTACCGGCAGGCGAAAAGAGCGGTGCGGGCGAGGGAGAAGAAGGAGGAAACTCCGAGCCGACTCTCGAAGACAGCCGCGCGCTGCTGGAACATAATCTCTTCAACCACGCGCTGATCACGCCGGAAGTTCTGGAAAAGCGTCATCGCATGAGCGTCGGCAAAAACTTTCAAGCTTTCCTGGAGCGCGCCAAGGCCCCGCGGGGCGGCGGCAGAAAAGACAATGTCCCGATATGGGAGCGGCTGCATCAGCTTCCCGTGCCGCTGTTGATGCTCTACGGAAAACAGGACCGCGGCTCGGCCGCCGCGCGAGCCGCCGCGCTCAAAGAACGCTTCCCCACTCTCAACCTTCATCTGCTCGACAACGCCAAGCATCTCGCCCAATGGGACGCGGCGGAGGAGTTCGAGAAACTCACCGCAAAGTTCCTGACGTCGTAGCCGAGCATCTCAGGCCGTCTCTTCTTGATCAGCATCGCCGCGTGTCGTAGAACGTTGGCAGGCGATGGATGCGGAATTTGTAAAAATGTCGGCGGCGGAACTGGTCCGCTTGCTCAAGGACGCGCGGCGACGCACGCTTGACCTCGTCGCCGATCTCAACGACGAGCAGATGATCGGGCCGCGGCTCGCGATCGTGAATCCGCCGCTCTGGGAGATCGGGCACGTCGCATGGACCCAGGAGTTCTGGACGCTGCGCCATCTCGGCGGGGCAAAACCGCTGGTCGAAGGCGCGGACGCGCTTTACAATTCCACCGAAGTCGCGCACGACACGCGCTGGGAGTTGCTGCTGCCGTCGCGCGAACAAACTCTGTCCTATATGGATGCGGTGCTAACCCGCGTCGCGGAAAGCCTCGGCGCGCGCGAGTTAGCGCCTGAAGAAATCTACTTTTATCTTCTCGTCCTGTTCCACGAAGACATGCACGGCGAGGCGCTAACCTATACGAGACACACGCTCGGCTACCCGGCGCCGAAATTGAGCTCGATGAGCATCACGGACAAACTCCCTCGTGGCGGTGCTTTGCCCGGCGACGCCGAAATTCCCGGCGGGACTTTCATGCTGGGCGCGAATCCAGGCAATCTATTCATCTTCGACAACGAGAAATGGGCCCATCCCGTGGACATCGCGCCGTTCCGCATCGCGCGCGCGCCGGTCACGAACGGAGAATTCGCCGCCTTCGTGGACGACGGCGGATACCATCGACGGGAATTTTGGAGCGAGGATGGCTGGCGCTGGCGCGAATCCGGCGGCGCGCCGGCGCTCGATCGATCGTTCTCGAAGTTTTTCAACCGAACGCAAGAATACAAAACGGATTGGTCGCCGGAAAAATCCGAGCATCCGGTCTATTGGAAAAAAGAAGCCGACGGCCGCTGGCTGCAACGGATCTTCGATCGATACGTCGCGCTCGAACAGGACCTTCCCGTCATTCACGTTAACTGGTACGAGGCGGACGCCTATTGTAAATGGGCGGGCCGCCGACTGCCGACCGAGGCGGAATGGGAAATGTCCGCCGCTGTTGAGCCTCACCCGAGTCAGTTCAAACGAAATTTTCCCTGGGGCGACGAGCCTCCGACGCCGGAGCGAGCGAATCTCGATGGCCGCGCTTTAGGACTACTCGAAGTCGGCGCGCTGCCGGAGGGAGACAGCGCCTTCGGCTGTCGCCAGATGATCGGCAATGTGTGGGAGTGGACCGCGAGCGACTTCCAAGCGTATCCCGGTTTTGTCGTCGATCCATACAAGGAATATTCCGAGCCCTGGTTCGGCACGCACAAGGTTTTACGCGGCGGCTGCTGGGCCACGCGCGCGCGGCTCATTCGCAACACGTGGCGAAACTTCTACACTCCCGATCGCCGCGACGTGTGGGCGGGCTTTCGGACTTGCGCGCTCTAACTTCGTGTGCTTCGTGTTCTTCGTGGTGAGAGAATTTTAACCACGAAGGACACGAAGGTCTCGAAGGAAGACAACACGACTCGCGCAAAGGCGCAAAGGGCGCCAAGGGAAACAGTGAACAATCGGGGCGAGCTCTTCACTTCCAACGTATGAAGATCCGACTCGTCACGCCCGCCGGCCCGGCCGACCGCAACGGCAACAGCATCACGGCGCTTCGCTGGGCGCGCATCATCGAGCGTCTCGGCCACCGCGTCTTCGTGGACGCGTGTTATCGTGGCGAGGCGTGCGAACTTCTCATCGCGCTGCACGCGCGGAAAAGCGCGCCGTCGATTCGCCTCTTCAGGAAACAGCATCCGGACTTGCCGCTGATCGTCGCGTTGACCGGCACCGATCTCTATCGCGACCTCCGCACGAGCGCCGCCGCCAGGCAATCTCTCGATCTGGCGACGCGGATAATCGTTCTCCAGTCGCAGGCGCTGAAGGAATTGCCACGCCGCCTGCGCCGGAAAACGCGAGTCATCTATCAGTCCGCGTCTCAGGTCAAAGGCGCGCCACGGCGGAGCTACGCATTCAAGGTTTGCGTCATCGGCCACCTGCGCGCGGAAAAAGATCCCATGCGCACGGCGATGGCGGCCCGCCTGCTTCCCGCTTCATCCACGGTGCGCATCGCGCACGTCGGCCGCCCCTTGAATGAGCGAAGCGAACGGCAGGCGCGCGCGGAGATGCGGCGCAATCCGCGCTATCGCTGGCTGGGAGAGTTGCCGCACTGGAAAACCAGAAGATTACTGGCGAGCAGCGATCTTTTATCTCTCACATCTCGGATGGAAGGCAGCGCCAACGTTCTGTCCGAAGCGATCGCCTCGTCCGTGCCGGTGGCCGCTTCCAAAATACCCGGCCTCATCGGCACGCTCGGGAAAAATTATCCTGGTTATTTCAAGCTCGGCGATACGCGCGGCCTGAGCCGCCTTCTTCGCCGCGCCGAATCCGATCGACGATTTTACCTGAAGTTGAAGTCCTACTGTGCGCGCCTGCGGCCGCTGGTCGATCCGGCGCGCGAGCGCGCGGCGTGGAAGAAGCTGCTCAGAGAGCTCTCATAGTTTGTCGGCTTTTTTCGGTTCATGAATCCAGTTTTTAATCCACGGCAGCATGACGAATGCCGGCAGTGAAATAAGAAACGTCAGCGCAAAGTAGTTGCCATAACCCAGGCGCTCCGCGCCGATGCCGCTGATTCCACCGACCAGCCGTCCGGCCAGCGAGAAAACCGAAGAGAGAAAAGCGTATTGCACGGTCGCGTGCTCTTTGTCGCAGACGTTCATCAAAAAGGCGAGAAACGCCGCCGTCCCGAGTCCGCCGGTGAAAGATTCGATCACCGAGGCGCTATAAAGTCCGGCTCGTCCCAGCTCGCCCCACGCGACGAGCGCGTACCCCAGATTGGACACCGCCTGCAATAAACCCAGCGCCCAGATGCCGCGAAAAGTTCCGTAGCGCGAGATGAAGCCGCCGCCGGCGAGCGACCCCGCGACGCTGAGCACGATGCCGAAAGTCGTCGGCACGAGTCCGATCTCGAAGACCGAACTTCCCTGATCGACCCAGAACGGCTTCACCATAGGGCCGATCGCGAACTCGCCCAGTTTGTAGGTGAGCACGAACAGCACGAGCGGAACCGCGCTCCAGGTTCCGATCCAATCCGTAAAGCCCGCCAGCCAGTGCGAACGCGTTTCCTCCGGCAGATCGAGCCGCGGCGAAAGCAAAACCGAAAAGCCCAGGAGCGCGAAGACAATGGCGGCGCAGAAATAAAGCGCGCCCCACGGAAATACCGAAGCGAGCAAAACCGTGCCGCCGCCGATCGCGACTAAAGCGACGCGGTACGCCGACGCGCGCACGCCGTTCACCGCGCCCTCTTCTTCCCGCGTGACGAGACCGACCGTGTAAGAATCGATCGCCACGTCTTGCGTCGCCGAGAGCGTGGTCAGCGCCAGCAGAAGACCGAGTAGCAGCAAGCCCGGATGCGCCGGGTCGACCAGCGGCAGCAAACCGACCGCGAGCGCGACGCCGAACATGCAGCCGCAAACCCAAAGCCTCCGGTCGCCGTAACGATGGACGAGCGGCGACCAAAAAAATTTCAGCGAATAGGGAAGCTCCAAGAGGCGCAGGCCGCCGATCGCCCGGAGAGAAATTCCTTGTAGCCGCAAGTACACCGGCAGCGCCTCCCATAGAATCGCCACCGGCGCGCCCTGAATAAAGTAGAGCAGCGCGACGATTCCCAGCTTGCGCCGCGACTCCGGCGGCAGCCGCTCCGCGCCGAGAAATTTCCAGAAATTCATTACAGCCGGATTACCAGAGCCTGGAACGGATATAAAGAGAAATATTTTTCTTTTTTATTTTTTAACCTGCTCTCCATTTACCCGTAACATCCGACTTTTATCTTGAGCGGCGTGAGCACAACCGCCCTCCCGTTCACGCCGAGTAAAGCAACCGCGCTCCGCTGCCGGAGTCCGTGTAATCCCGAATTCATCGGTCCGTAACGTGTTCGTAACAATGCCGATATAAATAACAACGAAGGAGATCAAAATGAATCGCAACATACTGTTCGCCTTGGTTCTATGCACTCTCTCCCATGCCATGCCCGCAGAGGCGCAAATCGTTCAAATCGACGGCTCCAGCACGGTCTTCCCGATCACCGAGGCGGTGGCCGAAGAATTTCAGAAAGCGAAAAAAGGAAAAGTCAAAGTCACGGTCGGCATCTCCGGCACCGGCGGCGGGTTCAAGAAATTCTGCCGTGGGGAGACCGACATCAGCGACGCTTCCCGCCCGATCCTCAAAGAGGAGATGGAAACCTGCAAGAAGACCGGCATCCAGTACATCGAGCTGCCGATTGCTTACGACGCGCTGACGGTCATGGTGAATCCGAAAAACGACTGGATCGCTTCGCTGACCGTGGCCGATCTCAAGAAAATCTGGGAGCCTTCCGCGCAGGGTAAAGTCACGCATTGGAACCAAGTCCGTCCGTCCTGGCCGAACGCGCCGCTGAAGCTTTTCGGTCCGGGCGCCGACTCCGGCACATTCGATTACTTCACGGAAGCAATCGTCGGCAAGGCCAAAGCCAGCCGCGGCGACTTCACGGCGAGCGAAGACGACAACGTGCTCGTCCAGGGCATCGCCAACGACAAAAACGCCCTAGGATATTTCGGCTTCGCCTACTACATCGAGAACCAGAAAAAGTTGAAGGCGGTGGCCATCGACGGCGGCAAAGGACCGGTGCTGCCCTCGGCGAAGACGGTCGAAGATGGAACCTATCAGCCGCTCTCGCGCCCGATCTTCATCTACGTGAGCAAAAAGGCCACGGAAAAACCCGAAGTCAAAGAGTTCGTCGAGTTCTACATGCAAAACGCGGCCAATCTCGTGAAGCAGGTCAAATACGTGGCGCTTCCCGCCAGCGCGTACACCATGGGTATCGAGCACTTCCGCAAGGGCAAGCTCGGAACGGTATTCGACGGCGAAGCGCAGGTGGGCGTCAAGATCGAGGATCTGCTCAAGCGCGAGGCGAAGTTCTAAGACGCGATCTTCAAAGAAAGGAAGGGCATCGACGATGCCCTTCCTCATATCTATGAGTTTGTCCAATTCCACTGAAACCGGCGACATCGCACCCGCGGCGCAGCATCTCGTTGCCCGAGGGTCGATGCGCCGGTTGGGCGAGAGGATCATCGAAGCGCTGCTTTTTCTAGCGGCGCTCTCGTCGGTCGGCATCACGGTAGGCATCGTTGGAATCCTTCTCTACGAGTCCGCCGAGTTTTTCAGGCATGTCTCACTTGTGGACTTTCTTACCGATACGCAGTGGACCGTGCTGTTCGCCGATCCGCACTACGGCATCATGCCGCTGGTGACTGGAACGGTCGTAACTTCTGCCGTCGCGCTCGGCGTCGCGTTGCCGCTGGGCACGGTCATCGCCATTTATTTGAGCGAGTACGCGAGCACGAAAGTGCGCGAAATCATCAAGCCCGCTCTGGAAATGCTCAGCGCCGTTCCGACCGTCGTCTTCGGTTATTTCGCCCTGCTCTCCGTCACCCCTTTGCTGCAGCGCTTCCTGCCGAACCTTCCCGGCTTCAACATGCTCGCCGCGGGCATCGTGATCGGCATCATGATCATTCCCTACGTGAGCTCGCTCAGCGAAGACGCGATGAAGGCGGTGCCGGTGCACATTCGAGAAGGCTCGTACGCCATGGGCGCGACGCGGCTCCAGACCGCGCTGCGCGTGCTGCTTCCCTCCGCTCTCTCCGGCATCGCCTCGGCTTATGTCCTGGGATTTTCGCGCGCCGTCGGCGAGACGATGGTGGTCGCCATCGCTGCCGGTCAGCAGCCCAACCTCACGTTGAATCCGATGGAGCCAGCCGCAACTATTACGGCCTACATCGTGCAAGTGAGTCTGGGCGATTTGCCCCACGGCAGCGTCGCTTACCAGAGCATATTCGCCGCGGGCTTGACCTTGATGCTGATGACGCTGGTCTTTAACATTGCCGGCTACCTGCTGCGAAAAAAATTCCGGGAGATTTACTGATGGCCGGAGCGCGAAGCAATCTCGCAACCGGCGCGCGCCGCAAATTTTACGACGCGGCGTTCGCGATCATGGGACTGCTGGCGACGTTTATCGGCCTGATCACGCTCTCCGCCTTGTTCATCGATCTCGCGAGCGACGGCGGCAGCCGCCTGAGCTGGACCTTTCTCAGCTCATTTCCGTCGCGCTTTCCGCGCCAGGCGGGAATCCTCTCGGCATGGGTGGGAACGACGCTCGTCATGCTTGTGACGGCGCTGACCGCCGTTCCGCTGGGCGTAGCCGCGGGAGTTTATCTGGAGGAATACGCGCCAAAGAACTGGCTCACGGCGCTGATTGAGATCAACATCGCCAATCTCGCCGGCGTTCCCTCAATCGTCTACGGCCTCATGGCACTGGGCCTATTCGTGTACCAGCTCGGCCTCGGCCACAGCGTCCTCACGGCGGGACTCACGCTGGCGCTCTTGATCCTGCCGATCGTCATCGTCGCCACGCGCGAATCGGTGCGAGCCGTTCCCGGCAGCATGCGGGAAGCGGCGTACGCGCTGGGGGCGACCAAATGGCAGACGGTCAAAGACCATGTGCTGCCCTACTCGACGGGAGGAATTTTGACCGGCGTGATCATCGCGCTGTCCAGAGCAATCGGAGAAACCGCCCCGCTGATCACAATCGGCGCGCTGACCTTCATCGCCTTTCTGCCCGATTCTCCCGTGAAGGCGGAGTTCCCCTTCGTTTCGTTCGACTGGCTCATGTCTCCCTTCACGGTGATGCCGATTCAAATGTTCAACTGGGTTTCGCGCCCGCAAGAGGAATTTCATTTGAACGCGGCGGCGGCCGGATTGATACTCATGCTGATGACTCTGGCGATGAACGGTCTCGCCATTTACCTGCGCTACCGCTTCCGCAAGCGAATCCGATGGTAAACCGCGAGGAGCGAGACGATGGGAGATAAGATGCAAGTTGAGCCGCGGATAGAGATGCCCAAGATCAAGCTTGAGCCGGACCTGGCGACTAAAACGCCGGCGGCAAAGACCGCGTCCGAAATCGGCAGATCCATCATAGAAGTGCGGCAGCTCGACTTTTATTACGGCTCAACGCGCGCCCTCAAATCCATCGACGTCGACGTGCCGGAAAAGAAGGCCATGGCCTTCATCGGCCCCTCGGGTTGCGGCAAGACGACGCTTTTGCGGTGCTTGAACCGAATGAACGATCTCATCCCGAACGTTCGGATCACCGGCAGCGTCAAGCTTGGCGGGAGCGAGATCTATGATTCGGCCACCGACGTGATCAATCTCCGGCGCCGCGTCGGGATGATTTTTCAGAAGTGGAACCCTTTTCCGAAGAGCATCTATGAAAACGTGGTCTATGGGCTGAGAATCGTCGGCATCAATGACCGCAGACGGCTGGATGCGGCGGTGGAGGTAAACCTCAAGCGAGCGGCTTTGTGGGACGAGGTCAAGGACAACTTGCACAAGAGCGCCTCCGACCTCTCCGGAGGTCAACAGCAGCGTCTCTGCATCGCGCGCGCCCTGGCCGTTGAGCCCGAAGTTTTGCTGATGGACGAGCCCTGTTCCGCCCTCGACCCCATCTCCACGGCGAAGATCGAGGAGCTGATTCACGAGCTGAAGCACACGTTTACGATCGTCATCGTCACGCACAACATGCAGCAGGCCGCGCGCGTGTCCGACATCACGGCTTTCTTCTATCTGGGTGAGTTGATAGAATTCGGCGAGACGGCCAAACTTTTCACCAATCCCGAGAAACGGCAAACCGAAGACTACATTACGGGAAGGTTCGGCTAAAAAGGGAGAATACGATGCTATCCCAACATACCGATAAACGATACGGAGAAGACTTGAAGAAGCTGCGCGAGGATATTCTCTACATGGGAGGGCTGGTCGAGGACCAGATCCAAAAATCGGTCAGCTCGCTGGTCGAGCGGGACTCGGCGCTGGCGGAGACGATCATCGAAAGAGACCACGAGGTGAACCGCCTCGACGTCGAGATCGACGATCTGTGCATTCAACTGCTCGCGCTGCACCAGCCCGCCGCGCGCGACCTTCGCTTCATCACGACGGCTCTCAAGATCACGACCGACCTCGAGCGAATCGGCGACATGGCGGTCAACATCTGCGAGCGCGCCCTGGAGCTGAACGAGGAGCCGCAGCTAAAACCCTACATCGACATCCCGCGCATGGCGCGAACTTCGGAGCGGATGATCCGGGAAAGTTTGGACGCCTTCGTGCGAGAAGATACGGACCTCGCCTTGAAGGTCTGTAAAGACGACCAGGAAGTCGACGACCTCAACAGCCAGATCTTCCGCGAGACGATCAGCTTCATGATCGAAGATCCCCACACGATCAACCGGGCGATGAAGATCAGCTCGATCTCGAAGTATCTCGAGCGGATCGCCGATCACGCGACCAACATCGCCGAGATGGTCGTATTTATGGTAAAAGGCAAGAGCATCCGGCACATGAAAGTAATTCCGCAATCGATCTAGCATCGTCAACGTTGGCCGTATGCTCGTCGATCCCGTATTCAATAACCTGCAGCGAATAACGACTCCCATGGCCGCCAAAAAAATCCTCGTCATCGAAGATGAGCCCGACATCCGCAAGCTCGTCCACTACAACCTCGCCCAGGAGCGCTTTGCGGTGCTGGAAGCCGAGGACGGAGAAAAGGGGCTGAAGCTCATCCAGCGGGAGAAGCCTCACCTGGTTATTCTCGATCTCATGCTTCCCGGTTTGTCCGGTTTGGAACTGTGCCGGTGGCTGCGCGAGCATCCCGAGACGGCGCGCATCCCGATCCTCATGCTGACGGCCAAAGCCGGCGAAGCGGACCGCATCGTGGGACTGGAGATGGGCGCCGACGACTACCTCACCAAGCCCTTCAGCCCGAGGGAACTGGTCGCGCGCGTCAAAGCGATCTTGCGCCGGACCGACGCACCGGCGGCCGCCGCGGGCGGCGAAGCCTACGAAAAGGGCCCATTGAAGATCAACTTCTCGACCTATGAAACCTCCGTCCGAGGAAAAGCGGTGCGCCTCACCCTCAAGGAATTTGAGCTTCTGCGCTTTCTGGTGCAAAATCCCAACCGCGTCCTCAATCGCGATCAACTCCTCGACCGCGTCTGGGGCGGCGAGGTGTTCGTAGACCCGCGGACCGTCGACGTTCATATCCGGAGGCTCAGAAAGGCGATCGAAAAAAACGATCGCAAGCCGGAGTGGGTGCTCACCGTCCGGGGAGTAGGCTACAAATTCGATGAAAAGGCCCTGGAAAAGTAAAGTCGTCGTCAAGCTGTTTCTCTCCTACCTCGTCGTCGTTCTCCTTCTGTCCGTCCTTTTTTATCTCTACGCCGCCTCCGTCGTGAAAGATTTTCACGTCTCCTCCCTGTCCGCGAAGATGCGGGATGAGGCGAAAATCGTAAGCCGCCTGCTTCCGCCCGGTTTGGACGGAAACGCTTTCGATCGAATCTGCCGCGAGGTAGAGCGAGACCTCGGAGTCCGCATCACCGTGATCGCGTTGGACGGAAAGGTTCTGGGCGACTCCGAAGAATCCTCGACGGCCATGGAGAATCACGGGACACGTCCGGAAGTCATGGAAGCGCTGGCCAAGGGCGCCGGCGCCAGCACCCGCTACAGCACGACCGTCCGGCATGAGATGCTCTACCAGGCCGTCCTCGACGGCAAAGACAAACCGGAAAGGATCATCCGGCTCTCCATTCCGTTGAATGCCATCGAAGAGACGGAGCGGTCCATCCGCCACGCCATTCTCCTCGGGCTCCTGATGTTCTCGGGCTTAGGACTTCTTTTGGCTTTCTTCTTTTCCCGCCAGTTGAAAAGAAGAGTTAAACGCCTGGTTGAATTTTCCGAGGAGGTGTCCAGAGGCTCTTTTCCGCTACCGATTCCCATAGGCCGGGAGGACGAGATCAGTCTGTTGGAGCGGAACTTGAACGAGATGAGCCGCAGCATTCAAGAGAAAATCAAGGGCGTCGTCGGAGAAAAAGAGAAGGTCGATTCGATTTTGCGCTGCATGACCGAAGGGGTTTTGGTCGTCGATACCCGGGGGCGGCTCATCCTATTGAACGAGAACGCACAGAAAATGTTCAACCTTGCCACCAACCACGACCTGCGCGGCGCCTCTCTCATGGAAATCTCGCGCCATCCGGAGATGAAAAAGCTCATCGAAGAAATTTTGGCTTGCGATTGCAGGAACGAGTGCTTTACAAAGGAAATCTCGCTCGACGGCGGCGCTTGGTTCCGGGTCAACGCGGTGAGCTTGCGCGGCGCGGACGAAAAGTCTCTCGGCTACGTGCTCGTGTTCCACGACGTCACCGAGCTCAAGCGGCTCGAAACCGTGCGCTCGGACTTCGTCGCCAACGTGTCGCACGAGCTGCGCACACCGCTGACGGCCATTCGCGGCTACGCGGAGACTCTGCTTCAATCTCCGCCCGCCGATAGTAAAGACCAGGAACATTTCCTCGGCATCATCCATCGCCATTCGGAAAGGCTCGGAAGACTCATCGACGATCTCCTGGCGTTGTCCGACCTGGAGTCCGGCAAGATCCAGTTGACCAAAGAGCTTCTCCCGACCGCGGAGCTGATCTCGCGCGTCCTTGAAGTCTTCCACGACCAGGCGCGAAAAAAAGATATCGCGCTGTCGCAGGATATTCAGCCCGGCCTGCCTTCCATTCTCGGAGACTCGGACCGTTTGCAGCAGCTTCTCATCAATCTGATCGACAACGCGGTGAAATACACCCCCGCCGGCGGAGCGGTGAAGGTGCGCGCTTCTCTGGCCGTCTCCGCAAATCACCACCCGGCGATGGTGGAAATCGCGGTGTCGGATACGGGATGCGGCATCCCCGAGAAGGACCTGCCGAGATTAACCGAGCGTTTCTATCGCGCGGATAAAGCGCGCTCGCGCGAGCTCGGCGGAACCGGGCTGGGACTCGCGATCGTCAAGCACATCGTTCAGGCCCATCACGGCCGGCTCAAGATCGAGAGCCAGATTCAAAAAGGCACTACGGTGCGGGTTTTATTGCCGGCGGAAGAAGAAGGCTTGAGGCGATAGGCAACAGGCGAGAGTAAAAAAATCTCCTTAGGCCACGGCGCGACAGCTCGAGCCGCAAAACTCCTCGAGCTTCGATTCGATCAAGTTTCTAACTTCTCTCGTTTGCTCCAGTCTTTCTTCCCACGTCCCCGTGAATTTTGACGGATCGGGAAAATTCCAATGCAGTCTCGCGCCGTCGCCGGGAACCACCGGGCATTGCTCGGCGCTGCTTTCGTCGCAAACGGTGATGACGTAGTCAAATCTTTGGCCGGTCTTGACGACATCGGCTACGCTGCGCGTCTCGTTCCCGCTGATGTCGATGCCTATCTCCCGCATGGCTTCTACGGCAAGCGGATTGAGGATTCCCGGCTCCAGGCCTGCGCTCTCGGCCTCGAACAGGTCGCCGCACATTTGATTCAACAAGGCCGCTGCCATCTGGCTGCGCGCGCTGTTGTGAACGCAAACAAACAGAACTTTCTTTTTCACGTTCGCCTCGGTCCCAGTCCAGGCTTATCTAGCCTCTACGCTCGGGAACCAGTGACGCGTGCGGTTGCACACCGCACAGACGGAGAGCATCACTGGAACCTCGATCAGCACGCCCACTACCGTCGCAAGCGCCGCGCCCGAACCCGCTCCAAACAGCGCTATGGCCGTCGCCACCGCCAGCTCGAAAAAGTTGCTTGCACCAATCAAAGCACCGGGCGCCGCGACGGAATAAGAAACCCCAAAGAGCTTCATCAGCCCGTAGGTCAGGGACGAGTTGAAGTAAACCTGAATCAAAATAGGAACGGCGATCAGAAGGACGTGGAGAGACTTTCCGGTAATGTTATCCGCCTGAAACGCGAAGATCAGAACCAATGTGGCCATCAGCGCGGTCATGCTGATCGGCGCGAGTCCGGGCAGCAGCTCCCGTTCAAACCGCTGCTGGCCACGGCGCGCAATGAACCAGCGCCGTAATAATACCCCAGCAGCCAGAGGAATAACGATGAATATAAAGACGGAGTACAGGAGAACGATAAACGGCACCTCGAGCGACGATGCTCCGCTGACTAGGAAACGCACCACCGGCGCAAACAGGAAGAGCATGATCAGATCGTTCAAGGAGACCTGAACTAGAGTGTAGGCGGGATCGCCGTCAGTGAGGTAGCTCCACACGAATACCATCGCAGTGCAGGGAGCTGCTGCCAGAATGATTGTGCCGGCAATGTACTGGTCGGCGTCGGCCGGAGATATCAGGCCCGAAAAAATGTATCGAAAGAAGAACCAGGCGAAGAACGCCATAGAGAACGGCTTCACCAGCCAGTTGACGAAGAGCGTCACCAAGAGGCCACGGGGCTTCTTGCCCACATTCTTCAGGGCGGCGAAGTCCACCTTCATCATCATCGGGGTGATCATCAGCCAGATCAGAACCGCGATGGGCACGTTGATTTGACTGCCTTCACCGAACTCGAACCGCCTCAGCCCATCCGTGAGGCCCGGAAGCAATTTGCCAACTGCCACGCCGGCCACCATACAAAGCGCTACCCATAGAGTGAGGTAGCGCTCGAAGATGGTCAGCCGCTTGTTTTCTTGGATCGGTATGAGACTTGCTGTTTCTTTCATGTTCTTCCCGTTAAGTTTTCTTCATGGTTGCCGTTGACGGCGAGATAATGCTGGCCGGTTTCGGCGCCCTCTTAAGCGGAGCAGGCGCCTTTGGCGAGCAGCAAAGCCGTACCAGGCGACTCCGATCGGTCTGCATCTCCTGGCTGTTCGCGAGACCCGCACGCACGGCGCTCAGAACCGTTGCAGCGTGGGGATCCGTTGGAACGGAAAGCCGGTAATGCATCCACTTGCCGTCGCGCCTTGCCGTAACAATCCCAGCTCGCCGTAAATAGGCTAGATGCCGGGATATTTTCGGCTGGCTCATCCCCAAAGCTTCAACCAAAAAACAAACACATACTTCATCGTCGCCCATCAGGTTCAGCAGCCGTAGCCGAGTGGGATCAGCCAGGGCCCGAAAAAGAAGTTCTATGTCGAATCCCTTGGTATTTTTGGTCTTCATAAATTAGCGATCTTAGCACAAGTCAACGGATATGCCTTGACATATATGTCTTCCCATTATATTCGTCAAGGCAGATATGAAGGAGGCGGTATGGCCAAACTTTCCGACTCCGGTCAAGCAAAGGAGAACAACAGATTAAATAGGAAAGAAGGATAATATGACCAATCCAAGAAAGGTTCACGTGGCGCTGAACGTCGGCGACGTGGAGCGGTCGGTGCGATTTTACCGCGCGATGTTTGGCATTGATCCGATTAAGTGGAAGCCGGGATACGCAAAGTTCGACATCGCTGAACCTCCGCTCAATCTCACGCTAAACTACGAAGGCAAGATCAATCAGTGCGGGGCTTTGAATCACCTCGGCATAGAAGTCGCAACCACAAGCGATGTCATCGCCGCCAAGGAGCGATTCAAACAAGCAGGGCTTGCGGCGGTGGATGAGATGAACGTGGATTGTTGCTACGCCTTGCAGGACAAGGTTTGGATCACTGACCCCGACGGTTATCACTGGGAGATATTCACCGTCAAAGTCGGGGATACCAGGCCCGAACTGAACATCCTGGCTGCGAAGCCGGACGCCTCCCAGCCATTAAAGTGCTGTGCGGACTGATTGGTCGAAACAGCGCTAGAGCTACCATTATCTTTCTGGGCTCCATTGCGCGCGCTGGGTTGCTCTAAGGATGGCCCCGCCCTTCTCTTCTACTCGCCGATCACTTTCACGATCACGCGCTTGCGCCGCCGGCCGTCGAACTCGGCGTAATAAACTTGCTGCCAGGGACCGAGGTCGAGCTTCCCCTGCGTGATCGGCAGGATCACCTGGTGGCCGATCAGCAAATTTTTGAGATGGGCGTCGCCGTTGGTCTCGCCGGTTCGATGATGGCGATAGTCCACGCCCTCGGGCGCCAGGCGTTCGAGCCATTCCTCGATGTCCTGAATAAGCCCGTCTTCGGCGTCGTTGACGTAAACGCCTGCGGTGATGTGCATCGCCGAAACGAGCATCATCCCCTCCTTGATCCGGCTCTTCTCCAGGATCTCCGCCGCCTTCGCGGTGATGTTGACGAACTCGCGCTGTTTTTTGGTTTGGAACGAGAGATACTCGGTGTAGGACTTCATGCCGTGCTCAGCCCGCGCTGAATGAAAAATCCTTGACCGTGCCGTCCTGATTAAAGATGACGTGCAGCCGCTTCTGCCTTTGCGGGCCTACGACCGAATAGAGATAGTAATAATACGTCCAGCTTTCGTTTCCGCTGTCCGAGCCTCGCTCCACCGGCTCGCCGAAGGACTCATACACCTGCTCTTTGGTGGTGACGTTGGGCTGGAGCTTTTCGACGGGAAAAGTGGCGAAATCTCTTCCGACCGGAATGCAACCGGCGAGAAAAAGCATGAAAATTAGAAGACAGAGTCTGCGCCGCATGTTTTTTTAAACTAGGATGCTCAGAAAGCTCTCAGAGGCGAGGCGCGCGAAGGTCTGCGAGCGGAGGCGTACTTTTCTAGTACGTTGACGCGAAGCAGGCCGAGCGCAACGAAGCATATGAGGCTTTATGAGCATCCTACTAAATTTCTCGCCTGCCTTCGAACGCCTTCCCCAGCGTCACGGCGTCGGTGTATTCGAGGTCGCCGCCCATCGGCAGGCCGCGCGCGATTCGCGTCACGGTGATTCCCAACGGCTTGAGCGTCTTGGAGAGATAGAGCGCGGTCGCTTCGCCCTCGACCGTCGGGTTGGTCGCGACGATCACTTCGCGCACGCCCGCGCCGAGCCGCTCGAGCAGCTCTTTGATCTTGAGCGCGTCGGGTCCGACGCCGTCGAGCGGAGAAATGGTGCCGTGAAGCACGTGGTAAAGCCCCTTGTATTCCTGCGACTTCTCCACCGCCATCATGTCCGACGGCTCCTCCACGACGCAAATCTTCTCCCGCTCGCGCCGGGAATCCAGGCATACCGCGCATTGCGTGTCGTCGGAGCGGTTAGGATCGACCTCGCTGAGTCCGAAGCACGTGCAGCACAGGCCGATCTCGCGCTTGAGCCTGGCGATGCTTTCCGCCAGGTCCTGCATGTCTTCGGCTTTTTCTTTCAGCATGTAAAAAGCCAGACGGGCGGCCGTCTTCTCGCCGATGCCGGGAAGCCTGGACAGTCCTTTGATAAGACGCGCCAGCGGCGCGGGATAGTTCGCCATATCAGTGCGGTTAATAGTTATTCGTGTACTGGTTATTAGTTGACCGAGTGAACCATTAACTATTTAACCAGTAACCAGCCGGTTCAGGGCGTGAGCCCCGGTATTTTCATGCCGCCGGTAATTTTGCTCATTTCTTCCGCCGCCATTTCGCGTGCCAGCCTGAGCCCTTCGTTCGTCGCGGCGAGGACCAGGTCTTGGAGCATCTCCACGTCCTCGGGATTGACGGCCGCCGGATCGATTTTTATCGACGCCAAGGCGAGTTGGCCGGTGACGGTCACCCGCACCATGCCGCCGCCCGCCGCGGCCTCGACGGTGCGCCGCGCCAGCTCTTCCTGCGTGCGCGCCAGCTTCGCCTGCATCTCCTGCGCCTGCTTGAAAAGATTTCCCATGCCGCCGAAGCCTTGAGCCATGACGCTTCCTTTCTCTCGCTAATCCGCCCGCTTGACGGAGCCGCCGAAGATTCTGAGCGCCTCCCGGACTACATCGTTCCCCGCTTCGGGATCGGTCTTCGCTTCTTCGCTCCGCGGTTTTTTTTCCTGGAGGGGCGCGATCGAGACGGAGACTTCCGCAGAAAAAAAACGGCGCGCGAAATCCTTCAACAGCGAGAGATGTTCCGGGTCTTGCAGGTAATTCAGATGGTGGCGCTCTTCGACCCCGAGCGTGAGCGGCCCCGGCGGCAAAGCGAGAGGCCGCGCCTGCTCCAGATGAACCGCCAAAAACTTTTTTTCCTGCGTGACGAACGCTACGAAATTTTTCCACACCTCCGTCGCGTCGCCGGCTGATTCCCGGCCGGCGCCGCGCGCGGACGGAATTGCCTGCGGGACTGCGGCCGTTTTCACCGCTTGCGGCGCGGCGGCACGCAATGGCGCGGCCATCGAACTTCCGCCGGCGGACAATTTTTTCTCCAACGTCTCCAGCCGCTCGAGAAGCTCGCCGACGGGGAGCGTCGCCGGCAACGTCGCCAGCCGGATCAGCGTCGCCTCCAGGGCAAACCTCGGATAAGGCGAGCGCGCCGCCTCCTCGTCCCCTTCGGCCATGAACCTAAAATAGTCCAGCAAAGCATCCGTGGAGAGATCGGCCGCCTGACGCCCCAGATCTTCGATCTCCTGGTCGGGCAAGTCTAAAACTTGATGAAGCAGTCCTGCATCCAGCGGAGCCCGGCCCGTCTCCCCTTGCGGGTTTTTCGTAAGGCACAACACGAGCAGATTGCGAAAATGCTCGACCAGCTCTTTCGAGAGCCGCGTGACGTCCTTACCCTGATTGACCATCTGGGCGACGAGGTCGACACACGTCCCGGCATCGCCGGCAATTACGGCCTGGGAAATTTCGTACAACACGCGGCGCTCCGTAACCCCCAGGATATCTTCGATGAGACGCTCGTCGATCTCCGTCTGGTCCGCTCCCGGCGCGGCATAGGAGAGAATCTGTTCGAGCAGCGACTGCGCGTCCCGCATGCTGCCCTCGGCCTCGCGGGCGAGCAGCACAAGAGCGCCGCCGGTGATGCGTAGCGATTCCTTTTCGGCGATGTCGCCGAGCCGCTCGACGACCTCGCGCGTCGCGATGCGCCGGAAATCGAACCGCTGGCAGCGCGAGAGAATCGTCTCGGGAAGGCGATGCGGCTCGGTCGTCGCTAATATGAATTTGACGAACGGCGGCGGCTCTTCGAGGGTTTTCAGGAGCGCGTTGAACGCGTCCTTGGTGACCTGGTGCACTTCGTCGATGATGTAGATTTTAAAGCGGCTCTGGGCGGGTTGATACTTGACGTTCTCGATGATCTGCCGGACCTCGTCGATGCCGCGGTTGGAGGCGCCGTCGATCTCGTAGACGTCGAGGGATCTTCCTGCCGTGATCTCGACGCACTGAGAGCATTCGTTGCACGGATTTGCGGTCGGTCCCTTTTCGCAGTTGAGCGCCTTGGCAAGAATGCGCGCCGCGGTCGTCTTGCCGACGCCGCGGACGCCGGTGAAAAGATACGCGTGGGCGATCCTGCCGGCGCCGATGGCGTTGCGCAAAACTAGCGTGACGTGGCCCTGGCCGACGATGTCTTCGAACCGCTGCGGGCGCCACTTACGGGCAAGAACTAAATAAGCCATTAAGCCCTTCGGGATCTCAAATTTCAAATCTCAAGTTGCAAATTTGAAATCTGAGATTTGCAATCTGAGATGCTGAGCAAAGCGAAGACGGGTGTCCATTGCTGACAGCCGGGCTGCCCTGTAACACAGGGGAAACGCCGCTACCGCTGCTTCCTTCCGGACCTGACGGGGTTTGCGGGACCGCCTTGCACAGGACCCGGCTATCAGCAATCGACATCCGTTCGTTATTCTTTTTTACCAACCGTGCGGAATCTCAACGCAACATCAACAACACTACGACGATCGATCCGAAGAATCAAGATGAAACAGCGCCGGGAGCCGATCCCGTTAACGTTTTTTTAATCCCTCCAGGCCGGATTTTAATTAGGCAACTTCTCCCTCGCTTGCTAGCGTTGAAACACCGCCGAAATTTCTTCAGGCGGCATATGAAAAGCCCAACCCTTCCATCCATCAAAAATATTTTGCTCGGGAAACCCAAGGACCCCTTGGACCCGGGGGTCTTTCACCAGATTTCCCTGGTTGCTTTTCTCGCGTGGGTCGGGCTTGGCGCCGATGGGTTGAGCTCGTCGGCTTACGGCCCTGAAGAAGCCTATCTAGCTTTGGGCGAGCATTTTTATCTTGCCCTTCCTTTAGCGCTGCTGATGGCCGTGACGGTTTTCGTCATTTCGGCAAGCTATAGCCACATCATCGAGCTGTTTCCCACCGGCGGCGGCGGTTATCTCGTAGCCACCAAACTTTTGGGACCCAAAGTAGGCTTGGTTTCGGGCTCCGCGTTGATCGTGGACTACATGCTGACGATTACTATTTCCGTTGCCAGCGCGGGCGACCAGATTTTCAGCTTCTTGCCGGCCTCGATCTATGGAAGCAAGCTCGCGATCGAATTTCTTTTGATCTTTTTTCTTCTCTACCTGAATCTCCGCGGCACAAAAGAGTCGGTTCTGTTCCTACTTCCCATTTTTATCTGTTTCGTCGTTGCCCATATTTTTGCCATCAGCCTGGGAATCGTCCCACAAGCGGCGGAAATTCCCGTCGTCGCTGCCACCACTTACCAGAAGACGGTCGGGGATATTCAAGCTATGGGACTGTGGACGACTGTTTTTATCGTTCTTCACGCCTACAGTCTCGGCGGCGGAACCTACACCGGCATCGAGGCGGTCAGCAACGGCCTTCAGGTCCTGCGCGAACCCAGAGTCGAGACCGGAAAGAAGACCATGCTCTACATGGCGACCTCGCTCGCCTTCACGGCCAGCGGTCTTCTGCTTTGCTATTTGCTCAACCATGTCGCACACGAGCCCGGCAAGACTCTCAACGCGAGCCTTTTCACCATAATTTACGGAAATTTCTTTTCGCCCGATTCCGCATATGGCTTGATGATTTTTACTTTGGTAACGGAAGCGGCGCTCCTTTTGGTCGCGGCGCAGACGGGATTCATCGATGGCCCGAGAGTGCTTTCGAATATGGCGATCGATTCATGGGTTCCCCATCGCTTCTCGCATTTGAGCGACCACCTGGTTACCCAGTACGGCATCTGGTTCATGGGCATGGCGTCGCTGGCATTTCTCCTTTATACGGGCGGCGACGTAAGACTGCTGGTCGTCATGTACAGCATCAACGTATTTTTGACCTTCACTCTCTCTCAGCTTGGGATGTGCCGCCATTGGTGGGAAGTAAGGAAAGCCGAAAGACGCTGGCTGCGCAAGCTCTTTGTAAACGGTCTCGGCCTGTCGTTCACGGCAACCATTCTGGTCATCACTGTAACTATCAAGTTCGCCGAGGGCGGCTGGGTGACGCTTCTGGTAACCTCCGCGTTTATTTTTCTCTGCCACGTCGTCCGATCGCACTACGAGCAAGTGCGCGGCGCGCTGAAGAGCCTGGATGAAACTCTCCTCAACCTACCCTTTCGTCCGGATCTCAAAACTCCGGTGCCGGCGAAGAGCCCGAACGCCCCTACCGCGGTTCTCATCGTGAGGGACTTCGACGGGCTCGCGATCCATTCGCTCCTCAGCATCGGCCGGCTTTTTCCCAATCACTTCAAGAACGTCGTCTTCGTCTCGGTCGGATTGATCGACTCTGGCCGCTTCAAAGGCCTCGGCGAGATCGAGAACCTGCGCGGGGCCAAAGAAGAGGAACTCAAGAGCTTCACGGAGTTCGCCAACTGCCTGGGTTGGTACGCCGAGTATCGATATTCCCTGGGTGTTGATCTTATCGAAGAGCTGGAGAAGCTGTGCAAGTCCGTCGCGAAAGAGTTTCCGAGCGCGATCTTCTTCGCCGGCAAATTGGTTTTCGAGCAGGAGAATTTTCTCACCCGCCTGCTGCACAACCACACCCCGTTCACCCTGGAGCAGCGGCTACAGTTCGAGGGGCTGGAGATGATGATCCTCCCGATTCGCGTTTTCGCTGCCCCACAGCCCCAGCAATCCGCCGCTTGAGCGGGTAGCTATCCGCCGCCACACCCAACCGGTTTTTAATCATCTTTTAACTCCTAAGAGCCGCTTTTTAATTTGGCTGTTGCTCGACGCGTCAGTAACATGAACGCAGGAGCAAAAGCAGAGGAGCGAATGGAATGGCCGATCTGATTTTCATCGTGGTTACGATCGTCTTTTTTGCCATCTCGTGGGGCTACGTCATCGGGTGCGACCGTATCTAGGAGGGAATTCATGGCGCTGGAATATCTGCTCGGCATCATCGTGTCTTTTGTCGTCATGGGATACCTGGTTTATGCGCTGCTCTATCCGGAGAAGTTTTAGCTCGGAGCTGCGAAGGGACAAAGCATGACCGCAAACGGCTGGTTTCAAATTCTAATTTTTGTAGTTGTCATTCTGGCTTTAACCAAACCGCTCGGCATTTTCATGTTCTGCGTGTTCGAAGGCGAGCGGCAGCCCCTGCCGCGCGTCTTCGGTCCGATCGAACGATGGCTGTACCGGCTATGCGGCATCGACCCAAAAGAACAGCAAGATTGGAAAGACTACACGTTCGCTCTTCTCATCTTTAGCGCCGTCACGCTGCTCGTCACCTACGGCATCGAGCGCTTGCAGCATCTCCTGCCCTTGAACCCACAGAATTTCGGCCCGGTGCCGGCGGATCTGGCCTTCAACACCGCCGTGAGCTTCGCGACCAATACCAATTGGCAAAACTACGCCGGCGAGTCCTTTATGAGTTATCTCACGCAGATGGCCGGATTGGCCTGGCATAACTTCCTCTCGGCGGCCGTCGGCCTCTGTGTGGCGCTCGCTCTTGCGCGCGGGTTGACCTATCGCTTGCAGCCCGGCGAGCACAAAACACTGGGGAATTTCTGGGTCGATCTCATGCGTTCTATTCTTTATGTCTTTCTGCCCATCTGCATTCCCGTGGCTCTAGTTCTGGTCTCGCAGGGAGTGATTCAGAACTTCGCTCCTTACGTCGACGTCACAACTCTCGAAGGGGTCAAGCAATCGCTGCCCATGGGACCGGTGGCGTCGCAAGAAGTCATCAAGGAGCTGGGAACCAACGGCGGCGGATTTTTCAACGCCAACAGCGCCCATCCGTTCGAAAATCCAACGCCCCTCACCGACATGATCGAGATGTTGTTGATCTTCGCCATTCCGGCGGCGCTGACCTACACGTACGGCCGCATGGCGCGGAATCAGAAACAGGGATGGACGATCTTTGCCGCGATGGCGCTGATGTTTTTCATCGGCCTGTCGGTTGCCTACTATTACGAGACGACCGGCAACGCCGCGCTGCGCGGCCTCGCAGTCGACCAAACCGCAGGAAATTTGGAAGGCAAAGAAGTCCGCTTCGGAATCGCCAACTCGGCGCTCTGGGCGACGATCACGACGAATACTTCATGCGGCGCCGTCAATGCGATGCACGACAGCTTCACCGCTCTGGGCGGCCTCGTGCCGCTAGCGAATATTCAACTCGGCGAGGTCATCTTCGGCGGCGTCGGCGCGGGCCTTTACGGCATGCTGGTCTTTGTTTTGTTGTCTGTCTTTATCGCCGGCCTGATGGTCGGCCGCACTCCGGAATATCTCGGCAAGAAGATCGAGGCGCGGGAAGTGAAGCTTGCGATGCTCTACGTGCTGATCTTTCCGCTCTTGATTCTATACTTCTCCGCCTGGTCGGCCGTAGCGCCGTACGGCCTCTCGTCCTTGAACAATGCCGGCCCGCACGGCCTGAGCGAGATCCTCTACGCCTACAGCAGCAACGCCGGCAACAACGGCTCGGCCTTCGCCGGACTTAACGGCAACACGCCGTGGTGGAACGTGAGCGGAGGCATCGTGATGCTCGTCGGCCGCTTTCTGATGATCGTTCCTGCGATGGCGATCGCAGGTTCGCTGGTCGGGAAGAAGACCGCGCCGGCAGGTCTCGGAACCTTCCCCACCGACGGAGCGCTTTTCGTCGTTCTCTTGATCGGCGTCGTGATTATCGTCGGCGCGTTGACATTCTTCCCGGCATTATCGCTTGGGCCCATTGTGGAGCATTTTCTCGCCCAAGCAGGAAAGGTCTTCTAAAATGGCAGATCTCAAAAAAAAGGAACTCTCGCTGTTCGATCCTCAAATTCTCAAACCGGCGGTCTGGGCGAGCTTGCGCAAGCTCTCGCCGCAGCTCGTCATTAAAAATCCCGTCATGTTCGTCGTCGAGATCGGCAGCGTGCTGACCACATTGATCTGGCTGCGCGACTCGATCGCGCCGACGCCGCAGTCCCAGCCGCTCTGGTTCACGGCGAACGTCAGCGTCTGGCTCTGGTTCACCGTGGTCTTCGCCAACTTCGCCGAGGCGGTGGCCGAAGGACGAGGCAAGGCGCAGGCCGCAAATCTTCGCAAGATGCGCCAAGAAACGACCGCACGCCGATTGGTGAACGGGAAACGGGAAGAGAGCGTGCCGGCGTCAACCTTGCGCAAGGGCGATGTCGTCGTCGTCGAAGCGGGTCAATTTATTCCTGGAGATGGCGAAGTGATCGAAGGCATCGCCTCCGTGGATGAATCCGCGATCACCGGAGAGTCGGCACCCGTCATCCGCGAGAGCGGCGGCGACCGCTCGGCCGTCACCGGTGGAACCCGGGTGCTCTCCGATCGCATCGTCGTGCGCATCACGACCAATCCAGGCGAATCCTTCCTCGACCGCATGATCGGGCTGGTCGAAGGAGCGGCGCGGCAGAAGACGCCTAATGAAATTGCGCTCAACATCTTGCTTGCCGGCCTGACGCTGGTCTTTCTGTTCGCGTGCGTGACGCTCGTGCCATTGGCCCTGTACTCGGGCATCGGCATTTCCGTGACTGTTATCGTAGCGCTGCTCGTGTGCTTGATTCCGACGACCATCGGCGGGCTGCTCTCGGCTATCGGCATCGCCGGCATGGATCGCCTGGTGCGCAAGAACATTCTCGCGATGAGCGGACGCGCGGTCGAAGCCGCCGGCGACGTCGATACATTGCTGCTCGATAAAACCGGGACGATTACGCTGGGCAACCGGATGGCGACGCAGTTCATCAGCGCCCCCGGTGTTCCAATGACCCGGCTCGCGGATGTAGCCCAATTAGCGTCGCTCGCGGACGAGACGCCCGAGGGTCGCTCGATCGTCGTTCTCGCGAAGGAAAGCTACGGGCTTCGCGGACGTCAAATAGCGGACCATCCTCAGTTCATTCCATTCAGCGCAAAAACGCAGATGAGCGGCGTCGATTTTACCGACAACGACCGCACGCGCCGAATCCGTAAAGGCTCGGTGCAGGCGATCCGGCAACACGTCGCGAGTCTCGGCGGCTCTTTTCCGGCCGAAGTCGGGAGCGCGGTGGAAGCCGTCTCGCGCCAGGGAGGAACGCCGCTGGTCGTTTGCGACGACGCGCAGGTGCTCGGCGTCATCCAGCTCAAAGACGTAGTCAAAGGCGGCATCAAAGAGCGCTTCGCTCAGCTTCGCGCGATGGGAATCAAGACCGTCATGATCACGGGCGACAATCCGGTCACGGCGGCGGCCATCGCCGCCGAGGCCGGCGTGGATGACTTCATGGCGGAAGCAACGCCCGAAGACAAGCTTGCTCGCATCCGACGGGAACAAGCCGGCGGTCATTTGATAGCGATGACCGGCGACGGCACCAACGACGCGCCGGCGTTGGCGCAGGCGGACGTCGCCGTTGCAATGAACACCGGCACACAGGCGGCCAAAGAGGCCGGCAACATGGTCGATCTCGACTCCAACCCGACGAAACTTTTGGAAGTGGTGGAGATCGGCAAGCAACTTCTCATGACCCGCGGCGTGCTGACGACTTTTTCCATCGCCAACGACGTGGCGAAGTACTTCGCGATTATCCCCGCCATGTTCATGGGGGTTTTTCCGGAGATCGCGCCGTTGAACATCATGGGCCTCGCGTCGCCGCAGAGCGCGATTCTCTCCGCGGTCATTTTCAACGCGATCATCATTATTTTGCTCATCCCGCTGGCCCTGCGCGGCGTAAAGTACCGTCCGCTCGGCGCGGCGGCGCTGCTCGGGCGCTCTCTTCTCATCTACGGCGTTGGAGGTGTCATCGCGCCCTTTGTCGGGATCAAGCTTATCGATCTGATCTTGGAAGCGATCGGGCTGGTTTAAGGAGACTCGCATGAAAAAAACATTGCAGATTGCGTTGCGGACGACAGTCGTCACTCTCATCTTGACCGGGATTATCTACCCCTATGCGATTACCGGACTCGCCCAGATCCTGTTTCCATCCCGAGCCAACGGAAGTCTCGTTACGGACAAAGACGGAAAAGTCATCGGCTCGGAGTTGATCGCGCAGCCCTTCATGAATCCGGCCTATTTCCAGCCACGCCCATCGGCCGCGGGAGAAAAGGGATACGATGCGACATCGTCCGGCGGTTCCAATCTGGGAACGACGTCGAAGAAGTTACAAGATCGCGTGGCCGAAGATCTCAAGCGGCTGAAGGAACAGAATCCGGACGCGCCGGGAACCATCCCCATCGAACTTGTTACCGCCTCGGGCAGCGGGCTCGATCCGCACCTGTCGCCTGAAGCCGCACTGTGGCAAACGCCGCGAATCGCTCGAGCGCGCAAAATCTCTCTAGAACAAGTCCAATCGGTGCTGGACTCCGCCGTGGAAGGAAGAACTTTCGGATTTCTCGGCGAAGCGCGAGTCAACGTGCTGCTCGTCAATCTGGCGCTCGACCGGCAATTCGGTCGCCCTAGCCGGACTCAAGTCCGGTAAGCTTTAACGTCGCGGCTGGAATTCATGCTGCAATTTACCATCGATAGCGAACTGGACCCAAAGAGCGCGTCGGTGCGCAGGCTGTTGGAAGCTCACCTCGTATACCAACGAATGAGCGCGGCCAAAACGTTCTCGCTCCATTTGTTGGCGATCGTGGGCGTGGTGGTTTGGCTCGGGGAGATGTGGCCGTTTCTCCTTCCTACAGAAGTGCGCGTTGTCGCGCTCACGCTGTGGGGAGTTCTTCTTGTTTTTACCATCTGCGCCAGCCTCGAAGAACGGGCCTGGCATCGGAAGGTGGCGCGTTATCGCATCGAGCATCAGACCAAGCAACAAGAAGGCGCCGGATAAACCGGTTGACCTTCTCTCCAATCTCGTCTTAGATCCCCTAAGAACAAGCGGGATATAATCATCCTATGGTAGAACACAGCCGGCCGGACCCGGATGCGATTCTGGCCGAACTCCGCCAAGAAGAGCCGTCCGGCCGAGGACGTTTGACCGTATTCCTCGGCATGTGTCCGGGTGTGGGCAAAACGTACACGATGCTGCAGTACGCGCGCCAGCGTCTGCAGGACGGCGTGAACGTGGTTGTCGGCGTGGTCGAGACGCACAAACGAACCGAGACCGAAGCGTTGCTCGTAGGATTGCCTATTATCCCTCGTCGAACCATCGACTACAAAGGCGTCGCGCTTGAAGAAATGGACCTCGACGCGATTCTGGAGCTGCATCCGGAATTGGCGCTGGTGGACGAGCTGGCTCACACCAATGTCCCCGGCAGCCGCCATCCGAAGCGTTACCAGGATGTGCTGGAGTTGCTCGACGCCGGAATTTCCGTCACCACGACGCTCAACGTTCAGCATATCGAAAGCCGCGTCGACGTTGTCCGGCAGATCACCGGAGTGACCATTCGAGAAACGGTTCCGGATTCCGTCCTGGATCGCGCCGACGAAATTCAACTGGTCGATCTTACGCCGGAGCAACTTCGCCAACGATTGGAAGACGGAAAAGTTTATCTCGGAGAAATGGCCCAGGCCGCTTCGGCAAATTTCTTCAAGCTGGAAAATCTGGCGGCGCTGCGCGAGATGGCGCTGCGCTTCGCGGCCGAAAGGGCCGACGACGTCATGCGTGGCGCCATGCGCGAGCGCAAGATCAGCGGCCCGTGGAATACCGGAGAGCGGCTGCTTGTGGGCATCGGACATGATGCGCGGGCCGAAAGCCTTATTCGATGGACTCGGCGGGTCGCCGGTGAGCTGGACTGCCCGTGGCTCGCCGTCTACGTCGAGCCAAACGCGCCCGTGGACGACGCCGTCAGAGATCGGCTGACGCGCAACATGTCTCTCGCCCGTCAACTCGGAGGCGACGTCGTCGTCACTTCGGGCCAGGATGTGAGCGAGACGCTTTTGCGCGTCGCCCGTGAGCAAAACGCGACTCAGCTCGTCGTCGGCAAGCCGACCCGGTCACACTGGCTGCATTGGCTTACCGGACGGTCTCCGGCTTACGATCTGATCCGAAAAAGCGGCGACATCGATATCTATGTCGTTCAGCCGGAAAAGCAGACTCCGAAAACTGAAGTTTCCAGTGGACCCGCGCTCTCGGCGTCGCCGATGCGTGAATTTCTGCTGGCGCTCGTTTCCACTCTCCTGGTCACGGGAGCGTCCTTGCTCATCGAGCCATTTACGGGCTACCGGGCCATCGCGCTGGTTTATCTTCTTCTGGTCGTCGCCGTGAGTTTCAAGCTGGGCCGCGGGCCGGTGCTGCTGGTCGCAGCGGCCGGCGCGCTCTTGTGGAATTTTCTGTTCGTTCCGCCGCACTTTACTTTTTACATCGACACGTTTCATGACGCGATGATGTTCGCCATACTTTTCGTGGTCGCGCTGGCCATGGGCCATTTCACCAGTCGCATGCGCCTGAGCGAAATCGCCGAGCGGCGCAGAGAGCGGAGAACCGCCGCCCTCTACGATCTTGCGCACCAGGCGGCCCTCGCGCCCGATTTGGATACCGGTCTTCGCGCCGCGATAAAATTGATCGAATCGATCTTCGGCGCTCAGGCGGCACTGCTGCTGCGCTTGCCGGACCATACGCTTTCGGACAAACCGCATACCGCGAGCTCTCTTTCGCTCTCGGAAAAAGAGAGAAGCGTGGCGGTCTGGGCCTTCGGCCACCGGATGCCGGCGGGAAAATTCACCGACACGCTGCCGGATTCCGACGCGCTGCATTTGCCGTTGCAGGCGCGCACCGCGGTCTTGGGCGTGCTTTCGGTCCGTCCCTCCTCCGGAAAATCGTTCGATACGACCGAAAGAGAGTTGCTCGAGGCTTTCGCCGCCTTGATCGGGACGATTCTGGAAAAAGACCATTTCATCGAGGCGTTCAAGCATGCCGAGATCATCGAGACCTCCGAGCGCTTGCACCGCGCGCTCTTCGACAGCGTCTCGCATGAGCTCAAAACTCCTTTGGCCGCCGTGCAGGCGGGGGTTGACGCCCTGGCCAGGCAAATCGGCGCAGAGGAGAAAACAACGGCGACGCTTGGCGAGATCCAATCCGCCGTGCGCCGGCTGCGCCGGGTCATCGACAATCTCCTCGACATGACGCGCATCGAAGCGGGCGTCATCGAGCCGAAGCTGGATTGGTGCGATGTCGGGGAGCTGGCACACGATTCCATCGCTCTGGCCGGAGAAACTCTCGGCGCGCACGCGGTAACGGTCGATGACGCGGAGAACCTTCCCATGGTGAAACTCGACCAACCCCTGATCGAACAAGCTCTCTACAATCTTCTTCTTAATGCCGCCGCCTGGAGTCCGCCGGGATCAAAGATCCTGATTCGCGCGCGGCTGGACAAGGATAAGCTTGTTCTTTCGGTTCTCGACGAAGGCAAAGGGCTCAGCGAATCGGACTTGGCTCACATCTTTGAAAAATTTTATCGCGCTGCCGATGCCCGGCCCGGGGGCACGGGCCTGGGGCTTTCGATCGTCGACGGCTTTGTGCGCGCCCACGGAGGCAGCGCGCGCGCCGCGAACCGCGCGACCGGCGGCGCGGAGTTCACACTGGAGATCCCGGTCGAAACGATGCGGGCGGATGTCATGAAGAAATTAGCTTGAGCGATAAATCCACAGCGCTCATCATCGACGATGAGGTGCAGATCCGGCGGCTGCTGCGCGTCGTGCTCGAAGCGGACGGCTATCGGATCCTCGAGGCGGATTCCGGCGAGCAGGGACTCGCAGATATCGCGCTCCGCAGGCCCGACGTCGTGCTGCTCGATCTCGGTCTGCCTAAAATAGACGGACTCACCGTGCTCAAGCGCCTGCGCGAATGGAGCCGCGTTCCGGTACTGGTCCTTACCGTGCGGGCCGATGCCGAAGAAAAGGTGGCTGCTCTCGATGCGGGAGCCGACGATTACGTCACCAAGCCTTTTGATTCGGCGGAGCTTCTCGCCCGGCTGAGGGCGGTTCAAAGGCGCGCGTCGACCGATAAAGACGAGCCGTACTTTCAAGCGGGCCATCTCGCCGTGGATTTCAGCAGCCATACCGTCACGGCCAACGGACGAGAGGTCAGACTCACCGCCACCGAATATGCCCTGCTGAAAATATTAGCGCAGCACGCGGGCAAAGTCGTCACGCACAAGCAGTTGTTGCGGGAAGTCTGGGGGCCCAACGCGGAGGAACAGTCGCAATACCTGCGCGTTTACATGACGCACCTCAGGAAAAAGATCGAAATTCCCGACGCGCGCGAGAAGCTTTTGAGGACGGAGAGCGGAATCGGCTATCGGTTGGTCTTGCCGTCGGCAAAGAAATAGATACTGGTTATGGGTTGATTGGTTATTGGCTCCCACTCGGCGCCGTCGAACCCGGCCCCTCTTTCCATTAACGAATAACGAGTAACCAATAACTAAAACTGGCGGAGAGGGGGGGATTCGAACCCCCGAGTCGGGGTTAGCCGACTACACGATTTCCAGTCGTGCACCTTCAACCGCTCGGTCACCTCTCCGGCTTTGAACATTAATAACACAGCCTAACATTGGAAGGAAGTTTTTACCCGGGCACTCCAACAGTCGCCGGTCTTGCCGGAGCCGCGGCGCGGCTGGAATTTTCCTCTTGGAAGCCGACGGAATCGGCGCTACAATTTTTGCTGGGAGGACCACGATATGATGCTCATCATCCACTGGTTCCTAAGCGCGCTAAGCCTTTTAATCGTCGCTCACCTCGTGCCGGGAATCGAGGTTCGCGGATTCGGCTCGGCGCTGATCGCAGCTGTAATCATCGGACTGGTCAATGCGACGCTGGGATTCATTCTGAAAATTCTGACGCTGCCGCTGACAATCGTCACCTTCGGGTTATTTCTGTTCGTGATCAACGCCGTCATGCTGATGCTCGCGGCCGCGTTGGTGCCGGGTTTCGCCGTAAACGGATTCGGCGCCGCTTTGCTGGGCGCCATCGTGCTGAGCCTGGTAAGCTTTGTGCTGCGCGCGCTGATCTTCAGCCTGTAACGGCCCGGCGGTAAATTTCCGAAGAGTGCAAAATTTTGGCGGAGAGGGAGGGATTCGAACCCCCGTTACCCTTCCGGGTAAACTTGATTTCGAGTCAAGCGCCTTCAACCGGGCTCGGCCACCTCTCCGCTCGTTCGACCCCCACGTTTTTCTTCTCGGATGCGGCTGAAGAATTCACTTAAAATGCGGCTGCACTCGTTCTCCATGACGCCGCGCGTCACAGGCAAAGTGTGATTCAGCCGGGAATCGTCGCAGAGGCGATACAGAGATTCCACGGCGCCGGCTTTGGGATCTAGACAGCCGAAGATCAATCGCGAAATGCGCGCCTGCAAGATCGCGCCGACGCACATGAGGCACGGCTCGAGCGTCACATAGAGAGAGCATTCTTCCAGCCGCCAGCTTTTCAGATGCGACGCCGCAGCTTGCAGCGCCAACACCTCCGCGTGCGCCATGGGATTTTGCAACTCTTCACGCCGGTTGTGAGCCCGCGCGATCACTTCGCCGTCGTAAACCACGACGGCGCCGACCGGAATCTCTCCGGCATCGGCCGCCTCACCCGCCTCACGGAGAGCCATCTCCATATAAAAGCGATCGCGATCGTCATCGTTCACTGTAAATTTGTCCATGAGATTTTTCGACCATAACACAAAACCGGCGCCAATGAAATTGACGGGCGTTTGAGCATGAGCGACGCCAGAGACCAAGACCTTGAGAGAGATTCTTCGCTACGCTCAGAATGACATTCAAGAGGCCCGTCATCCTGAACCCTTCGATTAGACTCAGGGCAGGCTCCGTGAAGGATCTACCCAATGCGAGACCCGCCGAACCTTGACTCTCCGCTATGATTCTTTTAATTTGAGTACTTGCAATTGAGGAGTCGGCTAATTGGTAAGCCACCTGACTCTGGATCAGGCGATTGTAGGTTCGAGTCCTACCTCCTCAGCCATGGTCCCATCGTCTAGCGGTTAGGACACCGGCCTCTCACGTCGGTAACACGGGTTCGATTCCCGTTGGGACCACCATTCGACTCGCTTCGCTCGCTCATGGCAGGCCCTCTCGACTCGCAGGAAAACCTTCGCTCGCTCGCGGCAAGCCCCTACCACCTCAGTATCGTCACCGGATTCAGCGGTTTGTATTCCTGACGCTGGTTGGACGCCAGTTGCGACACCGGGTTGTCCGGTAGCGGTTCATCGCTCCGAGCGGCCGCCGTGAGGTCGCTGATGTAATCCTCGAAGCTGAAGCGCCGGCCATCCGAACGACTGTCGCGCCGGAACTCCAGCCTCTCTCTTTGCTCTAACGTTTCCCGCTCCTGTTCGTTGCCCTGCGCGATCGATGGCACAGACAATGACAAGATCAAAAATGCCAGAACGTTAGCCCGTAATTTCATAAAAAGTCTCCTATCCCTGTAACAGCAACCCCCATGCCAGCCGGTAATGCACGCTTTTTTTCGCCTTTGCCGGAAAAGACCGCGTAATTTTTTCCCCGGAGGCGCCGAATCAAGGAATTTTTACTCGTTGTTAAATCTAAAATTGTCTGCAAAAATTCGCGCGGGAAACTTGAAATAGCCGATATTAGAGCTACGATGATAGCAGGGGAAAAATATGTTCCGTGACAAAGTCGAGAAAAAAGATATCGTCAAAATGGATCCGGAGTTCCGCGACCTTTTAGGACGAGTGCTGACGATCCAGGCGGATTGCGAGATCGGCGGGCCCCACCTCTATGTAAAGGACATTTTGCCTTCCGCGCCCAGCAAGACCGACCAGTTGATCGTGGCGCGCACGGCGGCGGAAGAGCTGGATCATTTCCGCAAGATTGCCCGCGTCGCCGGAGAGATCGGCGTCGACGTTTCTCACGTGCTCAGTTGGCCCAATCATAAGCGCTACCTGGACGCGTTCCGAGGGAGTATCGAGACGTGGGAGGATTTCGCCGTATTCGGCTTTTTGATCGACCGCGTCGGCCGCTACCAATTGGAAGAGTTCTTCGGCTGCACCTATCACCCACTGGAGAACATTTTGCCGCAAGTCTTAAAGGAAGAGATCGGGCACGTCGGCTACGGTGAGAGCAAAACGGCGGAGCTGGCCGCCAAGGGAGAAGAATCGCGAGAGAAGGTGCAGGGATCTCTGGACTTCTGGTACATCAAGGCGCTGGACATGTTCGGACGGTCGGATTCCACACGCGATCAACGCTACATCTACTGGGGCCTGAAGCGCCGGACCAATGCGCAGGCAAGAGAGGAATTCATCCGCGAGGTCGATCCTCTGATCCTAAAGCTCGATCTGAAGGTTCCCGATCCACTGAAGGGCCGGCAATATTTATAAGTCTCGGAACGTCAAAGGCCCGGCCAAGGTTGTGCCGAATCTCAGGTTTTAACCCGTCTAGTGATTTTTCCCGAGTCTGGTAAAATCCCCAGTGATGTCATTGCGTATTTTGCAGGAAGGAAAAAATTGTTGGAAAGTGGCGCCCGCCTCGCGCGTCAAATTGCTGATCGACGGCGCAGCCTATTTTTCCGCCGTCGCCGAGATTTTCGCACGGGCGGAGAAATCCATACTGATTTTGGGATGGGACTTCGACAGCCGCATCTGCCTGAAGCCCGAAGCCGAAAATCCGACAGCGGCTTCCCAGGACCTTAGAAGCTTCCTGGATTCCCTGGTCGAGAGCCGCCCCGAGCTGGAGATCCATATCCTCATCTGGAGCGCTCCCGCGCTTTACACACTTGACCGCGAGCCGGTTCCCACGTTCCATCCGCGCATTCATTTTTACCTCGATGCGAACCATCCGTTGGGAGCTTCACTCCATTCAAAGATCGTGGTCGTCGATGACGGGGTAGCCTTCGCGGGAGGCCTCGACCTGGCTAAAGGGCGCTGGGACACGCCGAAGCATCCCTGCGAAGACTCCCGCCGGGCGGATTTTAATGGAACCATGCTGCCGCCGCATCACGACGTTCAGATCGCCGTGGACGGAAACGCCGCCGCGGCGTTGGGGGATCTCGTCAGAGACCGCTGGCGCCGCGCAACCGGCGAGCGCCTTCAGGCCCCGAGGACGGCGGCGGATCCCTGGCCTTCTTCGCTCACGCCCGACGTGACCGACGTCGATATCGCCATCGCCCGCACCGAGCCGGCGTACGGGGAAGACAAGGAAATCCGCGAGATAGAGGCGCTCCTCAAAGATGCCATCGCGTCGGCGCGGCGCTCGATCTACTTCGAGAATCAATATCTAAGCTCGGCGGCCGTGGGTGACGCGCTCATGAGCCGGCTCCGTGAAGCGGACGGTCCGGAGGTCGTATTGGTCATCTCGCGCAACAGCGAGGGCTGGCTCGAGGCGGCGATCATGAATGTTCTCCGCGCGCGACTGTTGAAGCGGCTCCGCGAGGCGGACCGGCACGATCGGCTCCGCGTCTATTGCCCTTTCATCGACGGTCTGGAAAAACGCCGCATGTCGGTTCATTCAAAGCTCCTGGTCGTGGACGACCGGCTGGTGCGCGTCGGCTCGGCGAATCTCGCCAATCGCTCCATGGGGCTCGACACGGAATGCGATCTGGCATTCGAATCGGACGGGCGCAAGGAGGTCGAAGAGCGGATCGCCAAGTTTCGCAACTCTCTCATCGCCGAACATCTCGGCGTGCCGCTGGAAAAGCTGACCGCGGCCGTGGCGGAGACAAGTTCGCTCGTCGCCGCGATCGACCGCTTGCGCGAAAACCAAAAACGCACATTGCAACCTTGGGATGGTTCGGTTCCTGAATTGCTGGATAAAATGATTCCCGATTCCGCCGTCATAGACCCGGAAGCGCCTATCGCGCTCGACAAGGTCGTAAAAGATCTCGTCCCGCCCGAGAAACGCCGCTTCACCGGCGGTTCAATGCTGCGGGGAGCGCTCATCCTGGTGATCCTGTTCAGCCTCGCGGCGGCGTGGCGCTGGACCAGCCTCGGAGAATGGCTCGACTTCGAAACGATCGCGTCATGGGAAGCTTCGCTCCAGGAAAACCATGCCGCGCCGTTACTTGTTCTCGGCGCTTATCTGCTCGGAGGATTGGCCGTGTTTCCGGTTACGATCCTGATCGCCGCCACCGCGTTTGCTTTCGGACCATGGACGGCTTTGATCTATTCCTTGCTCGGCTGCGTTCTCAGCGCCATGTTGATCTACGCCATCGGCCATCGTCTCGGACGCGAGACCGTGGCACGATTTACCGGACGGCGATGGCACCGGCTCAACCGATTGATCTCGAAGCACGGAATTCTTGCCGTAGCCTTCATCCGCATGATTCCCATCGCGCCATACTCGGTCGTAAATTTAGCCGCGGGAGCCGCCCACGTGCCGTTTCGTGATTTCGTCTTCGGAACGTTGATCGGCATGAGTCCCGGAGTGATCGCGATCACTTTCCTGGGCAATCAGCTCGGAGAGATGATTCGTCATCCGAGCGTGCTCACTATTTCCGTCGTGGCGGGGATATTGGCGCTCATGTTGTTGGGCGGCGAATGGTTTCGCCGCTGGCTCGGCGTTGAGCGAAATACAGGTGAAACGGATATCCCCAAATCAACGGCAGCGGACGCGCCCCGATAGCCCTGCCCGCAGAACCATGCCCCTTATCTCTGCGCTATCTTATAACATACACGAATGTGTGGGATGGGATGGACGCCGCGACCCGTGCCGCATCGCCGACGTCATCAAGGAAAGCCGCGCCGACATCGTCGGCCTTCAGGAAGTGCATTCCGAATCCGACGGCAGGGTCGAATCGCATCAAATGAACTATCTAGTGTAGTGTCTCACGCTGTTGACACCTTATCCTAAGTTCGACAGGCG
>CAYOJC010000011.1:0-65000 GCA_964404195.1 uncultured Syntrophobacteraceae bacterium
GTGGTGAATAGAGCTTGAAGGATAAGTGCCTTAATTTAAGAGGCACTACACTAGCTGGAAACGAAAAGTCAGTGAGAGCTTTTCTACTTTACGCGTGCTGTCGATTGCAGGCGGGCGCCTCCGCATCACGGGATGATGGGCTGGGGCTCTTCCCGCGGGATCACGGTGATTCCGCTCTTGGTTACGAAGAAGCGCTCGCGGTCTTTTTCTGTGTTGTAGCCGATCTCGGTACCCGGGGGAATGTAGACGTTCTTATCCAGGATGACCCGCCTCAGCCGGCAGCCCCGGCCGATTTCCACGCGGGCCATGATCACCGTGTCTTCGATCGTGGAATAACTGTGGATGCGGACGTTTCGGCCGATAATCGAGTTGCGCACGAGGCTGCCGGTGACGATAGTTCCTTCCGCGACGATGGAGTTTAAAGCCATGCCGCGCCGCCCGTCTTCATCGAAGACGAACTTGGCCGGCGGGTCGCTGTAGCTGACGGTGCGGATCGGCCAACTGCGATTGTAAAGGTTCAGAGACGGGTCCACGTCGCGCAGCTCCATGTTGGCCTCGTAGTACGCCTCGACCGTTCCGATGTCGCGCCAGTAGCTCGGCTCCTCCCCTTTGGCCGAGATCGGGATGCGGTTGGTCCTAAAATCATAGGCGAGAATCTTTTTCCCCGCCTTCAGCAATTCAGGGATGATATCGATGCCGAAGTCGTGGCTGCTCTGGGCCTTGGGCGCGTCGTTCTCCAGCGCTTGCAAAAGAAGCTTGGTCTCGAAGATATAATTGCCCATGGAGACCAGCGCCCACTCCGGCTCTCCCGGAATCGGCTTCGGCCGCGCGGGTTTTTCCTCGAAGCCCACGATGCGCCATTCGTTGTCCACTTCCATCACGCCGAACTGCGAGGCCTCTTCAATCCTGACCGGCAATGCCGCGACGGTCACCTCCGCGTTTTTTTGCCAATGGTATTCCGCCATCTGGCGGATGTTCATCTTATAGACGTGATCGGCGCCGAAGACGGCGACGGCCTTGGGGTTGGGCCGCTTGACCAGGTGGACGTTTTGATGGACGGCGTCGGCCGTTCCGCGGTACCAGTCCACGCCCGAGCGCATCTGCGCCGGCACCGGCGTGACGAAGTAGTCGCGCAGCAGGCTGCCGACCTGCCATCCTTCCTGGAGGTGCTCGACGAGAGATTGGGCTTTGAATTGAGTGAGGACGTAAATCGAATAGATCCCGGAGTTGACGAAGTTGGAGAGCACGAAGTCGATGATGCGATATTTGCCGCCGAAGGGAACCGCCGGCTTCGCGCGGTCTCGCGTCAATGGGTAGAGCCGTTTGCCGCGGCCCCCGGCCATGACCATGCCGAGTATTTCCACGTTTTCTCCCGATTCAAACTATATCGTCGGACCGACGGCGAGTCAATTTAGCGCAGGTCGCGTTCGGTTTGAGGGGCGCCCTTACGCTGGAACTCTCCCGTACAGCTCGCCCAGTTTCGCGAGCTTTGCGCCGAGCGATGGAGGGACCTGCTCGGGAACGAACCGCCACGCCCAGTTTCCCTCGGTCGTCGCCGGCCGGTTCATCCGCGCCTCTTCGCCGAGACCGAGCAGGTCCTGCATCGGCACGATCGCCGTGTCGGCGACCGACATGAAGCAGAGCCGGGTGAGTTCCCAATGGACGTCTTCGGCGGAGACCTTATGGCCGACGTAGGCGGAAAGCCGCTCGCGTTCTGCGTCGCCGGCCTCGTTTAGAAACCAGCCCTTCACCGTATTGTTGTCGTGGGTTCCCGTATAGACGACGGAATTTTTCTCGTGGTTGTGAAACGCGTAGGGGTTGCCCGCCATGTCGTCCCCGAACGCGAACAGGAGCAGCTTCATTCCCGCAAAGCCGAAGCGCTTCATCACCGCCCGGACATCCGGCGTAATCAGGCCGAGATCTTCGACGAAGATAAGTGTACCGGGAAATTTGCGCAGGAGAGTTGCAAAAAACTCGTCCGACGCGGCCTTGACCCATTCCCCGTTCTGCGCCGTTCGCTCGCCGGCCGGCACCTCCCAGTAGGCGATGAAGCCGCGGAAGTGATCCAGCCGGACTCGATCGAAGCAGGCGAGATTGTGGCGCAGCCGCTTGAACCACCAGGCATAATTCGTATCCTTCAGCGCGTCCCAGCGGTAAACCGGATTGCCCCAGAGCTGGCCGGTCGCGCTGAAATAATCCGGCGGCACTCCGGCGACCGCCGTCGGACGCTTTTCTTGATCGAGCTTGAAGAGCTGCGGATTCGCCCAGACATCGGCGCTATCCCCGCTCACGTAGATCGGCATGTCGCCGACAAAAAGAATTTTCTTGCCGTTCGAGTGCTCTTTAAGCGCGGTCCATTGCTTGAAGAAAACGTATTGGAGCCACTGCTCCTTCTTCATCTCCTCGCGGCATTTCTTTTTCCACTGCCCGAGCACGCTCTTCTCCCCGTCTCTCAGCGGCGCCGGCCATTCCGTCCAGGACGCGCCCTGAAAGTGAGATTTCAACGCGACAAATAAACTGTAGTCGTCCAGCCACCCAGCGTGCCGGTCGCAAAACTTTTCGAATCCGCTGTCCGCCCCGCCGCGGCCTTGATAGCGCTCAAACGCCTTGTCGAGCAGCCGCGCTTTGTACGCCGTGACGGTTTTGTATTCGACCCGGTCGTCCGGAAAGGGCGCATGCTCTTCGAGGTCCTCCGGCTTGAGCAGTTCCTCCCGAAGAAGCAGCTCGGGGCTGATGAGAAGCGGATTGCCCGCGAATGCGGAGGGACTGTCGTACGGGGAGTTTCCGTGCGCGGAGCTGGTGGCGGTGAGCGGCAGGATTTGCCAATAAGTCTGGCGCGCTTGGGCAAGAAAGTCCGCAAAGCGATAGGCCCCCGGCCCGAGATCGCCGATCCCGAAAGGTGAGGGGAGGGAAGTGATGTGGAGGAGAATGCCGCTCGCTCGGCTCATTGCTTCTATATCCTTCGGTGTCCTAAAGTCCAAAAAAATATACGCCCTTTTCTCTCCTCTCTCTAGAGTTCGAGAGTGCGGTCGGGAAAAAAGCGCGCCGGGAGAATGAAAAATAGGCGCTTGCGCGGAATTCGAAAACGGTGTAGCAGCTAGCAGGCGCATGATTGCCTGCTAGGCCGGTGATTAAAATTTAATAAGGAGGGCATGATGACGACACGAAGATTACAGAGTTCAGGGCTCGCGGTTCTTCTTTTGTTATTCTTTGCCGCCTCGACTTCGGCTCAGGATTCCTTCTACAAAGGCAAGTCGGTGCGCATCATCGTCGGCGCCGCCGCGGGCGGGGGCTACGACACCTACTCGAGGACAATCGCGCGCCACATGGGAAAGCACGTCCCCGGCAATCCCGCCTTCGTCGTGGACAACATGCCGGGAGCAGGCTTTCTCATCTCGGCGAACCACATGTACAGAATCGCCAAGCCCGATGGTCTCACCATCGGCCACTTTATCGGCGGGCTTTTCTTGCAGCAGCTTCTGGGGAAGCCGGGCGTAGAGTTTGATGCCCTCAAATTTGAGTTTGTAGGCGTTCCAACTCAAGACAACTACGTGTTAGGCATATCTAAATCGCTCGGCATCACCAGCATAGACCAATGGCTGAAGTCGAAGACGGTTGTCAAGCTCGGCGGTGTGGGCGTAGGCTCGGCGACGGACGATATTCCCAAGGTCCTTAAGGAGGCGATCGGTTTACCCGTGCAGGTTGTTTCCGGCTATACAGGAACGGCCACCGTGAAGCTCGCGTTCAATAGTGGTGAGGTCCAGGGGGTCTGCAACGCCTGGGAGTCATTTAGGGCGACCTGGCGCAACGAAATAGTCAATGGACAAGTCGTCATTGTCTTGCAGCACATCCCCAAACCTCATCCAGAGCTTCCCAATGTCCCCGTGGATATTAACTACGCCAAGACTGAGGACGGGCGGAAGATGATCCGTGCTGTCGTTCATACGACCGGCCCCACGGCCCGTCCTTACGTTTTGCCTCCCGGCACCCCGAAGGATCGCGTTGAGATACTGCGCAAGGCTTTTATGGACACGATGAAGGACCCGGAGTTTCTGGCGGAAGCGGGTAAGGCGAATCTGAACATCAATCCGCTGGACGGCGCGACGCTCGAGAGAAACGTCAGGGAGGTTTTCAACATAGACGCGTCGTTGATCCCGCGATTGAAGGAAATTCTGAAATAACCTGGTTTGAAGCCGCGGCATTTTCATGTTATAGATTTTGGCAGAGGTTGTTATGAAAGAAGGCATCCATCCTGAATACAAAGCGGCAAAGATCGTCTGCGCCTGCGGTCACGTGGTCGAGACGCGATCCACGGTGCCCAGCATCCACGTGGAGATCTGCTCGGACTGCCACCCTTTCTACACGGGCAAGCAGAAATTCGTCGACCCGGCCGGCCGGGTCGAAAAGTTCAGACGGAAATACGGGATCAAGAACACAGCTCCCGGTGGAGGTTCTTGAGACTGAATGTGAATTACTAGCGACGTTAAGTAGAAAAGGGCAAAGGGCACATACCTTTGCCCTTTTTTATTTTGCTAGGCCGGCCATAAGGGGTATTTCTTAAAGGGGCGGTTCGCGAACCGCCCCTACAAACGCAACGGTTAAATCCATGCTCGACAAATTAGCGGAAGTCGAAAAGCGCTACACGCAATTGGAAAGTATTCTGAGCGATCCTTCGATCGTGGGCAAGCAGAGGGAGTATTCCAAGGCCGCCAAGGAGCGCGCCGATTTGGAAGAGCTGGTCACCTGTTATCGGGACTGGAAGAAGACCGAACGGGAGATCCAGTCGAACCGTGAGCTGCTGGAGGAAAACGACGAGGCAATGCGCGAGCTGGCCAAAGAGGAGCTGGCGCTGCTCCGCGAGCGCAAAGAGCAGCTCGAAGAACGCCTCAAATACCTGCTCCTGCCGAAGGATCCTAACGACAACAAAAACGTCATCTTCGAGATCAGGGCCGGGACGGGCGGCGACGAGGCGGCGCTTTTCGCCGCGACTCTCTCCCGCATGTACACGCGCTATGCCGAAAATAGAGGCTGGCGGGTCGAAGTGATGAGCTCCAACCCGACGGGAATCGGCGGCCTAAAAGAAAGTATCTTGCTGGTAGAGGGAAAGGGCGCTTACAGCCGGCTCAAATTCGAGGGCGGCGTTCACAGGGTCCAACGGGTTCCGGTGACCGAGGGCTCCGGCCGGATTCACACCTCTACTGTGACAGTGGCCGTGCTTGCCGAAGCCGACGAAGTCGAGGTGGGGATCGAGGCCAAAGATCTCAAGGTCGACGTCTTTCGCGCCTCGGGACCCGGCGGTCAGAGCGTCAATACCACGGACTCGGCGGTCCGGATGACGCATGTTCCTACGGGACTCGTCGTTTCGTGCCAGGACGAAAAATCGCAGCACAAGAACAGGGCCAAGGCGCTGAAGATTTTGAGCGCGCGCTTATTGGAGAAAAAACAGGCGGAACAGCGTTCCGAGATTGCGGCCACGCGCAAGCTCATGGTCGGCAGCGGCGACCGCAGCGAAAGAATCCGGACGTACAATTTCCCTCAGGGAAGGATTACGGACCATCGCATCAATTTCACTCTGTACAAACTCGACCGGGTGATCGAAGGCGAGCTGGAAGAGCTGCTCGACGCGCTCAACACGCACTACCAGGCGGAAGCGCTGCAGGCCGGCTGAATACGATGAGAGCGGAGATGGAAAAGGCGGAGTGTCATTCAGACGCGCCTACGGTTAGGCAAGCGCTCAGGGAGGCGACGGCGAGTCTTTCCGACGCCGGCATCGAGAGCGCGTGCCTGGATGCGGAGCTGCTCCTCGCCGAGGCTTTGGGCCTCGACCGGAGCAAGCTCTATCTTCACTATGAGGCGCCGCTCGAAACGCGCGCCGAAGAACGGTTTCGCTCTTTGCTTGCGCGGCGAGTTGACGGCGAACCGGCGGCGTATATCACCGGCCGGCGCGAATTCTGGTCGCTCGATTTTCTCGTGACCCCGGCCGTGCTGGTGCCGCGGCCGGAAACCGAAAGGCTCGTAGAAGTCGCCGTCGGCCTCTTCGAGGCCGAATCTCAAATCTCAGATCGCAAATTTCAGATTTTAGATTTGGGAACTGGAAGCGGCGCGATATCTATAAGCCTGGCAAAAGAGATCGCCAACGCGGAAGTATGGGCCACGGACGTTTCCTCGGACGCGCTTGGGATCGCTCGCGCCAATGCCCGCCGCCACGGCGTGGAAGAGAAGATCCAATTTCTTCACGGAGATCTCTTCGAGCCGGTGAGCGCTCGCGCGGAAATTTTCGACTTGATCGTCTCCAACCCGCCTTACGTGCGAAGCGACGAGATCGACGCGCTGCCGCGCGACGTGCGCGACTTCGAGCCGCGAATCGCTCTCGACGGCGGCGCCGACGGACTCGATTGTTATCGGCGAATTATTCCGGGAGCGCTGCGCTATCTTTCCGACGGCGGATTCCTGGCGCTGGAGATCGGTGCGGAGATGGGTCTCGAAGTGGCGCGCCTCTTTGTCCAGGCGGATGGTTACACTCCGCCGCGGCGCTACCGCGACTATGCCGGCAGGGATCGCATCGTCTGCGCGCGCATGAAAGGTTTCGTGAGTGGATAAGATCATCGTCGCCGGCGGTCGCAGGCTCGAGGGAGAGGTGAAGGTGAGCGGCTCGAAAAACGCCGCGCTGCCGATTCTCATTTCCTCGCTCTTGACCCCGGAGCCTTGCAGTTACCGAGGAATCCCCGATCTCATGGATATCAAGACGGCTTTGAAGCTTCTCAAGTCGCTCGGAGTGACGGTTGACGCAGAGCAGGGTTCCGGCTGTTTGACGCTCAACGCAAGCGCGATCGGCAAGCTCGAAGCGCCGTATGAGCTGGTCAAGACGATGCGCGCCTCTTTTCTGGTATTGGGTCCGCTGCTCGCGCGCTTCGGCGAGGCGCGCGTTTCCACGCCCGGAGGGTGCGCGATCGGAGCACGACCGATCGATCTGCACCTGAAGGGGCTCGTGGCGATGGGCGCCGAGATCGACCGGGTTCACGGCTACATCGAGGCGAAGGCGAAAAAACTCAAAGGCGCGAAAATCTATCTCGACGTCCCTTCGGTCGGAGCGACGGAGAATCTCATGATGGCCGCCACCTTGGCACAAGGTACTACAGTCATCGAGAACGCCGCAAAGGAGCCGGAGATCGAAGATCTGGCTGCGGTGATAAATAAGATGGGCGCGCAAGTTGCGGGCGCCGGAACCGACATTATAAAGGTGGAAGGAGCCGAGCGGCTTCGCGGCGTGTCGCACCGCGTGATTCCCGACCGTATCGAGGCCGGCAGCTTCATGGTCGCCGCCGCGCTCACCCGCGGCAATGTCGTCGTCAGCGACGTGCGGCCGGACCATCTCGACGCATTTCTTTCGAAGCTCAAAGAGACCGGCGTGGCGCTTTCCGTCGACTCGGATAAAATCAGAGTGACGGGCAACGGGAGAGTGAAGAGCGTGGACATCACGACGCTTCCCTATCCCGGCTTTGCGACCGATCTCCAGGCGCAGATGATGGTTTTGATGGCTGTAGCCGACGGCGTGAGCGTGATCACGGAAAATATTTTCGAAAATCGTTTCATGCACGCGCAGGAGTTGAATCGAATGGGCGCCGACGTCCGGCTGGAAGGAAATCGCGCGGTCGTTCGCGGGGTGGAGGGTCTTTCCGCCGCGCCGGTGATGGCGACGGATCTCCGCGCCAGCGTGTCGTTGATTTTGGCGGGCCTTGTCGCCAAAGGGAACACCGAGATATCGAGAGTCTATCATCTGGACCGCGGCTACGAGCGCATCGAGAAGAAGCTCTCCGCGTTGGGTGCGGATATCAAGAGGTTGAAGGGATGAGAATCAAATTAGTCAAGACGACCGACTCCGGCTTTCAAGCCGCGCTGAGAAAAATTATTCAGAGGAGCGCCGGCAAGGAACAGAGCGTGGAGAGAAAAGTCGGCGAGATTATTCGCTCGGTGAAGGCGAATGGAGATCGGGCGTTGTTCCATTACACGCGGCGCTACGACGGCGTCCGGCTTAGTCGCCGCACCGTCGAAGTATCGAAGCGCGAGGTGGACGAAGCCGTCAAAAAAATTCCCGCGGGCAATTTGAAGACTCTCCGTCTTGCAGCGAGGAGGATCGCCGCATTTCACCGCCGCCAGATGGAGAAGAGCTGGGGCTACCACGATCCCATCGGTTTATATTTGGGGCAGCGCATCACTCCGCTCGAGCGCGTCGGCGTTTACGTTCCCGGCGGCAAGGCGTCGTATCCGTCTACTGTCCTGATGAATGCGATTCCGGCTATGGTCGCCGGCGTGAAAGAAATGATCATGACCTCGCCGGCCGGACGCGACGGCGCGCTGAGTCCGCTTATCTTGGCCGCAGCGCGGATTGCCGGCGTGAACCGGATCTTTCGCGTCGGCGGCGCGCAGGCGATTGCGGCGCTGGCGTTCGGCACGGAATCGATTCCCAAGGTGGACAAGATCGTCGGGCCGGGAAATATTTACGTCGCCACGGCCAAGCGGCTGGTTTTCGGCGAGGTGAATATCGACTCGATCGCCGGCCCGAGCGAAATCCTACTGGTTGCCGACGGCTCCGCCGATCCGGACCACGTCGCGGCCGACATGCTGTCACAGGCGGAGCACGACGAGCTGGCGGCGGCGCTCTGCGTCACGCCGTCGCTCGCACAGGCGCGGCGAATCCGCGCCGCGCTGGAGCGGCAGATTCGCGACACGAAGCGCCGGGCGATCACGTTGAAGGCTTTGGAAAATTATGGCGCGATCATTGTCTGCCGCGGACTTGCGGAAGCGATGGCTCTTGCCAACGCCATAGCGCCGGAGCACGTGGAGTTGTTGGTGCGCCGTCCGCAGAAGTGGGCGCGTTCGATTCGCAACGCCGGCGCGATTTTTGTCGGCCCTTATTCCACGCCGCCGCTGGGCGATTACATGGCCGGGCCGAACCACGTTCTCCCGACCGGCGGAACGGCGCGGTTCTTTTCGCCGCTTGGAACGTACGATTTTCTCAAGCGCACGAGCGTGATCCAGGCGGAGAAGCGGGCGCTGCGCGCGCTGGCGCCGGACATCACGCGCCTGGCGCGGCTCGAAGGGCTCGACGATCACGCGCGCGCGGTTGAGGTAAGGTTTAAGAAATGATTTCGCAACGAGAATGCTCGTGCTTCGACAAGCTCAGAATGAACGGGAGGGTTCACTTCCCCGTTCGCCCTGAGCTTGTCGAAGGGTGAACTGCGGCGTAAGGAGAAAATTTATGGGACGCACTGCGAAAACAGAACGGAAGACTAAGGAGACCGAGATCACGGCGGAGCTGGAGCTCGACGGCGGCGGCGCCGCGGAGATCCAGACTGGCATTCCATTTTTCAATCACATGCTGGAGATCTTCACGCGCCACGGTCTGTTCGATATCAAGATCCAGGCGAAAGGCGACATCGAGATCGATTATCATCACACCGTCGAAGACGTCGGTCTGACGCTCGGGCAGGCGTTCAAGGAAGCGCTCGGAGACAAGCAGGGAATCAGCCGCTTCGGCGAAGCCACCGTTCCGCTGGATGAAGCGCTCGCACAGGTCGTGGTCGATTTGAGCGGGCGGCCTTATCTCGCCTACAATGTCAAGATCCGCACCGGCCGCGTCGGCGATTTCGATACCGATCTGCCGCACGAGTTTTTCCAGGCGTTGGCGAACCAGCTCGGCATGAACCTGCACATGAACGTGACGCAGGGGGAGAATCCGCACCACATCATCGAGGCGTGCTTCAAGGCGCTGGCGCGCGCGATGGGGAAAGCCACGCGCATGGACGAGCGCATCAAGGGAGTTTTGTCGACTAAAGGGAGCCTATGATCGCGATCGTCGACTACGGCATGGGCAATCTCCGCAGCGTGCAGAAGGGCTTCGAACGCGTCGGCCATCCGGCGGAGATCACCCGTGACGTTTCCACTATTCTAAGAGCAAAAGGCGTCGTGCTTCCCGGCGTCGGCGCGTTCAACGCCTGTATGGAAAATCTCCGCCGCTACGGCTTGGTCGAACCGATCCGCGAAGTTGTCACGCGGAAAAAGCCGTTCCTCGGCATCTGCCTCGGTTTTCAACTTCTCTTCAGCGAGAGCGAGGAGTTCGGGCCGCAGAAGGGATTGGAACTTTTTCCCGGCAGGGTCGTGGCCTTTCGTCCGGACAACGGCCTCAAGGTGCCGCACATGGGATGGAACTCCATCGAAAAGAAAAAATCGTCGCCGTTTCTCGAAGGGATTTCGGAGGGGGATTACGTCTACTTCGTCCACTCGTATTACGTGGTTCCGGAAGATAGCTCTTTAGTCGCGACGACGACTCCATACTCAGGCTCGTTCGTATCCAGCATCGCGACCGACCATCTCTTTGCCTGCCAATTCCATCCGGAGAAGAGCCAGAAGATCGGGCTCACCATTCTCGACAACTTCGCGCGCTTCGCCGAAAAGAGCTAAAGCATGATCATCATTCCGGCTATCGACATCAAAGATGGCCAGTGCGTCCGTCTGTACCAGGGCGAGATGGACCAGGAGACCGTCTATTTTCCCAATCCGGTCGATGCGGCGAAGCACTGGGTGGAACAGGGAGCGGAGCGTCTCCACGTCGTCGATCTCAACGGCGCGGTCGAAGGCCGCTCCGTGCACAAGTGTGAGATCGCGGCGATCTGCAAAAGCGTCGCCGTGCCAGTTCAACTCGGCGGCGGTTTGCGCTCGATCGACGCACTCGAAGAAGCGCTCGGCCTCGGCGTCGCGCGTGTGATCGTCGGGACCGCGGCTTACGAAAATCCCGACTTTCTCCGTCAGGCCTGCGCGAAGTTTCCGGGAAGAATCATCGTCGGCATCGACGCGCGCGACGGCCGCGTCGCGGTCAAAGGATGGAAAGAGAATACTTCAATGGACGCGGTCGAATTGGCCGTCCGCTGCGAAACCGACGGCGCGTCGAGAATCATCTACACCGACATCGGGCGCGACGGCACGCGCCACGGCGTCAACGTGGAGGAAACGCGCCGCGTCGCCCGCGCGGTCAAAATTCCCGTCATCGCGTCCGGCGGAGTGGCGACGCTAGACGATATTCGCCTGCTGAGAGAGTTGGAGAAAGATGGCGTTGAAGGCGTGATCGTCGGCCGGGCGCTGTACACCGGCGCGTTTACGCTGAGGGAGGCCGCGAGCGTTGTCGTGTGACCACGCCGATCTTTTGACGAGCCGGGAAGCCCAGATGCACTTGACTGGCCAAGGCGAATAATGAGATTAAGGGAGCGATAGAAGGAGGCTAAATGACTTTAACGAGGAGGCCGCCATGAAAACTTTTCTCGCATTGGCATTGTTGGTTCTGGCAGGATGCGTACAGGCGCGAGATCCGCAACTCGTCGCCATGAAGCAATCAGGAGACAGCGGGCTGAGCTGTGAGCAGATCGCCACGGAATTTAAAACCAACACAGAAGTCGCGCGGAACAAAATCGACAAGAACCGTTCTAACGATAGAAGAGATTTACTTCTCGGAATTCTGGTTTGGCCGGGCCTGATGGATATGAAGAACGCGGATGGCAACGAGGGCAACGCGTTGCTCGACCGCAACGTTTACCTGCTGGAACTCGCCAAGGCGAAACCCTGCGCCGACGTGGACTCGTGGCCGGAACAGCCCCGGCGCTATACGATGAACGGGTACCGGATGGCGTAACGAATAAAAACGGCCGGCTGAAAACAAGAACGGAAAGGCGCTCAATTGGCGACAAGCAAACATTAATAACAATTTACCTAGAGGTTGAGTTTTGATATTTTCCCCAGCCCTTGCGCGATGTTGTTTCTCGCGGCCGCTTCCGTTCCCACTATCACATTGCCCTGGGATTGGGACACGATGGCCTCTTGCCATATCACGGCTCCGTTATCAGCGCGTCGCAGTGTCCAACCGGCTTCCATTGTGACCGTCCGCCCGAATACCAGTTTATCCATGGAAAAGAGAGTGACGGTGAGCAGATAATCTGCTTTTGCGGTCTGATCCTGAATGATCTTTAAAAATACCTGAGATTTAGTGATGGACTCGACCAACGCCTGATTGAACGCCGCATCGGTGATATGAGGTCTTCCAATAGCCGGATCCTCTTGCCCGCCGGTGACAATGACTCGGACTGAATGAGGATGCTTTTTGGCAGTTTCAATCGTAGGGGGAACCATCGCCTCGAACCTCGCAGGCGTAGAGCAACCTGCAAGCAGGGCGACGAACGCGTACCTAAAAATAAAATCCAACGGCGAAGGGTTGCAAGACCGATGCTTTTGAATCAGATGGTTCACTGAGACCCCTGTTTGGCGGTTGGTTTCGAGGCATTGAAAATGTTTGTCAAAACTTCGTCCACCATTTCTTCCGGAGATTTTCTGGTCAACGACGTGTGGTACGAATTACCGACCGCTAACGGAAAACCATTGGTCGGGTCTCTGAATGTTACCGTGAGCTCCAACAGGTACATCGTAATATCCCACATCCATCGATCCACGTAGGAGACGACCGAATCTGCTTTGTAGGAGGACTGCGGCAGTTCGGGTCCGGCCGTTGCCGTAAAGCCCTCTTTCACGAGCCTGTCTCCGATTAGATTCTGAATGCCGCGTTTGTCCTTCGGTTGATGCACGACATAATACGTTTTTACTCTGTTGAGGTCGGCCCCTGGCGACAGCGTTGCAGTGGCACGATTCGAACAGCCGGATACAAGCACGAGCGCTCCAAATACAAGCGCAAACAAGGTGAACTTTCCAAACATTTCCAGACCTCCTTCTTGTTGCCCCTATCTAAAAAGGTTCCGCCTTCATAATATGTCTAATCGGTTGACTCGCGGGTCAAATTTCGACTATTAACTGCGTTTAAGTCGCCGAACGGGGCTTTGTCAAGGATAAAATTTTAACTGTGTTGGCGTCCGACTAAATTATCGGCGTGACTAAAGGGATCTGATAGGAGTGGGTTTCAAGGGCGTCAGCTTTTCAGTCGCATCCGATGCCGCATGGGCGCCGGGAGTGGATACGAAGGAGGCGTGGCGGGCGTGGGCCGATGGGGAGCGTGCCATTCACGGAGACGTAGAGCCAGCCGTTCAGGCCATGCAGCCCATGCTGCGCCGGCGCGCCGGCTTTCTGGGCAAGATGGCCCTGGAAGTGGCCTACCAATGCCTGGGCAAAAATATCGACGTCCCGACGGTGTTCAGCTCCCGCCACGGTGACGCGTCGCGCTCCGTCGATCTCTTATTGGACCTCGCGAAGGCCGCGCCGCTTTCTCCCACTTCGTTCGGCTTGTCGGTTCATAACGCGATCGGCGGGTTGTTCTCGATTGCGCGCGGAGATCATGCCGGCCATACCGCTTTAGCGGCCGGTAGAAGCAGCATCGAACACGCCGTTATCGAGGCGTGCGGGCTACTTCAGGAGGGAGAGCCGGCGGTGCTGCTGGTCGTGTACGATTGCCCGTTGCCGCCGGTTTATGCCGCATTTCAAGACTGCGACGAGCAACCGTTTGCCTGGGCGTGGTTGATGCAACCGCCGGCGGGCGAGGCCGTCTCGCTCACCTGGGCAGACGCTGGAGAATACAATTCTACGGTCGAGCGATTGCCTGCCGGGCTGGATGTTTTACGATTTTATTTGCGCAAGGACCGCCTGCTGGAGCGAGTTTGCGACGGCCGCAAGTGGATTTGGACGCGCCATGTTTGAAACGATCGGACGGTATTGTCGCCTGTTCACCTGCGGACTGAGTTTTTTTGTGTTCGGCATGGGCGGGCTTGCGTTACGAGTCTTCGTTTTTCCTCTGCTCAATATTTTTATCCGGGAGCGTCCGCGCCGCACGATCGTCGCCCGGAACTTGATCCGGGTTACCTTCCGCTGCTTCGTCGGTTTGATGCGAGCGCTCGGCGTGCTCAAATATAACATCACCGGGTTGGAGCGGCTGGAGCGCCGGGGCTTGTTGATCGTCTCCAACCATCCGACGCTGATCGATGTCGTGTTTCTGATGGCATTCGTCAAACAGGCCGATTGCATCGTAAAGAGCGCGCTGTGGCGTAACCCGTTCACGCACGGCCCGGTGAGCGCCGCGGGATATATCCGCAACGACTCCGGCGTCCAACTCATCGAAGACTGCATTGCCTCGGTACGCAGCGGCAGCAATCTCATCATTTTTCCCGAAGGCACGCGCACGCGTTCCGATGGTTCGGTCACGCTCAAACGCGGCGCGGCGAACATTGCGGTGCGCGCCGCGTGCAATGTGACCCCGGTTCTCATAGAGTGCATCCCTCCGTCGTTGCGCAAGGGGGAAAAATGGTGGCGGGTGCCGCCGCGCCGGATGCATTTCAGGATCGAAGTCCGGGAGGACATCGACATTCATCCCTTTATCGCTGAAGCGGGGAGCGAGGTTTTAGCCGCGCGGTATCTGACCAATCATTTGCGGGATTATTTTGTCGCGCAACAAACACGCCATGCCGTCGCCTGAAGAAGAAGTAAAACAATTGATCATCGATGTTCTTCAACTTGAAGACATCACTCCGGCCGACATCGATACGGACGCCCCGTTGTTTGTCGACGGACTCGGGTTGGACTCCATCGACGCGCTCGAACTGGGAGTCGCCCTCCAGAAGCGTTACGGGATTTCCCTCTCGGCCGACTCGGAAGATACCCGGCGCCACTTTGCGTCGGTGCGTGCGCTCAACCTCTTAATTGCCACTAACCGTACGAAATGAGGAACGGATTATGACTCCGACAGGCACAATGCGTAAAGAAGAAATTTACCCGTGGGTCGTCGCCGTATTGCACGAGATGTTCGAGCTGGATACAGCGAAGATCACCCCGGAGGCCAATCTCTACACCGATCTCGATATCGACAGCATCGACGCAGTCGATCTTGCCGTGAAGTTGAAGCAGCTCACAGGCAAGAGGCTGCAGCCGGAGGTATTTAAATCCGTGCGCACGGTTCAGGACGTCGTGAACGCGCTTGAAGCGCTGCTCGCGGAGTAAGCCAGGTAGCGCCCCGTGTCGACTCTATTGATCGTCCTCCTCACGCTGCTTTACCCGTTGGCCATCTGGCTGGGCCAGGGGCACGTCGAGCCGCGGTTTCTCGCCGGCCTGCTGTTGCTGGTCGCGCTGACGCGGCTGCCGGCGCTGAAAGTCAGTCAGACCGCGCGCTGGTGGCTGGGCGGCGCGCTGCTGCTGTTGTCGCCGGCGATGTGGGGCAATGCCTTGCTTCCGTTAAAACTTTATCCGGTATTGGTGAACGCGACGATGTTGGGGGTATTCGTTTACAGCCTTATTTCCCCGCCCTCGATGATCGAGCGCTTCGCGCGCATTCGCGAGCCGGATCTGCCGGCGGAGGCGATCGGCTACACGCGGCAGGTGACGCAAGTCTGGTGCGTTTTTTTCGCCGTCAACGGCGCGATCGCGCTCGCGACCGCGCTGTGGGCGTCGCCGGCCGTCTGGTGGCTTTACAACGGCCTCATCGCTTATCTTCTAATGGGGCTCCTATTCGCCGGCGAATATTGCGTCCGCCGGCATTTCAGGCGGCGACACCATGCTTGAAGCTTTCGATATGCTGAGCGCGCCGACTACTGCGCGCCCGCCCGGCCACACGGTCGGTTGGCGTCTAGGCAAAGCCGTCGGCTATGACGAATGGCTTGCCCGCGTGCGCGCCTGGCGGGCATTGCTGGCGCGCACATCCGGCCAGGCGTTCGCGCTCCATCTCAGCGATGGCCTCGAGTTCGCCGGCGCGTTGTTCGGGGCGTGGCAGGCCGGTAAAACTATTTATCTGCCCGGCGACACGCTGCCGGGCACCTGCGCCGACATGCGCGAAGCGGTCGATGGCTACCTGGGCGAGTTCGCGCCCGAGTGGTCGCCGATCGCGCCGATGCCGCAGGACACGGCAGTCCACGCGAACGACTTTCATCTTCTCGATCCCGGCTTCGTCGGCTTGGTGCTTTACACCTCCGGGAGCACGGGCGCGCCGCAAGCCATCGCTAAAAAACTGTCGCAGATGTCGGAGGAGGTGGCGACGCTTGAAATGCAGTTCGGCGCTCTGCTCGGCGCCGCCGACGTTATGGCGACCGTGTCGCACCAACACATCTATGGATTGCTTTTTAAAATTTTGTGGCCGCTGACCGCCGGACGCGCGATTCACGCGCGCAGCTTCTCCTTTCCGGAGGAATTGACGGCGGCGCCGGTGGAGCGCGATTTTTTATTGGTATCGAGCCCGGCGCATCTGAAACGCTTGCCGGAAAATCCGGCCTGGGCGATGGCGGCCAAGCGGTTGCGCGCGGTCTTTTCGTCCGGCGGCCCTTTGCCGCTCGAGGTTGCGCGCGAGACCGAACGATTGTTGGGCCGGGCGCCGATCGAAGTCTATGGCAGCTCTGAAACCGGCGGCGTCGCCTGGCGCCGGCAGCATACGACGGCAGATGAAACGTGGACGCCCTTGCCCGGCATCGCCTGGCGCATCGAGCCGGAGGAAGGCGTGCTGGAAATCCGTTCCGCGCATTTGCCTGACACTGTCGATTGGTTTCGCACGGCCGACCGGGCGATGCCGGTGGAGGACAATCGGTTCCTGTTGAAAGGGCGTATCGATCGGATCGTGAAAATCGAGGAGAAGCGGATATCGCTGAACGCGATCGAATACCGGCTGAAGGCATCGCCCATGGTGGCCGATGCCCGCGCAGTCGTGATGGAAGGGCAACGCCAGCGCATCGCCGCCTTCATCGTGCCGTCGGCCGACGGGCGGCGCAAACTGGCGGAAGCCGGCAAGCTCGCTTTCAATCGAATGCTGCGCGATACGCTCAGTCTGTCGGTCGAGCCCGTCGGATTGCCGCGGATATGGCGTTATCTCGACGCGTTGCCGATAAATGCCCAGGGCAAAACCACGCATGCCGAGCTGATCGCATTGCTCGACGGCGAGCCTGCCCGCCCGACGCTGCCGCTCGAGCGGCTGCTCGAAAAAGACGCCGAGCGCGCCGTGTTCGAGTTGATCGCGCCGCGCGATCTGCTTTATTTTGACGGACATTTTCCCGGCACGCCGATTCTGGCGGGTGTCGTCCAGGTCGACTGGGTGATTTCCTACGGGCGGCAATGCTTTGATTTGCCGCCGGTCTTTCGCGGCATCCATGCGCTGAAGTTCCAGCGGATAATTTATCCGGAAACTCCGATTACGCTGGAGCTCGTCCTTGAGTCTGCGAAATCGTCTTTGTCTTTTAAAATCACTTCCGAGTCCGGGCCGCACGCCAGCGGCCGGGTCCTGTTTGGAGCGATGGATGTTTAACCCCTGCGTGGTGATTCCCGTCTACAATCACGAACGCGCGGTTGGCGCAGTGGTCGACGCGGTGGTCGCACAGAACTTGCCGTGCATACTCGTAGACGACGGCAGCTCGCCGGACTGCGCTCGCGTGCTCGATCGTCTCGCCGCCGCGCGGCCGGGTCGGATCGCTTTGATCAGGCACGCCGTCAATCGCGGCAAGGGCAGCGCCGTGCTCACGGGGTTCCGCCACGCCGTTCAAGCGGAGTATAGCCACGCGGTCCAGATCGACGCGGACGGCCAGCATCGCGCGTCGGATATCCCGCGCTTCCTGGAGCAGGCCGCCGCGCATCCGCAGGCCCTGATCGTCGGTTGCCCGCAGTACGACGAGAGCGCGCCGCCGCTGCGTCTTTACGCCCGTTATCTGACCCACGTTTGGGTGTGGATCAACACGTTGTCGCTGCAAATCAAAGATTCGATGTGCGGCTTCCGCGTCTATCCGCTTCCGCCCGTGATGGCGCTCGACCGGCGGCGAAAACTCGGCGCGCGGATGAACTTCGATATCGAAGTGCTGGTGCGGCTGTACTGGGCCGGCCTCGAGATTATCAATGTTTCCACGTCCGTCGGGTATCCCAGCGACGGGGTCTCGCATTTTCGCGGCTGGTTGGATAACGTACAGATTTCGCGCGTGCATGCCAGGTTATTCTTTGGCATGTTGCTGCGACTGCCGATGTTGATTGCACGCAAATGGAGCGCTCCATGAACCAGCCTGCCGCCGCCGCGCCCGCGCCGCATTGGGCGGAGATGAACGAGTCCACCTTCCTCGCCGGAATGCGCCTGATGTTTTGGATCTGCCGTATTTTTGGCCGCTGGCCGGCGCGCGTCCTGCTGTATCCGGTCTTGCTCTGGTACATGATCACCAAGCGGGCGGCGCGCGCGGCATCCAGCGATTACATCGGACGGCTGAAGACGCGCGGCGGCGCGCCCGGCGTCAAACTCACCGTCTTGCGCCATTTCGCGTCTTTCGCCGAGAGCGTGCTGGACAAAATGCTATTGTGGAGCGGATTGTTCGAAACCGATCTCGTCGAGTTCCACGGTCACGAACAAATTATCGCTCAGATCGCTTCCCAGCGCGGCGGCCTCCTGATCTGCTGCCATCTGGGAAATTTGGAATTGTGCCGGGTGCTGTCCAGGCGGCGGCCCGGGCTCAAGTTGACCCTGTTGATTCATACAAAGCACGCGGAGAAATTCAATCGGCTGCTGGCGCGCCTCGATCCCGACAGCCAGCTCAATCTGATGCAAGTCACCGAGCTGACCCCCGCGACGGCCATCCTGTTGTCGGAAAAAATCTCCCAGGGCGAATTCGTTGCGATCGCCGGCGACCGGATTCCCGTGTCGCCCAATCCGCGGGTCGCCCTGGCCGGCTTTCTCGGCGCGCCGGCGCCGTTCCCGGTCGGGCCCTACATTCTCGCCGGCCTGCTTCGCTGTCCGGTTTATTTGCTGTTTACCATGCGCATCGGGCGCCGCTCGGAAATTCACTTCGAGCTGTTCCGTGAGTCGATTCATCTGCCGCGCAAGGGACGCGATGAAGCGCTCGCCGGTTTAGTTGCGGCGTACGCCGTTCGGCTCGAACATTTCTGCCGGCGCGCGCCGCTGCAGTGGTTCAACTTTTATGATTTTTGGCGCTTACCCAAGACGGACACAACCGATGGGAAAATCGATCGATCATAAGACGCCGGCGCGCGCCATTCGATTCGACGGCGGACGGCTGCAAATCGAAGACATCGTTGACATCGCGGACGAGTCGGCTTACGCAATATTGTCCGATGCTCCCGAATTCCGCTCCGCTATCGCGCGCGGCGCCGATTTCCTCGACCGCCTGCTGCGCGAAGACGGCGTGATCTACGGCGTCACCACCGGCTACGGCGATTCGTGCACGGTGACGGTGGAGCCGGAGTTGGTCGCCGAGCTGCCGCGCCATCTCTATACCTTTCACGGCTGCGGCCTGGGCGAGTGTTTCACTCCGGCCCAGACCCGCGCGGTGATCGCGACCCGCCTGACGTCGCTGTGCAAAGGCTTCTCCGGCGTCAGCGTGGAATTACTGGAACAAATGGTGCGATTGCTCCGGCACGAAATATTGCCGCGGATTCCGTCCGAAGGTTCCGTGGGCGCCAGCGGCGATCTCACCCCGCTGTCATATCTCGCCGCCGTTTTGTGCGGCGAAGGCGAAGTCTGGGGCGACGGCGCGGCCGTGAGCGCGGCGCAGGCGCTGGCCGAGGCCGGCATCGCGCCGCTGCGTTTACGGCCGAAAGAAGGTCTGGCTATCATGAACGGCACGGCGGTGATGACCGCTTTGGCGTGTCTTGCATATACGCGCGCCGATTATCTCACCCGGCTGGTTACGCGCATCACGGCGTTGGCCTCGTTCGCGCTCGACGGCAACCCTTCCCATTTCGATGCTACGCTCTTTTCAGTGAAGCCTCACCCGGGCCAGCAGCGCGTGGCCGGTTGGTTGCGTCAGGATTTGCCGTGCGATGAGCCGCCGCGCAACGTCAAGCGCCTGCAGGACCGCTATTCGATCCGCTGCGCGCCGCACGTCATCGGTGTTCTCGCCGACGCGCTGCCGTGGTTGCGCGAGACGATTGAAAACGAGCTCAACAGCGCGAACGACAACCCGATCGTCGACGCGGAAAGCGAGCGCATTCTGCATGGTGGCCATTTTTACGGCGGCCATATCGCGTTCGCGATGGACAGCATGAAAAACGCCGTCGCTAACCTGGCCGATCTTCTCGACCGGCAGATGGCGCTCCTGGTGGACAGCCGCTACAGCCACGGCCTGCCGCCCAACCTCTCCGGCGTCGAGGGGCCGCGCCTCGCGATCAATCACGGCCTCAAGGCGCTGCAGATCAGCGCTTCGGCATGGACGGCCGAGGCGCTCAAGCTGACCATGCCGGCCTCGGTATTTTCGCGCTCGACGGAATGCCACAACCAGGACAAGGTCAGCATGGGCACGCTCGCCGCGCGCGATTGCCTGCGCGTGCTGGAGCTGACCGAGCAGGTCGTCGCCGCGCTCCTGATTACCGTCCGGCAGGGAGTCTGGCTGCGCCGCAGGGTGAATCCGTCGGTGGCGCCGGCAACGACGTTGCAAACGATGCTCGACGCGCTCGGCGTCGATATCGCCGCGATCGAGGAAGACCGCAAGCTCGAGCCGGATTTGCGCTTGCTGCTCACGCGCATCCGCGACCGCGCCTGGAAGCTCTATGACTAAAGCGCCGGGCCGCTGGGTTGCCGAGACGGAGATGCAAGTCCAGTTCTTCGATCTCGATCCGATGGAAGTCGTCTGGCACGGCCGCTACGTGAAATATCTGGAAACCGCGCGCGGGGTTTTGCTCGACAGCATCGGCTACAATTATCCCGACATGAAAGTCTCGGGCTACGCCTGGCCGGTGATCGATATGCATCTTCGATACAGCGAATCGGCCAGGTTCGGCCAGCGGCTGAAACTCCGCGCCGAGATCGTCGAGTGGGAAAACCGCTTGAAGATCGATTACCTCATCACCGACGCCGCGAGCGGGCGCCGGCTCGTCCGCGCCACGACGACGCAAGTCGCCGTCGACATCGCGACTCAGGAGATGTGCTTCGTGTCGCCGCGCGTGCTGTTCGAAAAACTGGGAGTGCCGTCGTCATGAAGCGCCGCGACATTGCCTCCGGCTTCGCGTCCTCGTGCTTCGCAGCCTGCTGGCTCGCGCTCGCTTCAACGCTATCCGCCGCCGCTCCGGTGGCGAAAATTCAATCGATGATCGCCAGGCCCAAGGTTCTGTGCGGGCGCTTCGATCAGACGAAACACCTGGTCGGGTTGAAAAAGCCCCTGGCGTCGAACGGCCGCTTCTGCGTCGTCGCCGACAAGGGCGTTCTATGGCGCAGCTTGCAGCCGTTCCCCAGCACCTTGCGGCTCACGCGCGATGAAATCATCCAGATGCAGGGGACCCGCGTGGCGATGCGCCTCGACGCGAAGCAGGAGCCGGCGGTGCGCATGATCAACAGCGTATTGTTCGCTGCGTTGGCGGGCGATCTCGATAAGCTCGAGGCCCTGTTCGAAATCGAAGGCGGCATTCGCGACGATAATAAATGGAGCGTCACGCTCAAAGCGCGCGAGCCCGGATTGGCCAAGGCGATCGGCGCGATCGCGCTCGGCGGCGGCGCGTATGTCCAGAACGTCAACATCAGCGAAGCGGGCGGCGACCGCACGAGCATCGTTTTTTCCGACATCCGGACCGGCGACGGCGCCATGAGCCCAGACGAGGCGGCGTTATTTTGAACAAGAGCGATCGGCCGGCGTTACTCTGGGCCCTGGTCGTCTGCTTGCTCCTGGCTCACAACGCCTACCTCTGGCTTGGTAAACGAATCGCGCCCGACACCGATATCCTCGCGCTGTTGCCGGCCGAACAGCGCGATCCTGTGCTTCAGCAAGCCTTGACTCATATGATTCATTCGGCTCAGCAGCGGCTGATCGTGCTCGTAGGCGCCGACGACTGGGCGGAATCGGTTCGCGCCGCCGACGCCTACGGCACCGTGCTGGCTGGGCGGGGCGATCTGCTCGAAGCCGACGGACGCATCGGAGATCAAAAGCAGAACGACTGGCTGGAATTGTTCCAGCGGTATCGCCTCGGCCTGGTCACGTCTCACGATGAAGCAGCGTTACGGAGCCGGCCGAAAGAATACTGGGTCGATGCCGCGCTCAACCGGCTTTACAGTCCGTTCGCCGGACCGAAGGTGGGCGCGTGGCAGGACGATCCGTTCGGCCTGTTCGCCGATTGGGTCCAAGCCCGCGCCGCGGAGACGCCGGTCAGGCCGCGCGACGGCCGGTTATTTGTCGGCGATGGCGCGCGCCAATTTGTCGTGATGCCGCTCGCGCTCCGCGTCCCGGCGTTTTCCATGGCAGCCGAGCAGGCCGTCATGCCGTTGCTGGAGGAAGCGCGGCGTGCGGCGCGCCAAGCCGTTCCCGAGGTCGAGGTCATACAAGCAGGCGTGATCTTGCACGCCGCCGCCGCCGCCGAACAAGCCCGGCGCGAAGTGTCCATCATCGGCGTCGGCTCGATCGCTGGCATCGTCCTGTTGATGTGGCTCGCGTTTCGCTCGCTCGCGCCGATCGCATGGATCATGCTGTCGATCGCCGTCGGCTGCCTCGGCGGCATATCCGCGGCCTGGCTGCTGTTCGAACGGGTGCATTTGTTGACGCTCGTCTTCGGCGCGAGCCTCATCGGTGTGGCCCAAGATTACGGCATCTACTTTTTGTGCAAGCGGCTCTCGGCGGACGTGAAGCTCGATTCACATCGCCTGCTGCGGCGCTTGCTTGCGCCGTTGGCGTTGACGCTGGTCACGACGGTCATCGGTTACATGGCGCTCGCGCTGACGCCGTTTCCGGGGTTGCGCCAGATGGCGGTTTTTTCCGCGGTCGGATTGGTCTTTGCCTGGCTCACCGTGGTGTTTTGGTTTCCCGCGCTGACTCGCTCGACCACGCTCAAAAGCGGCGGGCTGGCGCGCTGGTATGCGGCCACTCTGGCGCGTTGGCCGTCGCTCACGCGCGACTGGGCGACGCTGGCGGCGGGAATCTTGTTCGTCACTTTTGCCGCTCTCGGCCTGTCGCGCCTCACGGTTCGCGACGACATTCGTTTATTGCAGAATCCGGCAAAAAATTTGATCGACGATCAGGTCAAAGCGAGCAGGCTTCTCGACGCGCCGACGCCGGCGCAGTTCTATCTAGTGCGCGGCGCGACGCCTGAAACGGTCCTCCAGCGCGAGGAGACGCTCAAGCAGCGGCTCGAGCCGTTGATCGAAAAGCGCGTCGTCGGCGGCTATCAGGCGATCTCGAACTGGGCGCCGTCGTTGCGGGAACAGGCGGCCGATCGTCAACTGATCGAAGAAAAACTGCTGAACCAAGGCGGAGCGCTGGCGATGCTGGCGGCGCGCGTCGGGGAAAATGCTCGATGGACCGCGGCGATGCGCGATCGTCTGCTCGCTTCGGCGTCGCCGCTCGCTCCCGACGATTTCCTGAAGACTCCGGCGGGTGAGCCGTGGCGCCATCTGTGGCTGGGCCAGGTCGACGGCGGTTACGGCAGCATCGTCGCACTTCGCGGGCTGGGCTATGCCGGCCTGCCCGTGCTGCAGCAATTAGCGGCCGGGCTCGACGGTGTCCAGTGGGTGGATCAGGTCGGTGAAATTTCATCCGTGCTCGGGCGCTATCGCCAATACATGGGCTGGGTAGTTCTGTTGTCTTACCTGGCGGTTTATGGCCTGCTCTACCCGCGTTACCGCGGCGCCTCGTGGCGCGTGCTGGCGCCGACCGCGCTGGCCAGCGTCGCCGCGCTCGCGCTGTTGGGGATCGCCGGTGAGCATCTCCAGTTGTTCCATATTCTGGCGCTGATGCTGCTGCTCGGCATCGGCGTCGATTACGGAATTTTTTTACAAGAAGATCCCGGCCGGCGCGACCACGCGGCCTGGCTCGCGGTCGGCCTGTCCGCTGTGAGCACGCTGCTTTCCTTCGGCTTGCTGGGTTTGAGCAGGACGCCCGCGCTGCAAGCGTTCGGCCTGACCATGTCGATCGGCATAGCCGCCGTGTGGTTGGTCGTTCCATACTTCGGCGGCTATCGAACGCGGCAAGAATAATGCGGCAGAGGATCTCGGCGAAATCGCGCTTGGCCCCGGTGGAGAAGCTGCGCTGCGGGAAGCGCCGGCGTATTGTGGTATTAGGGATTTTCGCTCTGGCGCTTGCCGGCTGCGCTCCACGCGGCGCTCAGCCGGCGCGGCTTGGGCTCAAGCTTGCGCCGGCGGCGCTCGGCGCGTCGATCAGCTTGCAGCAACATCTCACGGTGGAACGGGAAGGCCGCATCGACGAGCTTGACGCGGCGCTCGAAGTGGACGCCGAGCAAGTCGATCTGGTTTTGCTCGCGCTCGGCCGGCGCGTGCTGGCGGTCCGTTACGACGGAAAAACGCTGGACGCCTGGCGACATCCGCAGCTCCCGTCTCAGTTGCGCGTTGAAGACGTGCTGGAAGATCTTCAACTCACGTTGTGGCCGGCGGACGCGATACGAAAGGCCTTGCCAGGCAGCTGGCAGATCGAGGAAAATGGCCTGCGCCGCACCCTGCTGTTGGACGGCGCGCCGGTAATGGTGATCGAATATAGCGGCGAGCCGCGCTGGAGCGGCAAGGTCGTGCTTTCCAACTTGCGCTATCGCTACCGGCTGACGATCGAATCGGTGTCGAATGGTTCTTGAGCATGGTCTATCTGAACGAACTGGGCATCATCTGCCCGTTGGGTAATACGCGTGACGAGGTGACGCGGCGCATGCTTGAGCTCGGGCAGAGCGGTGTGGCGATGACGGATATGTATTCGCCCGGGCGCGCGCTGGCGCTCGGCCGGGTCGATGGCGCGCTGCCGCCCGCCGGCGAATTGCCGCGCCGCGACCGCAGCCGCAACAATCAGCTTGCGCTGGCGGTATTGGCGCAGATAAGACCCGCGGTGGACGCGGCCATCGAGCGCTTCGGACCGGGCCGCGTCGGCGTCGCGATCGGCACGAGTACTTCCGGCATCGCGCACGGCGAAGCCGCCATGCGCGAATATGCCGTGACCGGAACGCTGCCGACGGAATTTCACTATGGCCAGATTGAAATGGGCTCGCCCGCGGCCGCGCTGGCGGCGGCGCTCGGCGTCACCGGGCCGGCTTATGTTCACTCGACCGCCTGCGCGTCGAGCGCCAAAGCGCTCGCCAGCGCAGCCCGCTTGATTCGCATGAACGCTTGCGACGCGGTCGTGGCGGGCGGTGTGGATACGTTGTGCGCTTTCACCGTCGCCGGATTCGCCGCGCTCGAATCGGTGAGCGCGACGCGCTGCAATCCGCTGAGTAAAAACCGCAACGGCATCAACATCGGCGAAGGCGCCGCGCTGTTTCTTGTGACGCGCGAGCCGGCGGCGGTCGCGCTGCGCGGCTGGGGCGAGTCGTCCGACGGCCACCACATGTCGGCGCCCGATCCAGCCGGCGCCGGGGCGCGGCTGGCGATCGAGCGCGCATTGTCGCGCGCCGGTATTGCCGCCGCCGAGATCGATTATGTGAATCTGCACGGCACGGCGACGGTGCAAAACGATGCGATGGAAGCGCGCGTGATTCACGAGCTGTTCGGCGCGGAGATTTCGGTCAGCTCGACCAAGCCGTTTACCGGCCATGCGCTGGGCGCGGCCGGCGCGATCGAGGCCGGATTGTGTTGGCTGGCGATGCAGGACGATAATCCTCGCGGCAAGCTGCCGCCGCATCTGTGGGACGGCGTAGGCGATCCGGGATTGCCGGCGCTGAACGTGGCCCAACCGGGTGACTGTCTTGGGCGTCCCTTGCGCTGGGCCTTGAGTAATTCGTTTGCATTCGGCGGCGCCAACGCAACGCTCGTGCTGGGGAGAGAATGACTGAGATGACCATGCCCGAAATCCGCTCGTTGCTGCCGCACTCGGGGCCGATGGTGCTGCTCGACCGCGTCGTCTCGGTCGAGGGCGAAAGCCTGTGCGCCGAAGTTCGCATTCGATCGGACAGTTTGTTTTGCGCTGACGGCGGCGTCGGCGCCTGGGTGGGCCTCGAGTACATGGCGCAAGCCGTTGCGGCCTATGGCGGCTATGCCGCCCGGTTGCGGGGCGAACCGGTCAGGATCGGATTTTTGCTTGGATCGAGGCGTTACGAATGCAGCCGCGCGATTTTTGGGATAGGCAGCGTGCTGCGGGTTTATGTGCGCGTCCTGCATAATCAAAATGGATTGGCTTCGTTCCAGTGCCGCATCGACGATGCGGAAGGGCAAGTGGCGACCGCCAACGTCACGGTATTTCAGCCCGCCGATGGAAATGTTTTTCCCGAAGGGAGTTCGGGATGAGTAAAAGCGTGTTGGTAACCGGCTCCAGCCGGGGCATCGGGAAGGCGATCGCGCTGCGCCTCGCGCGCGACGGTTACGACGTCGCGGTGCATTGCCACAGCCGGCGCGCAGAAGCCGACGCCGTCGCTGAGTCCATCGTCGCTCTGGGCCGGCAAGGGCGCGTCCTGCAGTTCGATATCGGCGCGCGTGAAGCAACCGCTACGGCGCTGGAAGCCGATATCAATCGGCACGGCTGCTATTACGGCGTGGTTTGCAACGCAGGCGTCGCGCGCGACAATGCATTTCCCGCCATGTCCGGCGCCGACTGGGACATCGTGCTGAAAACGAACCTCGACGGTTTTTACAACGTGCTCAATCCGCTGATCATGCCGATGGTGCGCCGGCGCGCGCCCGGCCGCATCGTGACGCTGGCGTCGGTCTCCGGTTTGATCGGCAATCGCGGCCAGGTCAACTACAGCGCGGCCAAAGCGGGCATCATCGGCGCGACGAAGGCGCTGGCGCTGGAGCTGGCGAAGCGCGAGATCACGGTGAATTGCGTCGCGCCCGGCTTGATCGCGACGGACATGATTGTTGACGTCCTGCTGGAGGAGGCGCTGAAACTTATTCCCGCGCGCCGCGTTGGCAAGCCGGAGGAAGTCGCCGCGGCGGTGAGCTTTCTGCTCGGAGAAGATGCGGCTTACATCACCCGTCAAGTAATTTCGGTTAACGGAGGACTGGCATGATCCGTCGCGTCGCCGTCACCGGCATGGCCGGTATCAGCCCGATCGGCAACGACTGGGCCACGATTCGCGCCCGCCTGGGCAATTATCAGAACGCCATCGTGAAGATGGAAGAGTGGGCCGACTACGATGGGCTGAATACGCAACTCGCCGCGCCCGCGGCGGACTTTAAGCTGTCCGAACGCTACACCAATAAAGCCATGCGAAGCATGGGCCGGGTGGCCGTGATGGCGACGCGCGCGAGCGAGCTGGCGCTCGCCGACGCGAACCTCTTGAACGATCCCTTGGTAAAAAGCGGGCGCATGGGAATCGCCTACGGCTCGTGCGCCGGCACGCCGGAGGCGATTTGCGACTTCGGCAAGATGGTCGAGGAAAAATCGACGAAGGGCATCTGCGCCACGACTTATATCAAGATGATGGCGCACACCGCGGCGGTGAACGTCGGCATATTTTTCGGCGTGACCGGGCGCATCGTTACGACTTCCAGCGCTTGCACTTCGGGCAGTCAAGGGATCGGCTACGCGTTCGAAGCGATCCGCGGCGGGCAACAACGGGCGATGATCGCCGGCGGCGCCGAAGAATTGTGCGTGGCCCACGCCGCCGTATTCGACACTCTATTCGCCACCAGCGTGCGCAACGACGCCGCCGAGACGACGCCGCGCCCGTTCGACGCCGAGCGCGACGGCCTGGTGCTCGGCGAGGGCGCCGGCACGCTCGTTCTGGAAGATATGGAACACACACGCGCGCGCGGCGCGACGATCTATGCCGAAGTCGTCGGCTTCGGCACCAATAGCGACGGCTGTCACGTGACGCATCCGAATGCCGAGACGATGCAAATCGCGATGGAGCTGGCGCTGGCGGACGCCGACCTGTCACCTGCGGCGATCGGCTACGTCAACGCGCACGCGACCGGCACGGAGCACGGCGACATCGCGGAATCGCAGGCGACGCGGAACGTGTTCGGCGGCGGCATGCCGGTGAGTTCGCTCAAAAGCTACATGGGACACACGCTCGGCGCGTGCGGCGCCTTGGAGGCGTGGCTGACCATCGAAATGATGCGCGAGGGCTGGTTCGCGCCGACGATCAACCTCGCGCGGGTCGATCCGCGCTGCGCCGATCTCGATTACATCGTCGGCGAAGGTCGGAAGCTGCAATGCGAATACGTCATGTCCAATAATTTCGCTTTCGGGGGAATCAACACGTCGTTGATTTTTAAGAGGCACGTATAACATCGACAAGGAGGGAAGGGCGATGAAAACAATCTACGGGTTGACGATGGTTCTGGGAATATCGCTGGCTATAGCTTGGCCGGCGCACGCGCGCGATGACAAGCTCCTCCTATCGATCACCGCCGCTCTGGAAAGCAGCGAGGCGCAAGGAAAGCTTGATGGTTCGGTAAAATTCTTCTTCGGCACGCAGGAACACCCGACGATACTGACAAAGCTCGGTAGCGATGTATCCAACCTTAAAACAAACGCGTTCAACAAGTCCGATGAAAGGGCGTGCAACTGAGTGTTTCTGTCGACGATGATCGCGTTGCAAAAACGCGCTAAGCAATTGGGCGCCAATGCTGTCGTCAACATCATCAGCTACTACAAGAAAGTTCCGATGTCGAGCACGACCGAGTTCGAATGCCATGCAGGTGCCATCATTGCCGGCGTTGCGCTCAAGGGCGACTTTGTCAAAATTGCCGATAAATAACTCGGTGCGCCGTTTGCCACCTATACTTGAATTCAAAGGAGAGGAACGATGAAACAACGGGCATCCTTGATAGTGGCTCTGACGATATCACTGGCGATAGTTTGGCAGGGGCACGCGCGCAACATAAAGCAACTTCTGCCGATCGCCGGGGCTCTGGAAAGCACGGAGGCGCAAGGGAAGCTCGATGGTTCGGTAAAATTCTTCTTCGGGAAGGAGAAGACCCGAGAAGGGGTGAAGACTCTCCGTAACGATGTAGCTCTCGGCAAAGTGAGTCTACGAGGTAAGTCCGACGACACGGCCTGTAATTCGGCTTTCTTGTCGGCGCTGGCCGAACTGCAAAAGCGCGCTAAGCAACATGGCGCCGACGCAGTCGTGAATGTCGTCAGCTACTACAAGAGGGTTGAAATGTCGAGCCCCACACAATTCGAATGCCATGAAGGTTCCGGTTACATGGCTGTCGCGCTCAGGGGAGATTTTGTCAAGGCCGCCGAAAAATAAAGTCGCTCCCCAGTCCGCGGCCTTGTGGTTGCTGGACAGTGGCGGCGTACGTGAAGATGATCTCGAGTTCTTCGGCCAACAGCTGGGCGTCGGCGAAGCGCATCGCTATGCCAGTTTCACACGGGTCGAGCGGAAACGTCAATTCCTGCTCGGCCACATGCTGCTCAGAGCCGCAGTTTCCGATCTGACAGGTCTATCACCTGAGGACGTGGGCGTCGTCGAGCGGCCCGGAAACGCGCCGCAGCTCGTGCTCTCCGATTCACAATGCTTACCGCAATTTAGCTTATCCCACAGCCGGAACTGGATCGTCTGCGCGGTCAGTCGCGATGCGAACCTCGGAGTGGATATCGAAGTCCGCGATTCGACCCGAGACGTCGTCGCTCTCAGCGAAACTGCCTTTGACCCGGGCGAACATCTTTGGTTGTTGCGCCAGCCGGATGGCACGCGAGTGTCGGCGTTCTACGATCTCTGGAGCACGAGGGAGGCTTTGCACAAGCTGTTGTCGCGTTCAGGTCGTGAGGCAACTTTGTCATCGCTGATCGGAGCGGACGGCACGTTGGCATCTCAAGGTTGCGGGTGGCACCGCTATGCCTCGTCGCACCCTGGCCTTACGCTTGTCGTTTGCAGCGACCGGCCGTTGTCCGCGCTCCGGAAGATCGAGCTCACCGGACTCACTCGCGCAGAATGGCTGCGCACATTCATTCCGATCTCATTACTTGCCGGCGGCATCGCATAAACCTGTATGCCCTGACAGAGGCGACCCGGAGAGGCAGTTGTAAAGCTCTGCTACGAATATATCGAGATACTACGGAGACAAGACCATGATCGATCTCTACACCTGGACGACGCCGAATGGGCGGAAGATTTCGATTATGCTCGAAGAGCTGGGCTTGCCGTACGAAGTCCATCCGGTGAACTTGTCGAAAGACGAGCAGTTCAAGCCGGAGTTCCTCGCGATCAGCCCGAACAATAAAATCCCGGCGATCATCGATCGCGACGGGCCGGGAAAAAAGCCGTACAGTCTTTTCGAATCCGGCGCGATACTCATGTATCTCGCCGAAAAAACCGGCAAGCTCATGCCGAAGGAGATGGGTCCGCGTTACGAAGTCGTCGAGTGGCTGATGTTTCAGATGGGCGGCGTGGGGCCGATGTTCGGCCAGGCGCATTATTTTTTGCGCCATTCGCCGGAGAACGAGCCGTTCGGGCGCGAACGTTTTCAAAAGGAAGTGGCGCGGCTTTACGGCGTGATGAACAAGCGGCTGGGTGAGAGCCCGTTTCTCGCCGGAGAATATTCCATCGCTGACATCGCCGTTTACCCCTGGGTCGCGCGCTACGAGATGCACCGGACGAAGTTGGAAGATTCTCCCAACGTCAAACGTTGGTTCGATGCCATAAGTACTCGTTCTGCGGTAAAGCGTGGTATGGATGTGCCGAAGACCTAGAGTGAATTATTCATCGATCGTGGAAAGATCCTCACAGACTGTTGGCCGCAGGGATAAGGCCGAAAGAGAGGCTCAGACAGTATTCTTTGCGCTCTTGGCGTCTTGGCGCGACGAATGATCCAAACTTCGTGTGCTTCGTGCTCTTCGTGGTGATAGGATTGTTACCACGAAGGACACGAAGGTCTCGAAGGAAGACAACGCGACTCGCGCAAAGGCGCAAAGGCCGCTAAGAGGAAAACGGCCCAGGTCGATGTTCAGTAATGAATAATCCAGGCTAATAGTCGTGATTCATGTCGAACGAGCAACCATCTCACGTTTTCCCCTCTGACTATCTCATAGATTTCTCCGCCAAAGTGTTCATGCATTTCGGCGTGCCGGCGGGCGACGCCAAACAGGCCGCCGACGTGCTTGCCAAGAGCGATTTGCGCGGTATCGACTCGCACGGTGTGGCGCGGCTGCATACGTACTTCGACATGCTCGAGCTCGGGAGAATCAATCCCAAGCCCAAGATCAAAGTCGTCCGGGAGAAACTCAGCGTGGCGACCGTCGACGGCGACAACGGTCTGGGATTGGTCGTCGGACCCAAGGCGAACGCGATCGCCATGGACAAGGCGGAAAAGTACGGCTCGGGTTGGGTGAGCGTTTGCCATACCAATCACTTCGGCATGGCGGGCTATTATCCGTTGAAAGCGCTCGAAAGAGATCTCATCGGCTGGGCGATGACGAATACGACGAAGCTGGTCGCGCCGCTATTCGGCGCGGAGCGCATGCTCGGGACCAATCCCATCGCCATCGCGTTTCCCGGCTATGAGGAGCCGCCGATCGTGATCGACATGGCGACCAGCGCGGTCGCTTACGGAAAAATAGAAATCGCTCTGCGGAAGAAAACGAAGATTCCCCGAGGATGGATCGTCGATAAAGAGGGCCGGATGACGACCGATCCGCAAGACATGATCGCCGGCGGCGCTCAGCTTCCGTTGGGCTCTGAAGCGGAGATAGGCGGACATAAAGGCTACGCGCTCGCCGCGATGGTCGATATCTTGACCGCTGTCTTGAGCGGCGCTAACTGGGGACCGTTCGCGCCGCCGTTCGCGCTCAGACAGGAAATCCCCACGCGCAGCGTCGGCAGAGGCATCGGCCACTTTTTCGGCGCGATGCAGATCGACGGGTTCATCGAAAAAGACGAATTCAAAAAACAAATCGACGAGTGGCGTCGCGTCCTTCGAAATACCAAGCCCGCGCCCGGCACGACCGGCCCTCTGATACCCGGCGATCCGGAAAGGGAAGCGGAGGCAATCCGGAGCAAAGAGGGAATTCCTTTGCTGAAGCCTGTGGTGGATGATTTGCTGGATATTTCGAAAAAGACCGGCATATTGTTCGAGGTTAGTTGAATTAATACACGACGTTCGCCCTTCGACGGGCTCAGGACGAACGATGAGGTGCGCCGCCGTTCGTGGTGAGCTTAGTCGAACCATGAACGGGATTTTGGAAGTCTGGCCGGCCTGCTACTCGATCCGCCATAAGTAGAGGACGTGCTTGTGCGTGAACCCTTCAGCCCGCTTTTCAACGACTGGAAACACTTCCATCTTATAGGGCGGCCAGCCTTCGATACCGTAATCATGGCTCACGATGCGTGATCCGGGCTTGAGCTGCGCCTTGAATTTAGGTTTCATCATCTCGTTGAACCACGGAAGCATGTAGAGAGTGATTACGGTTGCGCGGGAGAGGTCGGTCTGTGCGGCGTCTTCAACCCTAAATTCAACCAGATCGTCAACGCCTTCTTCCTTCGCTTTCGCGCGCGCGGCCGCCACGAGCCATGAATCCATCTCGATGCCGACTCCGCGCGCGCCATACTTTTTGGCGGCGCGTATCAAGATGCGCCCGTCGCCGCTGCCGAGGTCGTAGATCAAGTCTCCTTTTTTCACCTCCGCCATCTCCAATATCCGGTCCACGACTTCTATGGGCGTGGGGACGAAAGGGATTTCGTCGGGAGGCCAGGCGGCCGAGGCGCGGCCGGCCAGGAGAAAGATCATCAGGCTTAGAACGAAGCAGAGACTTCGCTGCGGTAGTTGTCTGGCAGGCCGCTGAAAAACCCTCCGTTCACCCTTCGACGGGCCTGTCCTGAGTAGCAGGCCGTTTCCTTCGACAAAGCTCAGGACGAACGGCCTGCATATCGAAGGGTTCAGGGCGAACGGAGGAGTTGTTAAAAATGGAAGGGACCTTCCGTTCGTGCTGAGCCCTGCGACTGCGCTCAGGACAGGCGTGTCGAAGCACGAAACCAACTTTTTCGGCAGCCTGCTGGTCTTTGTTGCCATAGAGATCGGCTTCTTTTCGCGCAAACTATCAGTCTTCCCTCGGCGGGTCAATTTTGATCGTTGTCTTTTTCTACGCACAGGACTATACACAAATGCACAGCCTGGAAATTACATGAGTCAATCATCGCGCCCGCCGCTTTCTCTCCCGTTTTACTACGGCTGGTTTATCGTAGCTCTCAGCTTCCTCACCACGCTCACGGGCGCCGGCATCCGCTCTTCACCCGGCGTGCTGATCCATCCCTTTGAAATGGAGTTCGGCTGGAGCCGGACGGCCATCGCGTTTGCCGTGAGTATCAATTTGCTTCTCTTTGGCGTCGCGGCGCCGATCAGCGGGTGGCTGCTCGACCGCTTCGGGCCGCGCCGCGTGATGATGGGGAGCCTGTCATTCCTGGTTATTGGTGTCAGCGGGACCACATTCATGACGGAATACTGGCAGCTGGTTCTTCTGTGGGGCGTCGTCGTCGGGCTGAGCGCCGGCGGGGTCGGATCGGTGCTTTCCGCCACCGTTGCGACCCGCTGGTTTGTGCAGCGCCGCGGGCTGATCTTGGGAATTCTCAACAGCGCCAGCTCCACCGGTCAGCTCATTTTTATCCCGCTCTTCATGCTGATGATCGTCACCAGCGGCTGGCGCGTCGGCTCATGGATTCTGGTCGCTGTCGCGCTCGCGCTGATTCCAATTATCTTTCTTTTTATGCGCGATGACCCGGCGGATATGGGACTGAAGCCCTATGGTTCGCAGGTTTCGGGCTCGGCCGCGCAACGGCTCGTTGCGGCGCGCGCGGCGGCCGGCGCGGACATGCCGCTCTCTCAAGTCTTCCGGACTTCCACCTTCTGGCTTTTGGCGGGCAGCTTTTTCATCTGCGGCGGCACTGCTAACGGGCTCGTCGGCACCCATCTCATTCCCCATTCCATCGATCACGGCATTCCGCAGGTCACCGCCGCGGCGACCGTCGGCGTGATGGGCGGGCTCAACTTCGTCGGCACGGTGCTCTCCGGCTGGATGACCGACCGGGTCAATCCGCGCAAATGGCTATCTATGGTCTACGCGCTGCGCGGCCTCTCGCTGTTCATTTTGCCCTTTGTCACCGACTTCTCTGGCCTGTTCATCTTCGCCGTCATCTACGGACTCGACTGGTTCGCCACCGTGCCGCCTACCATCGCGTTGACCGCGGACATCTTCGGCAGACAATCGGTGGGAAAAATTTTCGGCTGGATCTTCCTCTCCCACCAGGTCGGCGCGGCGCTGATGGCCGCGGGCGCAGGACTCATCCGTGACTGGCTGGGCGACTACCAGATGGCCTTCCTCGCGGGCGGGAGCATCGCGCTGATCGCCGCGGGCCTGGCCTTGAAAATCCCTTCTCGACATGCGGAAGCGACGGTCAGTGCAGTGCCCAGGGAAGTTCCAAGCGCCTGAGAGAATCGGTAGCACACATCTTGGCAGTTGTTCCGTTCGCGGACAGAATAAATCGCCTACATTGTAGTTTGGAGATGGTGCAAACCACTCTCTTTAAGTCGAAGCGCAGTTGTCATTCTGAGGCGCAACCGAAGAATCTCAATCCAGATCCTTCGCTCTGCTCAGGATGACTCGTTGACCCAGAGGCATTGCGGAGGCGATGCGATGGTCGACTTCTCAGTAAGCGCCAACGAATGCGCGCTTCTGATCCACGACATCGGCGAGGGGCTGCGCACTCCGGGGAAGCGGCTCTATGATCCCACCGGCGCGAGCGTGATCGCTGCCATAGCCAAGCTGGCTGATTTTTGCCGCACTAAGAATCTTCCTTTCTTCTACGCCGTTGTAGGCGACTATTGCCCGCCGCCGGGAGTGGTCACGCGCTACAACACGATGGCGGCGATGGACGACGAGACGCGCAAGATCCCTCAGGAGATCGCGCCGCGCGACGGCGACACGATCTTCGTCAAATATAAATCCGGCGCTTTCATCGAAACGCCCGTCGAAGCGAAGATGCGCGAGATGAGAAAAAACACGCTGATCGTCTGCGGCAGCACGCTCCAGTACGGCATCGAGACCGCCTGCCGCGACGCGGCCAATCGGGATTTCCGCGTACTGCTCGTCGCCGATTGCGTGCGCGTAAGAGAAATCAAAGACTGCGGCTGGGGACACGTCACGCCGGAGGAGATCCGCAAAGTCGTCTTCAGCACGCTGAGTCAAGTCTACGCCAAGGTGGTCACGCTGGAGCAGCTCCGAGCGCTGCTCGGTTGACGTTTCGCAAATCGCCTCCCTCGGGTTGACAACCTACAGGCCGCTTTCCTAGTATCGGTCTGGTTCGGAAATTTATGCAGAATCACGCTTTCGTCGACTCCGTCATTCGCGAGATCGTCCAGCCGGGCGTCGAGCGGCTCATGGAGACGCGCTACTTCTCCGAGCTTCGCGAGGGCAAGTTATCAAAGCGCCGGCTTCAGGGCTTCGCCGTCCAGCACTATCTTCACAACGTCGCGCTCTGCAAAGGGCTGGTTCTCTGCATGGCGAAAAACGCCGCCAACCCGGATCTCTACGAGCACTTTCGCGAGCAGTTCAACGAAGAGCAGTATCATCCCGACCTCGCGAAGAAGTTCGGCATTGCGGTCGGGCTCAACGAAACCGACTTCGCCGACGCCGCGCCGATCTTCGAATGTCTCGCGCACACGAGCGTCGTGATTCGCGGCATGTTCTTGGGCTCGCCGGCCGAAACGCGCACCGGCGCGCTGGTGAACGAGAGCATGGTCTGCCGCTACTCGGAGGAATTCGATACGCATCTCCGGCGCCACTACGGTCTGGGCGACAAGGAATGCCAGTTTTTCACGGTGCATCGCGTCGCCGACCAGGAACACACCAAAGCCGCGGCCGAGGTCGTCGCGCGTTACGCGACCTCGCCCGAGCAGCAGCGCGCCGTGCGCGAAGCGGCGCGGAACATGGTGCGATTTAAGATCGCCAAGTTCGAGGGGATTTACCAGGCATACAGTTAAGTTCTTCGATTAATCGGATTCCGTGAAATTGGAGACGCGCCATTGATCGCCGTCTCTCCGCGCCACGACGAGCCAGCGCCGGGTAAATCCCGGCGCGTCCTCAGCCTGAATAGTTCCTTCATACAGAAACGACACGCGGCCGTCCGCCTCTTTCTTTTCAACCAGGCGGTAGTGGACTTTGGGCTTGCGCGTCGAAGCGTCGATCGCCTGGCCCGCGGTCAGGCGAATCTCGTCGTCGATCTTCTCCAGCGCGAGCCCGACGGCGTAGGCTTTCGCGTTCTGCAAATTGATCTGCACGTAGTGCTGATCGACGAACTCTTCCGCAACGCCCTGCGCGGTGTGCAAGTCTCTGCGGCAGCCGCTGGATATAATAAGCAGCAGGCAGAGTACCACGAGAGCTAGTGTCCACTTCAGACCGAACAATTCGTGAGATGAGCCGCAGTCCCCCCTCACCCTTCCCTCTCCCCCGTTGCGGGGGAGAGGACTAAGGTGAGGGGGCTCGATGGAAGAGAAGGAGTTTTTTCTCATCGTCGCATCATTCTAGGTGTTGCGTCAGCCAATCGATAGTCTCTGCGACCGCCGTTTGTAACTCAGCCGGTTCGGTCAGGCGGTGATTCGCTCCTTCGAGAATACACAACTTCTTGGCGCCGCCGAGCGCGGCGTAAAGCTCGCGGCCTTCTTCCACCGGCACCGTATCATCTCGGTCGCCGTGAATGACGAGCGCGGGGCAAGCGACCTTCCGCGCCGCCCCCGGCACGTCGATTTTTTCCACGTCGTCGAGCAGCGAGACATTGAGACGTTGTTCATGATAGACGATATAGCCCTCCGTCCGCCATTGCCGCGTCTCTTCCGGAGTTAAGAGCCGCTCGCTGAATCTCTCCGGGTGAACCGGCGCCGCGATGGTCACCAACGCCGCGACGTTCTTCTCCTCGGCGGCGAACAGCAGCGCGACCGTTCCTCCCATGCTGGAACCAAGAACGCCGATCTTCTTCGGTTTGTATCGAAGCACGAAATCATACGCCGCGCGCAAATCCACCACCTCGCCGCTGTATGTGATCTCTTCGAGCTTTCCCTCCGACTCTCCCGAGCCGGCAAAATCGAAACGCAGCGCCAGGATTCCTCTTTCCGCCAATTGCCGGCTCAGCGTGACGATCTTCTTGCTTTCTTTGCTCGACTCCATGCCGTGACAGAGAATGACGGCCGCGGACGGCTGAGCAGTTGCCGGATGATGAAGGATTCCAACGAGGGTCTGGTGGTGAGGATTAGAGAAAGTGATCTGTTCTTCGTGCATGGATGTTTGGGAAAGATTTTGTAGCAGTTCTGCCTACGAAAGGGAAGCCGCTGTTCGCGGGCTGTTGACATCGGCACGACGGTGTATATCCTCATGTAGTACGGAGGCGAATCGTGAAAACGGCAAAGATCTTTCGCAGCGGGAACAGCCAGGCCGTAAGGATACCCAAGGAATTTCAAATAGAGGCCGACGAGGTGGAAATTCTAAAGAGGGGAACATCGTTGTTGTTTCGGCCAAAAGGAAAATCCTGGGAGCCTTTATTTGAGAGCCTGCAGAACTTCACAGATGACTTCATGGGGAGCGGTCGGAAGCAGTCGCGAGTACAGCGAAGCAGATGAGCCTTTTTCAACGGCCTGTTATCGCTGAATGCCAGCGACATGGCGAGAAGGGAAAGAAAACAATATGGTAAAAAGTAAGTCTAAGAACCTGCCTCAGTTCAAAACTCTAGACGAGTTAGTGCGGTTCTTCGATGCCCATGATCTGGGCGAATACTGGGAGAGCATGCCGGAAGCCCAGTTCGAAGTTGACCTGGAACGCCCCAGACATCTTGTCTCCATCGATCCTCGGATCGCGAGGAAACTGACTCGAATCGCTCGCTCTAAGAAGACCACGTCCCAAGGGCTGGTAAATTCCTGGCTGCAAGAGAAAATCCGCGAGCAAGAAAGAAAAAGCATTTGAATCAGAACGTGTCGAGTACGCTCCCCTAGGCCCCAACCGTTGCCCTTGCCCCTGGAAAAGTGCGGACGTAACTACGCCAAGTGTTTGCGAATGGACCGCGGAAAGAGCCGGGACAATGAATCAATGCTACTTCTGTAAAGGGAAAGTAGAAAAAAGGGTGATCCGCCACGTCCATCCGTGGCGGGACAAAGTCTTTATCTATAAGAACGTCTCTGCCGAGGTTTGCACGCAGTGCGGGGAGACTTAATCTTGGCCCGGAAGTGTTGAAGCAGATGGACAAGATTGTAGCACGTTCACCGGAACCAGAGGAGGTGACTCCAGTGCCGGTGTGTTCGTTGTAGATTTAAAAGCTGTCCTGCCTGTTTGTCGAAATCCCCTAAGGCCCGACTGGCAAGAATCCAGTTGGGCTTTTTAGTCTAACCCAGCCTTTTTCTCACTCTCCTTGCTCGACTCCATGCCGTGACAGAGGATCGCCGCGGCGTCCGGCCGCGCCGCGGGATGATGCAGAATTCCGACGAGCTTTTGTCCACGGGCGTTGGCGAATGTAACGCTCTCTTCACGAGCCATAGAAACAAAAAATTCTTACCAGTTTTGTCCGGCGAAACAAAGTTGGAAAATTCCAGCGCGTTTGACGAAGTTGCGCGGACAATGATATACGTTGCACCATTTCTGAAAAGCAGGAAATTAGTTGTTAGCGTTCACAGGCAATTTAGAGTACTTCGTGGAGCAAAAAATCAAAAAAGGGTCGAAAGGAGTATAATTTGTGAAAATTTTATTAAGACTGGCCGCTATTATTGCAGTTTTTTTCGCCGCGGGGGTCATGCTGGCCAACGCGGCAACGCTTGATGTCCGCCCATTCGACAGCCGGGCGATCATGGGCGCAGAGTTTGGCGGTGCCGGAGCGATAGGAGTGTCCCACGGCTTTAGGGGATCGGCTGCGGAGGGAAAGGCCGACGATTCGCTCGCTACTGTGGATACCGAAGAAGAGTATGCCGCGTTGCTCCGAAGAAAGCCGAAGACGGCGATGGGAAGCGCAGAGTCGAGCGTAGAGACGGTTATCGGCAACGATCGACGCACTCGATTTTACCCCACGACTTTTCCGAATAGCGCCATCGGATTGATCACGTTCAACCAAGGAATTGGAAGTTTCATCTGCACCGGGTGGCTCATCAGCGCCGACACTGTGGCCACGGCGGGCCATTGCGTCCATAGCGGTGGTCCCGGTGTGGTATTTAGCACCAACGTTGTCTTCATTCCAGGAAAAGACGGCGCCTCGAACCCCTTTGGCTCGTGCACTGCGTCTACGCTATTTATCGATCAAACTTGGGTCAATACCGCCAACGAGGCCTTCGACTTCGGCGCAATCAGGCTGAATTGCACTATTGGCAATACGGTCGGCTTTTTCGGCTTTTGGTTCCAGGGCGCCACATTGAATAAACAACACGCGCTGATCTCCGGTTATCCGGGCGACTTAGGCGGCACCACGCAATGGGGAGCCTTCGGCGCCATCAAAACGACACAGGCGAAACAGATCTTTTACTTCAATGACACCTTCGGCGGCATGAGCGGCTCACCGATTTACCAACCCGACAGGCCAGGTCCTATATGCTTTGGCGCCTGCTCAATGGGTATTCATGCGTATGGGATTCCTCACGGAACGGGTCCTCACCAAACGCAAAATCACGGCACACGGATTAACGGTCATGTGTTCAACAGCTTGATCTCCGCCATCAATGCCCCATAAGAGTTTGACTGTTACCGATTAGGCCAAATAGCTGAAGGATGAACAGGGTTGTAGCTCTCCTCTCCGTGGCTCTCGCGTTGTCGCTAGGAGTTTCGTGCCAGCGCGGAGCCACGGAAGACAGGATGGGTTCCACCGCTGCAGACACGGGATCCACGAAGCAGCCTGCTCATGGCGTGCACGGTCGCGTCGTCAGCGCGGATGGAAAGCCCATCGTTCGCACGATGGTGCACGCCGAGTCCCTCGACAATCCTAAACAAGCGATTCCGGAAATTGGAGTGCTGACCGGCAAGGATGGCGGCTACTTCTGGCCGCTCAGGCCCGGCCGCTACCGTCTAACCATTAAAGCTGAAGGATACCCGCCCATCTCCCGAGAAGTTGTCTTCCGCCCCAACGAAGCAGCGCCGCTCGATTTCACGCTCAAGAAGTAAAATCCGTTAAACTCTTCGAATTGCGTGCCGGGAGCTTGATCCCGTCGAGAATTTCCTCATCGGTCACACTCTCGCCCCATAAAATCTAAATCATTTGGATACTTCCCGGCTTCATTGGCTAAGCGAGGCGCGATTATGGTATATTCGCGCCCGACGTTGCGGGATTTCGCCAAGAATCCATAATAGTAAACGGCGCCGATATTTGGGCTGTCCCTGTGCGGCAGAAAAAATGAATGCATTTCTAAAAGTCCCGCCGAGGAAGCCCACGCGGCACACGCTTACGCTCTTCGCACTACTGGCCGCCCTGCACCTAGGGGGCGTGCCTGCCGCCGCGCCTATCAGCACAGGTCTTGGCGGAATTAGCGTGGCGCAGGCACAAGAACAAGTCGGCCCGGTTGTGCAGGGACCTTTTGTCAGTGAGCGGGTAAATCCCACGCTAAGCCCGGAAGTGCGAAGCTTGGCCCCACAAGATCTCGTAGCGCCCGCCGCAACCGTCCGCGAGATGAACCCGCGTCAGCGGGGGGATTTTCCACCCGATGTTGTTGAATTCAACGAAACAGAACGGGTCGATCCCCTGCTGGAAGAAGACCGGGCTAGAAGCCCGATAAGGACGCCGGCCCCGACGGTTAGCTTTGAGGGGATTAGTCTTGTAACCGGGGGAAGCGGTGTTCCTCCCGATCCCGTGGGCGATGTCGGCCCGAATCATTACGTCCAGATGGTCAACACCTCCTTTGCCATTTTCGACAAAGCGGGCACACTGCTAACTGGACCGACAAACATCAATGCGCTGTGGGCCGGCGCGGGCGGCTTATGCGAGCCGAACAATGACGGCGATCCTATCGTACTCTATGATCCGTTAGCTGATCGGTGGCTCTTAAGCCAGTTCGCGTTGCCTGGCCCCAATTTCGCCCTATGTATCGCCATATCGCAGACGGCAGATCCTACGGGAGCGTACCATCGCTACGAGTTTCCTGCCGCGGTATTTCCTGATTATCCCAAGTTTGGCGTGTGGCCTGACGCCTATTACGCCAGCACCAACGATGGAACCGGTGTTGTCGGGGCTTATGCTTTCGACCGCGCCAAAATGCTGGCCGGTCTCCCGGCGACGTCTATAAAGTTTACCGCCAATAAGTGGGTCCTTCGGGGTCAGACTTCTACGACTTGACTATCTTGGCAGAGCTTGTTAAAGGGGCGAAAAGGAGGGAGGAAGCGACCTATCGGCATGGTGATAAAAGAAATGGCCGCAGAGTTGGGGATTGGAGAAGAAACGCTTCGAAGTAAGGATCGGAGCTGGGCCGTTTCCAATGCTCGTATCACGGTAGCGTACGCATTGACCCGTCGATTAGGATACAGCCTCGGGGAGGTGGCCGGCTACTTACGTAGGGACATCGCGACGGTGGGAACTCTCGTAGGACGACTGTGGGCTCGAATGCAATCTGACGCGGATCTTAAACGTAAGGTAGAAAGATTCATTAGGAATGTTGAGTCGTAGAAGTCTGACCCCAAAGCCCCCTGACCCCAAAGCCCCCCAAAGCCCCTGACCAAGGCAAAAGGAACTTAGGGGACGTTGTTGACTAAGTTGACTTGTCGAGTTAAGTAGCGGCCTGTTTTTGGAGGAGGGGGCAAAGCGAGATTGGATGCTCCAGGCACCCTGCATCACGTCATCATCAGGGGAATCGAAAAGAGAAGGATCGTTGACGACGATCAGGACCGAAGTCATTTTGTTTCTCGGCTGGGACCAATTGCTATCGCTGACTCGGACTTCGATCTATTCCCGCGCGTTGATGACCAACCATGCTCGGCTACGCGGTCAACTATAATTTGCGGCACCGCCGGTATGGGCATCTGTTTCAGAACCGCTACAAATCGATCGTTGGCGATGCGGACTGTTATTTTGCCGAGCTTGTACGCTACATTGATTTAAATCCGCTGAGAGTTTAGCCTACCATGTGTTGAACCGGCGTGTCGGTCGTTTGCCGTTGTTCGAGAAGGCCGCCGACTGCGTTGAGTTGAAAAAATTCTTCACGAAGCTTACAAGCGAACGGGTATTCGAAGCGCTGCTACTACAATCGCCAATTTCGTTTTTAATCTCGCCGTGGTATGCTAACATCACAACAGTTTTCGGGAGCCCAGAAGCTTGGAGGACTTGGTAGATCAGTATGCCGATTACCTGCGCTTACAGCGGAATGTCTCGCCTCACACGTTGCGCAACTATTTGAGCGACCTCAGACAATTTCAGGAGTTTCTAACTCAAAGAGCAGAAGAAAATGCAGAAAAGAAAATCCCGCTTGAGGCCGTAACCGTTCACGTCGTGCGCGCCTATCTCGCGTCGTTGTCGAAACACAACCGGAAGAGTTCGATCGGCAGAAAACTCGCCGCGCTGAAGGGCTTCTTTCGCTACTTGTTAAGAGAGAAGAAGATTCAGTCCGATCCGCTCGCATGGATCTCGACGCCGAAGCAGGAAAAGCCGCTGCCCGCGTTTCTTTCCGTCGATGACGTTTTTCTCCTGCTCGGCGGAATTCAAGGGGACGGGCTTCTCGCGATTCGCGACCGCGCAATCCTGGAAACGCTTTATTCCACCGGCGTGCGGGTGAGCGAGCTTGTCGGGCTCGATTGGCACGACGTTGACTTTCAGTTGGGTATCATTAGAGTGGTTGGAAAAGGATTGAAGGAGCGGATCGTACCGATCGGAGAAATGGCGCTCAAGACGCTGCGCAACTACGGGGACGAACAGGCCATAAAGTGGCGGCGGGCGGCGAAAGGCGAGACGCCGGTGTTTTTGAATCACAGGGGAGGCCGGATCACGACGCGCAGCATTGGGCGAGTGGTGGAAAAATATCTCAAGGCCGCGGGCATTGCGGTGCGCATGGGGCCGCACGGACTGCGTCACACCTTTGCCACGCATCTGCTGAACGGCGGCGCCGACTTGCGCGTCATACAGGAGCTGTTAGGCCATGCCAGCCTATCGACGACCCAACGTTATACGCATTTGAATCTGGATCAGCTTACAGCCGTTTACGACAAGGCGCATCCAAGAGCGTGAAAAGGCGGTAGGCTATAGGCGGTAGGCGGTAGGAAGAACTGCCGCGCAATTTTATACCATTGAAAACATGTTTCATGGCACAACGATATTGGCGGTCCGTCACAAAGGAAAGGTCGTCATGGTGGGCGACGGGCAGGTGAGCCTCGGGCAGACCGTGATGAAGCACACGGCGCGCAAGGTGCGCAAGCTCTACCACGACAGGGTTATCGCGGGCTTTGCCGGCGCGACCGCCGACGCATTCACACTGTTCGAAAAGTTCGAGGCCAAGCTCGAGCAGTTCAACGGCAATTTAAAGCGCGCCGCGGTGGAGCTGGCCAAGGACTGGCGCACGGATCGGGTGCTCCGCAGGCTCGACGCGCTGTTGATTATTGCGGATTTGGAGAATTCGCTGGTAGTGTCGGGAGCTGGAGACGTGGTGGAGCCCGACGACGGCGCGATCGCGATCGGCTCCGGCGGAAACTACGCGCTGGCCGCGGCGCGGGTTTTGCTCAAGCACACCGCTCTCGACGCGCGGATGATCGCCGAAGAGGCGATGCTGCAAGCGGCTGAAATATGCGTCTATACGAACGACAAGTTCAGCTTTGAGGAGCTGCCCTAGCGCGCTTGGCGCGATTGCAAATTACAAAATGAAAATTGCAAAGTTTAAAAGTTAAAGTCTGTGTCTTTGATCTCATTTTGCATTTTTCAATTTGCACTTTTCACTTTGCATTGAGGCTTGCTAGTGTAGTGTCTCAGAAAAAGCTTTACTTACCGTTCGTGGTGAGCCCTCGACAAGCCTGTCCTGAGTTCATCGAAGGGCTCGGGACTAAAGGCGCAGTCGAGGGAGGCCTGTCCTGAGCGAAGCCGAAGGATCGAACCACGAACGAAAGCTGTTGAAAACACTCAGCCCTTCGACAAGCTCAGGGCGAACGGAATTGTAAAGAAGCGCTAGAGACACTACACTAGTTCCTATGAAAGATCCTCGTAAAGAACAGTTGGCGGACACGGCGCCTGCCGCATCGCCCGCGCCGGTCATGACGCCGCGCGAGATCGTCTCGGAGCTCGACCGGTATATCGTCGGGCAGAGAGACGCCAAGCGCGCGGTGGCGATCGCGCTGCGCAATCGCTGGCGGCGCCAGCTCGTGCCGGAGGATCTGCGGGAGGAGATCGCGCCGAAGAATATCATCATGATCGGCCCGACCGGTGTGGGCAAGACCGAGATCTCGCGCCGGCTTGCCAAGCTGGCGCAGGCGCCGTTCATCAAAGTCGAAGCTTCCAAATTCACCGAGGTCGGCTACGTCGGGCGCGACGTGGAGTCGATCATCCGCGATTTGACGGAGCTGGCCGTTAGCATGGTCAAAGAGGAGGAAAAACAAAAGGTCGAAATCCGCGCGCGCGAGCTGGGCGAGGAGAAAATCCTCGACATCTTGCTGCCGCCGCTCCAGCTCGGCAAGGCCGAGGGCGACGAGGCCGACAGCGTACGGGCCGCCGGAACGAGGGAGAAGCTCAAGAAGATGCTGCGCGAGGGCAAACTCGACGAGCGCTTCGTCGACATCGAGATGAGCCAGACCGTCATGCCGATGATCGAGATCATGACGCCGCAAGGGATGGAGGGCATGGAGTTCAATCTCAAGGAGATGTTTTCCAATCTGATGCCAAAGCGGACCAAGAAAAGGACCGTGAAAATTCCCGAGGCTCTGGATATTCTCACGCAAGAGGAAGCGGGCAAGCTGATCGACATGGACAAGGTGGTCTCGGAGGCGGTCCGCAGAGTCGAGCAATCGGGGATCGTCTTCATCGACGAGATCGACAAGATCGCCGGCCGCGAATCCGCCCAAGGGCCGGACGTCTCGCGTGAGGGCGTGCAGCGCGACCTGCTCCCGATCGTGGAAGGATCGACGGTCAACACGAAATACGGGATGATCAAGACTGATCACATCCTGTTCATCGCCTCGGGGGCGTTTCATAGCACCAAGCCGTCGGACCTGATCCCTGAATTCCAAGGGCGATTTCCAATCCGCGTCGAGCTAAGCTCGCTCGGCAAAGAAGAGTTCGTCCGGATTCTCACGGAGCCGAAAAACGCGCTCATCAAGCAGTATATCGCGCTGCTCGATACCGAGAGCGTGCGGCTCATATTCCGCGACGACGCGATTGACGAAATTGCCCGGATCGCCGCGGAGGTGAACGAGAGAATGGAAAATATCGGCGCGCGGCGGCTGCACACGATTATGGAAAGACTGCTGGACGACGTTTCTTTCTCCGCGCCGGAGATGCGCGACCGGGAGGTCGTGATCGACGCGCAGTACGTGCGCGACCGGTTGAACCCGATCCTCAAAGACGAGGATCTCTCGCGCTATATCCTGTAACGGTGAGCTGATGGAACGATTTATCGGCAAGGCCGAAGTGCTGATGGAGGCGCTGCCTTACATCCGGCGCTTTTACGGCAAGACCTTCGTCATAAAATACGGCGGCAGCGCCATGACCGACGAGGAGTTGAAGGACAGCTTCGCTCAGGACATCGTGCTGCTCAAATACGTCGGCGTCAACCCGGTGGTGGTCCACGGTGGCGGGCCGCAGATCAACGAGATGCTGGAGCGGATGGGAACGCCGACGCAGTTCGTGCGCGGCATGAGAGTCACGGATCAGGCGACCATGGAAATCGTCGAGATGGTGCTGGTAGGGAAGATCAACAAGCAGATCGTCAACCTGATCAACCAGCACGGCGGGCTGGCGGTCGGATTGTGCGGCAAGGACGGCGGGCTCATCCGCGCGCGCAAGATGACGGTCACGGTCAAAAATAACGGACAGGAGCCCGAGACGATCGACATCGGCATGGTCGGAGAAATCATCGGCATCAATCCGACGGTGATCCATTCGCTCGACGAGAACAAGTTCATTCCGGTCATCGCTCCGATAGGAGTGGGCGAGGGCGGCGAGACTTACAACATCAACGCGGATCTCGTCGCCGGGCAGTTGGCCGAAGCGCTCGGCGCCGAGAAGCTTATCCTGCTGACCGACGTGGAAGGCGTGAAAGACAAGAGGGGCGAGCTTTTGAGCACGCTCAAGATCAACCAGGCGCGCAAGCTCATCCAGGACGGAGTCGTCGGGGAAGGAATGATTCCCAAAGTGGAATGCTGCATCGAAGCCTTGAAGGGCGGCGTGGGAAAAACCCACATCATCGACGGCCGGGTGAAGCACGCCGTCCTGCTCGAAGCATTTACCAAAGAGGGAGTAGGCACGGAGGTCGTGCAGAAGTAAGCCAAGCCGATGAAAAACGCCCGCCTACGTCGTTGCGCTTGGACCTCCTCGCTCGACGTACTGAAAAGAGTACGCCTGCGCTCGTCGGTTTCTCGCGCGCCTCGTATCCGGGACGTTTTTGACCGGCTTGGAAATAGTGGTTTAAAACTTTTTAATATAAAATGAACAATCGGCAGATCATCAACATCACGCAAAAATACGTTGCCAATACGTACGCTCGGTTTCCCGTGGCGCTCGTGCGCGGCAAAGGGACGCGGGTGTGGGATGCCGACGGCAAAGAGTATCTCGATTTTGTCGCCGGCATCGCGGTCAACAGTCTCGGCCACAACCATCCGGCGGTGGCGCGCGCCATCCGGCAGCAGGCGGCGAAGCTGCTCCACGTCTCCAATCTCTATCACATCGCGCCCCAGTCGGAGCTGGCGCGCGAGCTGTGCCGGCACTCGTTCGCCCAGCGAGTTTTTTTTTGTAACAGCGGCGCGGAGGCCAACGAAGCGGCGATCAAGCTTGCGCGGCGCTACGGCGCGGAATGGCTCGGGGGAAAATACGAGGTTCTCTCCACCCACAACTCCTTTCACGGCCGGACCCTAGCGACCCTTGCCGCCACCGGCCAGGAAAAAGTTCGCGCCGGCTACGACCCGCTGCCGGCGGGATTTCGCCAGGTGCCTTACAGCGATCTCGGCGCGATGGCGGAGGCCATCGACGAAAAGACGACCGTCGCCATACTCGTCGAGCCGATTCAGGGCGAAGGCGGAGTGGTGGTGCCGAACAAAAATTATCTTCAGGGGTTGAGGGAGCTGTGCGATGAGAAGGAGCTTCTCCTCATCTTCGACGAAGTCCAGTCGGGAATGGGCCGCACCGGCAAGCTCTTCGCCTACGAGCATTACGGCGTCGAGCCCGACATCATGACTTTGGCCAAAGCGCTCGGAGGAGGATTGCCGTTGGGCGCGATGCTGGCGAAAGAGAAAGTGGCGCGGAGTTTTGTTCCCGGCGCTCACGCTTCGACGTTCGGCGGCAATCCGCTGGCGTGCAGCGTCGGCGCGGCCGTGCTCAAGACTCTGCTTCAAGGCGGCGTGCTCAAGAACTGCGTCCAGATGGGACGGGTTTTATTCGACGGGCTCCAGGCGCTGAAAAAGAAGTTTGGCTTTATCCGTGAGATCCGCGGCCAGGGACTCATTTGGGGTATGGAGATCGAGCAGGACGGCGGCAAGATCGTGGAGGACTGTCTGAAAGACGGCCTCCTGATCAACTGCACCGCGCACAAGGTGCTTCGCTTCATTCCGCCGCTCGTCATCGGCAAAAAAGACATCGGGCAAGGGTTGGCCATTCTGGAAAATGTTCTGGCGCGTCAATGAGCCATTGACCGCTCGGCCGCTTTACACATGAAAAAGAGAGATCTGCTGAGTTTGGACGATCTCAGCCGGGAGGAGATCGGGAAAATTTTTTCGCTGTCGCAGAGGCTCAAGCGCGCGCAGAAGAGCGGGCGCGCTCATCGCCTGTTGGCCGGCAAGACGTTGGCTCTGGTCTTTGAGAAGCCGAGTCTCAGGACGAGGGTCAGTTTTGAGACCGGAATTTTCCAGCTCGGAGGCAACGCGGTCTTTCTCGGTCCGGGAGAGATCCAGCTCGGCGTGCGCGAGTCTGCGGCGGATTCCGCCCGCAATTTGAGCCGCTGGGTGGATCTGATCGTCATGCGCACATTTTCCCAACATACCCTGGAGGAAATGGCGGCGCACGCGACGATCCCCGTCATCAACGGTCTCACGGATCTGTTTCACCCGTGCCAGGTATTGGCGGATTGTCTGACGCTTTTGGAGCACAAGGGCGCTCTCAAGGGGTTGAAGGTCGCCTTTCTCGGCGACGGAAACAATATGGTCCATACCTGGATGCAGGCCGCGCAGAAATTCTCGTTCTCTTTTGTCCTGGCCTGCCCCAAAGGCTACGAGCCCGACGCGGAGATCGCGCGCGCCGCAAAAGAAAGAGGGGGAAGAGTCAGCGTCACGCATGAGATCGAAACAGCGGTGCGGGATGCGGATGTGGTCTACACCGACGTATGGACGAGCATGGGGCAAGAGAGGGAATTTGAAAAGAGACGCAGGGCCTTCCAGGGCTATCAGGTCAATCAAGCGGTGGTGGCCAAGGCGAATCGGGATGCCGTGGTCATGCATTGCCTGCCGGCGCACCGGGGCGAGGAGATTACCGACGATGTCCTGGACGGGCCGCAATCGGTTGTCCTGGATCAGGCCGAGAATCGCCTTCACGTGCAGAAGGCGATCATGGTCTGGGCGCTGAAAGGGTTCAAGGGTTCAAGATAAGAAGAGCAGGGATGAAGGCTGAAACCGGAAAGATGAAAGTAAAAAAGGTCGTGCTCGCATACTCGGGCGGCCTCGATACTTCCGTGATTCTTCGCTGGCTGATCGAGACGTACGAGTGCGAGGTGATCGCCTACTGCGCCGACCTCGGGCAGGAAGAAGAACTTACGGGCGTGCGGGAAAAGGCTCTGAAAACCGGCGCGAGTAAGGTTTACATCGACGACCTGCGCGAAGAGTTCGTCAAAGATTTCGTCTTCCCGATGCTGCGCGCCAATGCGGTTTACGAAGGGAGCTATCTCCTCGGCACGTCGATCGCGCGGCCGCTCATCGCCAAGCGGCAGATCGAAATTGCGCAGCAGGAAAAGGCCGACGCGGTCGCGCACGGCGCGACCGGCAAGGGCAACGACCAAGTGCGCTTCGAGCTTACCTACTACGCGCTCAAGCCGGACGTGAAGGTTATCGCCCCTTGGCGGACATGGGACCTCGATTCGCGCGGCAAGCTGATCGATTACGCCGCACGCCACGGCATTTCGGTGCCCGTCACCAAGGCGAAGCCGTACAGCATGGACCGGAATCTTTTTCACATCAGCTACGAAGGCGGGGTTTTAGAAGATCCTTGGAGCGAGCCGCCGGCCGACATGTTCGTCTGGACGCGCGCGCCCGAACAGGCGCCCGACCGGCCCGAGTATGTGGAGATCGAGTATGTCCGCGGCGATCCGGTCGCGCTGAACGGCAAAAAGCTTTCTCCGGCCGGGTTGCTCCACGAGTTGAACAAGATCGGCGGACGGCACGGCGTCGGACGCGCGGACGTGGTCGAGAACCGCTACGTCGGCATGAAATCCCGCGGCGTGTACGAGACTCCGGGCGGGACATTGCTCCACGCCGCGCACCGCGCGCTCGAATCGATCACGATGGACCGCGAGGTGATGAGGCTCCGCGATTCGCTCGTGCCGCGCTACGCGGAGATGATCTACTATGGCTACTGGTTCTCGCCCGAGCGCGAGGTGCTCCAGCAGACCGTCGACGCCGCTCAGAAAAACGTAACGGGCCACGCGCGGCTCAAGTTATATAAAGGTAACGCGTCGGTCGCGGGAAGAAAGTCGAACGTGTCGCTCTACGATCCGAAGATCGCGACGTTTGAAGAGGGCGAGGGATACAATCAGGCCGACGCCGAAGGATTTATCCGGCTGAACGCGCTCCGTCTGCGGCTCCGGCGGCTGCGGCAACTGAAAGAATGAAGAAGGCAACAGGCAATAGAAAGGGCAAAACAGTTTTTCTGGTCCTCCCTATTGCCTGATGCCTAATGCCTGGAGGGGGGAATGAAAGTTTCTAAACGGGGGCGGGGAAAGCTCTGGGGCGGGCGGTTCGCCGGCCGGACGGCGGGAGCGGTGGAAGCATTCACCGCGTCGATCGACGTGGACCGGCGGCTTTATCGCCACGACATCGCGGGGAGCATCGCGCACGCGAGAATGCTCGCGCGCGCGCGGATCATCTCGTCGCGTGAAGCGCGGCGCATGGTGCGCGGCCTGCAAGCGATTCAATCAGAAATCGAGGATGGGAAGTTCCATTTTTCCGCCGCCGACGAAGACATTCACATGAACATCGAGCGGCGGCTGATCCAGCGCATCGGTCGGGTGGGCGAGAAGCTCCACACGGCCCGGAGCCGCAACGATCAGGTCGCGCTCGACATGCGCCTCTACCTCCGCGACGAGCTGAAAAATATTCTTGCCGCGATCGACGGTCTCAAGCGCGAGCTCGGACGGCTGGCCAAGCGGAATCTTAAGATCATCATGCCGGGGTATACGCATTTGCAGCGCGCGCAGCCGGTTCTCTTCGCGCATCACCTGCTCGCCTACGCGGAGATGTTGGAGCGCGACCACGAGCGCATGCGCGATTGCCTGGAGCGGGTGAAAGTCTTGCCGCTCGGCGCCGGGGCGCTCGCGGGGACGACGCTGCCGATCGACCGGCGTTACGTGGCTCGGCTGCTCGGCTTCCCGCGCGTCGCCAAAAACAGCATCGACGCCGTCAGCGACCGGGACTTCGTGTTGGAATTTATCTCGGCATCGGCGATTCTTTTCGTCCATCTCAGCCGCCTTGCGGAGGAATGGGTCTTATGGTCTAGTACGGAATTTGGATTTATCGAGCTGCCGGACCGCTATTGCACGGGAAGCTCGATGATGCCGCAGAAAAAAAATCCCGATGTCCCCGAGCTGGTCCGTGGAAAGGCCGGACGGATCTTCGGCCATCTGCTGGCGCTGTTGACGATCATGAAGGGCTTGCCGCTGGCGTACAACCGGGACCTTCAGGAAGATAAGCTGCCGCTCTTCGATACGGTGGACACGGTCAAGGCGAGCCTCGAAGTCATGCGCGGTTTAACCGGAGAGATCAAGGTTAAAAAAGAAAAAATGGCGGCGGCGGCAGGGGACGGGTTCATGAACGCGACCGATCTGGCGGACTACCTCGTCTCGCGGGGAATGCCTTTCCGGTCGGCCCATGCCCTGGTAGGAAAGATTGTCCGCACCTGCATCGAGCGCGGCTGCAAGATCGAAGAATTGCCGCTCAAAGAGTTGCGGCATTTTTCTCCCAAGATCGAGAAAGACGTGTACGCCTATCTGACGCCACAGGCGGCGGTCGATCGGCGCCGCTCCGAAGGCGGAACCGCGTCGGCGAACGTGCGGCGCCGGTTGAAGGAGATGGGAGTATGATGAGTTGCAAAATGCAAATTGTAAAGTGCAAAATGTATATGGCAAAATCAGGTTCCCATTTTCAATTTTCAATTTGTATTTTGCTATTTGCATTGGCTGTACTTGCCGGCTGCGGCAGCAAGGGCGCGCTGCGCACGCCGGAGGGCGCTATTCCCGAACCGATCAAAGATCTCAAGGCAAAAGCGGGCAAGCAAGGTATCGACATCACCTGGACGCGGCCGTCGAAATACATCGACGGCAAGGAACTGAACGACCTTGCCGGATTCATCATCTTTCGCAAGGAGATCTCCAAGACCTGCCCGGAGTGTCCCGTGCCGTATCGGGAGCGGGCGATCGTGAACGTGGAAGACCAGCAGAAATTTCAGAAGCGAAAGCAGTACGGGTTCGTCGATCAGGAGCTTCAGCCGCAGACGATATACCGCTATCGTGTTTTTTCCAAGGTCATGGACGACTCGCTGAGCGACCCCTCCAATGAAGCCGAGGCCGCCTGGAAGCCGGAATGAATCACTTCGAATACCGCGACGGAGAATTGTTTGCCGAGCAAGTGCCGGTTCAGCGCATCGCCCGCGAGGTCGGCACGCCGGCGTACATCTATAGCCTAGCCACGCTGAGACGCCACTACCGCGTCTTCGATCAAGCTTTCGCGAAGGTTCCGCATCTGGTCTGTTTCTCGGTCAAGTCCAACTCCAATCTGGCGGTTCTGAGGACCTTCGCCAAGGAAGGCGGCGGCTTCGACATCGTTTCCGGCGGCGAGTTGTTTCGCGCTCTCAAGGCGGGCGGAGATCCCAGGAAGATCGTTTTTTCCGGCGTCGGGAAAAAGAAAGAGGAAATCGAGTACGCGCTGAACGCGGGAATTTTGATGTTCAACGTCGAGTCCGAACAGGAGCTGACTTTTATCGATCAGGTGGGCCGCGGCCTGGAAAAGCGCGCGCCGATCAGCTTGCGCGTGAATCCCGACGTGGACCCCAAGACCCATCCGTATATCTCGACGGGAATGAAGAAGAGCAAATTCGGCATCGAGATCACCCGCTCCGCCGAGCTTTACAAGAAGGCCCTGTCGCTCAAAAACTTGGAAGTGATCGGCGTCGATTGTCACATCGGCTCGCAGCTCACTTCCGTCGGACCTTTTGTCGATGCGCTTTCGCGTGTGAGGGAATACCTCGATCGCGTGCTCGTCGGATATTTGAGAAAGGAAGGCGCGAATATTCGCTATCTCGATTTGGGCGGAGGCTTGGGCATCCAATATAAGGATGAAGAGCCGCCGCGTCCGGAAGAGTATGCCGCCGCGCTGATTCAAGGCCTGGAAGGGCTCGATGTCACGCTGATTCTCGAGCCGGGCCGGGTGATGGTGGGGAACGCGGGAATTCTGGTCACCGAAGTGCTCTATCTAAAGGAGACCGACGAGAAGAAATTCGTCGTGGTCGACGGCGGCATGAACGATCTCATCCGGCCCGCGCTCTACGGCTCGTACATGGGCATCCGGCCCGTGGTCGAGCGGAAGGCGGAAACGATCGTCGCCGACGTCGTGGGGCCGATCTGCGAGAGCGGGGATTTCTTCGCCAAGGATCGGGAAATTTCACGGCCCCAGCCCGGCGACCTCCTGGCCGTCATGAGCGCCGGAGCCTACGGCTTCACCATGGCTTCCAACTACAACTCGCACCCGAAGCCGCCGGAGGTTCTCGTGGACGGCGATAAATTCTACGTCGTCCGGCAGAGAGAGACTCTGGACGATCTCATCAGGGGAGAGACAATACCAAAGAGTCTGGAGTAATGGAGTAGTGGAGTTATGATCCGATCCCAGTACTCCAATACTCCAACACTCCAGTACTCCAACGTTTTATGACTGAGCTGCATTTTACCAAGATGCACGGTTGCGGCAACGATTTCATATTTATCGATTGCCTGGGCGGCGAGAAGCGCGACCTGGATAAGCTTGCCAAGAAGCTCTGCGACCGGCGCTTCGGCGTCGGCGCGGATCAGCTCCTGACGATTCATCCTTCGCAGATCGCCGACTTCAAGATGGAGATCTACAACGCCGACGGCGGGCAGGTCGAGATGTGCGGCAACGGCATCCGTTGCTTCGCCAAGTATGTGCGCGATCACGGGCTCACGCAAAAAAAAGAATTGGCGGTGGAAACCCTGGCGGGAATCATCCGGCCGCGCATCGTCGGCGATCTGGTCGAGGTGGACATGGGCGAGCCGATTATCGAGGGAAGAAAAATTCCCGTCAACGCCGACGGCAAAATTATCAACTATCCTTTGGAGGTCGACGGAAAGACGTACCGGGTCACCTGCCTCTCGATGGGAAATCCGCACTGCGTCGTCTACATCGACGATCCGGACAGCTTGGATCTTGAGCGCATCGGCCCGCGCTTCGAGCATCATGCTTTTTTTCCAAAGCGCGTCAACACCGAATTCATCAAAGTGCTCGGCGCCGAAGAGATCCGCATGCGCGTTTGGGAGCGCGGCGCCGGTGAGACCTGGGCCTGCGGCACCGGCGCATGCGCCGCGGCGGTAGCCGGCGCCTTGACGAAAAGACACGGCAGGAAGGTCACGGTCCATCTCCGCGGCGGCGATTTGCTGATCGACTGGCGCGACGACAATCGCGTCTACATGACGGGCGCGGCGGAAGAAGTGTTTCAGGGGACGGCTAAGATCTAGACAAGGGGGAACTCATGTTTTCCGGTTCAATGGTCGCTCTGGTGACGCCGTTCAAAGACGGCGGCGTCGATTGGCAGAGTCTCGAAGGGCTCGTCGATTTTCACATCAAAAATGGCACGAACGGCATCGTCCCGTGCGGGACCACGGGAGAGTCCGCTACGCTCGATCACGTCGAGCATCACGACGTGATCAAAGCGGTCGTCAAGGCGGTAAAAAAGCGCGTGCCGGTGATCGCGGGAACCGGCTCGAATTCGACTCAGGAAGCCATCGATCTCACGATCGGCGCGGAGCGGGCCGGCGCCGACGGCGCGCTTTTGATCTCTCCTTATTACAATCGTCCGATGCAGGAAGGCATTTACCAGCACTACAAGAAAGTCGCTTCTTCGGTCGGCATCCCGCTCATCATCTACAACATTCCGGCGCGCACGGGCTCCAAGATCGAGCCGGAGACGCTGGCGCGTCTCGCCGAGATTAAAAACATCGCGGGAGTCAAAGAGGCGACCGGCTCGGTCGATCAGGCGATCGACGTGCTGCGCCTCTGCGGCGACCGGCTCGCGGTTTACTCGGGAGAAGATTCTCTAACCTACTCGCTCATGGCGCTGGGCGGCAAAGGCGTGATCTCAACGGTTGCGAACATTGCGCCGAAGGACATGTCGGATCTCACGAAGGCTTGTCTCAAAGGCGATTGGGAGACGGGAAGAAAGTTACAGTTCAAGCTCGTTCCGCTGATTCGCGCCGTCTTTCTGGAGACCAATCCCATTCCGATCAAGACCGCGCTCTCGCTCATGGGCAAATGCCGCGGCGATCTCCGCCTTCCGCTCACGCCGATGTCGGAAGGCAATCTTAACAAACTCCGGCAGGCGATGACCGACTTCGGTCTTGTCCGAAACTGAGATGCTGGCGGTTATCGTTTGCGGCGCGGCGGGGAGGATGGGAAGCACGCTGGTGCGTCTCATCCACGAAAGCCGCGCGATGAAGCTCGCTGGCGCGGTCGAGTTCTCCGGCAATCCGCAACTCGGTAAAGATGCCGGCGAGGTCGCCGGCGTGGGAAAAGTCGGAGTCCCGATCGATGCCGACCTTGCGTCGCTTATCAAAGGAGCCGGCGTCATTATCGAATTCACCGCGCCGGACGCTACGCTGGAGCACGTCAAAATCGCCGCGGAAAAAAATATCCCGATCGTCGTCGGGACGACCGGCCTCAATCAGAAGCAGTTGGACGAGATCAAAAAACTTTCGCGTCGGACCCGCGTCCTTATTTCAGCCAACATGAGCCTGGGCGTGAACCTGCTGGTGAGTCTTATGGGAAAAGTCGCGGCGATTTTAGGCGACGATTACGACGTGGAGATCGTCGAGGCGCACCACCGCTTCAAGAAAGACGCGCCGAGCGGCACGGCGTTGGCGCTGGCCAGGCCGATCGCCGCGGCGCTCAAACGCGATCTCGATAAAGCCGGCGTCTGTGGCCGCAAGGGAATCGTCGGCGAGAGAACCAAGCAGGAGATCGGCCTGCTCTCCGTGCGCGCCGGCGACATCGTCGGGGAGCACACGGTGATCTTCGGCGGCCTCGGCGAAAGAATCGAATTCATCCACCGCGCCCAGAGCCGCGAGACCTTCGCGCGCGGCGCGCTCCGCGCCGCCCAGTGGCTGGTGAAGCAGAAAAAGGGTCTCTACAGCATGCAGGACGTGCTGGGGCTCGGATAACAATCAATCGTGGTAGACATGGAAACGATTGTGTCGCTGTGCAAGCGGCGCGGGTTTATTTTTCAGTCGAGCGAAATCTACGGCGGGCTTGGCTCGGCCTGGGATTATGGACCGCTCGGTGTGGAACTGAAGAACAACGTGAAGCGGCTCTGGTGGCGCGATAATGTACAGCTCAGAGACGACATGGTGGGGCTGGATGCTGCGATCTCGATGCATCCAAAAGTTTGGGAGGCTAGCGGACACCTCGCAAACTTTGCCGATCCGTTTACGGGGTGTCTGGAGTGTGGACGATATTATCGCGACGATCACTACCTTGAGGCGATTAAAGGTAGTAGGTGGTGGCATAGCTTGTTTGCTTTCCTGGCAGACAAGCCGCTAACACCGCTTACAAAATGGGTTGAGGGTGACGGCAAGAAGTTGGCGCCTAACCTGGGCATGGTGAAATATCCTGACCGCGTATCAGGATTTACATTCCAGAATGAGCAGGGCGTGTATCTTCACGAAACGATTCCGGGGCGGGAAATCGAGGTGCCATATTCTTTCGAACGTATTCTCGACGTCATTGCGCGTGATGCCAACGGTACACCTTATCACCCTTGCCCAAACTGTGGCGGTAGATTGTCAGACCCTAAGCCCGCTAGCCTGATGCTCGAAGTCTTTCTAGGTCCGGTCAAAGAGACTGCCACGAAAACTTATCTTAGACCCGAGACCGCTCAGGGAATCTTTGTTAATTTCGACAATGTGCTTCAAGCTTCACGCAAGAAGCTCCCCTTCGGAATCGCGCAGATCGGCAAGGCTTTCCGCAATGAGATCACGCCGGGGAATTTTACCTTTCGCACGCGCGAGTTCGAGCAGATGGAAGTCGAGTACTTCGTCATGCCGGGCACGGACGAGGAGTGGCACCAGAAATGGATCGACGAGCGTTTCGCCTGGTACCAGAAATACGGCATGCGAAAGGAAAACATCCGGCTGCGCGAGCACGAGAAGGACGAGCTGGCACACTATGCCAAGCGCACCGCGGACATCGAGTATCGGTTTGCGATGGGATGGAGCGAGTTGGAGGGGATCGCCAATCGGACCGACTTCGATCTCAAGCAGCACTCGCAATTCAGCGGCAAGGCGCTGGAGTATTTCGACGAGGAGACCAAGCAGAAAGTCGTGCCGTACGTGATCGAGCCGTCGGCGGGCGCCGACCGCTCGACGCTCGCCTTTCTCGTCGATGCGTACCATCAGGAAGAGGTGCGCGGCGAGAATCGGGTCGTGCTTCGCTTTCATCCGGAGCTCGCGCCGATCAAGGTCGCCGTCCTGCCGCTCTTAAAAAAGAACAATCGGATCGTCGAGACGGCAAAAAAACTTTGCGCCGAGCTGAAGCAACGCTGGTTCTCGGTCTACGACGATACGGCTTCGATCGGCCGGCTCTATCGCCGCCAGGACGAAGTCGGAACGCCTTTTTGTATCACGGTGGACGTTCAGACGGTGGGCGATGACAAGACACCGGCGGACGAGAAGGTCACGATCCGCGATCGCGACACGATGCAGCAGATCCGCGTTCCCATCTCCAGCCTTCAAAGCATCATGGCTGAGTTGATGGCGGGGGAATGGGCGAACATCGCCGCCCAAGAGACCTATAGAATACCCGCTGCGAAATAACTTCGAACCAAGAAGGAGGTGGTCTGGAGTCGAAGAGCCTTGCTCCAGACCACCGATGAAGGAGGACCTACTGCTGCGATGGATCGGTTTTAACCGAGCGCTCTTTGCGCCATTCTCTAAACTGTTGGAGACGTTGCGCCCGAAGCTCGCTGAGGCGAGCCTGCTGCTCGTCGGTCAGAACCGCAAGCACTTGATTCTTGAGCTGAGCGCGCGCGACGATCAAGCGCGCTTGCACGTCGGCTATTTCTTGAGCCTGAGAGCGCACCAGGGTTTCGTCGAACGGCTGGTCCCGAGCGGCTTCTTGTAGAGCGGCATGTTTTTCCCGCAGTTGTTGGATAAGCGGCCGGAGGGTTTCGCGGCCATCGGTAAAGATGCTTTGGATTTGTGATCGTTGATCGTCGGAGACCTGCAACTGCTCTAATAGGGAAGGTCCCATTCTCCTCATCATCATCATCCCGGATCGTCCCGGTCCGAAGCCGGGATGCGCAAAGATCGTCGAAACCATTAGCGCGGCCACGGCGATCAAAGCGCCGATGCCGATAGGGACCTGCTTGCCTATTTTCATTTGAGGCTCCTTTCGATCCATTATCGGACTCTTCTCGCGGGCTGGGGTCCTCTTACTTCTCTGGGCGCCGGCGTTGTGACGACCACCGGCGCTCCCACAAAAACGCGGACAGGCCTAACGTAGTATGGATAAACAACGGTAGGATAGGATCTCAGGTAGAGCTGGTAATGGATCTGGTGGAGCTCATAGTAGGGATCGTAAGACTGAACTTCCACGGAATAGGGAGCGTAAGATTCATAGTAGTAAGGATAGTAGGCGCGGGCCGTGCCGGAGAAAACTGTAACCAGACTCAACGTCGCGATGGCCAGCAGAAGTTTCTTCACGAACTCCTCCTTTGCATCCTCGAAAGCGCCGGCACAGCCCGTACGTGACTGCTCTGCGAGTCGCTTTTAGTAACGGCCGCCGCGGGCGCCTTCGTACCCGTCGTCATACCCGCGGTTTTTTCCTTGCTCGTAGCGCTCGTAGCGACCGCGCTCGACTCCCCGGTTATAGCCGTCGGAGTAACCTGAGTCGTAAGGATCGCGCGGCGCCGGTGGCGGCGTAGGTGGATAGTCCCGCTCCACGACTACAGGCGGTGGAAACAACACTCGGTCCAAAATAATTCCCGTCGCCAACCCTCCAAGGACTCCGGCCGCGATGGCCGCGCCGTTATAGCCCCCATGGGAATACCGGCCGCCGTAGGGCCGTCCATAATAACGTCCTCCCCATGCGAAGCTGGAAGCGGGCACCGCCAAGATTGCTGCCAGAACTATCGCCAAAACCGCTGCTGATATCTTTTTCATTTCCGTCAACTCCTTTCCGGTTTCTTGGTCTATTTCTCAGTTATGGGCGATTATCATAATATCTGTATGGGTAAGGCCGGTTATAAGAACGCCGATACCCGTCGTCATAACGGCGCTCATAAACTATACAGCCGGCTAGAGGCGCCATGATGGCCGCCAACAGTAACCCTGCCAAGAGTCTTTTCATACAGGAAACCTCCTAGTATCCGTACCGGTAACCGTAAGGTCGATAGTACCTGTAAGGATTATAGTACGGTCTGTAGTAACGGTAATATGGGCGATAATAGACGTAGGGGTAAACATAGGGTACGGAGTAATAATAATCGTAGTTACGGTATCTCCCATAATATGCGTGGCTCACCGCTGGAATCATTAGTAACATGATAAAACCCAGGAATAAAGTCTTCATTTCCACACGTTCTCCTTTCTGTCTTATTAGACGTTTTTCCCGTGCAAAAGTTTACATTCGAGGATGCTTCTAATTCCTAAAATCCCGGTTGTCCCTAGCTCCCGGTCGTTTGTCTTTTCCTTTCAAACGGTCCCGCAGCGTGCGCCTTTCGTCCGGGGAAAACTCGCGCCGTTGCTGAAACTTGTCGCGCCACTGTTGACGCTCGTTGGGAGGCAGCTCACGAAATTCTTGGAAGCGCTGTTTGAGGGTCTCACGCCGATCGGGAGGCAAATTACGCCAGTAGTCCCATTCTTTGCGCAGGTGTTCCTGCCGTTCCGGCGGCAGGCTGCGGTAGCGCTGAAAATTGCGCTCGATCTCGGTCTTCTCGCTCGGGCTCAGGCGGCCCCACGGCCGCTCCTGTGCTCGACCGGCGAGCGGCAAGAATAGGCTCAAAATCAGACTACAAAGGATGAGAAGCGGTTTCACTTTTCTGCGCATCATGTCCTTCTACGGATTCGAGAAGATCCATCGAATCGAGAAAGTCGATCGACTCAAAGAAGTCGGCATTAGAGGCCATCTCCACCAACTCTGGACTCGGATGAGTTTCGGTGGTCCAACGGCCCTTGGTAAACGTCAAGGTCACTGCGATAGCTAAGATCATGGCTGTCGCCACCGCCGGCACCGGCCAGGGTCGAAACAGCGACAAAATCGCGCCTGCCCAGCCGTGGGATTCCCGTTTATCGAGCTTTCCCCGCATCTCCCGGCTGTAGTTTTGCCAAAAGGCCGGGGTGGGCTCGTCGGGCTTGACCGTCGCAGGAAGCAGGCTTGTCAACTCCTCCAAAAAGACTCGGCACGAGGGGCAGCCTTCAAGATGTGCCTCCACCTGCTGCTGTTCCGCTCGGCTACAGTCCTGATAGTAATAGAGCACCAGATCCTGCTCGAAGTTTTTACACGCCCCAGTTAGTTCTTGTCTTTCAGCCATACGGCGCCTCCTACGATTCTCTATGCGAGCTCAGTTAGCCGCTCTCTCAACGCCATGACAGCGCGATGAAGGTGAGCTTTGATGGTCCCTTCGGCACTTTTCATGACGGCGGCGATCTCCCCGATCGAGAGCCCCTGGTTATTCTTGAGCAAAAAAATGGCCCGCTGTTTTGGCGGCAGCGTAGCCAGGGCAGCGCTGATCCGGGTTGAAATCTCTCCGCTCATTGCCGCCTGGTCCGGCGAAGGACCCGGGTTGGGTATTTTCTCCAGCCCGTTGCCTTTCTCAGTTTTCTCGTCCAGGGATTCCCAGGATACCCGTCCTTTCCTGCGGCGAAAGTCGAGACAGAGGTTGACGAGAATACGGTAGAACCAAGTATAGAAGCCCGACCGTCGGTCGAACGTCTTCAAATGGCTGAAGGCGTGGAGAAACGCCTCCTGCGAGAGATCTTTGGCGTCTTCACGATCTCGGGTGAAGCCGAATGCGATATGGTAAGCCCTTTGTTTATAGCGTTCCACTAACACCTCGAACGCCTGTCGCTCGCCCTGTTGGGCTGAAGTTACAAGCTCCTCATCCCCAAACTCTTCAGGGCGCCTGCTTATCATGAGCGGTTGGTCAGTTCCGTGGGTCGGATAAAAGCCTGCTCGGCTTTCCGCTGAAGCGCCCGGCAATATTGTTAGTGAAATCAGGGCTAACCCCTTCTCGGGTCACGCTCCGGCTCGAGCCGCTCCCGATAGAGTTTACGATTTTCCTGGAGTTCGTTCCAGTCCATTCTTCCTCTATTTTCAGCCATGACCCTGATTTACCGTCTCTTCTCCCGATTTCAATCGGATTAGACGCAGGGGCCGCAGAAAGGTTTACCAGCAAAGTCGGGGATATGGCGGCCCATCGTTTGCCCTTTCGCCAAAGCGCGCATCATGATCGGCGCGCGAAAATCAGCTTGACAACAAAGTTTGTTGACTTTAAACTGAATTTCAAAACTCCTTCATGATAGAGCGATGGAACTTAATAATCTGGAAGAGCTCGAAGCCAAAGTAAATCGATTGCTTGAGAAGCACGAGAGAGTAAAGCGGGAAAAAGAGTCGGCCGAGAGAAAATTGCAACAGAGAGAAAGCGAGTGGCATCAATTGAGAGGGCAAATTCGGCAATACGAGCGTGAGCGCAACGAGTTTCGCGAGCGCTTGGAAAAAATTCTGGGCCATTTGGAACACCTGGACATCCCGTAGAGCAAGGACGGAAGCCGGATGAAAAAGGCGATTGAAGTAGAGATTATGGGTGAGCGGGTCACGTTGCGCACCGACGCCGAAGAAAGTCACGTCCGCAACGTGGCGGGATATGTCGATCGGAAGATGCAAGAAGTCATGAAAAGCACGCGGCCGACGGCGAAGTCGAGCGTGGCCATGTTGGCCGCGCTCAACATCGCGGATGAATACCAGCGGCTGAAAGATCATCATGAAGCGATATCGCATCGGGTCAATGTATTGTTAAAGAGGCTCGCGACGAACTTAACCGAGGAGGGCTAAAACAGGGTGATCGTTTCCCCTGCAGTGTTCGTGATCATCGGAGCAACTTAGAACCAACAAACAAAGCAAGGACGCCGTCCCTTGCCGTGTCGGTCAGGCCCCCCACCGAGGGGAAGACTCCAACGGTAATATGGCATCCACCTGGTTTCCAGGTTCAAGTTGAACTTTGACACGGCACAGGCGGGGGAAAACCAAAAATCAGGCATAGGATGGATGAATGGGGTTTGGGGACTTAAGCGTTACGGATCTAAGCTAGCAGTTTTCGCACCAGTGAATACGATAGGAAATTGGGAAAATATCTATTATGCCTCGGAGTCTTCTACTAGAGGTTCTCCGAACATCGGGTACCTCTGGCGCCTTTGGGCGCTTTCTCTGAGGGAACGGCGGTAAAGTGATTTACCGTTCGCCGCATAGATCAGCAGCGTAGCGCTCGCTCCTTCCCCCCTCCTGCTCGCTCTGAGCAGGCTCCTTGTGCCTATCAGGTTTGCGCACATGGGGGACACAAAACAAATACTACGGGCCCGGGCCTTTCATATTAGAGATTGCCTAGCCCTTTCCGAGATCGCTCCCAAAAGCCTGCTGATCCAATACAGAGCATTACGATTCAGCCCTTATCTACATTCCCGTGCAGTGGCGTTGTACAGCCAAAGTGGGAATGAAGTTGCCACCGAAGATATCCGGGAACACGCGCTAAAGACCGGAAAAAAATTATTTTACCCGAAACTCGGAAAAGGAACGGAGCTTCGTCTGGTGCAGCTGGAAGAGCTGGACTCGATGAAGCCGGGACGGTTCGGCATTCCTGAGCCGCCGGGCGATGGAGCTTTGACCAAAGACGATGAGGAGGGACTGGTGGTTTTTGTCCCTGGTCTCGCGTTCGATCTTTATGGCAATCGCATAGGCAGGGGCAAGGGCTGGTACGATCGCCTGCTGACGGCGCTTGGAAGTCAAGTGAGATGTATTGCCTTGGCATTCGAATGTCAGATGGTGGACAAGATTCCCGCCGACAGATGGGATCGCAAAGTCCATCACATTATAACCGAAAGGAGAGTTATCGACTGCGGTGATTTGCCATCCGATGCCGGATGGGTTTCCTAAACTTTAAGGTGAAAAGGGGGTGTTGACTTTGGAAGTTAATTTATTGGCTGGAGTCGTCGGGGTCTTCATCGGGGCCCTTTTGTTCCTGGCCGTCTCCTGGCTAAGAAAAACAAGGCAGCGGAACGAGGTGGAACAAGCGCACACCACAGTGACCCGAATCATCGAGGAAGCCAAGAAGGAAGCCGCTGCGATCAAGAAAGAAGCGGAGATTCAGGCGAAAGATCGCATCCTACAGACCAGGACGGATTTTGAGAACGAGATCCGGGAAACGCGGCGGGAACTTCAGGCCCTCGAGAAGAGGCTCGTCGGCAAAGAAGAGAGTCTCGACAAAAGAATCGAAGGTACGGAAAGGCGCGAGAGCGAATTCGCGCGCAGGGAGCAGTCGTTCAGGAATAGAGAAAAAGTCGTGGAAGAAAAGCAGGCCCAGTATGAGCGCATGGCCGATGAGGCCAAGCAGCAGCTCGAGCGGGTGGCCGGAATGACGCGCGAGGAGGCGAAGAGAAGCCTCATCGACCAGATGGTGGAAGAGGCCAAACATGACTCGGCGAAGCGTGTCCGCGTGATCGAAGAAGAGGCGCGCGAAGAGGCGGTTCGCAAGGGGCAAAAAATTGTGGCTTTGGCCATCGAGAGACTGGCGGGCGATTTCGTCGCAGAGAGAACGGTTACGGTTGTACCGCTGCCCAGCGACGATCTCAAAGGAAGAATCATCGGCCGCGAGGGGCGCAATATTCGAGCCTTGGAGGCGGCGACGGGAATCGATCTTATCGTAGACGATACTCCGGAATCCGTGATTATCTCCGGACACAATCCGATCCGCCGGGAGATTGCCAAGTTGTCGCTGGAGAAGCTCATTTCAGATGGGCGGATTCATCCGGGAAGAATCGAAGAGGTGGTGCGCAAGTCCGAGCAGGAGGTGGATGAAGCGATTCGAGAGGCCGGGCAGAAGGCGATATTCGATGTTGGGGTCCACGGAGTTCATCCCGAGCTGATCAAGTTGTTGGGCAGACTCAAGTACCGCTACAGCTATGCGCAAAACGTTTTGCTCCATTCGATCGAGGCGGCTTTTATCTGCGGTAATATGGCAGCCGAGCTGGGCCTGAACGAGAAGCAGGCGCGCCGCGCCGCGCTGCTGCACGACATCGGGAAAGCGGTGGATCACGAGGTCGAGGGATCGCATGCGATTATCGGCGCCGAGCTGGCGCGCAAGTACGGCGAGTCGCCAAAGATCGTCAATGCCATTGCCGCGCACCACGAGGACGTGAAGGCCGAGACGATCCTGGCGCCGCTGGTGGATGCCGCCGATGCGCTATCCGGAGCGCGTCCCGGGGCACGGCGCGAAATGATGGAAACTTATGTTCGCCGCCTGGAAGAGCTGGAGCGCATCACCAACTCCTTTAAGGGAGTGGAGAAATCCTACGCCGTCCAGGCCGGCCGCGAGATCAGGATCATTGTTCAACATGATACGATCTCCGACGAGGAGGCTGCTCGGCTGGCGCGTGAGATCGCGCGCAAGATAGAGAACGAGATGACCTATCCTGGGCAGATTAAGGTCACCGTGATCCGCGAGGTACGCTCGGTGGAATACGCGAGATAAGAAAAAAACGTGACTCGTGTTCGTGGTTCGTGTTCGTAAACACGATCACGAGAAACGAGCACGAGCACGAATCACATGCGTATACTCATTCTGGGAGACGTGGTCGGCCGGCCCGGGCGCAGCGCAGTCCGGGACTTGGTTCCGGGTTTGGTAAAAACTGAAGCGATCGATCTGGTCGTCGCCAACGTAGAGAATGCCGCCGGCGGCATGGGCGTGGACATCAAGAGCGCCGAAGAGATGCTCTCCGCTGGCGTTCACGTCCTCACCTCCGGGAATCACATCTGGAAAAAGAAGGAAATCTATCCTTATCTGGAGAACAAGAGCCGTCTTTTGCGCCCTGCGAACTATCCGAACGGCGCTCCCGGCCGCGGCTGGATCGAGTGGAGCAGCCAGGGCGGCCTCCGCGCGTTAGTGGTCAATGTGCAGGGCCGAGTTTTTATGCCGAACCACGTCGATGATCCGTTCCGCTGCGTCGATGGCATTCTTAAGGACCATGGCGGCTACTCGCGCGTGGTTATAGTCGATATGCATGCAGAGGCGACTTCGGAAAAAGTTGCCATGGGTTGGTTTCTCGACGGCCGCGCATCCATCGTGTACGGAACGCATACGCACGTGCAGACCGCCGATGAGAGACTCCTGCCCGGCGGCACCGCCTACATTACGGATCTCGGCATGTGTGGCCCGTGGGATTCGGTTATCGGCATAGAAAAGGAAAATGTCATCGAAGGGTTCCTGACTCAACTGCCGCGCAAGTTCGAGGTCGCTCGTGACAACGTCGTGCTTCAGGGGGTGGTCGTCGAAGTCGATGACGAGACGGGAAAGGCGCGGGATATCCGCCGGCTGCGTATCCC
>CAYOJC010000012.1:0-68830 GCA_964404195.1 uncultured Syntrophobacteraceae bacterium
GTGGTGAATAGAGCTTGAAGGATAAGTGCCTTAATTTAAGAGGCACTACACTAGACCGCTAGAGATAGCCTGGCAAGAACCCAAGGAGGTGCTCCATGGCCGGCGTCGTTGACGCAGATACCCATATCGCGGAGTCCGCCAAAATGTGGGAGTCGATCGACCGCGAAATGTATCCGCGGCGGCCGGTCCTCGTCTCAGTGCCTGACGACACCCTATACGGCGCGCGCAACGCCTTCTGGCTGATCGACGGCAATATCTTCCCCAGGCCCGCGGGAAGAGCGAGCTTCCGCCTGATCACGCCCTCGGCTTCCAAACACGAATCGGCGCGCGGCGACATCCATATCGCCTGCCGCGAGCTTACCGATCCGCAAACGCGCCTCGGAGATATGGACAAACTCGGAGTGGAACTGCAGGTGATCTATCCGACGTTGTTCCTCGTCTACCTGACGGATGATGCGTTACTGGAAACTGCCCTGTGCCGAGCTTACAACCGCTGGCTGGCGAATGCCTGCTCCAAAAGCAACGGCCGTCTGCGCTGGGTTGTTGTGCCGCCGCTACGATCGATCGAAGAATCGGTCAAAGAGATCCGATGGGCGAAAGACCACGGCGCGGTGGGGGTATTCTTCCGCGGACTAGAAGGCGACAAGACTCTGGACAATCCCTATTTCTTTCCGGTTTACCAGGCGGCGATGGATCTCGATCTGCCCATCTGCGTTCATACGGCTATCGGCAACGCGACGCTGCTGAACCTTATCGATGTCGAGCGCAACCATAGCTTTCTCGCCAGCAGGGTTTTGCCTTTGGCGGCGTTTCGCGACCTGGTTGCAAATAAGATTCCCGAGATGTTCCCCAGGCTCAGGTTCGGTTTCATCGAAGCCTCGGCGGGATGGGTGCCTTTTCTCGTGCACATTCTCAAAAGGCTGCTTCGGGAGCGCTGGAAACACGCCTCGAGCCCGGATCTTTTTCGCGATTACCGGCTGTTCGTGGCCTGCGAGGCGGACGAGGACGTGGCTTATCTCGCCCGTTACACGGGCGATGACAACCTGATTATCGGCTCCGATTACGGGCACAACGATCCGTCCGAGGAGCGCCATCTCGTCGCCGCGATGAGAGCGCGCGAGGACATACCGCGGCCGTTGACTGAAAAGATTCTCTGCGATAACGCGCGCCGGCTTTACGGGCTGTAACATGAGCAAAGAAGCGAAGATAAAGGATGAAACCATGAAACGACTCGATGCCTACAGACGGCTCGCGCTGGGCGTTTTCGCGCTCGCGATCGTTCGTGCAGAAGCGTTTGCGCTCGAAACTCTGACCATCGCGATCCCAACCAAGAGCTTCCAGCAAGTGATCTATCCGCTCGCGCAGGAGCGCGGCTACATGCGCGAGGAGGGTATCGATCTGAAAATTACGTTCATCGAGCCGACCCCGAGCATCCAGGCCCTGCTCGCGGGTAGCGTCCAATTCACCGCCGCGGGAAGCAGCGCTCTCATCGCGGTCGCCAAGGGTGGTGTGCCGCTGAAAACCGTTCTCGCGGTCAACGACCGGGTTCACCAGTGGCTCCTTACGAAGCCGGAGATCTCCAGCCCAACCGCTCTCAAGGGGAGGAAGATCGCGACGACGGGCGTCGCCTCCGTCGCCACCTTCATGTTCAAACAGATCATCGCCAGGCACGGACTCGATCCGAGCAAAGACGTCACCTTCCTCGATCCCGGCACGGGTAATCAGCTTACTTCATTGCTCGCCGGCGTGGTGGACGGCGCAATTTTAAGCGTGGAACAGCGCTATGTGGGCTTGGATCAGAAAATGAAGGAGATGTTTTACTTCGGCAACGAAGTGAAAAATTCCTGGGGCACGCTCGCCACTACCGACCGTTTCATCAAAGAACAGCCCAAGCTGCTTACGAGCTTCATGAAAGCGACGCTAAAGGCGCTCCGGTTCCTGCGTCAGGACAAGGAGACGACGGTTGCGGCGGTGATGAAGTTCTCCGGCATCGAGCGCAATCTCGCCGCCAGGATTTATGATGATCTAATCGGGACCTTTACACGGAGTGGAACGGTGGATGAGGAAACTCAGAAAAACGACCTCGCCATCATTCAGCAAGTCGCCGCAGCAAAGGATCCCGTTCCGATCAGCCGAGCCTACGATTTCAGCTTCGCTTTAGAAGCCGACCGCCAGCTCAACCAGGCCGGCTGGCGTCCTTAGCCCAACCCGTCAGCAACGAAACCCGCCCAATTTTTTCCTTCGGGTAAACGCCAACCCGACTTCCGGGTCTTCACCCGATTGTCTGTTCTACATTCTTTCGCTAATGAAGCAACGTTCGCCTCACGTTTCGCAAGGAGGGAAGTGCAAAATACGGGAACGGTACGGATATTTTTCAATCGACGCGAGCGCCGCGCAGTCCATCGATCTCGGCTATACCGGTCGAAGAAAAATAACGCTTGACACGGACGCTGTAGGCGGCGATATGATAAAAACCGAACGCCACGCAATTTTCATCCGGCATCGATCGTCTTGACCGGGACGGTGGAGGCGCTAAGGGAGTGACCACCATGGAATTGCGCAAGCATCCGCTCATGACCTATCGGGGCGCCGGCAATTGGCCTCCGGTCTGGACTTGGATATCCGGCAAAAAAAATACCCTGCGGCCTTCCGGCGAAGTCGGCACTCTGGTCGATGTGGCGCCGTCCAAAATTGATCCCGACGGGAAATGTTTTCTCACCATCGAGCACGAGGGCACATCCTACGTAGGCTGCCTGCTTTTCGACGACGGGCCATTCTGCCAACAAATTTCCAAGCTCATGCAACGCCACCTGCGCTACCCCCTCGAATACATCGGGGGGATCGACCTTCGCTACGGCCTCGACCATCGACCGTCATCCGGCGCGCGACCTGGACCGATAGCTAGCCCGCTAAAACGAGCGCCCAAACGGCGATAGCCAGCATAATCGCGCAAAACACGCTGGCAGATCCCAGATCCTTCGCTTTACCCGCAAGCTCGTGCCGTTCCAAACCGATCCGATCGACCACTGCTTCGATTGCGGAATTGCCCAGCTCCACCAATATGACCAGGACCCAACAGCCGATCAGCAGCGCCCGTTCCACGCCGCCTCTTCCGAGCCACAGGCCAGCGGGCACAACCAGGACAAGAACGAACACCTCTTCACGGAACGCCTGATCGTGACGCCAGGCCATCCGAAGGCCCGCGAGCGAATAGCGCGTGGCCCATAGCAAGCGGATAATAGCTCTCTTCATTGCCGCGCAGGGATAAGGAGAAAATAGAACCACGGCCCGGTGTTGGCGGCGCTGAGAACCGGCTGGCCCTTGTCGTCGGTGATGACGACATTGACGTCGGTTAAGTAGCCGCGAGATTTCCCGGCGAACGAGAGGCCGAGGTTGTATGCTTTGGCCGCTTGCCGCATCTGGTTCCTCTCCTCCACCCCGATTCCACCGGACATAAAGGGAACGCCCGCTTGCGACTTCACGATTCCCGGACCTTGCGCTTGCTTCACCTCTTGCGCTTGCGCGGGCGCTTTCTCTCTCGCTGCCTGCGGCCGGTCCGGCGCGGCGGCTTTTTGTTGCGTCGCGCAGGAAAAGAGCCCCAATGAAATGGCAAAAGAGCAAACGGAAATTATCGCTGCTTTAAAATTCATGACGCATATCTCCCATGTCCAGGTCTCATTGCAAAACCCAAACACCGCGCTCACGAATGGCATCATACATCGCATCCGGAGCGAGGTCTGCGCCATTTGGCCACTGAATCGCGCCAAGCACGATCGAGGCTTGCGCAAAAACTATCGGATCTCGCAGCGGCTCAAAGACGGTGCCATCGACTTTCGGATTACCCAGAAATGACCGCATGTGAACCTCACCCGCCGAGCCATCGACAAAAGTCACGCGTAACCGGGCGTCCGGCAAGGCAGTCACAGACATGAGTCGCCAGGCGACGGTATGTCGCAGGGTCGGTTCTACTTCAGAGGATCGATTGTTTTCGGGGTTTGCATTCGGCTGCATAGGTCCCAGTCCTCCATGAGTTCATCGCGGTGTTCCGCGGCCCACTCCAATACTAACGTCATGGCTCGGCGCGGCAATGAACCGCGCATGACCCGAAAGTCTCTCAAGTCGAACAGCGCTTCGTGCTCGGCATACAGAGCGTGAAAGTGCGGCGGCGCATGATCCTGCCAAAACATCTGAATCACAATGCCATAGAACACGCTGATCGTCGGCATATGCGTTTTGGATCGCCTTGAAGCTAGTCATTCCCTTCGTTTTAAAAGAGATGTATTACAGATAATTTCAGGCAAAGCGGGTCTCTTGCCGAAGTTCCTCTTCGCTCAGCTTGAACGTGTCCACACCATAATCCGCCAGCTTCATCAAGAACACCGATCTCTGAACTCCGGCGAGCATCGCCGCGGCGCCTGAAAAAATCCGACCTACTTCGTATAGCTTAACCGCTGCGGCCAATCGAAGCTCAGCACCGAGTTGGTCGGGCTTTACCTTGAGAGCCAACAGCGCCTCACCCGGGATGGACAATGTGATATCGCTCATGATCTTTTCTCCAAGGGTTGCATCTTGCCAGAAATGCCAGGAGTTGTCCATTCATCCGTCATGGAGACGGTTAACGCTTTCCTTTAGTTTTTATTTTCTTCTTTTATTTTCTTCTTCTCGGCTCCGTGCTATCCTCCAGGCATACTGCAGGACGGCGATAACAGTTCAACGCTAACGTTGAAATCCGATTCACTTGATCGAGAGACGAATAATACAACAGAACGTCTCATCGAAGCGTCCGGGTATTTCGCGTAAGGTGTTATTCTATGGGTGGCGGCGGACCTTCTTTTCTGGGTGGGGGCGGAACTTTCCTACTTCCTTCTCCGTTGGGAGGAGGTGATCCCCGCATCTCAGAGATCTTGCAGCTTTTAACTCAGCAACAGCGTGAAAAGGACGCTAACGAGCTTGTCGAAACACAGATTAAAGTAATCTCGGCAAGTTTCGACAAAGCTGTACAGTATACAAACCTGGTTATTGTGGCTGGGTACGGCGGTTTCTTTGGCCTGTGGGCGTTATCGAGAGATTACCTGACACCGACAAGCGGTAGATCAGCTGCCCTATGGATGTTAGCTTCCGGTACTATATTCGTGGCTTTCGAGGTTTTCAAAATGATCGGAACTGGGCTCATGTTGATTAAGTGGGCAAAGAAATTTGACGATCCAAAACTGAAGGGAGATCTAAAGGAAATCAAAAGGAAATTGTCTGAGCAGGACAAAGCATTTGCCCGCTGGAATACATCTCTAATAAGCGCTTGGTGGTTTCAGTTAGTTGGAGCAGTCATATCAGCATTGGTCGGGGTGAGTGTGCTATACGTGGGCTTAATACGAGGTCTCTGACTACATCTTATTTTATATAATAGTCTTCGAGGCGAAATTTAGTCCCGTCCGCCATACCCTCCGCAGCATATCTCAGCCTTTAAAACGCCTGTGAGAGACAGTGGCTTTTAGAACAGACGATAAATCAGCATTGTCGTATTCAGCGAAACCATAGCCGATTGCTTTTGAAAACTCTTTCACAAATTCCGTGGAAAACGTTGACAGTTCTCCGTCCTCTTCTCTTGTCATAATAATTGTAGGCATCTGAGCGTTGTCTTTATTAATTTCAATGACACTAACGGTTTGAACGTAAATAGCGAGTTCAATATCGGGATATGCATAGTTTCCGTTCCTATCACGTTTCATAAGCCAACGACTAAACTCGTTCCATACTATCTCGGGAGTAAGTTCGGCCAATAATACATTCGTGGCTATGAAAATTCCCCTGGCGTTGGGCAGGTTAAAATATGTTTTTGTTTCTCTAATCTGCCCATGAGCATCCAGGAAATCTTTGCCAAGCCGCTTCGTTATCTCCTGTAGAAACTGGCGCTTTAATTTATTTTTATTCGGGTGGTCTTTAATTACTTCATCAACAGGTTTCTGCCCGTAAAAATCTGGCACTTCCCGCCTTTCTATCAGCGTGTCAATGACCTTTTGGATCCGCGGCACTCGACTGGTTTCAAGGGTCTTGAGTTCCGCTATAAAGCGGCGATTCTCAAAAAAGGCGTCCGCATTGTCAGGGAATTTTGCAATTTGCAGAGCCCTGAGGACATCTTCAATGACTTCCGCTCGTAGGTACCGTCTAACGAAAGTCTTAAACCAATCGTCATGGGAAGAAGTGCTCATAGACAGGCTGAAATTTTTAAAATCTTCTAGTCCTTCCGCCCGACTTTCAATTGTCCCAACCGGCTCAACACCGCGCCCAGCAGGCCGATGTCGGCGGGAGCGCCGTTGCAGGTGCGATGATTGGCAGCCACCACACCTCCTCATTCATAATGCGTTTTCTCTCCACGAATTACCTCGGCTTCAATTGCAAGGTCGCTTTTAACCTCAAGTGAACCTTTCAACTCCAATTCTCGCAGCACTCCGAAGCACATTACCGCTTCGAATATCTTCCCTTCAGGAATTGAAATGGCGACTTTATACTGCCTGCCTTCCGTTGCAAGCCGTTGAGAATGATGCCCGTTATATCCACCACTTCCTCGTTTAAATTTCTGACTAATCGATTCAGGGACTCCAGTAATATCAACATCGAGTTGCTCGGCTCGCTCATCCCACCGTCCTATAAAGCGTGGCTCACTCACCGCGTGCGGTACAAGTTCAAAAACTTTAAGCCAACCCGTGTTTGAAATTCTAATTTCATCGAAGCATCGTAACTCATAGGAGTGGGCAATGAAGTGTCCGTCAAGCGGGTGAACTTTTAGAACCGCAAATGCCTTACCGTCCTTTTTTTCAACTATCCGCGGGTCCACGTGCAAATTTCGCCTATATCGCTTTAGCTGGAAATCTCTCGTTCAAAGAATAGCGAACCATACTGCCGGCGCTCCCTGCCGGTAAAGTATTCACCTTGAAGCCGACCAGCACCTTTAGCTACGGTTAGCCATGCCGTGCCCCGGTGAGTTACAAGGGTAGCACCGCTTTCCGCGTTCGGGCGATTCTCGTAAGTATAAATCAGTTCAAACCGACCGTCGCCGAGACATCTAATTGATGCGGATATGCTTTCTGACCTGGAGTTGCTGCTCTGGCCCGCAATGGAGATTTGTCCCCAGGTTTGCGTTATCGTGACTCCTAGTAAATGGTCTGTGGTGAAATCGTCATGTGTTGAATGGATAGTTGCCAGCCACTCTCCATTCAAATCGGGCAGCTTCGACAAGTAACAGAACGGATTCTTTTTCCAAAGAGCACGGTCGAAGAGGGCGTAGAAGACACCAAAGTACCCAAGCGCTGACGGACTTTCTAACCACCAGGGCAAATCTATTCTGACCGAGTGGATTACCACAGCCAATACGACAGCCAATCCCATTAGCAGGCCCATAATTATGCGACGAGGTTCAGGGTCCGAAGCGTAAGGATGCATTGATCACCTTACCAGTGGTTCCAAAGCTCAATTAGCGATTCGACAGTGTAGGCAGCATCCATGGGACTCCACTGGACGGACGATGAACCAATAAGGGGGAGTACCCCATTCTGACACCAAAGTATCTTGTTCGGATCAGCCATACTTTGCGACAAGTCTCCCAAAATCCGAGCAAAGGTAATCTGGTATGTGGACCCGAAACAGTTGTCTGCGACGTTATACAGGAGTCCCTCAAGGAAGTACGATGGGCTCCGCATTAAGAGATTAGATCGACTCTCAGCAGCCTTTGTTCGGGCGTTCTTAAATATACGAACAGTTGGTCTGAACCAACCATTAGTCTGGAAAGTACTGTTTTTGGCTACACCATTGTCGTAATGATACTTCGGATAATTAACGATTTGCTCTCCGCTCTGGGTGTTCCAAAGTATTATGCCGACGGCAACTAGGCGTCCCTCGTAGTACAGTTGATACTGAGCAGATACGACTACATCAGCAGCCAATCGGCCTGAATCGGCTAATACGCGAATTGCTTTAGCGCCAGAAGTATCGACCGTGCCATTTCCAAAATATGATTGCAGCGCTTTGCCGGCATGATTTCGGAAGTCATTCCAAGTATACGTCGGTTGAGGAACACCTCGGATCAGCAAGTCCAGTTGAGTAAGGTTGCAATAGAACGTGGAAGTAAGTTCTACAACGATATCGACGTCACTGTCCCCGTGGACGTTTGTACTGTTTCGATACGAACCCTGAAGATAGACCTCGTACCTTACACCGCTCGGCCAAGCAAATTCGTCAAGCGCGGCTTGGATCGAGTTGTACGTCAGCGCACTAGTTGTCGTTGCGCCTTGGTGAGACCATGTTTCGAGTTGAGCTTCCGGTATCATATTACTTTTAGCTAGCCCGATGAGCGCTGGGATTTCGAAAAGACACTTTAGTTTTGCCGGCGACTGCGACGACCCAGTTATTAAAGCGTTATGCCGCGTAATCTCGAAGTGAGCCAAGCCGGGATCCGAGCGCACGTTTGATATTCTGATCAATATGGTAACGGGGCAATACGACGGCTGTCAGTCCCTCTTCAGACCAAAGCTTTTCGAAATCCTGCATGGTCCATTGATTGGACCCCTGAATTGCCAAGGCACCCATTACCGCTTCAATAAGTTGCTGCTCAAACCACTCTCGCACCACAGATTCCACGACAGGTCCGGCTCCAGGCGCATGAGCATACTTTTTAGACCAGCGCAGGACCATGTCGGTGAAAACCCTGAAGTCACCATTGATGAAAATGAGATGCTGCGGAGGAAGATATTTCGCAGCACGGTCCTCAAGGTCTGGAGCCGTCCGTGTCCCATCCTGGACGGAGATCCATTTCACTTTAGGATCGGGTATCAGGCTGCGCACTTCTTCTCCCGGCCTTCCTGCGGGTGACTGGAATAGTGCGTAAATGTCCCCTGCTCGTCCGCCACCATGTCCACTCTTACCGTGACCGGTGCCGCCGCTACCCTGACTAGAACCCTCCCGAGGTGAACCGCCAGCACCAGGGCCTTCCTCGATCATCGTAGGACTAGTGGCAACCGGCCTGTATCTGGTGACGCGGAAGAGATCAAGGATTTGCTTCAGTCGCTCACGAATGGATGAGCTATGATCCTGGCCAATAGAGCTTGCGCCTACTTCCTCCACCAGTCGTTTAATCGCTTCAGGCATGACCTCGCGGAACTCTGCCGCCCAATCCGTCCATGGTAAGGACTCGGCATCCAACAGAAGGGTGGTCCTTGCGGTATTCGATACAACCTTGTTCTCTTCGCCATTTTTTGGCTCAACATATAAGGCGACCCTTTGATGTCCAAAAATTACGCCGAACATCTGAAGTCGCGAAACTCCAGCCCGTCCAGAAGTGATTTCATATAATTCGTCGTGGTGCAGAGCCGCTACGTGACCACCGCTTGTGTAATGCCCAGCGTCGAGGTCGAGATCCTCATTTAAAATCCACCAGTGAGCTTTGGCACCACTTAGTTGAACCGAGCTTTTTTCGATGCAGTTTTTATCCAGCCACGGCTTCATTCCTGTTACGGTACGAAGAAAATTGTGTGAGTCTCCTTTTGGGAGTTCCCAGCCTTCCCGGCTCTTCACAGTAACGTTCTTTGGAAACCGAAAATATCGGCTGTTCAAATACCGCAGAATCCAACGCGACGGCATCGGGGTCCCTGGAACAGCCTGCAGCGTGTTTTCATCAGGTTCATTCCCCAAAAGAATGACCATGGTTCCATTATCACCGATTTGCTCTGGCTTTATCGCATCGTCCACGTTCGTCCAGTAGTCTGAACTTCCGTCGGGTCGTTCGAATCGGCGCAGACCATAGACGCCAGTGTCTGGGTCACGCCATACGTGAATCATGTACCCGACGCCGTTTTTCCAACTGAGATAAATAAGCCCAGCGTGGTTACGAGGAACCGCGGCGATTTTTGCACCCACCCCAAAATTTCCCTCTACCGTCTGCTGATGTATAGAGGCGGATAAACTGTTGATGTAGTCGACCATATCTTTGCCGGTCATTCCTATACCGGTGTCAATGATCGCAAGCTTATGTACCTTTGTCAGATCGTAACGGTTCCAATCCGCATCCCATAGAATTGCGCCTTTGCCGTCAGGCAGACCTTGGATCGCCTCGATCGAATTTTGGGTCAACTCTCGGACAAACTGCAGCGGCGAACAGTCTCGGTGGAGACGCTCGATCATGAAGGTCATGTTCTTGACCGTCATTGGAAGCGTTTCGCGCGGATCAATAGAGGGAACAGCGGGTGACATACGGTCTCCTTCCAGAAGAGGCAGGGTGGACGGCCTCTCCTAACACAGGATTTGTCTTAGCCATCAATACCGATGGGAGCAGCGATCTCGCTGCAATGACCCGTAATGGTGGTAAGACTTCTTTTTCTATAGCACTAGAAATAAATCAGAGCAAGAAAAATATTCTGCGGAAATGGCTAGCCAAGGGAAAGATATTAAAGCTCAACTACTCCGTCCGCCCAGCTTCCGCCTGTCCCAGCCGGCTCAACACCGCGCCCAGTGGGCCGATGTCGCTCGGAACTCCGTTCGTGTAGGCGATCACCTGGCCGGAGTACGGCGAGACGCGCGGGCCGGGGGTGAGAATGCCGACGAGGTTCAACGGATCGGCGGCGGAGACGATGACGGTCTCGTCGTTTTTTTCAGCGCGGCGCGTGGCGCGGAGAAGCTCGACCGCCTCGGGCAGCGCGAACTGCTGGCCGGCGAAGCCGTTGACGAACCTGCCGCCGCGAATTTCTCCGCGCGCTTCGAGCCGGTCAGAGGTCTGGGGGTCAGGCTGACCCCGGCTCTTTCCTGTCTGTCAAACCTGACATGGTCTTCACCGGTCTTCACACGCGAGTCTTTTTGTATCCTAGTGAAGAACAGCTTCCAGTATGCGAAGGACCCGGGCCAACTCCTCGTCTTTGATCTCCACAACCAGACTTTTAAGTTTCTTACGCAAGAGCTTGAGTTGTTTCCCTTCATGCTCGATCTGGAAGATTTCATATATGCTCACCTTTAGTCCTTGAGAGAGCCGGATAAAAAGGTCCAGAGTCGGGTTCTCCTTACCCCTCTCGATACTGCTGAGATATTTAGGGTTAATTCCTGCAATTTCAGCCAACTTCTCCTGGGAATAACCTCTTGTTTTTCGTAGATTCTTGATCCGATTGCCTATGAGTTTCCTTGTTTCCATATCCCCTCTTTTTGAGGGGATTATGGTTTGTCCTTAGCTGAACTAAAACTAGCCAATACACAGAAAATTGTTGATTATTTCTATTTATCAGCATTAAGATGTAGTCCAATGGAGAGAACAACGCCGGTTTTCTAAGGCTAATACCCGAAAGTAGAATGGACGCTAAATCACATTGCGAAAAGAGGCCGGGGTTTTTTCCTTGTATGCAGCGATCTATCGAAGTAGAATCAGCCGCGTTTATATTGGGAAGGTCAGTCTTTGCTTCGTCCTTGTTAGAAGGCAGAAGCAGAGTGGGTTCTCCAAATTTCAGTCGCGGCGTTGACGGGTACAACCTTCCCCGGCGTTACTGATCATAACCCGAGAGCCTTACTTTGCCGACTGACTCGCTTCTTGAGATTGCGTGTCCCACCTACAGTGGCCTCTCTTCTTGGTGGCCTATCGTAGCAGTCTCGGAACTTTCCCCTGGGTTTTTTTCGAAGTCTCTCATCAGAGAGGTGTACTTTGAATAGTGAGGAAAGAGCCCTCCTAGTCTTAGCCCATATAGGGGAACTTCTTGCAGGAAAGGGATCTCCTGAGGAGCCGCTAAAAAAGTGCCTGCCTCAAATGGCACGAGTGTTAGGTGTGGATTCTGCGGGAGTCTATCTTCTCAGAGAGGCCGAAGCGAAGATGGAACTGGTTTATACCTTGGGCGTCTCCCGGCGCTTTGCCGCTGCTGTGGCTTCGGCCCGGACTGACCGGGGCCTTCTGGGGCAGGTCTTTAAAACCGGCAGGCCAGTGGTCCTGCGCAGATTCAGCCCCCGTTACTCCCTTGCCTCCAGCATTAAGGAAGAAGGACTGAAGTCCATTGCCTATATTCCTATCCGTGCCGGTGGCAGGCCCAGGGGAGTCCTCTGCCTCTCAAACCATAAGCCTTACGCCTTTCGGAAATCGACTCTTCGACTGTCGTTAGCTCTGGCCCGACAGATCGGCAGCACCTGGGAGAGGGCCATAGTCTCCGGTAAGGCAGAACGCAGGAGGTCTCAATTGGAGAGCCTCTCCGGTCTAAGCCTCGCTTTCGGTTCGGCCCAAAACCCGACCCATCTCTTCAAGCGGGCCACGCGGAAGGCGAAAACTCTTTTGGCAGCAGATTGGGCTGGGATCAGGGTCTTGGAAGGAGATAGGCTCACATTGGTGGCAGAGGTTGACAGCCGGCTCGGCCTCAAACCCTCCCTCCGTATCGGCGAGAGCCTGGCGGGACGGGTGATTCTACTGAAACGGCCCCTGATGGTTACGGATATGAGCACGGCGCCGTTTCAAATCCCCGAGCATAAGGCCGCTGTGATCAGGCGCGGATATAAGGCCTTTTTAGGCGTACCGCTTAAGTTTATGGGACAGGTCATGGGTGTTCTCTCGGTGGTGGAACGGAAGGCCAAAGAGTTCTCTAGAGAAGAGATATCACTCCTTGAGGGAGTGGCGGAACAAGCGGGTCTGGCCTTTCACAAACTCAAACTCTTAGAAGAGAAAGAGATCCTCCAAAAGTTTCTTTCCGAGATCCACCTCCTCGATCTTCAGACCCTCCTGGATCGCCTCACGCAAAGGGTTGTGGCTTTCTTTAAGGCAGATGTCTCGGCTGTAAGGCTTCTCGATAGCAATAAGCAGCTCACGATCCAGTCTCTCGCGGGTCCATCGGATCTGCTGACGAAAATCCAATCGGAAGTCTTTATTGATCTCGTGGGAGGTAGACATGAGTGGATCCTGAAGCACAGAAGACCCCTTCTCAGCGCCGACCTACAACGGGACAAGAGATTTCCTTACCATGGCTCCCTCAAGGCGATACAGGCGAGGGGATTTGTCGGGGTTCCGCTGATTGGCAGGGAGGAGAAAGTACTGGGGTTGCTCACCGTTATAACGCTCTCGCCACGGCGCTTTCAGCCTGACGAAGTTCGGTTTCTCCGGGAGCTGGCCGCTGGGGCATCTATCGCCATTGAAGAGACCCTTCTGATCGATGCCCTTTCGAATACCTTACACAGTAAAGTTGAATTTCTTAACACCCTCTCTCATGATCTGCGCATTCCGCTCGACGTGATTATCGGGAACAGCGCTCTTATCGAGGATGGCTTTTTCGGACCCATGACGCCGGAGCAGAACGAAAGGATTCGCTCGATAAAGAGAAATGCAGAAGATCTCCTCGTTATGCTCAATCAAGTCCTGAGCCTTTCCCGCCTGGACGCGGGTGGGAACTCCATGAATATTGAGGAATTAGTCCTGGGGAATCTCGTTTCAGAGTTGGGCGACGATGCCTCTGCTCTGGCCAAGACGAAGGGGTTGGAATTGCGGTGGGAGGTGAAGACCGACTGCTCGGTGCGTGGCGATCGTCATAAGATCAAAGAGATACTGCACAATCTTCTAACTAACGCCATGAAGTATACAGAGAAGGGGCATGTGAGTCTGCGGGCCGGTCTTGAGACTGGGGGAGAAGAGATCTGGTTTGAAGTTTCTGATACCGGAAGAGGAATCTCTGAGGAGGAGCTTCCCTGTATCTTTGAATCCTTTCGTCAGGGCGGGCCTCCATCGGCTCATGGACAGGGAGGAGTAGGGTTAGGACTATCTATTGTGAAGCGTCTTGTGGATCTCATGGGAGGACGAATCGAAGTGAAGAGCACCATCAACGAAGGGTCGTCATTTAAAGTTATTCTTCCGCGGATCTTTCTGCCACAGATAAAATAGAGCAGCCTTACTTGAAGGACTTGCTCTGTAAGAATCTCTGGATTACTTCTTTGAACAGGTGGGGGGAAGTAGGTTTAGTCAAATACGCTACCATGCCAGCCCTCTCAGCCTTCTCCTTGTAGTCTCCGGGACTCCAGGCCGTGTGAGCGATCACGGGTATATCGGCTGTTTTTGGATTCTTCTTAAGTCTAGCTGCCGCTTCTATTCCGTCTATCCCCGGCAGTCCAAGATCCATAATGATAAGGTCAGGGGCCTCGGTAAGAGCCTTCTCTAATCCTTCCTGACCACTTTCTGCCTCAATGACTTCGTAACCCAGAGCTTGAATCTGTACCTTCAGAATATCACGCGAATCCTCATGATCCTCAACGATGAGTATTTTAGCGGGCACGGTTAGCCTCCGAATCTGCAAGTCACTCTGTCTTTTTGCGGGTACGCCTCTCGTGCTCTTTGAACCTTTTAAGGAGATCTTCCAAAGCAGCAAGGAGTGCATTGCTGGTACGGCAGATGTACCGGGAACGTATCTCTTCAGTGATGGTGCTTAAGTCCTCTTCAATTTTCTTTCCCAAGAGAATGTCTCTGATGAACTCGTTTCCGTACGGTGGAAGATCGGTGCAGGAGACCTCCAGGATTCTTCCGCTCTCCCTCTCCAGGGCTATTCCAAGAGAAAGGATATCGTAGACATGCTTTGCCGTAGTCTCGGCCGGCAATCTCGCATAACCTACGACATAGATGACATCTTTTCCCTGTTTCATCTTACCTCCCCGCAGGGGGCCTTTTCCTCTGGGTAGCATCTTTGTCCCTCCCAAAAAAAAGCCCCACGCAATTTCACAGCCACAAAAGCTGGAAACGCTGGGGCTAACTCACTGATAGAGACAGGAAGCAACCTGTCTCAGTGAATAGGCAGCGCCTGACCTTCCCCGGACAAAAGGAAATTCCGTATCCAGGAAAGACTGCAAGAACCTAAAAAACAGAGAAGCTTGAGGATTTACAACAGATCTTCAGGAACTGAAGCTTCTCCTCCTAAGCCACCTCTCTAGTTCATCGCGGTGGAAGCGCCAACGACCACCGACCTTTCGGCCCGGAATCTTTCTTTCTTTGACTAGACGGTGGATGCTCTTCACATGCAGCCGCAGGTATCTTGCAGCCTCTTCAGCCGTCAAGACCTGCGCGCCAAGTCTTGTCACGATTTAACCCTTTCTTCAGGCCATGATCCTGTTATACTAAACGGCCTTTCGGACGAAGTCTCATAGGACCTTTCTGGATAACAGCAAAAGTCAAACCAACTGGGCAGATTATTCCTTTTCGTTCCTTATCCTTCCTTGTTCTTCTGAGTTTTCTATGAGTTATGACTAGCGAGGTCTGGCTAAAAGCAGATTATCTCATCCTTGCTTCTCGACTCAATGGCCAATAATGAACGCCAATGCGCCATCTTTGTCCTGATGGCTAAGGCGAGCTCGAAAAGTAAAAAGGCTGGCCCCCGGAGCCGTGCAGGTTCTCAAACCCAACCAGCAGGCGGCCTGGCGTCCGTGAGCTAGGCGCTGAGCCCGTCTGAACTCTTATTCATAGGAATTTTTATCTACTATTCCTTCCGCCCGGCCTGTGCCTGCCCTATCCGGCTCAACACCGCGCCCAGTGGGCCGATGTCGCTCGGAACTCCGTTCGTGTAGGCGATCACCTGGCCGGAGTACGGCGAGACGCGCGGGCCGGGGGTGAGAATGCCGACGAGGTTCAACGGATCGGCGGCGGAGACGATGACGGTCTCGTCGTTTTTTTCAGCGCGGCGCGTGGCGCGGAGAAGCTCGACCGCCTCGGGCAGCGCGAACTGCTGGCCGGCGAAGCCGTTGACGAACCTGCCGCCGCGAATTTCGCCGCGCGCTTCGAGACGGCGGCAAATGTCCAGGATACTCCGCCATGAAGGAGCCGAGCTCTCGCGCGCGAGTAGCTCGCGAAACAGCAGGCCGTAGCGCCGGAGAAGCTGGCGCGTTATGAACTCGGCCGAGTGGTCGGAAGATTCCGAAGCACTGGCGACGCCTGAGTGCCAGAGCGACCAGCGGCCGACGGGCATCAAACGCTCGGATGAGCGTCCGCCCGAGATTATACGAAGACGTTGTTTCCTCGACCGTCGCTTGGTTTCCGGTAGAAGCAAGACGCGTAATCCGGCAATGCCGTCGCCGGTCACCAGACCGGCGGCGACAAGCTCCCATAGCGCCGCTTCGGCGCCGCTCTTGAGCAACCCCGTCCCGCGCGCGATGTCGTTCAGAAAAGAAGCTCCATGCTTCTCCAAATAACCCAGCGCATCGCACGCGCCGGTCGATAGCGGGATACTCACGCTTCGCTCCGTCAGGAATTGTCCGAGATCTTCGCGCAGGACAAACGATATCGGCGCCGCCCTGCCGGGCGACTGCCTTCGTTTTCTTCTGCGATTCAACGGTTTTTCGCCGGCTTCTTCTTCCTTCACGCTTGAACGCAGTCTTCCCCAGCTTACGACTCCGGCGAGGCACAACTCCTCCAGCGCTCTCGGGTCGTACTCCGCGATGCGGCTTGGCAGGACGTGCTGCTCCCAGGCGGGCGCGGGCAGCTCGAGTCCCTGGAGCTGCCTGATGATCTCCTCGACTCCCTGCCGCCCGCGAAGCTGCGCGTTTGGCTGGACGTGCTGCCAGCGAAACAAAAATTTCAAAAAGTCGGCGGCGGTGACGGGCTCGATTTCCCGGCGAAGCTGTCCCAGCGTCAGCCGGTGAATTCTGGCCAGAAGACCGCGCTCGCACCACTCGGTCTCGCCTGCGAGCGCGCGTCCGGTGAATTCTCCTCGCAACACCGCGCCGGCGGCTTCGAGCGCGAGCAGCGCCTGCTCGACCATACGGAGCGGCAATCCCAGTTTTCCCGCAAGCGCCGGCGCCGTAACCGGCCCCGCGATCTCCATCCATGCGTGGAGAACTTTCCGCGCTGCTTCTTCCATCGATGAGACGATTTCTTTTTCGACCGGGCGACGGATATCGGGCTCGAAGCGCGCCTGCGGCAACAAATGGCGAACAAGCCCGAGACGTTCAGCCGCGACATAAGCGTGCCGATCTTCCGCCTGTTCGGCTAAGCGCCACGATGCAACAGAGGCTCTTCCATCAGCGATCAAACTCGACGCCCATTCCGACCACTCGGATGCTTCCGCCGGCGGGAGAATGCCGACCGAGAGCAAGAGGTCGTGTAGCTCCTCGCGGTCGCGCAGATCGGGGCGGATCTCTTCGCACACTTGCGCGATCGCTTCCGGGCTCAGTGCGCCTATTCCGCGCGCAAGATCCGGGTCGGTTCGTCTCAGCGAAACCGCGCGCGCCCGTCTCTCTTCGAGCGGCGCGTCGTCGAGGAACGCATACGGGTTGGCGTTAAGGATCTCGTGCGCCATCGGCGACGGCGCCGGTGTATCGACGGCGATGGTTCGCAGTGCCCCCGACTCGATCGCCGCGAGGATTTCCTTGAGGCCATCGATGTCCATCGCTTCGTGCAGGCAATCGTGGATGGTCTCTTCGACCAGCGGGTGATCGGGGATGACCACCGGGCCGACGCGATTGTCCTGGCACATGAGCTGCTCGGGAAAAACGGCGGCGAGGAGGTCTTCGGCGCGCATGCGCTGAATCGCGACCGGGACTTTCTTTCCGCCGCTGAACCGGAGCAGCGCGAGCGCGCGCCCGGCATTCCAACGCCATCGGTTGGCGAACATCGGCGCGGCGAGCGCGGCCTGGATCAGGTCCGGCTCCAGATTCAACGTGCGAACGAAACTGAACACATCGGTCAACGCAAACGAGTGCTGCTCGCCGAGCGAGATGACGATGCCGTCGTCGGTCGCCGCCGCTTGCAGCTCGCGGTCCCAGGTCACGCAAAAGCGCTTGCGCAGGGCGAGGCCCCATGCGCGATTGATAGCGGCGCCCAACGGCGCGTGAACGACCAGTTGCATTCCACCGGCTTCGTCGAAGAAGCGCTCGGCCACGATGCAGCTCCCGCTGGGCACGCAACCGAGGATGGTTTGCGTCTCCGACACGTAGGCGATCATCTGCGCTGCCGCCGCTTCTTGAACGCCGGTCTCTTCTTCCAGCCAGTGGATCGCCGCCGGCTTGTCGGCGGCGCGCCCGGCTATCTCCCGCCTGAGCGACGAGAGCGCGTCGGACAACTCGCGGCTGCGCGCCGGCGCCTCGCCCAACCAAAACGGGATCGTCGGCGAGAGACCGTGGGCATCCTCCACCCAGACTTTCCCGCGGGCGACGCGGCGGATGCGCCAGGAATTATTTCCCAGAAGAAAAATATCTCCCGCCAGGCTCTCGATCGCGAAGTCCTCGTTGACCTTGCCGACGAACGTTTCGTCGCCGGCTAAAATGACGTCGTAGTCCGCAGTCTCGGGAATCGCCCCGCCGTTCGTAATCGCGGCGAGCCGCGCGCCGCGCCGCGCGCGCAACCGGCCGTGAATTTGATCGCGATGAATGTAGGCTTGCCGCCGGCCTCTCCTGCCGGCGATTCCCTCGGAAAGAGTTTCCAGAACTTTGTCGAAATCCTCGCGTGTTAGATTTCGATACGGATAGGCCTGGCGCATGAGTTGAAACAACTCTTCCTCGCCGATTCCCGAATTTTTCGCCGGCACATCCTCCGCTCCCGCCTTAACGGGAGGCGTCATGCTCGCTACCGTCGCGACCATCTGTTGCGCCAGAATGTCCAGCGGTCTTTCCGGAATAGTCACGCGATCCAGCTCGCCGGCCTTCACGGCGCGGATGGCCGCCGCGCATTGCATCAAGTCGTCGCGCGTCAAGGGATAGAAAATTCCGCGCGGCACGGCGCCGAGCCAGTGGCCGGAACGTCCGACTCTCTGCAGCAGCGTGGCGAGGCTGCGCGGCGCGCCGATGTGGCAAACCAGCTCCACGTGCCCGATGTCGATCCCCAGCTCCAGCGAGGCGCTGGCTACGACCACGCGGAGCTTCCCGGACTTTAGCCCATCTTCCACCGCAAGCCGTGTCTTGCGTGAAAGGCTTCCGTGATGCGCGCCGACGTTCTCCTCTCCCAAGAGCTTGGTCAATTGATGCGCGACGCGCTCGACCAATCGGCGCGTGTGCACGAAGACCAGCGTGGTGCGGTGGGACTTTACCTGCGCGACGAGGCGCTCGTAAATCTCGTTCCAGACTTCCTGGCTCACGATCGGGCCAAGCTCCGAATCCGGCACTTCGATGGACAATTCCAACGCACGCTTGTGGCCGACGTCGACGATGACGCAGTTGGGAAATCCGTCGCCGGCGATTCGCTCCGTTCCGACCAGCAGCCGGGCGATTTCTTCGACGGGTTTTTGCGTGGCGCTGAGACCGATGCGCTGAAGCGGCTTTTCCGCCAAAGCCTCCAGCCGCGCGAGCGAGAGCGCGAGATGCGAACCGCGCTTGTCGTCCGCCACGGCGTGGATCTCGTCCACGATAACCGTCTCGGTCGTGCGCAACATGCGCCGGCCTTGCTCTGAGGTCAGCAGAATGTAGAGAGACTCCGGCGTGGTGATCAGTATGTGCGGCGGGCGCCGGATCATGAGACGGCGCTCGGCGGCGGGAGTGTCGCCGGATCTCACCGCGACGCGGATCTCGGGAAGCTGCAAGAAAAGTCCTTCGGCTTCCGCGAGGCTCATGATTTGCTTCAGCGGCTCGCGCAGATTTTTTTCGATGTCGTTGGCGAGCGCTTTTAACGGCGAGACGTACACGACGCTGGTCCGGTCTTCGAGGCCGCCGGACAATCCGCGCTCGATGAGCTTGTTGATCGACCAGAGAAAAGCGGCGAGGGTCTTTCCCGATCCCGTCGGCGCGGAGATCAGCGTCGCCTCGCCGGCGGCAATATGCGCCCAGCCCTGCTCCTGCGGCGCGGTGGGCCGGCCGAAGCGCTCGGCAAACCACCGGCGGAGCAGTGGATGAAAGGGAATATCGGTCATGTCCAGCCGAAAAGGAGTTGTCCCTCCCACGGAAGCGGGAGGGAGTCCGGGATTACGTAGGGGCGCGATTCATCGCGCCCTCTTACTGGATTCCCTCCCGCCTGCACGGGAATGACATGAAGACACGCCTAATATCTTGATCTTGCTTCGTCCTAATTACGTTCGAAGAGCGAACAAAAGATCCAGACCTTAGTAAATCACCCCGCCGAGCCGCTCCCACCTAACCCAGCGATCGTTTCCATCCCAGGACCAGTAGATGAGGAAGGCTTTTCCCTTGACGTCGTCCAGGTTGACGTAGCCCCAGAAGCGGCTGTCGTAACTTTTGTCGCGGTTGTCGCCCATGACGAATATATGGTTCGCGGGAACTTTTTTCGGCCCGTAGTCGTCCCTGACCTGAATTCCTCCCAGCGCGTTGTCGCCTTCGAAATAGGCGTGCGGGTCGTCGACGGCTTTGCCGTTGACGTAAACTTTCTTGCCGCGGATCTCCACGGTGTCACCGGCCACGCCGACCACGCGCTTGATGAAGTCCTTGGTCCGGTCTTCGGGGAAGATGAAGACCACGACGTCGCCTCGCTGGGGCGTCTTGAATTCGACCCAGTAGTGTCCCCATAGAGGCACGCGCACTCCGTAAGCCAGCTTGTTGACCAGAATATGGTCGCCGATCTGCAGCGTCGGAATCATCGAACCGGAAGGAATCTTGAACGCCTGCACGATAAAGGTGCGAATAAAAAGCGCCAGCAGCAACGCCATGCCGATGGCTTCGGCATACTCGCGAAAGGTCGATTTAACTTTTTTTTGTTCCGCCACGGTTGAATCCAAAATTAAGTGCCTCAACTTTCGAGTTTTTAGCTTTTAATATCTGTCGCAAAATGGCAACCCTCTCGTTTTCAGCAGGAAGAGAGAGATCGTCACTCCCGCGGATCCGCCGAAGGACGGATCAGCCTCAGGCTGAAGCGGGAGTCCAGGATTATGTAGGGGCGCGATTCATCGCGCCCTCTTACTGGATTCCCGTTTACACGGGAATGACGCCGACGCCCCGCACATTCTTTCTTAACACCCGCTTTAAACCTTCAGCGCCGCCAGGAAGGCCTCCTGCGGAATCTCCACCCGCCCCACCTGCTTCATGCGCTTTTTTCCCTCTTTCTGTTTTTCCAAAAGCTTGCGCTTGCGCGTGATGTCGCCGCCGTAACATTTCGCCGTCACGTTTTTCCTCAGCGCCTTGACGCTCTCGCGCGCGATGATCCGGCTGCCGATGGCGGCCTGAATCACCACCTCGAACATCTGCCGCGGGATCACCTCGCGCAAACGTTGCGCGAGGTCGCGCCCGCGCGTATACGCCTTTTCCTTGTGGATGATCATCGACATCGCGTCCATCGGCTCGCCGTTGATGCGGATGTCGAGCCGGACGACATCGCCGGGACGATAGCCCGCGACTTCGTAATCCATGGACGCATAGCCACGGCTCAGCGATTTGAGCCGGTCGTAAAAATCCACCACGATCTCGGTCATCGGCAGCTCGTAGGTCAGCATCACCCTCGTCGGCCCCAGGTAACGGATTTCCTTCTGCGTCCCGCGCTTCTCTTCGCACAGGCCCAAGACTCCGCCGAGATATTCCTGAGGCAGATGGATCGTTGCGACGATCACCGGCTCTTCGATCCGTTCGATTTCCGATTCTGCCGGTAGTTTGACCGGATTGTCAATGAGCAGGACTTTGCCCGCAAGCGTGACGACCCGGTAAACGACCGTGGGCGCGGTATTGATCAGCGTCAGACCGTACTCGCGCTCGAGCCGCTCGCGCACGATGTCAAGATGGAGCAGGCCCAAAAAGCCGCAGCGAAAACCGAAGCCCAGCGCCTGGGATGTCTCCGGCTCGAAGGTAAACGCCGAGTCGTTCAAGCGGAGCTTTTCCAGCGCGTCGCGCAGCGCCTGGTACTGGCCCGAGTCCGCGGGATAGAGTCCGCTGAAAACCATCGGTTTCATCGGCTTGAATCCGGGAAGCGCCTCGGTGGCGGGCATCGTCTCCGAGGTGACGGTATCGCCGATGCTGGTGTCGCGGATCTCTTTGATGCCCGCCATTAAAAAGCCCACGTCTCCGGCGCTCATTTCCGCGACTTCGAACGGCGCGGGCGAAAAAACTCCCAGCCGCGTGACCTCGAACGACTTGCCGGTCGCCATCATGCGGATGCGCATTCCCTTGCGCACGATTCCATCGAAGACCCGAACGATCACCACGGCGCCGTGGTAGGGATCGAACCAACTGTCGAAGACCAAAGCGCGCAGCGGCGCCCGCGGATCTCCCTTCGGCGGCGGAAACGAGCTGACGATGGCTTCGAGGATCGCCTCGGTGCCGGTGCCCTCTTTGGCGCTGGCCAGAATCGCCTGCGAAGCGTCGATGCCGATGATGTCTTCAATCTCCTGCTTGACGCGCTGCGGATCGGCGCTCGGTAGATCGATTTTGTTGATCACCGGCAGGATCGCAAGATCGTGATCGATGGCCGTCTGCACGTGGGCCACGGTCTGCGCCTCGACGCCTTGAGCGGCGTCCACGACGAGCAGCGCCCCTTCGCAGGCGGCGAGACTGCGCGATACTTCATAGGTAAAATCCACGTGGCCGGGAGTGTCGATCAGGTTCAGCGTGTAATCCAGCCCGTCTTTGGCGTGGTAGTTGAGGCGCACCGCGCTGGCTTTGATGGTGATGCCGCGCTCGCGCTCGAGATCCATGCTGTCGAGGAACTGCGCGGTCTTCTCGCGCTCGCTCACCGCGCCGGTGTATTCGAGCAGGCGGTCGGCCAATGTGGATTTGCCGTGGTCGATGTGCGCGATGATCGAGAAATTTCGCACGCGCTCGGAGCTCATGCAGGTCTGACTTTCCGGTAGTACGCGACGGTGTTGCCGAGCCCGTCGTCGAGCGAGATCTTGGGGAACCAGTTGAGAATTTTGCGCGCGTGGGAACAATCGAGGCTGCTCCGCCGCTGCTCTCCGTCCTTGGCCGGACCGTGGATCGCGGCGACTTTCGAACCCATCTGACGGCAAATTTTGTCGTACAGCGTCACGAGGTCGGTTTCCACGCCCGTGCCGATGTTGATGCCGCCGACGTATGGCGTGTCGAGCGCCGTGAGGTTCGCCGCGGCGACGTCGCCGACGTAGACGAAGTCTCGCGTTTGCTTCCCGTCTCCATGGATCATGGGAGTTTTACCGGACAAAAGCTGATCGATGAAAATAGCGATGACGCCGGCCTCGCCCTTGAAGTTTTGCCGCGGACCGTAAACGTTGGCGTAGCGGAGCGCAACGTAGGGAATATGGAACGTGGCGTGATAGTAAGCGAGATAATTTTCTCCCGTCAGCTTACTGACACCGTAGGGGCTGGCCGGCCGCTTGGGATGGTCCTCGGCTGCCGGAAAGCTTTCCTGCTCGCCGTAGATGGCGCCGCCCGAAGAGGCGAAGATGACTTTCTTGAGTCCCGATTGTTTTCCCGCTTCAAGCAAATTGATGAATCCCAGGATATTGACTCTCGCGTCGAACATCGGCTCCGCGACCGAGCGGCGCACGTCCATCTGCGCCGCGTGGTGGTTGAGCGCGTCGGGGCGGATCTCGGCGATGAGCGCCGGTATTTTGGGATCGAGCAGGTCCATGGAATAGAGCTTCGCTTTCGGATTCAGATTCCCCTTGTTACCGGATGAGAGGTCGTCGATCACGAAGACCTCATGGCCAGCGGCAATAAAAGCATCGACAAGATGAGAGCCGATGAAACCCGCACCGCCGGTCACGACGATCTTCATAGCTTCAGCGCCCCAGCCTTTCTCTGAAATACTGAATGGTTTTTTTCAGTCCCTCTTCCAGCGATACCCGCGGCTCCCAGCCGAGCATCTCGCGCGCCTTGGCGATATCCGGCTGGCGCACCTGCGGATCGTCCTGCGGCAAAGGATTGAACACGATTGGGCTTCGAGATCCGGTAAGCTCGATAATTTTTTTTGCGAACTCCAACACGGTCATCTCGTGAGGGTTTCCCAGATTCATCGGCAGATGATGATCGACTTCCAACAATCGATGGATTCCGCGGACCAGGTCGTCGACGTAGCAAAAACTCCTCGTCTGCATTCCCTGCCCGTACGCGGTGAGCGGCTCTCCTTTGAGCGCCTGGGTGATGAAGTTCGGCACCACGCGCCCGTCTTTCATTCTCATGCGCGGGCCGTACGTGTTGAAGATCCTGACGATGCGGGTGTCGAGTTTGTGAAAACGGTGATAGGCCATCGTCATCGCCTCGGCGAAGCGCTTGGCTTCGTCATAGACCCCGCGCGGGCCGATCGGGTTCACGTTGCCCCAATAATCCTCTTTCTGCGGCCTGACCAGCGGGTCGCCGTAAACCTCGGAAGTCGAGGCGAGAAAAAATTTCGCTCCTTTGTCCTTGGCCAGGCCGAGCGCGTTATGGGTTCCGAGCGAGCCGACCTTGAGGGTCTGAATCGGCATCTCCAGATAATCCACGGGGCTTGCCGGGGAAGCGAAATGAAGCACGGCATCGAGCGGTCCTTCGATTTCGATGTAGCGGGTGACGTTGTGATCGATCATCGTAAAGCGGCTGTTCGAGGCGAAAGCGGCGACGTTTTCGCGGTTGCCGGTCGAGAGGTTGTCCATGCACAGGACGTGATCTCCTCGCTTGAGGAAGCTCTCGCAGAGATGCGAGCCCAAGAAGCCGGCGCCTCCCGTGATTAATATTCTAGCCATGGCGCCTTCCCACGGAGAAATAGACGAAGCCCGACTTTCTCAGATCGTCGTGATCGTAGATATTTCGGCCGTCAAAAATCACCGGCTGTTTGAGAAGCTGCTTGATCGTCGCGAAATTGGGCCGGCGGAACTCATTCCACTCCGTAACGACGAGCAGCGCGTCCGCGCCGGCGAGCGCGTCGTAGTTGCGCTTGTAATACCGCACCCGGTCGCCGAAGATTTTTTTTGCCTCTTCCATCGCTTCCGGATCGTGGGCCTGAATGCTCGCGCCGGATTTCAACAGCGACTCGACGACGACGATCGAAGGCGCGTCGCGCATATCGTCGGTCCGCGGCTTGAACGAAAGTCCCCAGAGGGCGAACGTCCGGCCGGAGAGATCCGGCCCGAAATGACGCCGGACTTTTTCCACCAACAAGCTCTTCTGCCTTTCGTTCACCGTTTCCACCGCTCTGAGAAGACTCATTTCCAGCTCCGGCTCCCCCATGGCGATGCTCGCGCGGATGTCCTTGGGAAAGCACGAGCCGCCGTACCCGACCCCGGGAAAGATGAAGTGCGGTCCGATGCGGCGGTCGAGTCCGATGGCGCGGCGGACCTCGTTCACGTCGGCGCCCAACTTCTCGCACAGGCTGGAGACCTCGTTGATGAAGGAGATCTTCGTGGCGAGCATCGCGTTGGCGGCGTACTTGCTCATCTCGGCACTGCACGCGTCCATTACGAGAATCGGATTGCCGGTGCGCACGAACGGCTCGTAGAGCTCTTTCAACTGCTCGATGGCCGCGGAATCGTCGCTGCCCAGCACGACGCGGTCCGGCTTCATGAAGTCGTCCACTGCGGCGCCTTCTTTTAAAAATTCCGGGTTGGAGACGACCGCGAACGGATGCTTGGCGATCCCGGCCACGACGTTTTTGATCTGCTCGGCCGTGCCCACCGGCGCGGTGCTTTTGTTGACCAGAATCTTATAACCGTTCATCGCCGCGGCGACGCCTCTCGCCGTTGCCAGCACCTGCTCGATATCGGCCCTCCCGTCCGGACCCTGCGGCGTGCCTACCGCGATGAAGATGATCGAAGCCTGCTTCACGGCGGCCGGCAGGTCCGTGGTGAAGGAAAGTCTCTGTTCTTGGAGGTTGCGCTGCACCAACTCTTCCAACCCGGGCTCATAGATCGGCACCTTGCCCGCTTTCAACGCCGCAATTTTTTCGGCGACGATATCGACGCACGTCACATCGTTGCCGCTCTCCGCGAAGCAGGTGCCGGCGACCAATCCCACGTATCCCGTGCCGATGACGGCGAGATTCATGCTGTTTTCCTCCCATCGAGAACGTCCTTCACGGAGTAAATCGTCTTGCCCTGGGATTCGTGGTAGGTGCGGGCCAGCATTTCTCCGAGCAGACCCATGGTGATGAATTGAAAGCCGATGACGATCAACAGGATCGAGAGCAGAAGCAGCGGCCGGCCGCCGATGGCCACCTTGTAGATGATTTTCTCAAGCGTGAGATAGACGGCCAGGAAAAAGCCCAGGCCGCCGCTCAGAAAACCGACCATTCCGAAGATGTGCAGCGGCCGGGTCGCATAGCTGAGCAGGAACTTGACCGTCAGGAGATCCAACAGGACGCGGAAGGTGCGCGCGATGCCGTACTTCGACTCGCCCCAGCGGCGCGGGCGATGGTGGACCTTCATCTCCGCGATCCTGGCGCCGCGCTCGAAGGCGATCGCCGGGATGAACCTGTGCATCTCCCCGTACAGCTTCACCTCTTTGGCGATGTCGCTCCGCAGCGCCTTGAGGGTGCAGCCGTAGTCGTGCAGCTTCACGCCGGTAATCCAGGAGATCAGCCCGTTGGCCACGCGGGAAGGCAGGCGGCGGCTCCAGAGCGGATCCTGCCGCGGAAAACGCCAGCCGCTCACCAGGTCGAATCCCTCTTCCATTTTATCGAGCATCGCGGGAATATCTTTCGGGTCGTTCTGTCCGTCGCCGTCCATCGCCACGATGATATCGCCTTTGGCGTGCGCGAAGCCGGCGGCCACCGCCGCCGTCTGGCCGAAGTTCCGCTTCAGCCGCACGGCCTTCAGCCGCTCCTCCCGCTGGTGAAGCCGCAACAGAACCGGATAGGTGCCGTCGGTGCTGCCGTCATCGATGACGATGATCTCATAGCTCTTGCCGGTCGGACCCAGCGCCGCGAGAAGCTCATCGAGCAGCGGTTCGAGACTTTCTTCTTCGTTATACACGGGAATGACGACGGAAAGATCCATCAGCTAGGCACTCTATGAATGCAAAGTGCAAATTGAAAATTGAAAAATGCAAAATCAGGCAGAAAAGAATCCGAAAGCCGAAATCCGAAACTTTGACTTTTACATTTTGCAATTTTCATTTTGCAATATCTCAGTTCTGACGTCTCTTCAGCTATGAAAGTCCGTCAGCTCGACGAAACGGCGATAGCGCTCTTCGATCTGGTCCATCGAAATCGAGCCCAGCCGCTTTACGCCGAAGTCTTCGACGGTGAACGAGGCCACCACGCTGCCGTAGACGATCGCGCGCCGGATCCCGCCCTGGCCGGCATCGCCCGAGCGCGCGAGCTGGCCGAAAAAACCGCCCGCGAAGGAGTCTCCCGCGCCGGTCGGGTCGAAGACCTCTTCCAATGGATAAGCAGGAACGGCAAAGATCGAGGAGTCGGAAAATTGCAGCACGCCGTATTCTCCCCGCTTGATCAGGACGGTCTTCGGCCCCATCTTCAATATCGCGCGCGCGGCGCGCACGATATTGCTTTCGCCCGAGAGCAGGCGCGCCTCGGAGTCGTTGACCACCAGCGTCTCTATTTTACCCAACACTTTGCCGAGCGCCCGGGCGCTGTTGTTGATCCAATGGTCCATGGTATCACACGCGACCACCCGAAAACACCGAAGCTGGCTCAACACCTCGAGCTGCATCTCGGGGTCGATGTTTCCCAAAAACACGTACTCCGCGTCGCGGTAGCTCTCCGGCAGCCGGGGCACAAACCCGGTGAGCACATTCAGATGGAGCTCGATGGTGTCGCGCACGTTCAAATCTTCGTGATAGCGGCCGCGCCAGTGAAACGTTTCGCCGGTCTCTTTCTTGAGACCCTGCAAGTCGATGCCGCGGCGGGTGAATTGATCCAGATACTCTTGCGGGAAATCCCGGCCGATGACGCCGACGATCCGCACCGGAGCGAAAAAGCTCGCCGCCATGGCAAAATAAGACGCGGAACCCCCGAGCACGCGCTCCGCGGAGCCCGAGGGAGTTTCGATCGAATCGAAAGCAACGGTTCCAACAACAAGAATACTCATAAAAACTGGAATTGGGAATTAGGAATTGGGGGTTAGGGATCGGATCTGATTCAGAATTCCGAACCCTAATTTCCAATTCCCAACACCTAATCCCTCTCTTCTCATTTCAGATACTTTCCGATAATCGGCTTCAGCTCGCCGATCCTCTTCTTAGGTATCCTGCTGCGATCGGTGATGATCGCGTCCTTCAACGCGTCGGCGCAGCCGCACGATCTTCGCTCGGGCAAACGGCTGAGAACCCTACGGATGATGCGCTGCGCGAGATCCACATTTTGTTTGAGCACCGCCAGCACGCGCTCGATCTCCACGTCGCCCGCGGCCTCGTTCCAGCAGTCGTAGTCCGTCGCGAGCGCCAGCGTCGTGAAGCAAATCTCCGCCTCGCGCGCGAGCTTGGCCTCCTGCAAATTGGTCATGCCGATCACGTCGGCGCCCCAACTCCGATAGAGACGCGACTCGGCGCGCGTGGAGAACTGCGGCCCCTCCATGCAGAGATACGTTCCCTTGTGGTGGACCTTGGCGCCGTCTTCGCGGGCCGCGCGCGCGAGCGTCTCGGAGAGCTCCGGGCAAAATGGATCGGCGAGGCTCACGTGCGCGACGATTCCTTTGCCGAAAAAAGTGCTGGGCCGCTGCGTCGTGCGGTCGATGAACTGATCCGGAATGACGACGTGGCCCGGCGCGATCTCTTCCTGGAGGCTGCCCACCGCGCTGACGGAGACGATGCGCTCCACGCCCAACTTTTTCATGCCGAAGATATTGGCGCGGAAATTCACCTCGGTGGGGAGCAAGCGGTGCCCTCTCCCGTGCCGCGGCAGAAAAATGACTTCGGTTCCCTTCAGGGCGCCCCTGACGTAGAGATCCGAGGGCGGTCCGAAAGGAGTGCTCACGCGGACTTCGCGGACGTTTTCCAGGCCCTCCATTTGATAAAGGCCGCTGCCGCCGATGACGCCGACGATGTTCCGCCCCTCCGCCACTCGTCCTCCTTAGTTAGGGGTGAGGGGTGAGGGGTAAGGGGTGTGCAGAAATTCTGTCTGCTCACTGCTCACTTCCTCACTGTTCGCTAACTGAAGCTGTCCGCACGCGGCGTGGATGTCGTCTCCGCGAGGAGTCCTGACGTTGACCTGGTATCCGTAGGTGCGCAGCTCGTTCTGAAACTTTTCGATCTCCTCCGGCGCGGGCCTCTGGAACGGGCTGCCGTGATGGGGATTGAAGGGAATCAGATTGATCTTCGAGCGGATGCCGCCGAGCAGGCGCGCGAGTCTTTTGGCATCGTCCGCCGAGTGATTGACGCCGCGCAATACGACGTACTCGAAGGTGATGCGCCGGCGCTTGGGAATCGGCAGAGCACGGCAACAGTCGATCAGCGCGGCCAGCGGATATTTACGATTAATAGGCATAAGCTGCGATCGCATCTCGTCGGTCGTGGCATGGAGCGAAACCGCCAGATTGACGCGCGTCTCGTCCATGAGCTTTTTGATCTGCGGCACCAGGCCCACGGTCGAAAGCGTCACGCGCCGGGAAGAAAAGGCCAGCCCCCAGTCCGCGTCGGTCATGATTCTGACCGCGTTCAAAGTATTCTGGTAATTCGCCAGCGGCTCGCCCATGCCCATCAGCACCAGATGGGTGATTCTCTTTCCCGGCTCGAGCGCGCGCCCCGCTTCGAGAACCTGATCGACGATCTCGCTTGCGCGTAAATTTCTCTTCAGGCCAAGCAGCGCGGTGGCGCAAAAAGCGCAGCCCAGACCGCAGCCCGCCTGGGTGGAGATGCAAAGAGTGAGGCGCTTCGCTTCGGGGATGAGAACGCTCTCGATGCTCGAGCCGTCCGACAGGCCGAAAAGAAATTTTACCGTCCCGTCGGCCGACTGGTCGCGGCGCACCGTTTGTAGTCGGCTGAGCGAGAACTCCTCTTCCAATTTTTGACGCAGCCCGGCCGAAAGGTCGCTCATCTCGCCAAAAGCCGTGGCGCCTCTTCGATAGAGCCAGCGGCGGATCTGGTCGGCGCGATACTTCGGCTCCCTGCGCTCCGCCAGCCACCTTTCCAATTCCTCCCGGTCGAGCTCTTTGACGTTGCGCTTCGCCATAGGACGATGCTTAGAGTTTTCGATCGCCGTATAATTCTTCCGGCTTGAAGAAAAATGAAATCTCCGACGCCGCCGTTTCGGGTCCATCCGAGCCGTGGACCGCGTTCTTCTCGACGTCCTTTCCCCACTCGCGGCGGATCGTTCCCGGCGACGCCTTGACCGGATCGGTCGCGCCCATGATCTCGCGATTTTTCAGGATCGCGCCTTCGCCTTCCAGGACGGAGACAAGGATCGGGCCGGAAGACATGTATTCACAGAGGCCGGCAAAAAAAGGTCGCTCCTTGTGGACGGCGTAAAATCTGCGGGCCTGCTCGGGCGTCAAGCGCGTGAGCTTGGTCGCCACGACCTTCAGCCCGCCGGCTTCGAATTTTTTCAGGATATCGCCGATGAGATTTCGCGCCACCGCGTCCGGCTTGATAATAGATAATGTCCGTTCAACCATGCTCGTCCTCTAGCAGGTTGCTGAAAAACCCTTCGTCCACCCTTCGACGGGCTCAGGGCGAACGAAGGGACGGTTGAAAACGTTCGAGATTTTCCGTTCGTGCTGAGCTTGTCGAAGCATGAATCCCACTCTTTCAGCAGCCCTCTAGCTAATAGTTATTAGTTACGGGTTGAATGGTTAATCCGCGCGTCTCCCATTCAACCGTTTAACCATTCAACCAATAACCTCTTTCATCGTCTGCCCGATCAATGCCGGCGAGAGCGCGGTGCGTATGCCCGCTGCTTTCAGCGCGGCGATCTTTTCCTGCGCGGTGCCCTTGCCGCCGGAGATGATCGCGCCGGCGTGTCCCATGCGCTTGCCCGGCGGCGCCGTCTGGCCGACGATGAAGGCCGTCACCGGCTTTTTCATGTTCGCCTTCACCCATGCGGCCGCCTCTTCCTCATCCGTGCCGCCGATCTCGCCGATCAAGACTACGGCCTCGGTCGCCGAATCTTCGTTGAAAAGTTTCAGCACGTCGATGAAGCCCAGACCATGAACCGGATCGCCGCCTATTCCGACACAGGTCGATTGGCCTAGTCCGACGCGAGTCAACTGATCCACTGCTTCGTAAGTCAGCGTGCCGCTGCGCGAGACGACCCCGACCGGTCCCCGCCGGAAGATATGGCCCGGCATGATTCCGATCTTGCACTCGCCGGGAGTGATCGCGCCCGGACAGTTGGGGCCGAGGAGCCGGGAGCGTTTCCCTTCAAGATACCTCTTGACCCGGACCATGTCCAACACCGGCACGCCTTCGGTAATGGAGATGATCAAGTCGATTCCGGCGTCCGCCGCCTCCATCATGGCGTCGGCGGTAAACGGCGGCGGCACGTAAATCACGCTGGTGTTCGCGCCGGTCGCGGCGACGGCTTTGGCGACGGTGTCGAAGATCGGGATACCTTCGAAATTCGTCCCGCCTTTTCCCGGCGTGACGCCGGCCACCATCTGCGTGCCGTACTCTTTACACGCGCGCGTATGAAATTGTCCGGTCGCGCCGGTGATGCCCTGCGTCAGCACCCGCGTGTTTTTGTTGACTAGAATGGCCATCTAACGCCTACCGCGCAATGCAAAATGAAAATTGCAAAGTGCAAAAGTTAAAGTTCCGAGCTTCCGCCATTTTGCATTTTTCACTTTGCATTTTGCAATTTGCCTTTGACTGCTTTCACTATCTTTTCTCCCGCCTCCGCCATCGTTTCCGCGGGAATGATCGCGAGACCCGAGTCCGAGAGAATTTTTCTTCCCTCGGCGACGTTGGTTCCTTGAAGCCGGACCACCAGCGGCACCGTCACGCTGACCGCGCGCGCCGCGTCTACGACTCCCTGCGCGATCACGTCGCAGCGCATGATGCCGCCGAAGATGTTGACCAGCACGCCCTGCACCCGTTTGTCCGACAGCAGGATTTTAAAAGCCTCAGTGACCCGCTCTTGGGTCGCGCCGCCGCCCACATCGAGAAAATTGGCCGGCTCGCCGCCGCAAATTTTGATGATGTCCATCGTCGCCATCGCCAGCCCGGCGCCGTTCACCATGCAGCCGATGTTGCCGTCGAGCGAAATGTAAGAGAGGCCGAGCCGCGACGCTTCGTACTCTTTGGGATCTTCTTCGTTCAAGTCCCGCAGGCTCTCGATCTCGGGCTGGCGAAACAGCGCGTTGTTGTCGACGTTGATCTTGGCGTCGAGCGCGAGAAGATTGCCGTCTTTGGTGAGCACGAGCGGATTGATTTCCGCCAGAGAACAATCGATCTCGACAAACGCGCGCGCGAGGGCTTGCAGCAGCCTGGTAAAATTTCCGATCCGCTCATGAGAAATTCCCAGACTGTAGGCCAGGCGGCGGCATTGGAACGGCAGCAGCCCGACGGCGGGATCGATGACTTCCTTGATTATTTTTTCCGGATTTTTTTGCGCGACCTCCTCGATCTCGACGCCGCCTTCCGTGGAGGCGATGACGGTGACTTTCGATACGGCGCGGTCGAGAACCATTCCCAAATAAAATTCGCGCTCGATCGGAAGGCCCTCTTCGATCAGAAGCCGCCGGACTTCCCTCCCTTGCGGCCCGGTCTGATGGGTCACCAATATTTTTCCGAGGAGATCGGCGGCTACCTTCTCGGCCTCCTCGGGGCTCTTGACCAGCTTAACCCCGCCGGCTTTGCCTCTGCCGCCGGCGTGGATCTGTGCTTTTACGACGCACGCGCCCCCGAGCTCGCGGGCAACAGCGCCGGCCTCTTGCGGGTTGGAAGCGACTTTTCCCTTGGGAACCGGAACTCCGAAACGCTTCAACAGTTCTTTGGCTTGATACTCGTGGATGTTCATGCGACCAGAATGGAAAACTCGTGAGGGGTAAGGCGTCAGGCGTGAAGGGTAGAAAGAGGTGACCGCCTAACCCCTCACGCTTTACGCCTAACGACTAATTGTTCATGGACCGGCCAAGACCCGGTCCATGGCGCCGACCAGATCTTTCACGTGGCCCAGAGATTCGTCGAATAGCTTTCTCTCCCGCGGGCCGAGCTCCATCTCGATGACTTTTTCGACCCCCCCGGCGCCGACCATCACGGGAACCCCGAAGTAATAACCGTTGACGCCGTACTCCCCTTCGAGGTAAGCGGCGCACGGCAGGATCTCCTTTTTGTCCATAAGGTAGGATTGCGCCATGCGCACGGCCGCGGACGCGGGGGAATAGAAGGCGGAGCCGGTTTTTAGGAGCGCCACGATCTCGCCGCCGGCGTTTTTGACGCGCGCTTCGATCTCGTCGAGCCGCTGGCTCGAAATAAATTTTTCCACCGGCACGCCGGAAACCAGGCAACTGCTGCGCACCGGCACCATGTCGTCGCCGTGCCCGCCCAAAACCAGCGCGGAAACGCTCGCAACGGAGACTTTAAGCTCCTGGGCAATGAACGTTCGGTAACGCGACGAATCGAGAATGCCCGACTGACCGACTACGCGGTTTTTCGGAAACCCGGTTAGGCGCTTGGTCAGCGTGACCATGGCGTCGAGCGGATTGGTGATGACGATGACAAAAGCGTTGGGCGCATTTTTCTTGATGCCCTCGCAGACCTGGCTCATGATTTTAGAATTCGTTCCCAACAGGTCGTCGCGGCTCATGCCGGGCTTGCGCACGATTCCGGCCGTCACGATGCAGACGTCGGCGCCCGCGATGTCCTCGTATTTTGTCGTGCCGGTGATTTGCGCGTCGAAGTTCTCGATCGGCGCAGATTGCAGCAGATCGAGCGCTTTGCCCTGTGGCAGTCCGTCAATGACGTCGTAGAGCACGACGTCGCCCAGGCCTTTCAGCGCGCACAGATGCGCCATCGTGCCGCCGATGTTTCCCGCGCCGATTAAAGCAATCTTCTTCCGTGCCATAACGTTACCCTTTACGTGAACGGTTATTGGTTACCAGTTACTCGTTATTGGCTTCCAGTAACCATTACACTATTAACCAGTAACTCCCTTACATGTTGTCGATAATCGCGTCGCCGAACTCCGAGCACTTGAGGAGCTTCGCGCCCGGCATCAAACGCTCGAAATCGTAGGTCACCGTCTTCTTGGCGATCGCGCCTTGCAGTCCTTTGATGATCAGATCGGCCGCTTCGCCCCATCCCATGAAGCGGAGCATCATCTCGCCGGAGAGGATGACCGAGCCGGGATTGACCTTGTCGAGGTCGGCGTATTTCGGCGCCGTGCCGTGCGTCGCTTCGAAGATCGCGTGTCCGGTGTCGTAGTTGATATTCGCGCCGGGCGCGATGCCGATGCCGCCGACCTGCGCGGCAAGCGCGTCGGACAGGTAATCGCCGTTCAAGTTCAGCGTGGCGATCACGTCGTAGTCTTTCGGGCGGATGAGGACGAACTGCAAACTCACGTCCGCGATCGAATCTTTGAGCAGCAGCTTGGACTTCCACTTGCCGTCGCCGTGCGTCGGCCAGAGCCTGAGCGCCTCTTCGACTTCCTTCTTGATATCGTTCTGCTGGCTGGGCGACATCATATCGAAGCCGGGGTCGATCGCCTTGGCGTTGTCCTCTACGCTAAGGCCCGGCTTTTGTTCCTTGTTGCCCAAAATCCACGTCTCGCGCTCGGTCACGACGTCGTTGCGGAACTCGCGCTTGCCGAGAGCGTAGCCCCAGTCCTTGAACGCGCCCTCCGTGTATTTCATGATGTTGCCTTTGTGAACGAAATTGATGTTCTTGCGTTTGTGCGCCAGCGACCACTTGATCGCGGCGCGGACCAGCCGCTCGGTGCCTTCGACGGAAACCGGTTTGATGGCGATGGCCGACGTTTCCGGGAAGCGAATCTTCGCGTACTCCTTGGGAAAATTTTCCTTGAGCAAGGACTTGAACTTCTTATTCTCTTCCGTCCCGTTGGGAAATTCGATTCCCGTGTAGATATCTTCCGTGTTCTCGCGGAAAACCACCATGTCCACGTGCTCGGGATGCTTCACCGGAGAAGGCACGCCGGCGTAGTAATGCACCGGGCGCAGGCAAACGTAAAGGTCGAGCAATATGCGCAGCGTCACGTTCAACGAGCGAAAGCCGCCGCCGATCGGAGTCGTGAGCGGGCCTTTGATCCCGACGAGAAATTCCGTAAACGCCTGGACCGTTTCGGCGGGCAGCCAGTCCTTGAACATCTTGAAGGACTTCTCGCCCGCGTACACTTCCATCCAGTGAATTTTGCGCTTGCCCTTGTAGGCCTTTTCCACCGCCGCGTCGAACACGCGCGCCGAAGCGCGCCAGATGTCGCGGCCCGTGCCGTCGCCTTCAATGAACGGGATGATCGGATTGTCGGGAACGTTGAACTGCTTGTTTGCGGACATCGTTATTTTCGTCCCGTCCGTTGGAACTTTGATGTGTTGATAGGTTGCCATGGTTCTCCCGTTAAGGTGTAAAGTAATAAATAAGCCTAAGGGCGTCTCGCTCTATCCCTTAGGCCGTTTCGAATCACGAGGAGTCTGAAAAGTAATTTTGTTTTTAGCCGATCCTCGGATAAGTGTCAAGGCAGCGCGCAGCCGGAAACCTATAAAACCGCTCTTGAATCTCCGGCATCCGGCGTTTATAGTCGGCCTTTCGTTTCATCCCCTCAATCGCGGAGAATATCTTGCACCTGGAAGTTCGCCGGCTGTCTAAGAGCTACGGCTTTGCGTGGGCACTCAAGGAGATCGATCTGGAGCTTCGCTCGGGCGACTGCGTTGCGCTCCTCGGGCCGAACGGCGCCGGAAAAACGACGCTGCTCAAGGCGCTCTGCGGCCTGCTCCGCCCCACGATGGGCGAGATTTGCGCCGACGGAACGAAGCTGCGCCATGGGCCGGCGCGGCTGCAACCGGCGATCGGCCTTCTCTCCCCCGGCGATCATCTCTACGACAAGCTTACCGCAGAGGAAAATCTCCGGTTGTTCCTGGCTCTTTACAACCGGCAAGAAAACCGCGGCGAGATCGGAAACGCGCTGGCGGTCGCCGGTCTGTCTGACTGGTCCGGCGAATACGTCGCGTCGTTCTCCAGCGGAATGAAATGCCGGCTGTCGATCGCCAAGTGGCTGCTGCTGGATCCCAAGCTGCTGCTCGTGGATGAGCCGTACGGCGTGCTCGACGGGAGCGGCGTGGATTTGCTGGAGACGCATTTGAAAAACGTTTGCCGGAGCGGCGGCATCGTGGTGACGGCCACGCACCACGTGACGCGCGCCGTCGCGCTCTGTTCGCGGGCGATTATCCTGCGCCGTGGGAAAGTCATTTTCGACGAAGCCAAACGGACGCCGTGGAACAATATATACCGCGCGGTCGAGGAGTTTCTCCCTAAAGGAGAGTCATGGCCTTCCTGAGACATACCCTCTGGCTGTTGTGGAAAGACCTGCTCCTGGAGCGGCGCCGCCACGAGAGCCTGCTGGCGATGTTTTTCTTCGGCACCCTGCTGCTCTTCATCTTTCAGTTTGCGCTGGACGTGCAGCCGGAAAAAGCGGCCGACATGGCGCCGGGGCTTCTCTGGCTCGCCCTTGTCTTCTGCGGCACGCTGGGGTTGATGCAATTGTTTCAGCCGGAGCGGGAGAACCATTGCCTCGACGCGCTGTTGCTCGCGCCCATCGACCGCGCGGCGATATTTCTCTCGAAAGTCCTCTTCAATCTTATGCTCATGGCGCTGCTGGAGATCGTCATCCTGCCGCTGTTTTGGGTGCTGTTCAATCTCGCGGCGTGGGACCGCCTGCCCTGGGTTTTTCTCTACGGCCTGCTGGGCACCGTCGGGTTTTGCGTCGTCGGAACGCTCTTCTCCGCGCTCACGCTCACCGCCCGCGGGCGGGAGATTTTACTGCCGCTGCTGCTGTTGCCGCTCTTGATCCCGGTCGTGCTGGCGACGATCCGCGGGATGGAAATCATCCTTCGCGCCGGAGATTTCTCGGAGTCGCTCCCGTGGTTGCATCTTTTGATAGGATTTGATCTGATATTTTCGACTGCCGGCATGCTCGTCTTCGAGTGGGTGATCGAGTCCTGAATCATGGCAAAAATTGAAAAGAAGCGCGGCTCGGAGAATATTCTCGGCGCGCTGGCCCTGGTTTTCATTTTGGCCGGGCTCTACTTCGCCTTGATCGAGGCGCCTCCCGACGCCAATCAGGGCGACGTCCAGCGCATCATGTACATTCACATCCCCAGCATTCTGACCGCGTATCTGTCGTTCTTCATTGTTTTCGTCGGGAGCTGCCTCTATCTTTGGAAGAGAGAGCGGCGCGACGACATCCTGGCGCGATCGGCGGCCGAGGTCGGGGTTCTTTTCACCGCGCTCACCATCGTCGAAGGATCGATCTGGGGAAAGCCCACGTGGGGAGTCTGGTGGACCTGGGACGCGCGCTTGACCTTGACCGCAATTCTCCTCATGATCTTTGCTGGTTACATGATGCTGCGCTCGCTGATCGAAGACGAGGACCGCGCCGCGGTATCCGCCGCGGTCGTGGGCATCATCGGTTTTTTGGACATCCCGCTGATCCATATGTCGGTCTACTGGTGGCGCACGCTGCACCAGCCGCCGTCGATCCTGCGTCCGGACAAAGCGCCGTGGGAAAACGTCCATCCGGCGATGCTGATCGCGCTTGCGATCAACTTCGCCGCCTTCTTGCTGCTATACTTTTATCTGCTTTCGCTCCGGATTCGCGTGGGCGAAACCGAAGAGCGCGTCAAGAGCGAGATGCTCGGAGGAATCGCGTAGATGGGAAAATGGGGATTCGTATTCCTGGCTTACGGCATCGTATGGTTCGCGATCGCCGGTTATTTCTTCTGCCTCAAGAGCCGGATGCGCAAAGCCGAAGCCAGGCTCGCTCAGTTAAAATCCACGGGAAAGATCAAACATGCGAGTTAAAAGATTCGTCATCGGCGGGGTGATCATCGCGGCCGCGCTTTTCTATCTCATCTACGGCGGCATGCGCGAGGCCATGGTCTACTTCGTCACGCCCTCGGAGATCAAAGCCCAGGAGGCCAAATCCCAGGGCAAGTTTTTGCGCGTCGGCGGCATGGTCGTCAAAGGGTCTCTGCACCGGAATATCGACGGCCTCACCTACCGCTTTCAATTGACCGACGGCAACGCGATCATTCCGGTTTATTTTCACGGAGTGCCGCCGGATCTGTTCGGAGACGGCAAAGGCGCGGTGGCCGAAGGAAAAATAGGCAAAGACGGAGTCTTCATGGCCACGACGATCATGGCCAAGCACGCCGAGGAATACAGCCCCGACGAGCACGGCAAGCCGGATTCGCCGCACAAATTCATTCCCGCGCCGGAGGAAAATAAATCGTGACCCATTCGATTATACTCAGGGTCACGGTGAGGAGGATCGAACCGTGACCGCGGCGATCGGCCACACTTCCGTTCTCCTCGCGCTTTTGCTCGCGCTCTGTGGAATGGTTGCGCCGATAGTCGGCCATCGCACCGGCAAGGCGGTCTTCTTCGCCGGCACGCGCGCCGCGATTCTGGGACAATTCGTTCTGGTCACCGTCGCGGCTCTCGCCCTGATCTATGGTCTCGTCACCACCGACTTCTCGATCCAGTACGTGGCCAATAACACGACGCGGGCGACGCCGATCTATTACCGCGTGACCGGACTCTGGGGCGCGCTCGAAGGCTCGCTCATGCTCTGGGAGTGGATTCTAATTATTTTCTCCGGCCTGGTCGCATGGACTTATAAAGACCGGCATCGCGAGCTGATGCCGTGGGTGCTGATGATCTTCTCCATCGTCTCGGCCTTTTTTCTCGGCGTCCTCGCTTTCGCTTCCAATCCTTTCGCCACGGTTTTTCCCGTCCCGCTCGACGGCCGCGGGCTCAATCCGCTGCTCGAAGACGCGAACATGATGAGCCACCCACCGCTGCTCTACACCGGCTTCGTCGGCTTGACGGTGCCGTACGCATTTGCCATGGCCGCTCTGATCGTAGGAAAGCTCGACGAAGCGTGGATCGTGACGACGCGGCGCTGGACGATCACCGCATGGTTTTTTCTCACCATGGGAAATCTCGTCGGCGCGTACTGGTCCTATCACGTCCTCGGCTGGGGCGGGTACTGGGCGTGGGACCCGGTGGAGAACGCCGCGTTCATGCCGTGGCTGCCGGCGACGGCCTTTCTCCACTCCGTGCAGGTGCAGGAGCGCAGGCGGATGCTCAAAGTGTGGAACCTCTCGCTCATCGTCGTCGCCTTCAGCCTGACGATTTTCGGGACGTTCCTCACCCGCTCCGGCGTGCTCTCTTCGATTCACGCTTTCTCCAATGGCCCGGTGGGAACTATTTTTCTCGCCTTTCTCGCCGTGATCCTGCTGGCGTCGTTCGGCCTGCTCGCCTACCGCGCCGATCTCCTCAAAGGACAGCCGCAGTTGGATTCCATGGTCAGCCGGGAATCGGCGTTCCTGCTCAACAACGTGTTGCTGGTCTCCGCGCTGTTCACGATTTTCTTGGGCACGATCTTCCCGCTCCTCTCCGAAGCCATCGCCGGAACCCCGGTGAGCGTGGGCGCGCCGTATTTCAACTCGGCGACCGTGCCGCTCTTTCTCGCGCTGGTTTTTCTCATGGCCGTGGGTCCGATGATCGCGTGGCGCAGGGCGTCGTGGGATAACGCGAAACGCAACTTCCTCTGGCCCGCGGTCGCGTCGCTGATCGCAGCGTCGGTCGTGTTCGCCGGCTGGGTGCGCGACTTTCTGCCGTTGCTCGGCGTGACGCTCTGCGCGTTCGTAGCGGCGAGCATCCTGTTCGACACGGCTCTGGCGGTGCGCGCCCGGCGCCGGCTCGCGGGCGAAGGAATTTTCCGCGCGCTTCGAACGCTGGCGAGCCGGAACCAACGCCGCTACGGCGGCCTCGTCATCCATCTGGGCATCGTTCTGATCGCCTTGGGCATCGGCGGCTCGATGAGCTACAGCATCGAGCGCCAGGCCACGCTCGGCCGCGGCGAGACGCTCACGGTCGGAAATTACCACATCCGATTCGAAGGGCTGAGGACGATCGAGCAGCCCACGCACTACCGCGTCGAAGGCGCGTTTCAAGTTTCGCACGGCACGCGGACGATCGGCGTGCTCTCTCCGGCGCTCAAATTTTTTCCCAACCAGCAGGCGCCGGTCGGCCGGGCAGTCCACCGCAGCACGTTTTCGGAGGATCTCTATCTCATTCTCTCCGGCTTCAGCGAGCTGGAAAAAAACCGCGCGACGCTCAAGGTGCTGGTCCGCCCGCTCGTCGTCTGGATCTGGCTCGGCGGCGCCGTCATCGCCCTGGGAACTCTCGTCGCGATCTGGCCAATGAAGAAGCAATCAGCAGCCGGCTTTCAGCAGTCGGCAGGGGCTGAAGAGCTGATGGCTGACCGCTGAAAGCTATTCAGCTATGCGTTTACGCCGGCTCCTCCTCACGTTCATCGTTATCGTGCCGTTGCTGACGCTGCTCGCCTACGGCTTTTTCCGCGACCCGCGCTACATTCCCTCCCCGATAGTTGGGCGGCCGGCGCCGCAGTTCACGCTGACGCTCTTTAACGGCGAGAAGCTCAACCTGGCCGATCTGCGGGGAAAAGTCGTGTTCGTTAATTTTTGGGCTTCCTGGTGCCCGCCCTGCTTGGCCGAGGCGAAAGAGTTGGAAGGGACATGGCGCGAGCTAAAAGATCGCGACGTGGTCTTTGTCGGCGTTCAGATACAGGACACGGAAAAAAACGGCCGCGCGTTTGTCGATGAGTTCAAGATCACCTACCCGAACGGCCTCGACGCCACCAGCAAGATCGCCATCGATTACGGCGTGTGGGGAATACCCGAGAGCTTTTTCATCGATCCCGACGGCCGGATCACTTATAAGCACGTCGGCGGCCTCGGGCCGACAATCGTCGCCGCCAAGATCGGCGAAGCCAAACAAAAGATCGTCAGTGCCAAAGAAGGCAAAGGCGAATACCAGTCGATCAGGTAATGCAAAATGCAAACTGCAAATTTCAAACTGCAAAATCACAGAACGACCGGAAATTTTAACTTTTGCATTTTTCACTTTTCACTTTGCAATGCAGCGACAACCCTGGTGCTTCTTCTAAGCCTCTGGGCTCTTTCGGCAATAGCTGCCGCCGCCCAGCCCGATCTCGAAGAACAGACGCGCGCGATCGCCGCCGAGCTGCGCTGCCCGGTATGTCAGAACCTCTCCGTCGCCGATTCTCCATCGGAGATGGCGCAGCAGATGCGCGCGCTGGTCCAGGAAAAGCTCAAAGAAGGAAAGAGTTCTGAAGAGATCAAAAATTTTTTCGTCTCCAAATACGGAGATTGGGTGCTGCTCGCGCCGCCGAAAAAGGGATTCAGCTTGCTTCTCTGGGTGCTGCCCTACACTGCCGCCTTTCTGGGACTAGTTTTCGTTGTGTTTGTGACGCGGCGCTGGGTGAGAAAAAAACAAGAAGTTACGCCCGCAGCCGCGGCGGGAACACCCGAACCCGGCCAGAGCCAACGAGATTTCCTTCTCGGCGAGCAGGCAAGACTCGACACGGAACTGAAGGAGATCGAGTTCGATTTCCAGGCGGGCAAGTTATCGGAAGGCGATTATGATGGTCTGCGGCGCAACTTGGAAGCGCAGGCCGCCGCGGTCGGCAAGCGGCTCGATGCCACGCCCGTGTTTCCGCCGCGAAGCGCAACGGCTCGAGCGCCGGAGAAAAAAGATTCTGCGGCGGGAGCGCGACCGAATAAGAGATGGCAGCTCGCTGCCGGCGGCCTTTTTCTTTTGCTCTTCGGTCTGACGCTCGGAGTTCTGCTGACAAAATCTCTCCGCCCCCGCGCCTCGCAGGATTCCATCACCGGGGACTTTCTCACGGGAACCCCGTCCGGCGGCGGCGCCGATGCACTGCTCGCCCAGGGACGCGCGGCGTTCGAGCAAGGCAACTGGAGCCAGGCGATCGAAACGTTCAAGAAAGTCCTCGCGTCGGATCCGAATCAGCCCGAAGCCCATGCCTACATGGGGCTGATCCTCGCCCAGGCCGGACACTTGGACGGCGCACTCACGGCGTTCGACCGGGCGCTCGCCGCGGCGCCGAATCTTTCCATGGCGCTCTGGGGAAAAGGCATGGTCCTCTACCAAACCGGCGGCGATCCGGCCGAGGCGCGCCGGCTGCTGCAAAAAGTCTCCGGCTTGATGCCGCCCGGACCAGAGAAAGAAGAAGTCGACAAAACCATCGCGCAAATGGCGCAAGGCGGCAATGTTAAGACCCCTACGGCGAAGCCCGCGCCGCCGAGCGCGCAGAGCGCTCCGGCCGCCGGCGAAAAAATCGAAGGAGTCGTGGACCTCGATCCCAAGCTCAAAAGCAAGATCGACGGCCAGGCGGTTCTATTCATCATCGCTCGATCGACGAGCGGCGCGGGCGGCCCTCCGCTCGCCGTGAAAAGAATCGCGAGTCCGAAATTCCCCGTCGCTTACTCGCTGAGCGCTCAGGACGTCATGATGCAGGGCACGCCGTTTTCCGGGAAAGTCTTCCTCTCCGCGCGCTTGGACAAAGACGGCAACCCGACGACCAAAGAGCCGGGAAATCTCGCTGGTGATTATAAAAAGAACCCAGCAGACGTGGGAGCAAAAAAGATCGATATCGTGCTGGACCAGGCGCAATAAATGGAGTGTTGGAGTATGGGAGTATGGGAGTATTGGAGTATTGCGTTTTAAGTCCATCGATCCATTACTCCAGCACTCCAGTACTCCAACCTTTGAGGTCGGAAGGAGGCGGAGGTATATGCTTAAGGACAAAGTTGCCGTCATCACCGGCGCGGCCAAAGGGATCGGGCGCTATATCGCGCACAACTTCGCCCGCGAAGGCGCGAAGATCGCCATCAGCGATATCGACGTGGAGCGGATGAAACAAACCGAAGCCGAGCTGCGCGAGCTGGGCGCCGACGTGCTCGCCCAAAAGTGCGACGTTCGCTATGAAGATCAAGTACGCTCGTCGATGAAGGAAGTGGCATCGCGCTTCGGCACGATCGACGTGCTCGTCAACAACGCCGGCATCGTCACCCACTTCGGCTGGGGGGTGCCACGCTGGCCGCTCGTCCGCGACATGGAGCAGAGTTTCTGGGACAACGTGATTCAAACCAACCTCGGCGGGACCTTTCTCTGCACCAAGCACGTCCTGCCCTACATGCAGGAACGGCGCGCCGGCCATATCATTAATCTCTACGGCGGCAGCCCGCCCAAGACCGTAGGCTCTTGCGTCTACTCGCTGTCGAAAGACGCAATCCGCACCTTCACCCGTTTTGTCGCCGAGGAAATGAGAGAGTGGAACATCTGCGTCGTCGCGGTTTCACCCGGCGGCGCGATTGCCACGGAAGACGCGCCCGAAGAAATCCGCGGGAAAATGCCGGGTCCGGAATCCGCCGGCAATCGCTTCGTCCTCGCCGCCGAGGTGGACATGGCGCTCAGCGGACAGCGCCTCACGCTCAAGAACGGCCGGCTGGAAATCGACGCGCGATGAAGGCGTCGTCCCGTCCTCCTTCGAGACCTTCGTGTCCTTCGTGGTTAAAATCCTCTCACCACGAAGAGCACGAAGCACACGATGCTTGGATCATTCTGGTTTGATGTTCCTCGGTCGGTGAATAAGGCGGTTAGCGTTACTGCGGAACCAGAATCGCTTTGAGCTTCGCCACCCAGGCCGGCTCCAGCTTGAACAAATCGTTGACGATCGTTTCTATCTCTTCTCCCCTCACCGCCTCGATATCCAGGTTGCCCTTCTTCGCTTCCGCCAGAAAGTCCGGGTCCTTCAGCGTATCGCTGAAAGCCTTGCGTAAAATTTGCACGCGCTCTTTGGGCGTTCCCGGCGGCAAAAAATAAGGCCGGGTAATCGTCGCGGTGTCATGAATGCCGTACTTGAGCAGCAGCCGCGCATCGTTCGTCTTCGCGAAATCGACCGCCAACGGGACGTTTGGAATCTCACCGAGTTTTTTCGGCATCGCCAACACGACGACCGAGACGTCGCCTTTTTCTATCCCCGCGCGCCACATCGTTTTCATCGACTCGTAGGCCCAACAGCCGCCGGCCAGCTCGCCGCTTTCGGCCGCGAGCTTGATCTCCGACGTGCCTTTGTACGGCTCGACGACTTTGAGAGGAAGATTCAGCGCCGCCTGAAGAATTCTTGCCACGTCGGAGGCCGTCCCACCGGGTCCGACGCCGCCCAACTTGACCGGCGCCGTCGCGGCCAGCCATTTTTCCAGGCTGGTAATGCCGCTCGCCTTGGTCAACACGCACACGGGATGGTCCACCGCGGGCGCGCCGATGAATTCGAACTTGCGCCCGTCGAACTCGATTCCTTTCGCGCCCATGATCTGCTGCATGAAGAGGCCGCCGATGTTATTCCCGATCGTCAGGCCGTCGGGCTTGGCCTGCTTGAACATGTAGTTTGCCTGAACGATCCCTCCCGCGCCGGTCATGTTATCGACGATGACCGTGGGGTTGCCGGGAATATTTTTTCCGAGATGCCGGCCGATCGCGCGGGAATAGGTATCGAATCCGCCACCGGGAGCGAACGCCACGATCAAGCGCACGGTCTTGCCTTCGTAATAAGGCGCGGCGGCATGGCCGCCGCCGGCAAGGGCCAATATCATTCCGAAAATCAGTCCGAGACGCGCCGTGTTTTTTCCCATACGTTCCTCCTTCTCAGTCGAAAACTTAAAGCTGCGGCATCGCCTCGCGCGCGAACTGCTGCATCGATTCGAGAACGAGCTGCTGAGGGATGCTGCCGATGTTCATCCACGCGAGAATATGTCCCGCCCGCGTTCGACGTGCAAGCTCCCGCAACGCGGTCACCGCGAATTCCGAATCGCCGATAACCGCGCGCTCTGCGCAGATCCTCTCGAAGCTGAGATCTCCGGTCGCCGTCTTCAGCAACCGCGGCGGCAAGGGAATTCCCCGGCTGCCGAGCCAATCGATGTAGCTCGTTCTCATCTCGCCGATCGTTTGATAATAACTCATGATGCCTTCGCGCGCCCGTTTCTCGGCTTCGTTCACGCTCCCGGCCAAATGCACCGGCGCGAGGAGGCCCAGCTCGCGCTCTGCCGGCGCGTGACCATGGTTTTCCAGCTCTTTCCAATAAGAATTCGCCAACTCGACAACCTGCTCGCGCGTACGCGTATGAATGGGCAGAAAAAGATTCACGCCCAAGCGCGCCGCAAGCTCGACGCCTTCGTTCGAGCTTGCGGCGATATAAAGCGGCGGATGAGGTTTCTGCACGGGTTTGGGATTGACGACGACCCCCGGAATCTTGAAGAACCGTCCCTCGAACGAAAGGACTTCTTCCGTCCACGCCGCCTGGATGACCTTGAGGCTCTCTTCCACGATCTCGTGTGTCGCTTGATGATCGGCGCCGAAGCATTCGTAAACGCGGCTGTGAGGATGGCCTCCGCCGGCGGCGAAATCCATGCGTCCGTGGGAAAGCAAGTCGAGCATCGCCGCTTGCTCCGCCAGCTGGACCGGATGGTGCGCCGGCAGCGTATTGACGGCGACGCCCAGGCGAAGCCGCTTGGTTCTCTGCGATGCGGCGCCGAGCACGACGTAGGGCGCGGAGAGCAAAGACATTCTGGGCTGGCAATGGATCTCGGCGATCCAGAATCCGCGATACCCGAGCGCGTCGGCAAGCTCCGCCTGCTCGAGAAACTCATCCAGCCGCTCGGCGGGCGCGGCTTGCGCGGAACACTGGATTTCGGTGAAGAGGCTGAACTTCATCACTGAGCTTCGTTACTTGTATACTAGTTGACTTGTTATTGGTTAATCCAAGTCCGCCGGTCCCCTTTTTCGAGTACCCAGTAACCTGTAACCAGTTAACCCTTAACGGCCTGCGAGGCGACCCAGCGCAGCGTCTGGTTAGATTTTCCAGCCAAGCGATAAATCGACTCTCGTGCCAACCGGATCTCGTATGAATCCTTCCGCGAAGCGTCCGTCCCTCGGAAGGGACTCGGTCCCTTTGGTTGCTCCGGCTTCGATGGCCGCGCGAGTCGCTTGCTCGACGTTCTCGACTTCGAAGCCGAAATGGAAAATCCCTTCCGGGCGGCCGCGCGCCGGCAGTATCGCGAGGTTGATGTGGCCGTCGGAGAGGTAGATCGCGTCCCGGTTTTCGCCGGAGCGGGCGACTTCTTTCATGCCGAAAGAATTGCGATAAAACTCGGCGAGCTTCGGCGGATCATTAGTGAGCAGCGCGATGTGGCGGATCTTGGCCATAACTCCTTCTCTGCGATGCGGGCGCAATGAATTGCGCCCCTACAATTTATTTTTTTCCCTCACCAGGCGCTTTGCCGCCGCCGCGAGCTGCTCGATGATCGGCAGGTCGAGACCGGACCGACGCGCCAGCTCGCCCGCCAGCGGAACGTCCTTGTCAAAAACATTTCTGCCGATGTGGGGCGTAGGCGCTGGTAACGATGGATCGAACACGCGCTGCCAGCGGGCGAGAAGTTTTTCAGACTCGACTTGTTGCAGCATCTCGAGCACCTGTGGAAATTTCAATCCTTCGGCCTCGCCGAGCTGGAGCGCTTCGTGAATCATCAGCGTCTCGGCGCCGGAAGTTAAGTTTTTAATCAACTTCGAGGTGTTGCCGGCGCCGGCGGCACCCATGTGAATGACCTTCTTCGCCATATTCAGAAGATGAGGCCGCGCCCGCTCGACCGATTCCTGCGCTCCGCCGACGACGAAAATCAAATCGCCGGCTCTTACCGCTCGCGGCACGCCGAGCATGCACGCGTCGATGACGCGCACGTTTCTTTTGCCCGCGGCCTCCGCGACTTTGCGCGTGGTCTGCGGCAAAATGGTACTGTGAAGAACGATCAGCGTGTCGGGTTTTGCGTTATCGAGAATTCCACCCTTCCCCGTCGTGCAATCCAGGACTTCTTTGTCCGTGCGGACAACGACATCGACGATCGTCGAAGCCGCGCTCAACTCCGCGATGCTCTCCGCTACGCGCGCCCCCGTCGAGCGCGCCGCTTCCAGCGCCGCCGGATCGATGTCGTAAACCGTCGCCTGCACGCCGGCGATCTTCAATCGCTCGCAGAGCGCGCTGCCCATCGCGCCGACGCCGATCATGCCGATCGCTTCCATGTTACTCTACGATTTTCCCCTCGTCTTGCCCGCCGCCATGTTGATAGACAATTCTCTTTCCGGTCGCTTCGTCGATCTCGTTTCGGGCGCCGCCCGCCTTCGCGAGGTCCTCCGGCGTCGGCTTCGGGCTGTTGCCGAGAAGCACCATCGGCTCGTCGTAGGGATTCGAGCCCTCGTAATACTCGTGAGCGGGAATGCTGAGAATCGTTCCCGCCGCCAGCTCGTGCGTCTCGTTCGGTCCTTTCATGATACCGCGGCCGGTGACCACGAAATAGGTTCGGTCCGACGGATGATTGTGCATTCGCTGCACGTCGCCGGGAGGGAAAAAGAGCAGCCACGTGTGCAGATTGTCGCGCCGGAACAGATCGATCCTGCGCTGGCCCTTTCTTCTTTGCTTGGCGAATTCGCTTACGTCCAATAATTTCATAGCCGCCTCCTTTTCCTATTGTTGATACAGTTTGTCGATGAAACCGGACCTCTCCAGCTCGGCCAGAAACGAATTGTCGATCAACTGCTCCGGCTTCGCCGTTTTCGCCGCCGGGTGTGCGGCGAAATTGAGCATCGTCTGCACGGCGCCGGCCGAGACGTAGGGAAGCTTCTCCCAGGCCGGCAGGAAAGTTCTATAAGTCTCTTCGAGATCGTCCGCATCGGTCGATTTGGTGTACTTGCCGATCGCCTGCTTCGCCTGTTCGGCGTCCGTGCGGACGATCTTCAAGCCTTCCAGATATCCTTGCAGATAGCGCCGGACGCGATCGGGATTCTCTTTCATATACTGCCGCGTGCTGGCGAATGCGACGTGAATCAGCGGGATATTTTTCTCGGTTATGTTGACCAGCTCTTTCAAGCCCGCTTTCCGCGCTCTTAACGTCGTCGGCGCGGAGATGACCCCTGCATCGATGTTTCCCTGCGTTAGCGCGGTCATGATGGCGGGAATTCCATCCAAATAGAGAACGCGCACGTCCTTCCCGAGCGTCATACCCGCTTCGCGCACCAAGATGCGCGCGACGAAATCCGTGGTCGAGCTCGGTTGCGTTACGCCGATCACCTTGCCCTTGAGATCGGCGAAGTTCCGAAGCTCGGGCTTGCTGTAGAGTGAAAACACCGCGCGGTTGAGAACCCCCAGCATGAAGACCACGTCGTGGCCGCCGAGCCCCGCCTCGATCAACTCGCCGCCCGGGTTGCAGATGTCCAGGCTCTTGGCAATGAGTGCTTGCGTCGCCGTCGCAGGCAAAATGTATTTCAGATCGACGTTTACGCCGTATTTAGAAAAGAGACCTTTTTCTTGCGCTACCCAGATCGGCGCAAAGGCCCCGCTCACGGCGGCGTAGCTCGATCGGATCGTCACCGGCTCGGCGGCCTGCGCAGCGGCAGCCAATCCAAGCAGGACGATCATTGCGCGCGTGAGGCGGCGAATGCCTCCGCCCGGCGACAGCCCTCCTATTCCAGCCATGCGCTTTCCTTTCCTACCATCCGATCGCGTAGCCTTCGCGTCGCGGGTCCGCCGCGCCGAGCCATACGCCGGTGACCGGATCGCGCGCGATCACTTGCGACGCGCCGAAGGACCAACGGCCTACGACTTTTACTTTGTGGCCTTTTTCTTCCAGGCCCTTGATGATTTCAGGCGGAAAACCTTCTTCCATCCTGAGCTCCTCCGGCAGCTTGTCGCGCGGCGGCGTGCCGGGCATGTGGCTCCAGCGCGGCGCTTCGACGGCAGACTGCGGGTCGCTGCGCTCGTCGAGGAGTTTGTGCAGAATCTGAACGTTCGTCTGCGGTTGATCGTCGTTGCCGGGCGTTCCGCCCGTGGCGAAGAAATCTTCGCCGTGAAACGCCATGTACGAATTGAGCGTGTGCGCCGGCCTTTTGCCGGGCTTGAGAGCGTTGGGTTTCGTTTCGTCCAGGCCGAAGCTGCAAAGGCGATTGTTCATCGCGACGCCCGTGTCTCCGGCGATCACGCGCGAGCCGAACGCGGCGAAGACGCTCTGGATCAACGAAATCGCGTTGCCGTCGCGGTCAGCAGCGCATAGATAAGTCGTATCGCCGCCGGGAGCGGCGGGCCGCGCCGTCGGTTTTGCCGTGTCGGAAATTTCCCGCCGTCTTTTTTCGGCGTGCTCCTTCGAGATCAAGCGCGAGATCTGCGGATCGCCGAAGCGCGAATCGTCCAGGTGATTCAACCGGTCCTCGAAGGCGAGCTTCTTGGCTTCCACCATGACGTGGATCGCCTCGGCCGCGTCCATTCGTTCCAGGGCGTAGCCCTCTATAAGATTGAGCATCTCCAGAACCATGAAGCCCTGCGAGACCGGCGGCTGCTCATAGACCGTGAAATCTCGATAGGAGGAGCGGAGCGGCTCGAGCCACTCGGCAAATCTGCCTTGAAGATCTTCTTCCGCGATGATCGCGCCTTCGCGCTTCAATGCGCCGCACATCCGCTCCGCCAGCTCCCCGCTGTAAAAAGCCTCCCTACCCTTCTTGGCGATTTCTTCCAGCGTGAGAGCGAGACCTTTTTGAACGAGAATCCGGCCCGGCGCGACCGCGTCCAAAACTTTTCGATAGTTGCGGTCCACCAGAGGAAACGCGCCGCTGAATTCCTCGATCTTCTTGCTCAGATAATTCGAGATCGGAAAACCGCCGCGCGCGTAGGCGATCGCGTCCACGGCGATGCGCGAGAGGTCCAAAGTGCCGTAGCGCTTGTGCAGCTCCGTCCAGCCGTCCACCGCGCCGGGCACGGCGATGCTGAGCGGGCCTTCGGTTGGGACTTTCGTATGGCCATGCTCGCGGAAAAATTCTATTGTCGCCCGCTTCGGCGCCGGGCCGCTCGCATTCAGCGCTTCGACCTCGCCGGTCTTTTTCATGTAGACCAGCGCGAAGATATCGCCGCCGGGCCCGGAGGTTTCCGGCGTGACGACGCTCAAGGCCAACGACGCGGCCAGAGCCGCGTCCACCGCGTTGCCGCCGTCTTGAAGCACGCTCATGCCCGCGAGCGAAGCAAGGTAATGGCCCGAAGAGACCATGCCCTTCTGTCCCATGATGACCGGTCGGGTTGTTTTGCCGTAGTTCATGATGCGCAAAGCCGGAGAATTTTCTCCGCGTTGCCGCCGAGGATTTTTTCCCGATCCTCCTTTTTAAGTTCCAACTCTGCAACCGCCTTCAAACTGTTTTTCACCAGCACGCAGCCCTCCTCCGGCCCGTAGGGATAGTTGGTGCCGAGCACCATCCGGTCCGGGCCGAAAAAATCGAGGACGCAGCGCAACGTGGACGACGGATGGTCGGCCGTGTCCACGTAAAATCTCCTGAAAGAGTCGAGCGGATTTTCCTTGAGGCCGTATCGCTGGCGGATCTCCTCGGTCCTGCCGTTGTAAATGTTGATCGCGCGCTGGGCGAAGAACGCCAGAACGCCGCCCACGTCGGCGACGACGAAATTGATTTCCGGAAATCGCTCCAGCACCCGGCCGTAGACCAGCCGCGTCATCGCGACCGTGGAATCGAACGCCCAGCCGAAGATCAGCATCGGCATGATGTCCAGGCCGACCGCCTCGGTCGCCAGCGGCGCGGTCGGATGAAGATAGACCGGAAGCCGGAGCTGGGCGAGCCGCTCGTAAATCGGAAACAAATCCTCCCTGTCCAACGCCCTGCCGTTGAGATTAGTGAAGCATCCGAAACCGCGGAGACCGAGCTCGTTCACCGATCGCGCCAGCTCGTTCAGCGACGCGCTGACGGACGAAGTCGGCAACGTAAACAGTCCGGCGAAGCGCTGCGGATATTGTTTGCACAAAGCCGCGATGGCATCGTTGGCCGCGCGCGCGAGCGACAGCGCGCCGTCGCCTGTGAACCGATCCGCGCCCGGCGCCGGTATGCTGAGGACCTGGACGTCGATACCGAGCTTGTCCATGTGCTCGATGCGCTTAACCACGTCGCGCCCTTGAAAGGTCGCGGTATTGATCCGGCAGCCGAGCTTTCGATCGTAAAAATAGCGCATGCCGCTGTGGGGATCGGGCGGCTCCAATATGACTTCGGCGTCGAGCCGATCCATCTCGGCGATGTAACTTTCAGGGAAAACGTGCGCTTGAAAATCGATAACCATGTGTCCTCGCTACGCTCGGAATCTCAAATCTCAAATCTCAAATGTCAGACCCCTTATCAGAGTCCATACAGGGCGCGCGGGTTATCGTCGAGAATTTTTTCGATCACTCCGACGTCGATTTCACCTCGGTCTTTCAACGTCCGCAGCGCTGCCAGTTCGCTCGCGGTATCCGCGTGGCCGTAGTCCGAGCCGATCACCAGGCTGTCGGCTCCCGAGTAACGGAGAATATATGGAAGATCGTCATCGGTCTGGCAGGCGACGTAGATCCGGCTCTCCCGAAGAATGTCCCGGCTCAGAGTTTGTCCTTTTCTTTGAAAACGCCGGGCGATGTCGTGGAGCGCGTAGGGAATCCACTGAGCGCTGACTTCGATGAAGCCGAACTTGAGCTTGGGGAATCGCTGTGGAATACCGGCGAACAGAACCGAGTGAAACGAGCCGACGACGGCGAGCTTGAATTTGTTGAAGCCGCACTCGCGCTCGAAGAAATCGTGCACCGCGAAGCTTCCCGTCGCCGAATGCACGCAGACCGGCATATCGAGCCGGCCCGCTTCTTCGTAGAGCGGATAGAAGTAGGGATCGGAGAGGAGGCGGTCGCCTTCGAGACCGCGGATGAAAATACCGCAAGCGCCGTTCTCTTGGGCCCAGCGCGCTTCGGCCAGCGCCTTCTCCATGCTGAGCAGCGGCAGCACCGCGACCCATCGGAGGCGGCCTTGGCCCCGCTTCCAGATATCGACCAGCCAGCGGTTGTAGCTGCGGCTGAGCGCCAGTTCGATTTCGGGACGGAGAGTGAATGGCCTCAAAAAAATCGTGGGGTAGAGAACCTGGATGTCCACTCCAAGCTCGTCCATGTGTTTGATGCGCGCGTCGATGTCTTCCATCTCGCGCGCCGCCTTCGGCGTATCCGCGCCCACGTTGCGCGCTTTCGCGTGCAGCCGGCCGTCGACGAGCCAAGACTCGCCGCCGCTTTCTTCGGCGTCGGGCGTGGCGACCGCTCGAGGCCGGAACTCGCGCTCCGTTTCGAGCATGTATTCCCATGTCCGGTCCGTCTCCAGGACGTGGGCGTCGGCGTCGATCGTCGCCATCGGTCTAGCTTCGCCCGGGCGTTATCAACGGCGCTTCCGCCGTAGCGCGCTCGGTCTTGGAGCCGACCGATCCGCCGCATCCCTGGCAGAGATAATCATAAAGCTCGCCGTCCGGCAGGACTAAAAGAAGCCGTTCGCGCACCGGCATCGCCCGCCGGCAGCGGTTGCAGTAAAGCAGCGAGGCTCTGAATTGATCAAACTGTTTCTCCATGGTTAGTTATTGGTTAACTGGTTACTGGTTAACTGGCAACGGAACAAGTTACTACACTACGCGATAGGCGAGTAACCAATCAACCAGTACACCAGTAACTGCCCCTATGCCTTGTGCGCCGCCTCCGCCGCGGCTTTGGTCTCTTTGGTCTGCTTCACCACTTTTTCGACCAGATGCGCCGGCAGCTCTTCATAGTGCGAGAATTCCGTCGTGAAGCCGCCGCGGCCGCTCGTCATCGCGTTGAGATCCTGCGAATACTTCAAAACCTCGGCCATGGGGACCCGGGCTTTGACTACTTCGGTATGGCCGCGGGTCTCCATGCCCTCGACTTTACCGCGCCGGCTGTTCAAATCCCCGATCACCGCGCCCATGCTCTCGTCGGGGACGGTGATCTCCATGTGCATGATCGGCTCGAGAATGACCGGCTTGGCTTTGTCCACGGCGGCCTTGAAACCCATCGAGGCGGCGATCTTGAAGGCCATGTCGGAAGAATCGACGTCGTGGTACGAGCCGTCGTACAGCGTCGCGCGGATATCGACCATCTGATATCCCGCGAGATGCCCTTCGGTCATCGCCTCCCTGATGCCCTTCTCCACCGCCGGAATGTAGTTTCTGGGAATCGCGCCGCCCACGATCTGATCCACGAATTCGAACCCCTTGCCGCGCGGCAGCGGCTCGATTTTGATCCAGGTGTCGCCGTACTGCCCCCTGCCACCGGACTGTTTCTTGAGTTTTCCCTGCGAGCTGGCGCTTCCCTTGACGGTTTCCTTGTAAGGGACTTTGGGCGCCTTTAATTCCACCTCGGCGCCATACTTGCGCCGTAATTTCTCGACGATCACCTCGACATGGAGCTGTCCCATGCCGGAGAGGATAAACTCCCTCGTCTGCGTGTCGCGATGCATGTCGATGGTCGGGTCCTCTTCCATCAGCTTGTGCAGGCCTTGAGGAACTTTTTCTTCATCCGCCTTGGTCTTCGGCTCGAGGGCGAAGGAAATGAGATGGGTGAAGTGGCCGAGCCCGTCGAACTCGACCGGCGCTCTTTCCTCGCACAGAGTGTCCCCCGAGGAAACGTCCTTGAGCTTGGCCGCCGCGACGATCTCGCCTGCGACCGCCTCGTGTACGCTCTCCTGTTTCTTCCCTTCGAGCCGGAACAGGTGGCCGATTCTTTCCTTGAGCTGCTTGTTCGGATTGTACAACGTCATGTCCGGAGCGATCTTTCCGGAGACGACGCGCATGATCGAGAGCTTTCCCGCAAACGGATCGATCAGCGTCTTGAAGACATATGCCGAAAGAGGCGCCGCCGAGTCGCACACGCGGGTTTCCACCTCGCCGGTTACCGGATTCTTGCCGGTGAATGCTCCTTCTTCCGGCGGCGACGGCAGATAGTCGATGATCGCGTCGAGAAGTTGCGGAATGCCGATCTGGCGGAACGCGGAGCCGTAGAAGATCGGAAACAGCTTGCGGTTGAGAACCGCCGCCCGAATGCCGCGCTTCCACTCCTCCAACGGCAGGTCCTGCGCTTCGAGATATTTTTCCAAAAGCGCGTCGTCCGTATCCGCCACGGTCTCCAGCATCTGAACGCGCGCCTCTTGCGCCTGGCCGGTGAGATCCGACGGGATCTCGGTCTCCTTGAACTTGCCGCTGTCGCCTTCGAAAAGAAAAGCTTTCATCGTGACGAGATCGACGATTCCCTTGAAGCCTTCCTCCGCGCCGATGGGAAGCTGGAGCTCGACCCCTTTCGCCTCCAGGCCGGAAAAAATCGCCTCGAGTCCCTCGCGAACGTTGGCCTTCTCTCTTTCCATCTTGCCGATGAAAATCAGCCGGGCGACGTTCTGCTCGTCGGCGCGCGCCCACAGTCTTTCGGTTTCGACTCTGAGGCCGCTCGAGGGGCTCAGCAGCAGCACCGCGCCGCGAAAGGCCCGCATGCTGTTCATTGTTTCGGGCAGGAAGGTGGTGTATCCGGGCGTGTCGATCAGATAGAGATTAAACTTTTTCCAGGACAGCGAGTGGAAAGCGGTGGAGAGGGAGATGTGCCGGTGGACTTCCTCCGGCTCGAAATCGAGAATCGAAGTTCCCTCCCCCACGCGGGCCGGCCTCTGCGCGGCGCCCGCGGCAAAAAGCATCGCCTCGCCCAGAGCGGTCTTGCCCACCCCGCCATGACCCAAAACGCCGACGTTGCGCAGCTTGTCTATTTCAATCATCTGCCGCCGACCTCCTTTTTGAGTTCCTGTGGCCGTTTCTTCAGGTCCTGGACTGAATTTCGCTCGTGGATGATCCTGAGACCGTCGAGCGTGAGAAACTCGTCCACCTCGTCGATGAAAGAGCACTCCGGCGCGATGACCCGCGCGAGCCCTCCGGTGGCGACGACTTTCACGCGCGTGCGGCTTTCCTTCTGCATGCGCTCGACGATACCGTCCACCAGGCCGACGTAGCCGTAAAAAACGCCCGATTGAATCGAGCTGATCGAATTTTTTCCGACGATCTCCTTTGGTTTGACGATCTCGACCCGGGGCAGCTTCGACGCCCGCTGGAACAGCGCTTCCACCGAGATCAAAAGGCCCGGCGCGATCGCGCCGCCGACGTACTCGCCTTTCTTGGAAATAAAATCGAAAGTGGTGGCGGTGCCGAAATCCACCGTGATGCAGCAATCCTGATATTTTTCGTACGCGGCGACGCCGTTGCAGATGCGGTCTGCGCCGACTTCCTTGGGATTGTCGTAGAGGATGGGCATGCCGGTCTTGACTCCCGGCCCGACGACGAGCGGCTTGACGCGAAAAAATCTCTCCGCCAGCTCCTGGATCATGCTCATCATCGACGGCACGACGCAGGAAGCGATGATGGAATGGACCTTCTCGCAGCCGATGCCGCCGGACGAGGCGAGTTGGGAGATGAGGACGCCGTACTCGTCGGCGGTCCGCTCCGGCTGGGTGAGAAGGCGCCAGTGCGTGACGAGCTTTCGCCCGTCGTAGATTCCGAGGACGATGTTGGTATTGCCGATGTCGATCGCTAGAAGCATCGATCACTCACGATTCGACCGGAAAAACCTCGCCGGCGATGATTCGCCGTAGGGCGCCGGAGTCTTCTTCAAGGATCAGCGCGCCGTCGGCGTCGATTCCCCTGGCGATCCCGGATAGACGCTCTTCCGCCATACCCACTTCGATTCTTCTCCCCCTGAGATCAAAAAAGCTCTCCCAGCGCCGGGCGATCCAGGGAAATCCCTTATCCCCCAATTCCCCATAGCACCTGTCGAGGCTCTGAATCAATTGGCTGGCAAAAGAAGTCCGGTCGACCTGCGTTTGGGTCAGGATGAGCAGCGAAGTGGCCCGCTCCCGGATCGCCTCAGGCAGCAACTCCGCGGGGAGGTTGAGATTGACGCCGATGCCGACGACAACGAAATGGACGCGCTCGGAATCGCAGGAAGACTCGGTGAGAATGCCGGCCAGTTTCCTGCCTCCGACCATGATGTCGTTAGGCCATTTGATGGAAGGCGGCGCTTGGAGAAAGTTTTGAACCGTTTCGGCCAGTGCGACCGCGGCCACGAGCGTGATCTGCGGCGTGCTGGCCGGCGGAAGCTTCGGCTTGAGGATTAAGGAGAGATAGAGACTGAAGCCCGGCGGCGAGAACCAGCTTCGTCCCATCCGCCCTTTTCCTTGCGTCTGGGTCTCGGCGATAACGACCTCGCCCTCCTCTCCTCCCTCTTGAGCCCGCTTGAAGGCGAATAGATTGGTGGAATCGATCTCGGGAAAGTAGTGAATTTTCTTTCCGAGGCGACGAGACTCAAGCCCGTTCCGGATCTCGTCCGGGTCTAGCGCTTTGAATTTCGGCATCACTTGAACCCTTCGACCCTCTCCTTATTCCTCTCCCTTCCAGGGAGAGGGAAGGGTGAGGGTTATTTTTATTTCACCGCGGTAACCTTCATGTTGAAATCGAGCGAGGGAGCGGAATGGGTCAGAGCGCCGACCGAGATGAAATCGACGCCCGTGGCCGCCACTTCGCGCAAAGTCTCGATGGTAATTCCCCCCGACGCTTCGACCCAGGCGCGCTTATTGATGACGCGCACCGCCTCGGCCATCTCTTTCGGATTCACGTTGTCGAGCATGATCACGTCGGCGCGAGCGTCCAGAGCTTCACGCACCTGAGCAAGCGTCGAGCATTCCACTTCGATCTTGGCCATGAAAGGCGCCTGCCGCCGGACTTCTTCGACGGCGCCGGCGATCGAGCCCGCGGCGACGATGTGATTGTCTTTGACCAGCGCCGCGTCGAAAAGACCCAAACGGTGGTTGGTCCCTCCGCCCATGCGCACGGCGTATTTTTCCAGCGTGCGAAAGCCCGGAGTGGTTTTGCGCGTATCGATGATTTTACACGGGAAGTCTTTCACCGCATCCACGTAGCGGCGGGTGAGCGTCGCTGTGCCGGAAAGGCGCTGAAGAAAATTGAGCGCGGTTCTCTCGCCCATGAGAAGCGCGCGGATCGGCCCTTCGGCCTCCGCGACGACCGCGCCTTGTTTCACCGCGTCGCCATCGCGAGAGAGGCAGCGCACCTGGACATCGGCATCCAGAAAAGAAAATACTTTCTCGATCAGAATGAGCCCCGCCGCCACGCCGTCGCGCTTGGCGCGAAATAGCCCTTTTCCCCGGGCATCACGGGGAACCGTGCTCAACGTCGTGATATCCCCGGCGCCGATGTCTTCTTCCAGGGCGCAGCGGATGAGCTGCTCGATCTGTGGAGTGACGACGATATCCATAACTAAGACTTCCCCTCCGCCTGTTCCACCTCGCCGATCCTCACGAGGCTCAGGTTTAAAGTGCGTATCTTATCTTCGAACTCTTCGGCTTTTTCTTTTTCCCTGCGCACGACCGCTTCTTTCGCCTTGGCGATGAAGTCGCTATTACCGAGTTTTCGCCGCACGCGCTCCAGCTCTTCTCCCGCGCGGGCCAATTCCCGGTTGAGGCGCGTTTTCTCCTCTTCCAGGTTGATCAGGTCTCCGAGCGGCAGATAGATCTCGGTCAGTCCTACGATCGCTGTGGCCGCGCCTCCGGGCCTCTCGCCTTCCCTCAAGTAGTCAACAGAACCGGTTTTCGCAAGCGCCCGCAGATAGCGCTCCTGCGAACGGAGGAAGTCCAACTCCGCTTGCGGGCCGAACAAAATCGCTTTCACCTCTTTGGACGGAGGGCAGTTCATCTCGGCGCGCAGATTTCTAACGGACCGAACGATCTCCATGAAAAAGCCCATATTTTCTTTTGCGTCGGGGTGCACCCAATTCGCGTTGGTTTCAGGATATGACTGCACCATGATGCTTCCCTCGCCTGGGTGTAATGCCTGCCATATTTCTTCTGTCACAAAGGGCATGGCGGGATGGAGCAAACGCAGAATTTGATCGAGTAAAAGAACCAGCCTTTGACGGACTTTTGTCTGCTCCTTTGCGTCGTGCCCGTACAGCCGCAGCTTCGCCATCTCGACGTACCAATCGCAGAACTCGCCCCAGACAAATTCGTACAACTGCTTGCTGTAGTCGTCGAAGCGATAATTTTCCAGGGCCTCCGTCGCCTTGTGAATCGTTTCGTTCAACCGGTGAAAAATCCACCGGTCCACAAACTCCGCCTCTTCACCGGCCGGCAATCCCTCGGATGTGACCGGTTCCTCGTCCAAATTCATGAGAACGAAGCGCGAGGCGTTCCAAACTTTGTTGGCGAAATTTCGGCACATCTCCGTCGTCATCGAGCGGAGGACTCTGTTCTCTTCGACGTCCGCGTCAAAGCGGACATCCTGGGTGCTGCTGCACTGATAGAGCAAAGCGAACCGGGTCGCATCGGCGCCGTACATTCCGATCAGCTCGAGCGGGTCGATCCCGGTGCCGAGAGATTTGCTCATTCGCTTACCGTCTTTAGTAAGAATCGTCGGGTGAATGAGCACGTGATGGAACGGAATCTTTCCGACGAACTCCTGACTCGTCATGATCATTCGGGCGACCCAGAGATAAAGAATTTCCCGGCTCGTGATGAGCAGGTTGGTGGGATAAAAATATTCCATCTCCGGCGTCCGCGCAGGCCATCCGAGAGTGGCGAACGGCCAGAGCGCGGAGCTGAACCAGGTGTCCAGAACATCCGGATCTTGTTCCAGCCGTCCGCCGTTACATTTCGAACAATGAGCCGGCGGTTCGGCCTGGACGATGACCTCATGACAATCCCCGCAGGTCCAAACCGGAATGCGATGCCCCCACCAGAGCTGGCGCGAGAGCGTCCAGTCCCGGATGTTTTGCAGCCACTCGATCGAGTAATTTCGAAAGCGATCGGGAAAGTATTTCGTCTCCTCGCGCTCCAACGCGGAAATTGTAGACTGAGCCAACGGCTTCATGTTCATAAACCACTGCTCTTTAGGCAGCGGCTCGATAATCGTCCCGCACTTGTCATGGGTCGGAAGGTTGTACTCATAGGCGTCCCGCTTGACCAGGTAGCCGCCCTGTTCCAGCGCCTGCAGAACCGCCTTCCGCGCTTCGAAGCGGTCGAGTCCGGCAAAGCGGCCGGCGTCCTCCGTCATTCGGCCGTCGTCGCCGATGACCCTGACCAGCGGCAGGTTATGGCGTTTGCCGACCTCGAAGTCGTTGGGATCGTGCGCGGGAGTGATTTTCACCGCGCCGCTGCCCATTTTAGGATCGGCATAGTCGTCCGCGACGATGGGGATCGGTCTGTCCATCAGCGGCAAGACGACTTGCTTGCCGAGGCGAGCATGCCAACGCCGATCCTCGGGATGAACCGCCACGGCGGTATCGCCAAGCATGGTTTCCGGCCGAGTCGTCGCCACGACAACCTCTCCGTTCCCTTCATGCATCGGGTAGCGGATATACCAGAGAAAACCCTGGGTCGTGACTTCTTCAACTTCCAAATCTGAAATCACGGTTAGGCAACGCGGGCACCAGTTGACCATGCGCTCGCCGCGATAAATCCAGCCACGCTGGTAGAACCGCACAAACGCCTCCAGCACGGCTTTGTGGTAGCCTTCATCGAGCGTGAATCGAGTGCGCCGCCAATCGTAAGAACAGCCGAGGGCGCGGAGTTGTTTCAGGATGGCGCCGCCGTACTTTTCCGTCCACGCCCAAATGCGCCGAACCATCTCGTCCCGGCCCACATCCCAGCGGCTCTTTTTCTCCTCCTGCCAAAGTTGCTGCTCGACCTTCATTTGGGTCGCGATCCCCGCGTGGTCGGTGCCGGGAAGACAAAGCGTGTTGTAACCCTGCATTCGCTTGAACCGGATGATCGCATCATGAACGCTGTGCTGGAGCGCGTGCCCCATGTGCAATTCGCCCGTCACATTGGGCGGAGGAATGGTAATGCAGTAGGGCCGGCGGTCTTTTTCTACTTCCGCATAGAAGTATCCATGCTCCTCCCACCAGGAGTACCACTTTTCTTCAACGGCTTTTGGCGCGTATGCCTTGGGTAATTCCATCAGCTACTTTGACTTTTTCGGAGTTTCGCTTTTTTCAGCGGCCGATTCTTCTTCGACGATCTCCACGAGGTCGATAGGCTCCGGCTTCGCCTTTTCGCCTTTAGCCGCCTGAGTCTTCTGTTCGCCGTGGACGGCTTTCTTCCGTTCCTGCCGCGGACGCGAACCGGATAGAAGATCGGCCACAGCCGATTGAAAAGCTGCGTTCTCGATCGGCTTCATGACGACGACGAGCTTGTCCCGCTTGGGCGGAGCGGCGGATTCGTTCTCGTCGATCCACAGCGTCGGGATGGAAGAGCCCTGGATCGCGCGCGCAAGCTCCGGCGATAACCGGCTGCTCTCGCGCAGGGCCGCCGCGTCCACTATAACCAGATCCATCCCGTCGAGAACGGCGGCGGTGGACGCGCCGGCGCCGTCTTCCACCCGAACGTCATGCTCGGGGAAAAGAGAGAGGGCTATCGCCTGCTGCAACACTCGATGCGGCTCGATGAGAAGAATTTTACCCATGACCGTAGCTATAAAATCGGGGCTTACCTTGACAAGGCGCCGCGTCGGAGTTAGATAAAAAAGTTCCGGGCACGCCGCCTAGCGTGCGAAAGTGGCGGAATTGGTAGACGCGCAGGATTCAGGATCCTGTGGGCTAACACCCGTGGGGGTTCAATTCCCCCCTTTCGCACCATTCTTTAAAGATTTACCACAGAGTATAAAATTTCTCTAACGACCAGGCCGTTGGAGCTATGTTGAGGATGAGGTGGATACCTGCTCTGTTAGTGGTTTTTGCGCTGACCGGCTGCGAGAAGAAATCAGACGCGCCAGCGAAAACAGCCGGAGACGGAGACCCGAATCGAGGTCGCGCGATCTATCTTTCCAATTGCGCCGCCTGCCACAGCAACGACCCGTCGAAGGACGGACCACTTGGACCGGCTATCAAAGGAGCGTCGCGCGAGCTGATCGAAGCGCGCGTCCTGCACGCCAGCTACCCGCCGGGCTATACGCCAAAACGAAAGACCGCGATGATGCCAGCTCAGCCGGATCTCAAACCGGCCATCCCCGACTTGGCCGCGTTCCTGCGCTAACGGAAAAGAATCCAAAAGAGCAGAAATAGAATCGCTGTCAGAATAAATCCCGACCAGAGCGCCCCCGCGACGGTATCGAGAGGTTTCTTGGTCGCGCCCTGCAAACCGACAAGCGCGTTGGCCTCCAGCGCGGCAATGATAATTCCGCCTACTATGATGATACCGACAGCGCCACCGCTTGTGGCTTCTCCGAATCCCGGCAGGTGCCTCGCTCCCATAAAGAAAAGCATCGGTATGGAAAAGACCACGTTGGTCCGCGAGGCAAGCGCCCCCCGGCGGCCGCAATTGGCCGCCGTGGGAATTGCCTGGCCTCCTTGAGCAGCCTGCGTAGCGGAGGCGATGACGACCTTCTGGTTCGGCCAAATCACGAGCCAAACGTTTAGGAACATTATTGTTCCCAGCGTTCCCCCCAGCGTAATCGCCCACGCATAAGGCGTGCTGTAGAAACCCTCGGCACCGGACTGAGCCAGATAGTGCATATACATGAGTAAGCCAGCGAGGAAGGTGCCCATCGCCCCCCAGCGGAACCACCACAAAGCGCGCGGCACGAGCTTCTGGATCGCTACGCTCCGCACACCCGGCTCCGCTTCGGCGAAGAACGGCGTCTGGACGAAATTGAAATAATATAAAATGCCGATCCACGTGATACCGGCAAGAAAATGTACCCACCGCAGAAAATACAACCATAACTCCATGATTTCCCCTCCTTCTACCCTACCTGACTCCAAGGCTGCTAGTTTTTGGCTTTTAAGCTTTATATTAACGGCGGGTTTCTTTTGTCAAGGCTAAACTGAGCCACGCCCTATTGGACTGCGGCATCAATTAAACTTGAATGACAGGACGAAAACAGTTTCAGTGAAGCCTTCCATCCCTGGAGCTTCGCAAGGGATCGACGACGCTTCGCTGCTCCGCGGCCTTGAAGCGCAGCACGTCGATCAGGTGTCTGGCGCGTTCCTCCAGAGACTTCGCCTCCAGGAGGCTCTGCTTTTCCACCGGCGAGATATCGAAGGAAAAGCAGCACAGGTTCAACCACGTCGCTCCGTCCAACGATAGATCGCCGAGAATTCTTAACAGAGGCGAATCGTCCGGTCGGATCGTTTCCCGCGCAAGCTCCAGGATTTCTTTTTGCAGCGAAGCCAGCGGGTTCGTCGCCATATCCTCGTCTCGGAGGACAACTCTCGCCTGGCGATACGGCGTCGCGTCGAGAATCTGCTCCCGAATGTCATACTCCGTCAGGCCGTGCAGTAAAATATTGTAACGGCCGTCCGGGAGCGGCGTAACGCCGACGATCTTTCCCAGGCATCCGACGCTGTAGATATCGGGATTGCCGTAGTAGTCCTTTTCCCAATCGCCCCTGAGCAACGCCATTCCGATCAGCCCTTCGTGGCCGATCGCGTCGCGCACTATCTCGCGGTAGCGAGGCTCGAAGATATGCAAGGGAAGCTGGAGCTTGGGAAAAAGCACTACGTTGGGAAGCGGAAAAACGGGGATTAGGGACGCCGGCTCCGACATATGTCCTCTACTGCTCACCCGGAATCACAGAACCGCGTTGCTTGAGCCTCTGCCATTTTACTAGCACAGGCGCTATGCTATGTTCAATGTAAATTCGCCTTGACGTGTTGTCCGTTCTATGCCATTTTCCCCCCGTATAAACCCGGGTACTTGGAGTTTGTGTGCTGGAGCAGCGAAAAAGAAAATCTCCCCATTCGGCTTACGTCGCCGATTTATTGAAGAAGGCCCAGCCGCTCACCGAGGCGGTCGATCCCTTCGGTTGCGTGGCCGAGGAACTGGAGCTGGTCGAGGAGAACCTTATCCGGTCGGTGCGCTCCGCCGAACAGACGCTGACCGATATCGCTTCCCATCTCATTTGCGGCGGCGGAAAGCGCGTCCGCCCGATGATCACGCTGCTCGCGTATAGAGCATTTGGCGGAAAAACCGTCGAAGATATCGTCGATATCGCCACCGCGATCGAGCTGATCCACACCGCCACGCTGCTGCATGACGACATTATCGACGGCGCGGAGACCCGGCGCGGCAAGGAGTCGGCCTACAAGAAGTTCGGCCTTAAGTCGACGCTGGTTGCGGGCGATTTCCTGTTCATCAAGGCTTTTGAGTTCGCCGGCAAATTCGACGAGACCGTGGTTCAGTGGACCGCCGACGCATGCACGCGGCTGACCGAGGGAGAGATTCTCCAGGGCTTCTTCAATCGCAACACCGACGTGACGGTGGCGGATTACCTGGAGATCGTCAAAAGAAAAACCGCTTCGCTGTTTCAGACCGGAGCGAAGATAGGAGTCTACCTGGCCGGGGCAAACCCTGCTCTGGTCGAGCAAATGGATCAATACGGCCTGAACCTCGGGATCGCATTCCAAATCATCGACGACGTGCTGGACGTGATCGGCCACGAAGAGCTTCTGGGCAAACCCACGGGCATCGATCTGCGCGACGGCAATCCTTCACTGCCGATCATCCTGGCCAAAAACGCCAAACAGCGGACCGTAACCGAGGCCTTCGAGTGCAGCCATCCCACGGATCAAAAAATCCGCCAGGCCATCGACGCCATCAGGCGCGGAACCGTCATCGACGAGGCCAAGGCGCTTTCGCGCAGCTATGCGGAAAAAGCTCTGGGTCCGGTAAAAAGACTTCCTCCATCTCTCTACCGCAACGGGCTGAAAAGCTTGATTCAACTGATCACCGAGAGAAACTTTTGAGTCCGGCGCCAGCCTTGCCGCCGGTCTCGGCTTCCTTCTTCCACTGATCGCGATGTCTTCACCCGACCGCCAGCGCGCGGAACATGTCCGCGGAATGTTCGACCGGATCGCGGGCCGCTACGATCTGCTCAACCGGGTGATCAGCTTTCACCTGGACACCTATTGGAGAAAGAAAGCCGTTGCGGCGGCGCTCAAGGGCGGCGAGCGATGGGTTCTCGACCTCGGGACCGGCACGGGCGACCTCGCTTTGACCGCGGCCGGCGCGGTCGGCAGCGGCGGGAAAATCGTCGGCCTCGATTTTTCCGCCGAGATGTTGCGCCTGGCACTCGAGAAGACGCGCAACGACCGAAACGGCGGAAAAACTTTTTACATTTTGGGGTCCGCCTTATCGCCCCCCTTGAGGGACGAGACATTCGACGCGGTCATGACGGCTTTCGTTCTGCGCAACGTCGCCGATCTTGAGCTGTTCTTTCGTCAAGCGTACCGCCTGCTCAAACCGGGCGGGCACTTCGTGTCGATGGATATGTTTCCGCCGTCCTGCGCCGCGTTTTCTTTCTTTTACTCTCTGTACTTTTACCGCTTGATGCCGTGGGTCGGCGCCCGCCTGGCTCGTGATCGGGAGGCTTATCGGTATCTTTCCGCTACGGTGAAAGCATTTCACTCTCCGGAAACCGTCGCCGGCATGATCGAACAGACGGGATTCGCGAACGTGAAGACGCGGAAATTTTTGAATGGGGCGGTCTGTCTCCACGCGGGAGACAAGCCCGGGTCGAGTTGAACGCCATGCAGGCATTCCCGGCGAGTTTCTTACTTCTCTTCCATCAGGTCGCGCTAGGCGGCCTTTTTGCCATCGCGGCCACGCCGTTCCATGAGCTGTCCCGCGGTTTCTACAAGTCCACCGCCGGGGTGCTGTTCGTGGTTGGAGCCCTGGGATTTCTTGGCAAGGCCGATCTCTACCGCAAGTCGCTGCCGGCGGATCAAAGTCAGGGAAGCTTCATCGAGCTGTTATTTTACTTGCCGTTCATTTTGTCTTTCGCCCTTTATCTCTATTCACTCTGGGGAGAGCGCGTCGTTTTCAGGGCGCGAGTTTTTTCAATCTCTCTCTTCGCAGGCCTGGTTGCTCTGGCAGCGAGCTCGCGCGGCTTCTTCCAGGCGCCGCTCGGATCGATCGAAACCTTGCTTTATCCCGCGAGCTTCTTTTTCTCGGCGTTGCTATTGGGCGGCGTGACCGTGGGGATGTTGATCGGCCATTGGTACTTGATCGATACCGGCCAGAGCATCGATCCCTTTATTCGCATATTTAAATTTTTTTTCATTGCGCTGGCGCTGCAAACGGTTTTCTTTCTGCTGCTTCCCGTTCTTCTATACTATTTCGGGAGCCCGAATACCGTCCACAACCTTCACGAGCTTTGGGAAGGCCACCGCATTCTTTTAATCAGCCGGTTGCTGACGACGCAGGGCGGATCTCTGGTCCTGTCGTTCATGATCTGGCGGACTTTAAAAATACCGCACACCATGGCCGCGACCGGGCTTTTCTATATCGCTTTACTGGGAGTCTTTGTCGGGGAGATTCTGGGCAGGCAGATCCTCGCTCTGACTTCCCTGCCCTTCTAAATCGCCGCCGAGCTGGCGCGTCGTAGGCTGAGCGTACACTTTTATTTTTGTGATCCTGAGCCCGTTCGAGGTCCAGCCGAGATCGTAACCTACCTCCATTCCTTCCCTGAGATCGGCCGTCTTTTGGACCTCGCCCAAGAGAATGATGAGATCATAAGAAAACTGGACTTCGCGTCCGCTTTCGGTGCGCACCACTCCCATGTTGTTGCTGGGGAAGAGCTTGCTGATGACCCCGTGATGAAAGAGGTCTTTGGGCCAATTGGTCTCCGGACTTTCTTCGGACACGATTTCAGCCTTTCACAAACTTTTCTTCCCGCGCTTCGCGTCCAAGAGCGACCGGCCCCGGCTCGCGACCGCCGCGATGAGATGGCCCATCTTCGGGTGCTCGGGCTCGATGTCGGCTTTTATCCCGAAGTGCTGGAGCGCCTCGGTGCACACCGGACCGATCGAGGCGATCACGAGCCGCGGCAACGAGCCGCGCAAGGGTTGTTCCAGGCCGTCCGCGCGCGCAATTTTAAAAACATGATCGATTTGCGTCGCGTTGGTGAAAAGCGCGACATCCGCGCGGAGGGCCGCGATCTCGCTCACGGCGGCTCTCAACGGCGCCGTATCCTCGGGAAGCGCCCATTTATAGACGGGAACGGAAATTACCTCGGCGCCCAGAGCTTTGATTCCATCCATCAATTCGGTTCTGGTTATGCCGTATTCCTGCACCGCGATTCTCTTGCCGGTCAAATTTCCCATTTTACGCAGCGCCGCCAGAATTTCTCGCCAGGTGTTCGGCTCGGGGACGATGATCTCGGGGCTCAGACCGATCTCCTTCAGCGCCGCCACCGGTTTCGGCCCCCGCGCAACGAGCGTTGCGCGTCCCAGAGCTTCTGCTATCTGATCGCGGGAATAACGGGAAGAAGCTGCTTCGATCAACGTTCGAGCGCCGACGCCGGTGAGAAAAACCGCCACATCCATTTTGCCGGCCTGCAGGTCGCGGATAAATTCCACCGCAGCCGTATTCTGATCCAATGGCACCTCGCGCATCGAAGGCGCCACGATCGGCTCGCCGCCGTAATTCCGGATCAGCGCCGCCATCTCGCGGCATCTCCGGCTCTCGAAAGAAACGACTCTCAGCCCGTCAAGGCCGGCTTGTAAGTTGGTCTGCATCTTGGGAGGAGCGCGCCGATTGCGCGTAGAGGGCGTGCGGGACAAACCATTGGAGCTGATGCCTCAACTCCACGACGTTTCCCACTACAATGACAACCGGAGGGCCGAGGAGGCGCGCTTTATCGACGATATCGGAAAGCGTGCCGTCGACGACTTGCTGCTTTTCGGTCGTGCCCCAGCGAATCAGCGCGGCCGGAGTCTCGGGCGAGCGGCCGTGAGCGACGAGCTGCGATACGATGCGTGGAAGATTTTTAAGACCCATCAAGATGACCAATGTATCGACCGCAGTCGCCAATCGCGCCCAGTCGATAGTCTTCGCGCCGTCCTTGCACGCCTCGTGGCCGGTAATCACGGCGAACGAAGAGGAAAGCTGACGGTGCGTCAACGGAATGCCGGCGTAGGCGGGAACCGATATCGCCGAACTTACGCCCGGCACCACTTCGAAAGGAATGCCCGCGGCTGCCAGCGCCTGCGCTTCTTCACCGCCACGGCCGAACACGAACGGGTCGCCTCCTTTGAGCCTCACCACGCGGAGCCCGCGGCGCGCGTGCGCGATCATCAGAGCGTTGATCTCGTCTTGTGGAAGACTGTGAAGTCCGGATTCTTTCCCGGCAAAAATTCTGAGCGCCGCAGCGCGCGCCTCTTCGAGCAGCTCGGGATTGACCAGGCGGTCGTAGACAATCACCTCGGCCGAGCGGATCAGCTCGAGCCCGCGCACGGTTAGAAGCCCGGGATCTCCCGGACCCGCGCCGACCAGATATACTTTTCCAGCGCCCATATCTAAGCGCTCACCCGCTCGCGCAGATAACGCTTCGCGCCTTCGATATCGCCCTGCTGAACCAATTTTCGCAAGCCGCCGCCGTTCAATGCCTCGCGCCAAATTTCCGGACCGGCGGACAATCCCTGCTCCCTGATCTCTCGCCGCACTTCGGCCACGATCTCCGAAAGAGTCGCGTAGTCTTCGGTGAAATAATGCTCCAGCTCTTCCCGGATGGCGCGTGAGAGCGCGGGGCTCGAGCCGCCGCTCGCCACCGCCACGACCAGCTCGCCGCGCCGAAGGACCGAGGGCAGAATAAAATCGCACTGCGCCGGATCGTCGGCCACGTTGACCCAGACGCCGCGCTCCTCTCCTTCGCGCTTGACCGCCGCGTTCACCGACGCGTCGTCCGTGGCAACAAAGGCGAGCTGAAACGGGGCCAGGTCGCCGAACTCGTACGCGCGCGCCTTGTGGCAAATCTGCTGGCTCTCAGCCCAGGCGCGGAACCGGCCGTTTACAGTGGGACTGATCACGGTCACCTCGGCGCCGGCTTCGAGCAGTTTTTCCACCTTGCGCTCGGCCACTGCACCGCCGCCGACGACCAGGCACGGCCGCCCCTTGAGATCGAGAAAAATCGGATAGTATTCCATCGGTTCTCTTCAGAGTAAGTCAATCGCGGCGCCAAGTCCAGAGACCAGGCACGGGTTTTGGTTTTCCTCATCCAGGCTTCAGAAACACCCGCAGGTTGCGCGGCCTGACGAAGACGCGCTCGCCTTCGCGCAATTCCAATTCGTCGTAGCTCTCCCTCGTCAGCTCCGCCTCGATGACCTCGTCGCAATCAACGCGGTCCAGCTCCAGGCGCACCAGCGAACCCACGCCGCGCACGTCCCTGCCGGATGTCTTTCCCGACGCAACTATAAACGAGGGAACGAGTCAACAGGAATAGAGTGAGGGGCAACAACGCTGGGTGTGATAGCGCTTGGCAAGGAGGAGAGCCGCAGATAATTCGCTGGAAAGAGTTCCATGGTTTGGCTCGTTATCTTTTCCTGACCCAAATATTCCGCACTGCGGCTCCGGAATATTCAGCCGCATCGGACGTTCTCCTGGCGAAAAAAAGCCACAGCAAATAGGCGTCGATCAGAATTACGGTGAGCAGAACACCGTATGCCGACGGGCTATGGAGCAGTTGAACGTCGATCAAAACCCTGGAGAGTCCGAACCCGACCACCCAGGCATCAAAGCTCATGCATATCCTCCGGAAGGTCTCCGCATCCATACGCTTGATCACATAAACTCCCAGAGGAATTCCCAAAGCCACACTCGGCCCCAGCGCAAAGAGAAGACTGCTGCTTTCAAAGCTGTAGAGGCCCAAAAAGTAGTAGGCCGTAGCCGTGAGCGTCGATTCGGCCACACGAATGAGACTCAAAGCGGCCCTGAATTCTTCTTTGCGGAAACCCTGGTTGTTGAACAAAAGGGCCAAAGGAGGACCGGAGATGGTGGTCAGCGAGTAGAGAACTCCCACGCCGGCGCCGAACGGCACGCCAATGGCTTTTTCGGAATGGATGGGCCGTCTCAGGCCGGCGGCCTGGAGAAGGATCAACGGCAGCAGAATCGCGTAGGTAAAAAACTTGATCCAGCCGGGGTTCGCCGAAAACAGAATATGACTTCCACCGACGACACCCAGGATAAGTCCGATCAAAATCGGGGAGACCCGCTTCCAAACCAGCGGCAGGCTCTTGCGATTGATGAACAAGACGTAACTATTATTGACACTCGCATAACTAATGGATATCCATTGTAGAATTTGCTATCTTAT
>CAYOJC010000013.1:0-5832 GCA_964404195.1 uncultured Syntrophobacteraceae bacterium
GCTCGATGGCCATCGCTACTGCCTCTGAACCTTCCGGAGGAGCTGGCGGTAGCGGGCGAGATCGCCTGGTGAGATGAGGTCTCCCAGTGCCTCGAGCACACCACTGACTTCATTCAGCGTTGCGCCAGCGTTCAGCGCGCCGTGCAGATGCGAATGCAGCTGTCTCTGTTGCCCCGACACCGCGCAGGCAGCCACCACGCACAGCTCTCTCGTGCGGAGATCGACTCCATCGCGCGAGAGGACCTTCCCATAGCCGTCCACGATCATCCACTCATCGAGCACCGGATGCAGAGCCCTGATGTTCCGGCGCAGGGGCTCGTAGGCGTCTCCATAGACGACGGCGCAGGTCCGCTCGCCGCGCTCACGCCACCTCCTGACGTCACCTTCGGACGCCTCCGACGCCGGCGCGGGCCGGCCGGAAATTGTCCGCCAGGCGCGCGCGGCGTTGAGTGCCCGTGGAAATCCGGCGAACAGGTACGACTGCAGTATGATCTCCTCGACCGAATCCGGATCGACCTCGTTGAGAGCCTCCAACATCACGACGCGGAACCGCTGCTCGCTTGCTCCGGCTATTGCGCCCGCAATCCGAACCAAGTGACGCAGGCCGGTATCCAGTATGCCGGCGTTCGCTCCCCGATCAGCGTTAGCGGTCATGACGGTAAAGGCGCGTCGTGCGTTGCCCGTTCAACCGTTAACCGTTTTTCCGTTCGCAACGGCTGCGAATTGGCAGGTTTGCGATTGGCTTTGCGCGGCTCTTGAACGGATAAACGGTAAACGCAATAACGGTAAACGCACGACGCGTTCTCTCCGTCCTCGCCCCCGAGCCACGTCCAATACGCCTGGGATCACGTGCAGTGCAACTGTACCCCGCTCCGCAGATCCCGCTGTCATCAGGCGTCAGCGCGCATCATCACTTCGCCCACACAGTCTCCCCGACTGTTCTTCACGGGCTTGCGCATCCACTCCGCCAGCCGGGGCGGAAGCGGGCTGGGCAGCGCATCGAGCTCCTGCAGCACGCGGAGGAGAGCCGGCACCTGCGCGCGCTGGGACCCGTCTTCGACCTTGATCGCGACGCCGATCCCTCGATCCGCGAGCAGCGCGCAGTGGACGCCCTCGGCGCCAACCTTCGACACGATCTTGCCTCCTGTCTCGGCGATCAGCACGGAGTCGAGCCTGTCGGTGCCGCCAACCAGGAACGGATTTCCCGCCATGGCCGAGACCACGCGACGCGGATACTCTTCGCCGCGCGAGGCGGCTCGCGCGAATCGCGAGTACGCGCGCGCCATTCGCTCCAACGTCATCCCGAACACAACCACCCCGCACCCATCGACGGCGAGCGTGATCCTGCTGCACGGGATATCCGTCCACAGCCCGACCTCGTTCAGAATCGCCCGCTGAACGCTGTGCTCGCGCAGCTCGTAACCGCGCGTCGTCCATCCCTTGTGGTGCGCCCACGCGAGCATCGCCGTGTGCTTGCCCGAGCAGTTGTTGTGCAGGCGCGTAAACCTCGTCCCTGCTTCCCGGGCTTTCTTGGCACCCCGCTGCGACAGCGGCTCGTGCGGCCCGCAAGCGAGGTCGCCCTCCTCGAGTCCGATGTCGCGGAGCATGCTCTCCACGAGCGTGACGTGCTCCGGCTCCCCGCCGTGCGACGCGCAAGCCACCGCCAGCTGCTGGTCACCCCAGCCGAGCGCGTCGAAGCCTCCTGAATTGAGAAAGGGAATTACCTGGAAGGGCTTGGCGCAGGAGCGCCAGTATGTGAACGCCTCGGGATCACGCGACGCACCGAGAAGCTCGTCTCCTTCTCCAACCACCGCGGCGTGTACTCGATGCTCCGACTCGGTCCCTTCTCCCCGCGTCACGACGACATCGAGATCGTACGTCTTTATCACATTCTAAAATACCTTAATCATTCCTTTTGTGTACCGTCTCGGATCGCGCCGCACGTCTACCAGAACGGCGTTCAGCTCCGTCACCGCTTTCACCAGCTGATCGTAGAGCTGCTCGTCGGTCAACAGCTTCTGCACGGTTCCCTTCCCGCCCGCCATCGCGCCGACGAGCGTGTCGGTCCTTGCGACGACGCTGACGAGATGCACGTAGAGGCTGTCGTCGTGCAGGAGCTTGCCGATCGAGCCGTTGCCCGAGCCGATCTGGGCGATGAGCGTGTCCGCCGATGCGAGCGTGCGATTGAGACTGTAGTAAAGGGCGGGATCGTCGAGCAGGCGCCCGATCGTGCCTCTCGGATTCTCCAGACGCGCCATCAGGGAGCTCGTGCGCGCCAGGGTCGAGTTGACCTGGTCGTAGAGCGTCCGGTTCACCACGAGCTGGCCGAGCGTTCCCTCCCCGCGCGAGATGGCGCCGGCCATGCTCTTCACATCGCGCGTGAGGCCCGTGACCTCCGCGATCGCGCTGGAGGCCTGCTGCACGACCGCTTCGTAGTCGAGGGACGGGATGATGATGAGCGTGTCGCCTTCGCGTAGCGTGCGGTAGCGCGGCGTCCCCGGTGTGATGTCGAACGCCTTGTCGCCCAGGAGTCCCACGGTCTTGATCTTGGCGCGTGAATCCAGCCGGACCTGTTCGCTCATGGACCGGTTCACTTCGAGCAGAAGGCGAAGATTGCGAGTGGTGTCCGCGTCGGGCGGAAGGAATTCGATCTCCTTGATGCTCCCCGCCAGCTGACCGGCTACCGTCACTCCTCCGCCCACGCGGAGCCCGCTTGCGTTCCCGAGGAAGCTAACAAGAGTATAGCGCTTGGCGAAGAGGTTGCCGGCCGTGCCAAGCTTCACGATCGCGACCGCGAGTATCACGAGCGCGACCAGGATCACCGCGCCGACCTTGAGCTGGTCCCAGGTTATGAACGACGATCGTTTCATCTGCTGAAAAGTATCACGGGTTTCATGTCAGAAGCCGCCGAGGAATTCTCGCAGGTACGGGTCATCGCTGCCGGTCATCTCCTCGGGTGTGCCGAGGAAGGCGACGCGCTTGTTGGCGAGAAGCGCGATCTTGCTCGCCATCCGGAACGAGGCCCTGATGTCGTGCGAAACGACGACACTGGTAACACCGAGCTCGCGCTGCAGCTTGATGATAAGGAAAGTGATGGTTGCCGTCGTCAGCGGATCGAGGCCTGAGGTGGGCTCGTCGTAGAGCATGATCTCCGGATTGTTGGCGAGCCCTCGAGCTATTCCCACGCGCTTTCTCATCCCGCCTGACAGCTCCGCCGGCATCTGGTCGACGACCTTGTCCGGCTCGAGATCCACGAACTCCAGCTTCTCCCGCACTCGCGCCTCGATCTCGTCTTCAGTGAGCTCGGTGTGCTCGCGAAGCGGATACGCGACGTTTTCATAGACCGTCATGGAGTCGAACAGCGCCGCGCCCTGAAAAACCATCCCCATCTTCTGCCGCACCTTGAGCGCGTCGTCGAATATGAGGTCCGTGATGTCCTCTCCATCGATGCACACGCGCCCCTTGTCGGGAACGAGAAGCCGGAGGATAAGCTTGAGGATTGTCGACTTGCCGGTCCCCGACTCGCCGACGACGACGATCGTCTCACCGCCCCTGGCGCTGAAGGAGATGTCCTCGAGGATAGGCTCGTCGAAAGCCAGCGAGACGTTCTCCAATGCAATGACCGTGCGCTCCGGGTCTCTCCCCTCCTGGGCCGCCGGCTGCGTCTGTTGATCGGCACCGGCCTCGGCCAGCGTTTCCAGCTCGTCTCGGATCGCGGCCCGCACCCTGCCGGAGTCGCGCGCGCGACGGGGCATGGCGGTCAGGTCCTTCTCGCTCGGTACTCGCCTATCCGGCTTGTTGCGGCGGTCGTCGTCGGTCATGGCGTGAGGATCGCCAGCAGAATCTGGGTGATGAAGTAATCGACGACGAGAATGAGGATGCTCGCCGTCACCACTGTACGCGTGGTCGCGATGCCCACGCCCTCGGTTCCCCCGGTGGTCCTGAGGCCGAAGTAGCAGCCGAGGGTGGCGATGATTCCGCCGAAGACAAAGGGCTTCAATAATCCCTGGATCAGGTCATTGGGGATGTAGCGAAAGGTGAATCCGCCCGAGAGCATCTGCTCGAAAACCGTTCTCCAGTACAGCGAGGAGGGAAGGTCGAGGTAGAGCTTGGCGATGATATTACCGCCCAGGATGCCGGCGAAATCGTTGATGATCGTCAGCACCGGGAGCATGATGAGGGCGGCGAGGACGCGCGGCGTCACCAGCTTCTTGATCGGATCGGTTCCGAGAGTGTTCAACGCGTCGATCTGCTCCGTCACTTTCATCGATCCGAGCTGCGCGGCGATGCCGGACCCCACCCGCCCCGCGACCATCAACCCCGCGAGGACAGGTCCAAGCTCACGAATCATGGAGCCCGCGATGGCACGTCCGATCAACTGGGTCTGGCCGAAATCCTGAAGCAGCACCGACATCTGAAGCGCGAGCACCATACCCGTGAAGAGACCGGTGAGGAGCACAATCCCGAGCGAGCCGACTCCGATCGCGTCCATCTGCTGAACCGTGTCGGCTCCGTAGAAAGGCTTGACGAAGATGAAGCCGATCGCCTTTCCGGCCAGCGTAAAATATTCCTGCAGCGAGTGGACGCCGCGCTTCGCTGCGTTGTTGAATCGCTCGAGGATCAAATGGGCATTGTTAGAGGGCAGCGGAGCGTATCCTTCGCCTCGTGGTGAGGCAAGGGGTATGCCTCGTTTGCCCGCCCCAGTCGCGCGATTTAACTTCCCCGGGGAATGATCGAGACAATCTCGCGGGACCGTTTGATCGAGCTGCTGCACCTGGGCGGGGAGCAGCGCATCGCGATCATCGGTGACGCGATGCTCGATGTGTATCTGCGGGGCGATGTGGACCGTATCTCCCCCGAAGCCCCCGTCCCGGTGGTGCGCGTCCGCGACAAGGAGCTGGCGCTGGGCGGGGCGGCCAACGTCGCCCAGAACATCGCCGCGATCGGCGCGAGCTGCGACCTGGTCTGCGCTGTCGGCGCGGACGCGGAAGGCCAGGTCATCACCGCCATGCTTCGCGAGCTCGGTACCGACACCCGGTCGCTCGTGACTGTGACTCGCCGAACGACGACCAAGACCCGCATCATCGCCCGCTCGCAGCAGATCGTGCGCTTCGACGAAGAAGAGGATGCGGACATCAGTGGCAGCGAAGTGGAGCGTCTCATTGGCGCAGCCATCACGGCGATAGACGGGGCGGATGCGGTGATATTCGAGGATTACAACAAGGGAGTACTAACGCCCGCCCTTATAGCTCCGGCCATCGAGCATGCGAAGAGGCGGGAGATCCCCATCGTCGTCGATCCGAAATACCGTAACTTCTTCGCATACCGCGGCGCCACGATCTTCAAGCCCAATCGCCGCGAGCTGGAGTCGGCGCTGGGCGCCGCATTCGATGTCGAGCACGCCGAATCCCTGCCGGACTGGTTTCACAAGCTCGGCGTCGACCACCTGCTCCTCACGCTGGGCGAGGCGGGGATGGCGCTCGTAGCCGCCGACGGCGAGGTGGGGCGTGTTCCCACGACCGCGCGTGAGGTGTACGACGTGGTGGGCGCCGGTGACACTGTCACCGCGTACCTTGCGACGATGCTCGCTGGCGGCGCGACGCCGGCCGAGGCAGCGGTCATCGCCAACTTTGCCGCGGGCGTCGAAGTTGCCAAGCTGGGGGCGGCGACAGTGACCATCGAAGAGGTCATCGAGGCGTACGATCTGTTCGGAACGGCCGGCGCAGCCGCTGTCTAAGAGGCATTCTGATTCAGGAGAAGGGTTGCCGCACGTAAAGTGGATTGTTGTAGCGCTGGCCGTGTGCGTGGGGGCGCGTGACGGCGTGGCTCAGG
>CAYOJC010000013.1:5932-67521 GCA_964404195.1 uncultured Syntrophobacteraceae bacterium
TGGATTGTTGTAGCGCTGGCCGTGTGCGTGGGGGCGCGTGACGGCGTGGCTCAGGTCACGCCGGATACATCGAGCAGCGGTTGTCCGCTCACCAGGAGCCAGCTGCAGGCCGTCCGGGGCGCGGTAGGCGCTGCGTTCGTGGGTGGAAACGCCTATCTGTATCGCTACTTCAAGAAGGCGTGGTGGTCCGGCGAAAGATCGGATGGCTTTTTCTTTCAGGCTGACTGGGATCTGGAGTTCCGCGATCAGGACAAGCTCGGCCACCTGCTCGGCGGATATCACCTGACACGTATCGGATATGCGGGCCTCCGGGAAGCGTGCGTCTCGCCCCGGAAGGCGCTCGTGGCCAGTGTCGCCTACGCCGCGCTCTTCCAGCTCCAGATCGAGATCTTCGATGCGCGATTCAAGAAATACGGGTTCTCTTACCCCGACGTGCTCGCGAATACGGCCGGACAGGCATTGGCTGTCGTTCAAGAGCTGAAACCGGGTTGGCGCGCCGTCAAGCCGACCATCTCCTACCGCAAGACACGCGCGCTCAAGAGCCGCACCGACGCATCAGAGCTTCGTCCGTCGCTGGACTATTCCGGCCAAACCTACTGGATTTCGGCGGATGTGAACCGCCTTCTGCCCGACGCGGCGAAACCGTTCTGGCCGGCTTTCATACGACTCTCCGCGGGTCACTCCATTACGGACTGGTTCAACGAGGCGGGAGGCCCCCAGCGGGCAAAGAGAAAGATCCTGCTCACTCTGGATTTTGATCCGTCGAAGCTTCCCGGCGATGCCCCGATCTGGCGGTCGATAAAGCAGACGCTGAGCTACTATCACTTCCCGGCCCCCGCTCTTCAGCTCACGCCCGCTCTGCGCGGGATTCCCTGGTATCGGTGACGGCGCATAACGCGCGCATGCTGCGAGCGGCGATTTTCGGGATGCTGCTCGGCGTTTCTCGCCTGGGCGGGCAGGCATCCCCCTACGTTCCCCTCGACGACATAGCGTACGCCTACGTCGATGCGCTCATGGCGCGCGGGGAGTTCCGAGAGCTGTCGGCGCTCGAGCGTCCCTTCACTGAAGGCGCGTTGCGGGCAGCGGTGGATTCGGCGCGTCTGCGTGAGCCGGGTACCGTCGTCAGCTCGTATCTCGACGCGCTTTACGCCGCTATTCAGAAGTACTCGGTTCGCCCGCGGGTCGCGGGTGCGGATGCCGACACGTCATCAGGGGGGGGTCTGCCGTTTCGAACGCGCGGTACTACGGATTTCTATGTCACGGCGCAGACATCCGGGCGGCGCGAGCTGATGCTCGCGGACTCGCGCAACAGCGTGAGACCAGGCGCGACGATCCGCGTCGTGATGGCGGGAGGTCCGGTGGCGGCATCGATACGGCCGATCATAGACACGAGGCTCAACGTGGACCCGGAGTTCACTGGCCGTCAGGACAGAACGCTCGCTGGGCGGACCGAAGATGGATATGTGAGTGGCCAGTGGAGGTACGGCGAGCTTTTCTTCGGCCGTGCGGGTCGGAACTGGGGGGGGGGACCGGCGACGTCGTACGGCCTTCAGCTCGGGAACTACGCGTACACGTACGATCACCTGTACGGTCGGATCGGAACCGACAAGCTGCATTTCTCGACGGTCTTTGCGCGGCTGGACAGCTATCGGGAGCCGAGCGGTGCCGTCAATCAGAGATACTTCTCGATTCACCGTCTGGCGGTGCGTCGCGCCAGCTGGGAGATAGCCCTTACCGAGAGCTATCTGTACAGCGGAGTCGGGCGGGGACTGGAGCCGAGTCTGGTGAACCCGTTCAACATCTACTCGCTGTCGTGGCGGAACGAGGCGCAGGACGGAAACCTCGGGCTCGGCGGAGAGGTTGCGTTCCGCTCGAGGAGGTTCGGCACGCTCGCGGCGCATCTTTTCATCGACGATCTGCAGATCGATCGGTGCAATCCGAATTGCCAGGAGCCTTCGTCGTACGCCTTGTCCGTGGCTGCGGAAGGGCTGCCTCTGCGCGGCGAGCAACGGTGGTTTGCGTCGTATACACGCGTGTCTTTCTTGGCGTACCGGACGCCGAATCCCAGTGAGCGATACGCCGTTTTCAACATAGGGCTGGGATCCGGGTTCAGTGATTACGACGAGGTGCGAGTCGGGACTGATCTCGCCGTCCTGCCCCGGACACCATTGCGGCTCTATCTCGCGCACCGGCGGCAGGGCGAGGGCGATTATCGAGCGGCTTATCCTGCGGCGGCGGACTATGCGACGACTCCGGGCTTCCTGGGCGGCGTGGTGATGGGCGTGACGCGGCTCGGCCTAGGCGGGGTATCGCGCTTCAGCCTCCTGGAGGTGGTCGGCGACGTTGGAGTGAACCGCGTCTCCAACGATGCGCACGTTGCGGGGGTTTCACGGACGGCGTTCGAGGGGCGCCTCAAGATTGCGCTCCAGCCACGGTGGAGCGTTTCGTTCTAGACGGCGCGGGTCGAACCCCGACCGACTGGAACCGCAACTGCAACTGCAACAGAACGTGTGGTCAGCTACCAGCTTTTAAGCTGACAGCCGCGAGCTGCACTGCGTCGGGACGTCATTGGCGCAGGTCTGCGCACAGGCAACTGCAACTTCGGGGAGGGACGGTGGCAAGAGCGCGGGTCCCTGATCTGGGGCTCGAACAGTCAGCGTCGTAGGCAGCTCGCCGCTGACAGCTTCTTTGCAGTAGCTGCCAGCTGACAACTCGTTCAGTTGCAGTTGGAGGATCCCCGACTATAGTTTCGTGATCACGGGCCCTTAGCTCAGTCGGTTAGAGCAGCGGACTCATAATCCGACGGTCGCAGGTTCGAGTCCTGCAGGGCCCACTGCATAACTCCATTTAATGGCGTCATTTGCGCCTCAGTGCGCTTTGTCCCTCTGGTCCCTATCAGCTCGTGGGTAGCGGAATGGGTAGCACCTAGCGCAGTTTCTTCTTTAGCGTCGCCTTGATCTCGGTCCATGGCTCCCCGGGCCGGGGATTCGAATCTGCTTCTGCCTCGCGGCGATCGAGTTCTGCCCCGAGAGCATCAGTGATAGGCGCCGCCGCGGCCGGGTCCACTCGCCGGACACCGGTGAATGACAAAAAGCTCACCCTCAATTACGAGTGAGCTTTTTTGTGTGTGCGCCCCATTAAAGACGTTAGAGTTTTAACAGAACGCGAAGAATCTGCTGAACTTGCTCAATTCTTGGGTAAGTGACCATCCCCCGACAGTATAAGAGCCTCTCCGTGGAGATCGAACGAATATCCTCTACTTTGATATAGCTATCGATGTCGAGGCCAGCCTCACCCTTAGGAACAAATACGTGCGAGGGTATGTGCTTGTTCACCTTGGTAATCGGGATAACAATCGCCAACTCAGCCGGGCCGTGGTTGAACTTGTCAACCGAAATTATCAGAGCCGGGCGATTCCCCTTCTGTTCGCGACCCTTGGTCGGATCAAGTCCAACCTGCCACACCTCGCCCCGCGATGGATGCTTCATGGGTGAGGTCGAGCTACTCACGCATCAAGTCCATCTGACAAGGTATTCTCCCAAAGCTTTCTTTCTTCCATTTCGAGATCCCATTCCGCAGACCGTGAACGAAGTCTGGCAAATCCCTCGTTGATTTCGTCGAGCAGCCCTTCACGCTGATATGTAGCAAGTGCTTCGTGAATAATCTCTTGCTGTTGTTTGCCGGTTCGTTCGGCCAGCCCTTGGAGAAGCTGGTGATCGATGTCCAGTATTCGCATTGTTGCCATCGTCGCCTCCCTTACCACCCAGTTTATCGTGCCCTCCAGTTACCGCCCAGTTTACTGTCTAGTAGACTGATATGTCAACCCAGCAGTAACTTATTACCCAGTTAACCCGCTCAGGAGGCTAACAACTTCTTCCAGCTTCCATAATTGTTCTTAGCCGGCAGCGGAGAGCCGGCAGCCGGTAGCCGGCGGCCTGGCTCTTCTCAGTTTCCCGGAATTGCCGGAAGAATTTTTTTCTTGACAGGGTATACTAGAACCAGTATATTCCATCATGGACAAGCCGATCATTTGGATGGGTCGGTCATTGAAGGAACTCCGCGCCCTGCCCGCTGAGATTTTTATGGCACGCACAAAACGGATGAGAGCTGGCGAAGTCAGGAAAATCGGCGGCGTACGCGTGGAGGTCGGGAGTGGCAACGTATTCCGCGATCTGGCACTTCCAAACTCGAGACTCCGGAAGGCGAAGGCACGCCTGGCCGCTCAAGTAAATAGCATCATTGAGAGCTTCGGCTGGACACAGGCGGATGCCGCTCGAAAGCTCGGGACCCATCAGCCGATCATATCCGCGTTGCGTAAGGGGCGGCTCGAGGGGATCAGCTCCGAACGGCTGTTGGGTTGGCTCGGGAGTCTCAACCGTGACATCGAGATCCGGGTTATGCCGATGAAACGATCAGAGCCCAGGATTGACGTCTACGCGGTACGCTGACGGACAGGCCGCACCTAGCGCAATTTCTTCTTGAGCGTCGCCTTGATCTCGGTCCACGGCTCCCCGCCCCGTAGATCCGAATCTGCTTCTGCCTCGCGGCGATCAAGTTCTGCCCCGAGAGCATCAGTGATAGGGGCCGCGGCGGCCGGGTCCAGGCTATCCCACAGGCGGCCCATGAGCTCGATCCGCTGTTCGGCCGTCAGATCGTCGAGAGGAAGGCAGCAGGAGGCCATGGTGCAACTTGTTTCACGGCCCTCGATCGCGCAACTCGCATCGTGTTGAGCGCCAACTTTATTTCGGACAAGTCGATCGGTTCCGCCTGTCTGTCAACCAGCTGCGGCACGAGCGAGCGTATCTGCCGCCCAGCGGTTCAAGCTCTTATCCTCGCGATCGGCGGCAACCGCCAGCGCCCGATGAATCTCCGGGTCGATCCGAAGAACGAATTGCCCTGAGTATGGGCGGTCTGGCACCTTGCCTCGCTTCTTGCAAATCTCGAAGTAGAACTTCAGCTGCTCAGCGAAGTCGCGCTCGAGCTCCTCCGGGGTTCTTCCGATGAAGATGATCGAGTCCCGAATGTTGGCGACTTTGCCGCGGAAGATTCTGTCATCTTCATCGTAATCGATGCGCGCGACGTACCCCTCATGTTTCATGATCATTGTCAGTCCCTTGTCCCGACGTAGTTAACTGCCCGACGTTATTCCCCCGCCGACTGCCTACGGTTGCACGCCTGCATCCTGCAGAAAATCTCGGATGTCGCGCAGGGCCCACTTTCCCCACATATTGATCTCGTCGCCCGTAGGTCGTATCCAGTCTACTTGATTCTCCGCACCTTCCAGTCGTTCATTCGCGCACGAGCAATCGTGGCGCTGTTCGCCGCGCTCGCTCCACTCGTGGCAACCGCCTGCGGGCCGGAGCTTACTACTCCAGGCGACAGCGATGTATCGGGCACCTGGTTCGCCGCGGGTCCCGCCGCGGGGATGACGAACATCACGATGGTACTCGACCAGACTTCGGACGGACAAGTTACAGGAACTTTCACAGCGACGGGAACACAGGGACAGCAGGTGTGTCCTACCACCGGCCCGTGCATGATCTCGTCGACCATCAACGGAGCGAATACGGTCCTTCAGGTCAATCTCGAGCTCAAGGACGCAGGCACGTTCACGGGGCAGGTCATCACGCCCACGAAGCTGCGGGGGACGATGACGAGAAACGAGAATTCGCTCGTTGAGTTCGACCGTACGTTCGGGCCGTGAATACCAGTCGTTCACAGCGTATCTACCGCTAAAGCGGTATGGCTGATAAAGTTATAGATTCTTTTTCGTAGGCTCCCGCCAGCGCGGCGATGGAGCTCTTCATCGGTCGCGTAGCTCAGCTGGTTAGAGCGCTGCTTTCACACAGCAGAGGTCCGGGGTTCGAGTCCCTGCGCGACCATTCCAATCGCGTCTCCTCCACTCCACAATCCGAATGACAGTATCGAAGCTCAGCTCGCTTCTTCTCCTCGCTGGACTCATGACCTTCGTCGCCCCGGTCTCGGCGCAGCAGCCGACTTCCACCCAGGCGCAGCAGATGCTTCAGAACAATCCCGCGCTGCTGCAGCAGCTCCGTCAGAGGATCATGACGAGCGGCCTAACGCCTGAACAGGTGAGAGCCCGGCTCAGAGCGGAGGGGTATCCGGAGAATCTCCTCGACGCTTATCTCCCGGGGGCCACGCCCGGCGCCGATACCGGCGCGCCGACCGAAGATGTGTTTTCCGCGATTACCAAGCTCGGGATTGTAGACACGGCAGAGGTTGACTTGCTCCGCTGCGGAATTGACGCCGATTCACTGGTCGTCCCCGATACGCTGCCGAACGGCCTGATCGACACGACTCAGAACGCGAGACGGAGAACCGACCGGAGGGCCGCCCTTCGAGCGCGTTGCATCGCGCAGGAAGATTCACTCACCCGCGGTCTCAAGAATGGTCCAGCGGCCGATAGTGGCTTCGTGATCTTCGGACTCGATTTCTTCCGCAATAGATCGACGGCGTTCAATCCCAATCTTTCGGGACCGGTCGACGCGAACTACCGCATCAACCCCGGCGATCAGCTCGCTCTCATTCTCACTGGTGACGTCGAACAATCGTACCAGCTTCCTGTTACTCGCGAGGGATTCGTCATCATTCCGCAAGTCGGCCAAGTTTATGTGAACAATCTGACGATGGCCGAGCTCGAGAATGTCTTGTACGCGCGTCTAGGACGGGTGTACTCCGGAGTCCGCCGCGGTCGAGGCGCAACGACGCATTTTTATATCACGCCGGCGCGACTGGGGAGCAATCAGATCTACGTCACAGGCGACGTTCTGAGACCAGGCAGCTATCGCATTTCCAGCGCGGCAACCGCGCTCACGGCACTGTATGCCGCGCTCGGACCATCGGATAACGGCAGCCTCAGGCAGATTCTCATTCGCCGAGGAGCGGCCGCAGATACTCTCGACGTCTACGATTACCTGTTGAACGGCAACACTACACACGACGTGAGGCTGAACAACGGTGACCTCGTGTTCGTTCCGATTCATGGCGCACGCGTCCGCATCGTCGGCGAAGTAGCCCGACCCGCAACATACGAGATGCGGCCGGGCGAGACGCTCGCTGACGCTCTTCGGTTCGCGGGGGGATTCACCGCTACGGCGGCGAGGCGCCGGGTCCAGATCGAGAGAATCGTCCCGCCAGAGCAGCGGCCGCTGGGCGGTCGGGACCGCGTCGTAACGGAGATCGTATCGGATCAGTTCACCACGGGCGCGGGTCCATTGGTCGCAGTGCTGCCTGGTGACGTGATCAGGGTGTTCTCCGTGGCGACGCGGGTTCGGAACAGAATCGCAGTCCGCGGCAATGTCTGGTCTCCGGGGATCCAGGGTCTCGCGCCGGGAATGCGCGTATCCGACGCTCTCCGCGTCGCCGGAGGAGTGAAACCCGACGTCTATCTGGGCCAGGTGCTGATCGCGCGCACGCAGCCGGATTCGTCGCGGATACAGCTTCGCGCAACTCTGCGCGACACGACTGGTGCTGTCATCAATGACTTTCCGCTTCAGGAAGACGACGAGATCAGAGTGTTCTCGACCTCGGAGTTCCGCCCCACGCGTTATGTGGCGATCAACGGCGCCGTTCACAAGAGCGGACAGTTTCCCTTCCGCGAGGGCATGACGGTCCGCGATCTCGTGCTTTTGGCGGGTGGTCTCGACCAGAGCGCGTACCTGAACGAGGCCGAGATTGCACGGCTGCCTGAAAATCGAACGGGCGGAGTGACGGCGCGCACTTTTCGAGTTCCCATGGACTCCAGTTACATCTTCGAGCGGAGCTCCGACGGGAAGTATCTCGGCCCGCCAGGACTTCCAGCGCCCTCGGGCCCGAACGCCGACGTGACCGTTCAGCCGTACGACAACGTCCTCATCCTGCGTCAGCCTAACTGGGAGCTGCAGCGTACAGCGGTGATAGCGGGTGAGGTGAGATACCCTGGACGCTACTCACTGCGCACGAAAACCGAAAAGATCACCGACCTGATCACCAGAGCCGGGGGCATAACCACCGATGGCTACGCCAACGGAGTCGTGTTCTATCGGACCAGAAACAGCGTGGGCAGAATCGGAATCGAGCTTCCCGACGTGCTGCGCGATCCGAATTCACTCGACAATCTGCCTCTCCAGGACGGAGACTCGCTCTTCATTCCCCGCTACAACGCTGTTGTCAACGTTCAGGGGGCGGTGAATTCACCGGTGTCGGTAACCTGGGCGCCAGGAAAGACGATCGAGTACTACGTCCGCGCTGCTGGTGGGCCCTCGCGAAAGGCAGATCTAAAGCGAGCCTATGTGACGCAGCCGAACGGAAAGGTCGAGGCCACCGCGCGGCACTTCCTGCTACCCGACGGCGTTCCGCAGCCAAGGGCGGGGAGCACAGTCTTCGTCCCCGAGCGGGATCCGGCAGACAAGCCGTTCGATTTCTTAAGCAGCGCCGGCTCCATCGCTCAAATCCTTGCGACGCTCGTCACCATAATTATCGCTCTCAGGCGATAAACCCAGGCCATCCATCGGAGCGCACCGGAGGATCGCACTACGGTGAACTGGTCCCATTGGCGATCCATTCCCTGGATTGATACACGTTCGGCATTCGTCGCCACCACGCCAAAGGGCGGGAAGCTGCTCGATCTCGGATCGTCCGATGGAGAAACGTTGTGTCACATGTGGGAGCTGCGACCCGACCTCCGGTTCTGCTGCGTGGACATTGGCGGGCGCCCCGCGCGAACGCCCCCAGCGACTTCCTTTGCCCAAGCCGACCTCGAGCGCGACAAGCTTCCCTGGCCCGATAGATCGTTCGACTCAATCACGTGCATGCACCTCGTCGAGCATTTGCAAACGATGAGCAACCTCTGGAGAGAAATCGCGCGCCTGCTGAAGGCGGGTGGCCGAGTGTACGTAGAGACTCCGGGCCTCCAATCAGTGGAAACGGAGAGTGCGCCAGGCGCGCTAAAAGGCAAGGTGACACTCAACTTCTACGATGATCCGACGCACCTCCGCCCAGTGCCTATCAGTGCGCTGTCACAGGCCGCGCGCGACGTGGGGCTCGTAACCGCGGGATTCGGCCGCTCGCGGAATTGGCTCTTCGCCGCTGTGTACCCGCTGTTGGCGATGCTGCCGCCGACTCGCAAGCGCTATGTCGCCAAGCTGCATTGGCTAGGCTGGTCGGTGTATCTCATAGCGGAAAAGCCAGGCGCGTAGTAGCATGGTGACAATGACTCAACAGCCTCTTTCATTCGGCGTTTGGCTGGCGGGCATCATCGCGCGCTGGCGCCTCGTATTGGCTGTCCTCGGCGCGACGTTCGTAGTCGGCGCCCTTGCGGTGATACTGCTTCCGCCGGTGTATCAGGCGCATGCCTCGTTCGTTACTGCTGGCTCGAGTAGCAGCAAGATGGCAGGCGCGCTTTCAGGAAGCGGGGTCGGTATTCAGGGCCTTGCGTCCCAATTAGGCGTGAGCGCCGGCGGCGATCCATCCGAATCGCCCAACTTCTATGTGAAGCTGATCGAAAGCGAAGAGTTGAGACGACGCCTGCTCAATTCAAGGTTCCAGGATCCGCGCGGAAAGTCGCCGCGCGACAGCGCCCGACTACTCGACATCCTGCGTCTCAAAAGCAGTGATCCCGCACGCAAGATGGAGATGGGCGTCAAGGAGATGGGAAAGGCGATCGCCAGCGATTTCGACCTGAGGACGAACCTCGTGATGCTTTCCGTCGATTCTCGTTGGCCCGAGCTTGCCGCCGCGATCGGGAATCGCACGATCGACCTCGTGGATGCCTTCAACCACGAGCAGCGCGTGTCCCGCGCGCGGTCCAAGCGTATGTTCGTGCAAAGCAGAGTGGACAGCGCCAAGCTCGAGCTCCGGGACGCGGAAGAAAGGCAGCGTGTCTTCTACGACCAGAACCGGCAGTGGAGAACCTCACCACAGCTCGTGTTTGAGGAGGCGCGGCTGCGTCGAAACGCGGATGTCGCGACGGATCTCTTCCTCACGCTGCAGCGCCAGTTCGAGTCGGCCCGCCTCGACGAGTTCAACGATGCGGCCGAGATAACCGTAGTCGATCCTGCTGTTCCTCCCCGGAAAGCGAAGTGGCCGCGGTATGGCCTCCTTCTATTCAGCACTCTGTTCATCGGCGGCGTTCTCGGACTGCTGGCCGCCGGTAGTGCGACCATCCTCGCCGACTGGCGCGGAAGAAACCCGGCGACCGCGTCGGCGCTGAGCAACTCCATCGCCACCCTTCCCTTCCCGCTTGGAGAACGGCGCCGGCGTCCACGCGTCTCTTAGCGTGCGAACGTCCTACCTGACGCGAGTCGTATTTCCCCTCTTCGCGTGGGGGCTGGCGTTTCACAGCCTCGTGATGGCCACGCTCTTCGGGTGGTTCGGACTGCCCGAAATAGTCGTGCGCGTGATCGCTGGGTGGAGGGATGTTGCGCTTCTCGTCCTGCTTCTCGTCGTTCTCATCAGATCCATCTCGGGTCGAGGACCAGGGGTCCCGATTGCCTGGGCTGATTTCTGGATCGGCGGACTGGTCATCCTCGCGGCCATTTACTTCGCCGGCGAAAACCTCTGGCTAGGAGCGAATCTTCCGATCTCGGCCGAGCTCCTCGGCATGCGCCAGGCGGTGCTTTTTATGCTCATTTACTTCGTGGGGAGAGCGATGCCCGACCTCGCTGACGACGATAGCACCATGCGAAAGATCTTCTTCCTGGTGCTCGTCACGTGCGTGCTCGGCATTCTCGAGCGCTTTCTGTTACCGCCGGAAGGTCTCGTTGCGCTCGGAGTTGCAGCTTACTTCCAGGATTTTCTTGGCGCCTCCGGAATTACAGTCGGAAACCAGTATGGCCTTCCCACGAATTACTGGGTCGGAATCGGTGGCCATCAGGTTCGCCGCGCCGGGTCCATCTATTTGGGCGGTCAGGGCTTCGCAGTTCCGTTCCTTCTTTTCTTCCCGATGATCACGGCGTGGGTGTTGATGCGAGCAAAGCGCTCGGGATGGCAGCTAGTTGGTTACGGCATCGTGTGCATCTCGCTGCTGCTGACTCTTACGCGCATGACGATCATCGTCGCGATGATCCAGCTTCTGCTCTTCATTCTGCTCCGCCGCCGCCCGGAATGGGCGGTCGCGGGCCTGGCGCTCACGACGATAATGTTTCTCTCGGCCATGCTGCTCGTTCCGGGCTTTCCAACCTTCGTGCTCCACACTCTATCGGGTCAGGAGAGCAGCACCGCGGGACACCTCACTGACTGGTCGAATGGAATCCTCGCGTTTTTTGAGAGACCTTGGGGGTTCGGGCTCGGTACAGCCGACTTGGCCGCAATACGTTCGGGGCTCGAGCACATCACGGGCGATAATCTGTATCTGACCTACGCCGTCCAAATGGGTGTAGCGGGCGTGCTACTGCTCATTCTCGCGCTCGGCGCGATCATGGGCCACGCAATGAATCTCCTTCGGAATGGTGTCAGCGAGGCGGAGCAAAGGATGGGAGTGGCACTTTGGCTCGCCGCGATCGGACTCGCGATCAACGGAATGACGGCAGTGGTATTCAACTCCATCACTCTGGGCTGGCTCTTCTTCTGGCTGGCGGGGGCTGTCGTCACACGGTCACAGCGGGTTGCCGTCTCCGCTCCCGCGCTCACCGAGCTCCGACTCGCGACGGCTGACTGATGTTGGCGTCGTCGGCCTCGAGTCCACGGATCGGTGTCGTCGTTCTCAACTGGAATGGCGCCGACGACACGATCGCCTGTCTCAATTCACTACGGCTCGCCGCTCCCGGACCCGCGCGCGTGGTCGTGGTGGACAACGCATCGGCGGATGACAGCGTCGCCAGAATCACCGGCTGGGCTCACAAGAGGGAAATGGCCGTTGAGGTCGTTATCGCTTCGTCAAATCGCGGCTTCGCCGGTGGCAACAATCTCGGGCTGGATGTTCTCGCCCCCGATGGCGCGATCACACACTTTCTTCTCCTGAATAACGATGCAACGGTTGCGGAAGATTTCTTCGCCGAGATAGCACGCGCGCTCGCTGCAGCGCCGAGCGCTGGATTGTTGACGGGAACGATCTACGAACATCCGGCGCGGGAGAAAGTGTGGTACGCGGGAGGCAAGGAGATTCGATCGCGTGCCTTGATCGAGCACCTTCACACACCGCCCTCTGAAGCTGTGCCCATCCCGACGGAATTCGTCAGCGGGTGTTTGATGCTCATCTCGAGGCAGGCGCTGAGCGAGGTCGGACCGTTAGCGGACTGTTATTTCCCGCTCTACATGGAGGACGCGGAATACTCGCTTCGCGCTCGCGAGACGGGCCTGCCCGTGCTGTACGCGCCGCGCGTCCGCGCCTTTCACAAGATTGGCGCGACCGTTGGAATGGCCACTGTATCTCCCTTCATCACGCAGGCGCAGGTCCGGCATCGCGTCCTCTACGTTCGCAGAAATTTTCGAGGATTGGAGCGCGCGATCGCGCTCGCGTACCTCGGGCTCACCAAGCCGGGAAAGGCGCTTGCCGAAACGTTGGCCGGCCGCCCCAGGATGGGCTTTGCCGTGCTAAAGGGTGTTGTCGAGGGGTTCGTCGCGCGCGTCTAACGCGGCGAAGACATCTCCGGCAGGTCCGTGCTGTCCTTTCGAAGCGGCGGATAGCTCCGATCCTTCGCGTTCAGAATTGGATTTTCAACCGGCCACCTGATGCCAAGCAACGGGTCATTCCACAACACCCCGCGCTCGTCGTTCGGCGTGTAGAAGTCGGTGCACTTGTAGGTCACATCCACATCGTCGGACAATGCGCAGAAGCCATGCGCGAAGCCGGGTGGGATCCACAGCGCGCTCAGCTCGCGGTCGTCGAGAGTCACTCCGACCCATCTTCCGAAGGTTGGTGATCCACGGCGGATGTCTGCGACCACATCAAAAATCTTCCCCCTGACGACCCGCACCAGCTTTCCCTGAGGATGCCGGAGCTGGTAATGCAGTCCACGCAAGACTCCTTTCGCGGATCTGCTGTGATTGTCCTGCAGGAAGCGCACGGGGAGGCCCGCATCCCGAAAGGATGCTTCGTTGAAGGACTCGAGAAAGAAACCGCGGTCGTCACGGAAAACCTTCGGCGTGACGATCAGAACACCGGGCAATTCGGTCTGGCAGATTTCCAGCGCCGCTGAAGTCACTGCTGTCGGGTAGAATGTTCGAAAGAGGGGCGATAACTTCTCACTCGTGGTGAGCCCTGTCAATTCAGTCTCGATCCGATGACGTCGTCAGCAATTCAGCCTTCCAGCACTAAGACATCCGCGCGCGCCGCTTCAGGCCTGACTCCGGAAGAGCTCCGCTCTCGCGCGAGCAAGATAAAATGGCACCACTCTCTCGATCTGGGAAACGGAGTCGTCACCAGCGGTCAGGACAACAGTCCCAAGAAGCTCAAGCGACTCAGGCTCCCGGAATCTCTGGCCGGCAAGTCAGTGCTCGATGTGGGCGCGTGGGATGGATTCTTTTCCTTCGAGGCTGAGAGACGCGGCGCCAGCCGAGTACTCGCTACGGACTCGTTCGTCTGGCGTGGCGGCTGCGACTGGGCCAACAAGAGCGGTTTCGATCTGGCGAAGGCGGCGCTCGGCTCGAGCGTCGATGAGATGGAAATCGACGTCCTGGAGCTGTCGCCAGAGCGCGTCGGTATCTTCGACGTGGTTTTGTTCCTCGGCGTCCTCTACCACATGAAGCACCCGCTTCTCGCCCTCGAGCGGGTGGCGAGCGTGACGCGGGAGCTGCTCGTCATCGAGACTGTCGTCGACATGCTCTCGCACAAGCGGCCCGCGATCGCTTTCTACGTGGGGGACGAGGTCGCGCGCGATGCCACGAACTGGTGCGGGCCGAATCCGGCGGCAATCGAGGGAATGCTCAAGACGGTCGGGTTCAAGCGCGTCGAGATCGTTTCGGGCGTGCGACCGCTCTGGTTTCGCGTCGCGAGGGCCGCGTACTACTGGTGGAAGCGAGATCATCAGTTCTGGAGCGCCGTGCAAACGGACCGCGTCGTGGTTCACGCCTGGAAGTGAGTCAATCAGCCGCTCTCATTCTCCTCAGCTCCTACAACGGTGCCCCATACATAGCCGAGCAGATAGAGAGCATTCGCGCCCAGACGTTCCGTGACTGGCGGCTCCTCATTCGCGACGATGGCTCGTCGGACGAGACAAAATCAATCGTAAGGATGTTCAGCGCTCTCGACGACAGGATCGAAATGCTCGGCGACAACCGCGGTAACGTCGGGCCGTACCCCAGTTTTGGATTCCTGCTCTCCGCCGCGGCGAGAACCGACGCCCGGTACGTGTTTCTGTCGGATCAGGATGACGTCTGGATTCCGACAAAAATGGCGGGCCAGCTCGAGGCACTGAGGAGTGCTGAGAAGTCGCATGGAGCCTCACACCCAATCCTCACTCACAGTGACCTCGAAGTGGTCGGCGAGAAGCTCGAGCCAATTCATCCCTCGTTTCGCCAGTTTCAGGGTTTTTCGCACAACTTCAAGGATCCTTTGCGAACCCTGCTCATTCACAACGGAATGATGGGATGCACCATCGCGATGAATCGCGCGCTGCTCGACATCGCGCTGCCCCTGCCCCCCGGCTCGCATCATGACTGGTGGCTCGGGCTCTGCGCGGCGGCGACGGGAGCGGTCCTCAGCACGGGAGAGCGCACGGTGAGGTACCGGCAACACGCGTCGAACGCCGTCGGTGCGCACCCGAGACGGGCCTTCTTGTCCCAGGTCGCTAGGCATCCTCTCGACTTCATCTCGGAATCGCTGGCCGCTTTTGATGTCGGCGTGAGGCAAACCTTCGAGTTGCGTGAGAGACTGACTGACCGGACCCTCGGCAGCGCCGAAATACGACGACGCGTGCAGCGGTATACGGAAGCCTTCGGTTCTCAGCCTCTTCGCTCGCGCATCAGATCCTTGCGTGAGTCGGGTGCGAAACCGCGACGCCCGCTGGCGCGGCTGCTCCTCCTGGGAATCGTGGCAGTCTTCCCTCGCTGGAAAGCAACGAGGGCAGAATGATCGGCGGAGGCCCGGACGAGTGCTGACGGTCGCGCTCGACGCCGAGCACACACGACAGTCGGCGGCAGGCATAGCGCGATACGCTCGCTCTCTCGCGCGGGAGCTGACTGCGCTGGGGGATGTAAGACTGATCGAGCTCGGAGCCGGCGAGGTCGTGCAACGAGGGACGCTCGCCAAGAAACTGCTCACTGCCCGCCAGGATTTTGCCTGGTATCCGTGGTTGGCACGGCGCGTGGCGCGCGAACAAGGCGCGGACGTATATCACTCACCACTTCCGCGCGGACCGCTCACTTCGGGGTCTCCGCCATTCGTCGTAACCGTGCACGACCTGGTGCCGATTCGCTTTCCGGAGACGACGACGCGCTGGAGCAGACTGTACAGCGCAATCACGTTTCGCCGTGTTCTCGGGGCGGCAGAGCGGATCATTGCTCCGTCGCAGGACACTGCTGATGATCTCAATGCGATCGCGGGAGTGCCCGGAGACAAGATCCGCGTGGTTCCCAATGGCGTCGACGAGTTGTTCTTCAGTCGACCGTCGGCAAAACCCGCGGTAGCGAAACCCTACGTTCTCTTCGTTGGCACACCCGAGCCGCGTAAGAACCTTGCTCGGCTGGTCTCCGCGATGACGCTCTTACGTTCGCGCGGATTCCGAGAGCGGCTGGTGATCGTGGGCGCTGGCGGGTGGGGAGCGGAGATGCCAGCGTCTGAAAACGTCGAAATGCTTGGAAGGGTTTCCGACGACGAGCTTCATTCGCTGTACGCACACGCGTCCTGTCTCGCGCTCCCATCTCTCCACGAGGGTTTCGGCCTTCCCGCGCTCGAGGCGATGGCCGCTGGAACCCCCGTCGTCGCGGCAAACAGTGGCGCTCTGCCAGAAGTGACGGGAAGAGCCGCGGTGCTCGTGGACCCGCTTGATCCCACCTCCATTGCCGATGGCATTTCGGAGGCGATAGCCAGCCGCGATTCGCTCATTGCGCGGGGCCGCGTTCGGGCGCGTGAGTTCAGTTGGAGGAAGACGGCCGTGCTCACCGCGCGGGTGTATCGCGAGCTGGTCTAGCCTCTCGCTATGAGGCAGCCGCGGGAGAGCCATTGATCGCGATCGTGAGCGGAGCGCTGCCTCGCAAAAGTTTGTCCGCCGCTCTGAACAGCAGTCCCGCATCGAATGTCACCCGTATGCTCCACGCCGTGGCGGCGCCGAGGATTCCGTACTGCGACACGAGCCACCAGACGAGCGGGAGATGGATCACCAGCTCCAGCATGTGGAACTTGGCGCTCAGGTCGGGCCTCCCGAACGCGGCGATGAACGTCATTGGCACGAGCGCCGCCCCATTGAAGAGCAATCCAACGGCGAGGATACGGACGGCCGTCCCGGCACCCGCGGCAACCTGCTCCCCGAGCCATAAGCTCAGCAGAACAGGTCCGAACAGAACGAGGATCAGAACAGGACCCCCGAGCAGGAGCATGACCGCAGAAACCGCCCGCCGAAACAGTGGCCGGAGCTGATCGCGTGACGACATCGCTTGCAGCGCGCTCAGAGTTGGAAACATTGCCCGCACCAGGCTGCCGGGAATGGCAAGGAAACGCATCACGCCATCGAACGGCGCCGAGTATATCCCTAATGCGGCGAGCCCCCACAAATGGCCGAGGAGAAACCGGTCTGCGTACACGAGCGTCGGGCTCACGACGTTCGAGACCGAGAGCCATGCACCGAAAGACAGGAGCGGACGCATTCGAGTCCAGTCGGTAGGCCACCTCCATGTGTAGCCGGGAACGCTCGCGGCAACAACCAGCGCCAGGACTCCGCAGACTACCAGTCGCAGGATCACCAGTGTCGAGAGGATAGTGGGCAGCCCAACGCCATACGTAACTCCGACCGCCGGAATGATGAAGGAGAGTGCGCTGATGGGCACCCTAAGCAGATTCACCAGTCCGAAGCGGCTCGCGCCCTCGAGCGCGCCGAAGAGACTCAGGAGCAGAAGCGTCGCCGGTACCATGACGCCGAGCAGCCGGAAAACGGCGATCGCTTCAGCGCGCAAATTCGCAGAGACTGAAAAGACGTGGTCAACGATCACCGGGGCGAGAAGAGCGATGACCGCGCCCCCAGCCGCGCCGAGCACGGCATGGCCGATCATCGACATCACGATTAGGTCCGAGGTGCTCTCGTCCTGCCGTGCAATGGCCTCAGCGACGTGCTTGGTAGTGGCGGGACCAATCCCCAGCGCAAAAAGCGTGGAGTACTCGAGAACGGTGAGCGAGAGACTGAGCAGTCCAAACCGCGCGACTCCGAGTCCATGCAGAGTGACAGGAATGAGCGGGAGCCCGATGAGTAGCGGGATCGCCATTCCCAGCAGATTGAATCCGCTGTTGCGTGCCGTGCGCGATCGCAGTAGCTCAAGCACCTGAGGCGACCTCGCGAAAGAGCCGATCGTACTGATCGCTCACCTTGTCCCAGGTGTACTCTTTCTCAATTCGCTGCGGTCCTTTGCGGCGCAGCTCCTCCACGAGCGCACGGTCCCCTTCGATTCGGCGCATCTGCTCGGCCAGAGCGCGCGAGTCCTTCGGAAAGAAGAGTCCGGCGTCGGCCAGCACTTCCCGGTTGAACACCGTGTCGAGCGCAAGAATGCAGTTTCCGTAGCCCATCGCCTTGAGCAGCGATGGATTGGTGCCTCCGACCGAATGTCCGTGCACATAAGCAAAGCAATTGCAGTGAAGCTCCTTGATCACCGACTGGTCGTGGATGTGTCCGGTGAAAATCACCCTATCGTTGGCGATCTCCCTCAATCGGCGGTGAAATGGGCTGTCGTAGTTCGCCCCTCCGGCGATCACGAGCTTTTTGGAGGTCCCCGACTCGATGAAGCCGAGGATGATGAGATCAGCGTGGTTCTCGGGTATGAGCCGGCTGGCAATGAGATAGTACGCGTTCGGCTCGACTCCAAACTGTTCGATCAGCTGGGGATGCTCCGACGACTCGACGTAAGCGCCGTACGCGATCATCGTCGTTTCCTGGTGGAACTCATCGCGGTAGATCGTGCGCATCGCTTCCGCGTCGGTGATGAGCCGGTCGCAGAATCTCATCGCGGAGTTCGCCGCGGTGCGGAAGTAGGCGCGCGCGAAGGGCCCCCATTTGGCGCGCTTCCAGTCGAGCCCGTCCACGTTCATTACGACGCGCGCGCCGAAGATTCTGCAGAGCGCGGCGTGATGCCCCATCCCCACGTTCACGAAAAAGTAAAGATCGTAGCGCCCAATGATTAGCGAGTGCAAGCAAGCGAGGAGCGTCGCCACCAGACCTGACAGATTTTTCCCGCCGGGCGAGGGGACGTAGCGGAGCTTGACCCCCTTGTACTCGGGAACGCGCAGCTCCCCGGGATAGTGGCTGCCGCGGCAATAGATCGTGACGTCGTGCCCCGCGTCCACGAGACGAGGCGCAATCTCGCCGAAGGCGGTCTCGAACCCGGTGAAGTGGAGCTGCGGCAGCGGCATGCCGTAGAGACCGAGCATGCCGATGCGGAGGGATTTCTTTTTAGGTGGGCTCATGGAATCGCGCTTCGCACTTCCGCAGGCCGGGCGATGTGCGAAGAAACTATATCAGCCGCGATTTCCAGGTCGCGGGCACCAGCGGCGAATCGATTTCGATCGGCAGGTGATATGAGAACGGCTTCGTTCCGTGCGCGCGGATCCAGTCGATCATGCTCTGCAATCCGTCGCGGAGACTCACCTTGCTCTCGTACCCGAGGAGGCGGCGCGCCTTGTCGGCGGAGCACGTGGCATCTCTCACTTCCCGAGGACGAGTCGGTACATAGACAGGATCCAACCGAAATTTCAGCAGTTCGGCCAGAATGCGGGCAAGCTCGTTGATCGTAACTGTCTCTTCGTCCGGGCCGATGTTGATGACCTCACTGGATAGACCTTCTTGGGTTCCCATCTTCACCAGAGGATCCACACAGTCCTGCACGAACGAGAAGCAGCGCGTCTGCTCGCCGTCTCCATAGATGATCGGCTGCTTTCCCTGCAGCATGCGGTTGATCATGATGCTGGCGACATTCCGGAACGCGTCGTCGTACTTCTGCTTTGGTCCGATGATGTTGTGTGGAACGGCGATGACGTACTCGATCCCGTGCGTCTCACAGACGTTCGCGACGAGCAGCTCGGCGGCGTACTTGGCGATGCCGTAAGGATCCTCAGGGCGCGGTGCCTGGTCCTCGCGGAACGGAGGGTTCCCCACGCCGTAGCGCGCCATGCTGGAGCAGAACACGAACCGCTTCACTTTGTTGGTCGCGGCTCCAACCAGAATGCCGGCGGTATTCTCGTACACGTGCTTCGCGATCAGCGCCGGCGAGAACACGCTCAGCCCCTCGGTAGCGACGGCGGCGCAGTGATAGACGATATCCGTCCCGGCTGTGAGGCGCTTCATCGCCTCGACATCGCAGCAATCCGCTTCCTCGAAGCGGATGCCCTCGGGGAGATTGTTCAGATCCCCGCCGATCATGTTGTCGCAGCCGGCCACCTCGTGACCGGTGCGAATGAATGCGTCCGCCAGATGACTGCCAAGAAATCCGGCGGCGCCCGAAACGAATACTTTCACGAATCCTGATCCTGTGAATGACGTGAGTCGGCCGACGCGACGAGCCGACTCATGGAGAGTTCTAAATTTGCCCGGTCTGGCCCGCTCGGGCAACTTCGCGATGGCGCGTTCTCAATTGCCGGAGCTGCGAAGCGACGGCCGTGACGACATCGTCGACGCTGATCCCTTCCATGCAATGCGGTGTCGCGAAAATACAGGCGTCGAAGCAGGGCCGGCACGGCATCTCCTCGACGTGCACCACGTTGTCGAACTTCCCCCCGGGCCCGTACCATTCGCGGCGCTGCGGCCCGAAGAGCGCCGTCACGGGAACCCCGAGCGCGCCGGCGACGTGCATTGGCCCACTGTCGCTGCACAGCAGCAGGTCGCACTGCGACACCATCGCCATGAAGCCGCGGAGATCACTGTGAACCCTCCGGACGGGGTTCCGCGGCGCAATGGCTGCCGAGTAGCCTTCATTTTCCTCGAACAACAGGATCTGGGCTTCCTCCTCCTCGATCAGGCGGTCCATCACCGCCGAGAAGCGGTCGCTGTTCCAGCGGCGCACCGCGTGGCTGGCTCCGGGATGCACTCCAACGAGCGGCTTCTCAGTGGAGAAGCCGAACATACCAATGCGCTTGCGCGCCACGTCCATTTCCTCCTCGGTGACGGCGAGGAACGGCGCAAAACCGTCTTGCCGCTCGACGCCGAGAGGACGGAGCAAAGCAAGCCAGTCGGAAATCTTATGGTCGTTCTGTGCTCCACTCGGCACGACGTCGGTGAGCAGATGCGCACCGCCTCCGAAGTCGTATCCGATCCGCCGCCGGGCGCCGGCGAGGTAGGTGAGGACGTTGCTCCGGATGTCGCGCCGCGCATCGAGCGAGACGTCGAAGTCGTGCTCCCGCAGCCCATGAATGAGATCCCTGAACTCCTTCGGCACGTATCTGTGCGGGGCGAACTTGTCGGTGAACGCAGTCCAGGGAAAATCGAACGGGATGATCTCGTCCACGAGTCCGCTGTGGGCGAGCAGCTCCTTCGCGTGCGGCTTGGCGAGGAGGGCAATACGCGCCCGCGGAAAGCTCACACGCAGCGCCCGGAGCAGCGCAGTCGACAGGACCACGTCGCCGATCCCCCACGGCTCGACCACGAGAAACGAAGCCGGCGAACCCGGACGTGGCGCCGGCGGGCGGTATACGCCACGCAGCGTACGGGAAGCAAGGTCCAGTACGCCGAGCGCTGCCAGTTTTTTTCGCGTTATGGTGCGTGTCTGAGCCATGCTCTCGCAGGCGTCCCGGTTCGGATGGTCGAGGCAATGAGTATTCTTGAATATATCCTTCCGCGGAAAATCCCCATTGTCCCTGTTGAAAACGCTCGGCGACAACAGCGATGCGCGCTCCCTGGCGACAGCCATGCGGAAACGCCGATTCGCCTTCTTCCTGTCGCTGCTTCAGCGTGTCGAGCGACCTGTGCGCCTGCTGGATGTGGGAGGGACGCAGCAGTTCTGGGAGATAATGGGTCTCGAGCATCTAGGGGGCGTGACGGTCACCCTGCTCAACGTCGGTCCGCAGCCGGTCTCGGCCGGGAACTTCGAGAGCATCACCGCCGACGCGAGGGATCTCAGCCGCTACGCAACGTCTTCATTCGATGTCGTATTCTCCAACTCGGTCATCGAGCATCTCGGTCCCCACTTCGCCGATCAACGGCGGATGGCCGACGAGATCCGGCGGGTCGGCAAGCGTTACTTCGTGCAGACTCCCAACCGGCACTTCCCGCTGGAGCCGCACTTCCTTACTCCCGGGTTTCAGTTTCTGCCGCTGGAGCTGAAAGTCTGGCTAGTCCGGAACTTCAACGTCGGGTGGTACCGGAGGATTCCTGATGTAGCCACGGCGAGACGGGAAGTCGAAAGCATCTCTCTTCTCACGCGTGGCGCCGTGCAGCGGCTCTTTCCCGAGGCGCGAATTTACGAGGAGAAATTCCTGGGGCTGACGAAATCGTTCGTGGCGTACCACGGCTGGGATTGAATCCGCTAGAACGCGCCGGTGCGCCTCAGGACGGCGGGAATCGTGCGGAAGAGGATGCTCACGTCGAGCCAGAACGACCACTGCTCGATGTACTGGCGGTCGAGGTAGATCACGTCCTCGAAATCGAGCACCTCGCTGCGGCCGCTCACCTGCCATAGCCCAGTGATCCCGGGCTTCGCGTCGAGTCGGCGGAAGTGGTGATCCTCGTAGTCCTCGAAATCCGACTCGAAGAATGGCCTCGGCCCTACCAGCGACATCTCTCCTACAAAGGCGTTCACGAGCTGCGGAAGCTCGTCCACGCTCCAGCGGCGCAGCGTACGACCGAGGCGCGTCGTGCGCGGGTCGTCGCGAATCTTGAAGAGGCGGGTGTCGCCCGTGTGATTCAGGTGGGCGAGCTGCTCCTTCTCGACGTCCGCTCCGGCACGCATCGTCCGGAACTTTATCATCCTGAAGCGTCTTCCGCCGAGGCCCGCACGCTCCTGCAGGAAGAAGGGAGAGCCGGGAGAATCGAGGCGAATCGCGAGCGCTATCAGGGCGAGTACGGGCGCGAGCAGAACGAGAAGGACGGCGCTCACGATCACATCGACGATCCGCTTCGAGATGAGAGCGCGGGCCTTGAGCACCGGGCTTCCCAGCTCGAAGAAGGGCTGATCGTGGTGCCAGACGAGAGTCGGCCGCACTCCGTACACCCGCACCGCCCGTGCGGGATAGAGAATCTGACAGCCGGAGTGCAGGCAATCCTCGATCATGGCACTGATGCGCGTGAGCGGGAGATCCGCACAAACCACCACCGCCTCGGCATCATGCTCGTCGATCAGCGCGGGGAGATCATCGATCGTTCCGATGAAGTCCCCCTGGGCGGCATCCTCGGTCGCGACGTAGCCCGCGACGCGGTAATCGCCGCCCGGCGCGCCGACTGCGTGGGCGAACCTGCCTGCGACTCCCGGATCACCGACGAGAATGGCCGCCCCCGCTCCTCTCTGCCCGGGCCATACGACTCTCAGAAACCATTCGGAGAGCTGCCGCACTGCGAGCAGCGACAACCAGAGGGTCCCCGCGGTCGCGACCATCGGCAGCACGAGGTCGGATAGATAGCCACGAGCGATGCCCCCTGCCCAGGTGATGAGGACGGCGCCGGCGGCGGCCACGAAGAGCCGGATCGGCTGGTTGAGAGCGCGGTGGCGGCTGTGTCCGCCGGTAGCGAACACGGCGACGAGGGTAAGGATCGCGAGAAAGACGAAGCGCGTTCCACCGATCGCGAGCGGACTCCCGCTGAAGGCCAGTGCTCCGTTGACCGTCTCGGCCGCGAGCCACAAGGCGACCGCGCGCGCGATCAGAATCGCCACTACATCGCCGGTGAGGAGCACCGCGAACCGCGTCGCCACGCGCCCGGTGTGGCGGCGGACCGCGCGCGGCCGCCTTTCGCGCAGGGCGGATCTCCGCCGGAGGGCGGGATGCGTGAGGACCGTCGCCTCGGACGGGCGCGGCCCGCCCGAGCTGGAAACCAGCGTCACGGGGTGAATTTCGTCATTCGCGTCCACTGGAGCAAAATTCTAGCCTGTTTGGGGGGGGCCGCGTTAGCGGCTGAACGGCGCAAAGGTCAGGGACAGTGTCTTGTTGCGGATGTCCTTCTGCGATGGTCCGCTCGGACAGCCGGACTGGACCTGGAAGAAAGCGTTGATCCGGTTGGCCAGAGTCCAGTCGGCCGAAATGAAACCGAGGCGGGTGTGCGCGCTGCCTCGCATTCCCACGAAGTACGAGACGTCGTGGTTGCAGTACTCCTGGTACTTGGGCCAGTTGTAGACGCTGCGCATGTCCTCGTTCCAGCGGATGCGGCCGGCGTACAAGCCGCCGCGCCACGAGGGAAGCAGGTAATCCCACGCCAGCCACTGACTCGATGATCCGGGTCCGATCGCGGCGCCGAGCGCCTGGCCCTGGTTCGTGTAGCCCTGGATCACGCGACGGCTGGTGTACCAGGAACCGATCGGGCGGTCTCGAAAGCTAGAGCTCTGCTCGAGGGTGGTGACCTCTGCCTGAAGACGCGATCTGCCCTGTGGCTTGTTCCACTGGAGGCCGAGGGTGTAGCCGATGGTGTGACTGGGGTAGATGAGGAAATCGCGCAGCGATTTTGGAAATTCGGTACGACCGAGCTCGACGTACGACTCGAGGCCGCTTTCCGGCATCACCCAGCGACTGAAGACGGAATAAACCTGATCCAGTCCCCCGGGGGTGAGCGTCGAATCGCCGAACGGCCTGTCGTTAGGGTGACCGGTGTTTTTCAGGACGTCGAAGAAGCGAAAAAGTGCCTCGCCCGATCCGGTAGCGGTCCCGTAAACCGAGCGAGCGAAGCCAAAGGTCAGTCCGGGTGCGCGGCGCGGAGTGACGGTCGCGGCAAAGGCGGCAATGGAGCGCACATCGTTGGTCGGATCCGTGTCGAACCATTTGGATTCGTACAAAGCTCCGCTCAGCCAGCGGAACTCGATGAGTCCAAGCCGCGTGTCGAGCGGCCGTGCGGATCGGAGGAAGAGGTGCGGAAATCCCGGTGCGTTGTTGCTCAGAATGATGGCGTTGCGGACGCCGGGCCCCCACCACTCATTTTCAGTGCTGAAGCCAACGGTGAGCGCCTTCGCGTCGACGCTCAGCGACGACTGTCCGAAGCTGAGCCGGGACAGATTCACGTCACCGTACCGGAGCGGAAGATCGATCGAATAGGGCGCGTTGTACCAGGGGAACATGTACCCGTTGCCGTTGCGGTTCCCCGGGAGAGGCGGGGGTGGAAAGCGAGTCGAGTCGCGGACCCACCACCAGCGGTTGGTGCTGAGCGCGAACTGCGGCGCGAAAAGAAACCGGACCCGTCCGAGCTGGGCGTCGAAGCCACCGGTAAAGAGCCACGCGACTCCCCTTCCCGCCCACGTGCCGCCGTCGTTCATCGAGAAAGGAAGATTCGAGTTGTACACTGTGTGGACTTCCGGGGGAAGGCGTCGAACGGCCCGAATGGCAGATTTTGAAGTGAGCGAGCTCGCGGAGCGCAGGAGGTAGCCCGTGCTGGTGGAAAGCCCTCGGCGCTGGTCGTCACCCCACCGTTCGACCGAGTCGCCGTTGACGATGATGAGTCGGGCGGAGCGCGTCGACTGCGCGCCAGTTGCAGTCGCGCCGCCCACACGCAGAACTGGGAGAGAGTCCTGCGCCGACGCGAAACGCGGCGACAGCGCGAAGCCGACGAGCGCGCAGAGAATGACTCCTGCGCGCGTCATGGCTTCGATCTGAGTTGGATGTGCGAGCTGTGCGCTGATGGCAAACGGAGAATGAGGGATCGTTGTCGCGGCAATCTAGGAAGCGGTCACAGCCGTTGCAATGAGAGGAGATGTCGGGACGATGACACCCGCTGACAACGTTGTGCCCGTGCGGTAGATTCTCGCGGATGATTTTTCGCAGCCTCGCCGTTGTGGCGGCACTCGTCGTTGCAGTCGATCTTCGCGCTCAGGACACGACGACTCGGCAAGTGAAGCCGAGAGACACGACGGCTCGAGAAGCGCCGCATCACGTGATGGTCGGCTCGGACGACGAGAATTATCTGCGTTATCTGCAGGACGCAGGTCTCGCCGCGCCGTATCCGTGGTCGCTGAGAGAATTCTCGCAGAAGGAGCTGGCGAAGCTGGCGGTCAGGCGCGGGTCGCATCCCTGGTCCGGCAAGGGCGACTACAAGGATAATCCGTCGCGGTTTTCGTTCAAGGTGTTGCCGGTAAATGTGGTGTTTCGTTTCAACAGCGCGTTTCCGTATGGGTCAAATGACGGAGCTGTCTGGGCGGGGCGAGGGCTGACGTCAGCGATTGATATGGGGTTCGCGTTTCGAGCGGGGCCGTTGTCGGCGACGTTCAATCCGATTGCTTTTCGCGCGGAGAATCGTGCGTTTCAACTTCAACCGACAGGAGTAAGTGGAACCGGCATATACGCCGATCCTTTATCCCCTACGGCCATCGATCGTCCTCAAAAATTTGGAGCGAGCGCCTACTCTCGGGTTGACCTTGGCGAAACCACTGTACGCATTGATTTGCTCGGGCTCGCCGCTGGTGTTTCGACGGCGAATATGGGCTGGGGTCCGATGGAGCTCTATCCATATATCTTGGGTGGAAACGCTCCGGGATTTCCGCATGCATTTGTTGGAACGAGCTCGCCGCTGCCAATCTGGATCGGACGACTGCACGGACGGCTGGTTTGGGGAAGACTCGAGCAGAGCGCTTATTCTCCAGTGACCGGAACAAGCTACTACTCCTCGGAGCTCGAAGCTGGCACGAACAGATTCGTGTCCGGGGTGGTTGGAGTCTTTGAGCCGCGAGGCGTTCCCGGACTCGAACTAGGGGCTGCGCGGTTCTTTCACTCGGTTTGGCCGCGGACTGGCATTCCGCGGAGCTATTTCACCAAGCCCTTTGAAGCAATCTTAAAAAGTGCGTTGCGCGGTTCAGCAGGGTTTGCCGGCGGAAGCGATGCGGGCGTTGGTGACAATCAGCTTGCGTCCGTGTTCGCGCGATGGGTTTTCCCCTCGAACGGCTTCGAGGTGTACGGAGAATACGGCCGCGAAGATCACAACTACGACAAACGGGACCTGCTTCAGGAGCCGGATCATTCCCGCACTTACGGGTTGGGATTACGCAAAGTGATTAGTTCAGACTCGCTTCATCTTTCCGCTTTTCGTACGGAGCTTATTAACTATGAGCTGCCAACGCTCGCGCGGCACCGTGGTGAGGGCGGAATCTACGTTCACGGCATCTTGCGACAGGGCCACACCAATCGGGGACAGCTCCTGGGATCAGATGCCGGGGTTGGCACAGGAGCCGGATGGCTTGTCGCCTGGGACAAATTCGACCGTCACGGGCAAACTACGTTTTCCTGGAGCCGCACGATCAGGGAACAAGCTGGTACCTTTTTCGTCACTGGGACGCCGGGTTTGACTGTGAATGACGTTTCTCACGTTTTCTCCGCTCAGCGGGCACGATATGTCGGAAGTGTAGAGACGATCGCTTCCCTGACTGTCGTCCGTGAGCTAAACCGGCAGTTCCTACGAGATGCCTGGAATGTGAATTCCATCGGGGGCCTGAAGATTCACTTCTGATGAGCGCGAGAAGAGAGATCATTCTCGCCGGCGGATCGGGAACCAGGCTGTACAGGGTCACCCGCACGGTGAGCAAGCAAAGCAACGGCAGGGTCTCAAGATCGGGTGAGCATTATTCCGGACGAAGAGCGTTTGTTTGAGAGTTCGATGAGTGAGTAATGGACTCTCGCAGATGCGAATCAAGCCTGGCGATTGCTGATGTACCATCGCGCTACTCGCCTTATCCCCTCTTCAAGGGGCACGAGTGGCGGCATTCCTGCCGCGTCCCAGGCGCGCGATGAATCAATGCGCAGCGACTGCGTTAGTCGACTCATGTCGGCGCTTGTGACTACTGGCATTCCCAATTTGGCAGCCAAATCCCCAACGCGCCCGATCGCGTCCATTACGCCGACCGGGAGATTGACGATCCTTGGCTCGCGGCCCAGGGCTGAGCCGATCATTCTAACGAGCGATGCGGTCGACGGCGCCTCGTCGTCGCTAAGCAAAAATGGCCTGCTGCTTTCAACCGGTCGCTCGAGCATCCGGATTACGAATGCGACAAGATTCTCAATCCCTAGCATGCTTCGCTCGTTGCGAATCCCTCCTACTGGCAATGGTACACCATGCCAAACCGCATCAAAGAGTCGAAGCACATTTCCTTTGACTCCAGGGCCATAAGTCAAGGGTAGCCGGACAATCGTCGCCTTGAAGCCTGCCTCACCGGCAAATCGGTGCAGAGCGCGTTCCGCTTCCAGCTTCGACCGGCCATAGGCATCAACCGGCCGGGGCACGGTCGAGTCGTCGAACGCTCCGTCGGCGACCTCACCAATCGCTTTCACGCTGCTCGCGAATATTATCTGCTGGACACCTTCTGCCGCCGCAGCCTCAGCGACGGCGAGTGTGCCGCCGACATTCACCTGACGATAGAGAGCCTCGGCGTTACCACGCTCGTGCATCACGTGAGCTCGTCCGGCGAGATGAATCACTGAGCTGCTCCCACGCAGCGCGGACCGGAGAATCTGTACGTCGGCTAGATCACGACATTCCCGGCGGCCTACTCCGGCGGGAAGCCGGGAGGTGTCACGCGCAAGGGCGGTAACCTGGTAGTCACGCTGGAGTAGTTCGCGACATACGTGCTGGCCTATGAAGCCAGTCGCACCAGTGACCGCGATCGCCCGCCTTTCGCCTGGCATCATTCGGTACGAGAGCTCGTGGCCTCGCTGAGAAGCGCCGAATATTTCCGAGTGATGATCCCGCGGTCGGCCCGTTCCATCACGTAGCGCCGGCCGTTCGCCCCTTCGACCGGCACAGCGCGGTTAGCGGCGGCCAGGATCGTCGTGGCCAATCCCTGCGCGTCACCCGCCTCAACCACCAGGCCGGCCCCAGACTCTCGCACGACAGCAGCGAGGTCGGACTTTCCGTCGGCGATCACCAGAATTCGCCGTTCGGCCGCCATGATCCGGTAGACCTTGGATGGGACAGCTTCCGCGACCAGACTTGCCGCCAGCGGAACGACGCAGAGATCAGACGCGCCATAGATGTCAGGAACGCGTTCGTACGGCTGCTGCGGAATGAACAGCACATTGGAGAGCTTCCGAGAGACCGCCGACTGCTCGAGCGAATCACGTGACGTGCCCTCGCCGACGAACACGTAAAGAATTCTTTCATCACTTCGCGTCAGCTCCGCTGCGTCGAGAACGGTCCCGAGATCCTGCGCAGGTCCCATGTTGCCGGCGTACACCACGGTGAAGCGGCCAGTAAGGCCAAATTCGCGCGAAAAGGGATTATTCCGCGGGCGTGGCGAGATCGAGCGGGTGTCGACGAAATTCGGAATCAAGCGGACCTTGCGTGCGTCCTTTGTCCTCGCGGCGATCGCTCGCGCCATGCCAGGCGCGATAGTGGTCACGGCGAATGCGCTGTCGTACACGAACCTCTCCATGCGCCGCAGCAGATCCAGCAGCGCGCCTTCACGGAGGACGCCGAGGCTGACGGCGGTGTCGGGATAGAGCTCCTGGACATTGTAAATGAATGGAGCACCCTTGAAGAGACCGATCAGCCACGCCGCGACTCCTGTAGACAAGGGCGGTGACGGTGCAAGAATCACGTCGACCTTCCCGATCTTCAGGAGCGCCGCTATCACGCTGAGAAAGTGAAAGCCGAGCCAGCTGGTGATGCGCAGAGCGATGCTGCTTCCCTTCTTCGGCATCGCGGTGTGCAAAACGGTGGCTCCCCGGAAGTTGCTCCGGGCCAGGAGCCCGCCCCAGAGGCGTGTCAGCGGCTGCGTCGCGAGATTTGCCGCGCTGGGATTGTAGTGCGGCTTTGTCGTGATTACGACGACACGCCAGCCATCGGCGACGAGATCTTCAACGACTTCTCCGAACAACTGCGCCGTCGACACCGCATCCGGCGGGAAAACGAGGGACAGAAGTAGCACGCATTTGCCGTCTCGCGTCAGGCTTCCACCTCGTACCATACTCTGCGACGAACGTAGCTCGTGTAGCTCAGGATGATGCGGACGATCTTTTCCGACACGTTGTCAGCCGCGTAATCCGAGACCAGGTGGAGATCCCGCTGATCTCCCCGCCGCTGCTTAATCACGACCTCGAGGGCCTGAAGCACCACCGATGAATCGAGTCCTGTCATGATTACGGCTCCTTCTTCCATCCCCTCGGGGCGCTCGTGCGCCTCGCGGATGTTGAGCGCGGGAATATTCAGGATAGACGCCTCCTCTGTCACGGTCCCGCTGTCGGTCAGAACCGCCGCGGCGTCCAGTTGCAGTCGCACGTAGTCCGTGAACCCAAGTGGCTTGACGAATTCGACGAGAGAATCGGTCTTGAGCGAAGCCTCGTCGAGCCGCTTCCGGGTGCGCGGGTGCGTCGAGACGATCACCCTGAGCTTGTGCGTGGCGGCGAGCGAGTTCAGCACATCGACCAACCGCCGCAGCTGCCGGCTGTCGTCCACGTTCTCTTCGCGGTGGGCACTCACCAGGAAATACCCGAGCGGTTTCAGCTTCAGCGTCTCGAGCGCCGAGGAGTCTTCTACCTTCGGCATGTAATGGGTAAGCACTTCCCGCAGCGGGCTTCCCGTCTTGATCACACGGTCCGGAGGCAGGCCCTCCCGCAGGAGGTACTCGCGCGAGATTGAGCTGTATGGAAGGTTGATGTCGGCCAGATGATCGACGATCCGCCGGTTGATTTCCTCGGGCACTCGCTCGTCGAAGCATCGATTGCCGGCTTCCATGTGGAAGACCGGAATCCGCAGCCGCTTCGCCGCGATCGCCGAGAAGCAGCTGTTGGTGTCACCGAGGACGAGCAGCGCATCGGGACGTGCCTGGCGCATCACCGCGTCGGAACGGGTGATTACCTGTCCGATCGTTTCTGCCGCGGTCGCGGCAGCGGCTTCGAGGAAATGATCGGGCTTTCTGATCTCGAGATCGTCGAAGAAGATGCCGTTCAGCTCGTAGTCGTAGTTCTGGCCGGTGTGAACGAGGACATGGTCCAAGGTTCGGTCGAGCACCGCCATCACGCGCGACAGCCGGATGATCTCCGGACGCGTACCGACAACGGTCATTACGCGCAGTTTTTTCATTTAGACCTTGAGCGGGAAGGTGTCCGGAACGTCCGGGTCGAAAATCTCGCTCGCCCAGAACAGCACTACGAGCTCCCCCGATCCAACATTCTCGATTGAATGAGTGTAGTCGGGCGGAATGTCCACGACGCGAAAGTCCGTTCCACTAACGGCGTACTCGAGAATCTTACCTGTTCCATCGACGTGACGGAATCTGATGATCCCATTGCCCTCGACGACGAAGAACTTCTCGGTCTTGGTGTGGTGGTAGTGGTTTCCGCGGACCGCTCCGGGACGTGTGCGAGAAATGAACAGCTGTCCGCCGGTCGCGCTCTTGAGAAACTCGGCCAACGCTCCACGATCATCGGTTCTCGCAGACAGATCGTAGCTAAAATCGTCGGGACTCAGATAGGATAGATAGGTCGCGTACAGCTTCCGTCCAAAATCGTCCGACACGGCTGGAGCGATGGCATTTGAGCGCGACTGGCGATAGCCGTCTAGTGTTGCCGCCAGTTCCTGAAGCGTCGTGCGCGCAACGGGCGAGACGTCCCGGTATTCCGCTTTGGCGCTTGACGGCGGCGTCTTGACGACATCCAGCATTGCGTCAGCTACGTCGTGCACATACACGAGCGTCAGCTCGCGCGCAGGATCGTGAATTTCAAGCGGGAGGCCGCGAGCGGCGTTGTGAGCAAACGTGGCCACGACTGAATTGTAATTGGGCCGGCATCCGGGGCCGAACACGTTGGGCAGGCGAAAGATCACAGCTCGCCCACCACGCCTTGCGAACTGCTCGACGGCCGTCTCTGCGTGCCGCTTGCTGCCTCCATATGGATTGTCGAGAAGCGCCTGTGTCGATGAAGAAAGCACGACGACTGGGTTTGCCTCAGCTCGGGCGGCAAGCTCGCACAGGTCCTCGGTCAGGTTGGCATTGACCTTTTCAAATTCCGCCGGATCCGAGGGCCGGTTCACTCCGGCGAGGTGGAAGATGAAATCAGCTCTAGCTGTGTGTTCGCCGAGCAGACGGCGGGGATCGTTGACTTCATAGGTAAGTACGTCGTGCCCTTCTCTTCTCAAAAGGTCGGCGACCCGCCGGCCGATGAAGCCCGCGGACCCCGTGACGAGCGCACGGCTCACGCTGCGCGGGCTCGGAGCGCTTCGCGGACTTCTTCGAGGGTTCCGAGCAGCTTCGTCAACGGTTCGACCTCCAGTCGGGTCGCGTTGTGGGAGTGGTAGTCCTCCGCCTGCGACAACTGCCGTTCACCTTCCGTATAGAAGGACTGATAGTTCAAATCGCGTGTGTCGGCCGGTACGCGGAAGTAGTCACCCATGTCTGTCGCGTGGGCCATTTCTTCGCGGGTGAGGAGCGTTTCGTAGAGCTTCTCACCATGACGCGTACCGATGATGGTCGTGCCGACCCTTCGGTCCAACACACGCTGGATCGATTCGGACAGTGTCTCCATCGTGGTAGCCGGGGCTTTTCGAACGAACAAATCTCCCGGCTCGGAATTCTCGAACGCGTAAAGGACAAGGTTTACCGCGTCATCAATCGACATCATGAAGCGCGTCATGCGCGGATCGGTCACCGTCAGCGGCTTTCCGGCGCGGATCTGTTCTATAAAGAGCGGAATGACCGAGCCGCTCGAAGCCATGACATTGCCATAACGGGTGCAACACAGTACTGTCCCGCGCTCAGCCGCCACGCGCGACTTCGCGGCGACGATCTTTTCTGCGAGGGCCTTGGACATTCCCATGGCATTGATTGGATATGCGGCCTTGTCGGTGCTGAGAAGGATGACCCGCTTCACGCCATTCGCGGTGGCGGCGCTGCAGACGTTCTCTGTGCCGAGCACATTCGTCCGCACGGCCTCCATCGGGTAAAACTCGCAGGACGGCACTTGCTTCAGCGCGGCAGCGTGGAACACGAAATCGACTCCGGCCATCGCATCGGAGAGGGCGCTATAATCGCGAACATCACCTATCGCCCATTTGATTTGTGGGCTCGCATAGGTATGACGCATCTCATCCTGCTTTTTCTCGTCGCGACTGAACACGATTATTTCGCCGAGACCGAGCATTAGGGAATGCCTAAGCACGGCATTACCGAAGGTGCCGGTACCGCCAGTTATCAGAAGACGCTTGCCTTGTAGCGAAGCGTATTTCTCGTCCATGCGCCGGTTGGAATGAATTGCCGATCGACCAGGGGTAGCAGCCAAATCTAACGTTCGCGCCGCCCGCTATTCAACCGACTTACACTGGCACCAACTGTCGCAACCGTTTTTTTCGCTCGCACACGAGTTTTACTACCTTTTAGACCGTTGTCCTAGCACACTCGGGGTATAGCTGATGGACGTTCCGAACCGTTCAAGACACGTCATCGATTCCAGATGAAAGATCCGGGCCTCCTGATAACGCTTCCGGTTCTGATCTCGATTCTCGCGGCATGGCTGGTGACCAAGGTGGTTCGCAGTCATGCCGTTGCACGATCGATCCTTGACCTGCCAAACGATCGGAGCCTTCACCAGACGCCGACTCCACGGGGCGGTGGGCTTGCGATCGTGGTCGTAGTGCTCGGTTTTCTCCTTTTTGCGGGCACTATTCGACTTCTGCCGTGGAACGTGGTAATCGGAATCGGAGGTGGCGGTGCCGCGGTAGCGCTGGTCGGATGGCTCGATGACGTTTCCTCCGTTCCTGCGTTGAAGCGTCTTCTTGTCCATTTTGCCGCGGCGGCCTGGGCGGTGGCGTGGTTGGGCGGATTTCGCCTCGCAGCGTTTGGGAGCCAGCAAATCGATCTAGGCCCCGCTGGAAGTGTGATCGCCGTAATCGGGATCGTGTGGGCAACGAATCTCTTCAACTTCATGGACGGAAGTGACGGGATCGTAGCCGTGGAAGTGGCCTCGATCGGTGCGATCGGAGGTTCCCTTCTCCTCTGGATGGGAAATCCCGGCCTGGGAACCCTCGCCTTGGTGCTGGCGGGAGCTGCAGTGGGATTCGCGTGGTGGAACTGGGCTCCCGCCAGAATTTTTCTCGGCGACGTCGGGAGCGGATTCGTCGGATTCACTATCGGAGCGTTGGCCGTGGCTTCGGAGAATGCACACTCAGTCCCTGTCGCGGTCTGGGCGCTTCTCTCATGTGTCTTCCTGGTGGATGCGACACTCACCCTTCTTCGCCGGTTGCGCATGGGCCACTGGAAAGAGCCTCATCGGACTCACGCATATCAGGTAGCAATTCAGGGAGGTTGGTCTCACGACGCCGTCGCTACCTGGGTTGCATCAGCCAATCTCGTGTTGGGGATTCTCGCTACCACAGCCGTCCTCGGCTTGCTCCCGTTGTGGCTCAGCCTCGGGATGGCTCTTCTGGCATGCAGCGTGTTCTACGCGGTTGTGGTCATTAGGTATTCGAGACGCGCCGTCCCTGGCGCGGAGACGCCGTAAAGTTCACGACACCAGCGGTCGTGCGCGGGCGCCAGTCAATCGTTCCGAATCTGCAATCAAGGACCTTATCATGTCTTCCTTCTGCGCTTGGCTCGGATAGTTGATAAGGACGGCTTTATAGATTCCCTTGAAGACGAATAGGCTTCCGGCGGCGGCGCCGATAATGCCGCATTCCGCTATTAGTCGTTCAATGTCGGTCAGGGATCCAGCGCCTCCGAGCATCGTCATTGGAAGCTTCGTCGAGCGTCTCACCAAGCGACCCAGCGGCAGGTCGTAGCCTCTCATCATACCGTCGTTGTCGATCGAATTGACGAGGATTTCTCCGGCACCGGCTGCTTCTGCTTCACTCAGCACGTCTGCCAACGCCCTCCGGGTGTTCGTGGTTCCGTTTTGGGTCCAAACCTCGTAATCGTCGTCGCCCCTTTTTTTCACGTCGAAGACAACGACGACACTCTGGCTGCCGATCTCCTTCGCAATCAGAGACACAATCTTCGGATTCTCTAGCGCTACTGAGCTGACAGCGATCTTCTCGACTCCCATCCCGATGATACGCTTCGCCTGATCGACTGTCTTTATGCCCCCGCCATAACACAACGGCATTCGGCACTCCACGGCAATCTGAGCAATGAGACGAAAATCTGGTTCTCTTTTCTGGGGTGTTGCGTCGATGTCGAGCGCAATCAGTTCGTCGGCTTCCTTTTCGTTGAAGATCTTGACAGCGTTGACCGGATCGCCCACGTATTTCTGATCCGCAAATCGCACCGTCTTCACGAGTCCCCGGTTCCTGATTAGTAGACACGGGGTAATCCTCGGCCTTAACATGCTACAGCTCCGCGAAGTTCTTCAGGAGCTGAGTTCCAAAGTGATGACTCTTCTCCGGGTGAAACTGCACTCCGTAGATGTTTCGGGAATTCACGGCGCAGTTGAACTCCCCACCGTAAGGGGACACTGCCAGGGCGTCTTCCGGTTTGGCGCACTCGAAGAAGTAGGAATGCAGAAAATAGAATCGGGCCGCGGATTCGAGCCCATCGAATAGCGGGCTGGCGGCAGTCGGACGGACGTCGTTCCAACCCATGTGGGGTAGCGGGAGGTCGGCTGCGTCCTCCCATGAGGCGAATCCCCTCACGCGGCCATCGATCCAGCCGAGTCCGGGGAGCTCGCCTTCTTCGCTCGAGTGGGCGAGCATCTGCATACCCACGCAGACGCCGAGTACGGGGACAGCCTTTTCAAGTGCCAGATCGTCGAGCGTCTCGCGCATCCCGGATTCTTCGAGTCGACGCATGGCGTGGTCGAAGTGCCCCACACCAGGCAGGATCACTTTCGTCGAATTCACAAGATCGTCCGCCGTTTGAGCCGTTTTGGCTTCGATGTTGAGCCGCTTATAGGCGTTCAGGAACGCCTGGATGTTGCCGAGCCCGTAATCAACTATCGTGATCATCGAATGATCGCGCGTTGAATCCCAAGGGCGCGCAACACCCTGGTGCCGAGATCGATAAGAGACATGCTGTTCTTGTAATCACGGTACGTCTTGTTCGGTCCGTTCAAGAGATCGCGCAGTTCAGCGACGCTTAGATCGAGTTTAGTCGCAATATACTCGAAGTCGTCGGCGATCGTCTCCGCGTCGTAAGCGGGCAGCGCAATTCTCTGAAGTGCCTCATCCCGTGTCATCTGCTTCGTGAGAATCAGGCTCGAGAAATGGGCGCGGCGCTTGTCATAACCGAATTTCGTGGGCAGCCAAAAACCTTCGTAGAAGCGGGTGAACCTCGACTCGTAATGCTTGTGGGCGTAGCGCTGCCACCCGAAGCGATCCACCATGAGCTGCATCGCGGCTTCTTTGAGGTACGGGACGTAGTTGAGCGGCTTGACGACCCGCACGCCTTTCACATACCGATAACGGATCTTGAAAGTGAAGATGTCCGCCATTGGAAAGGTTTTCAGCGGCCGCCTTCCGAAGCGACGGTGAATATCCTTCAGCTGACGCAAGTCGGACGCGTGGTAGTGCCACTCGAGCGGTTCGCGCACGCACTCTGTCGAGTAGTTCGCCCCAGTGAGGATGTATTTGACGCCATGCTTCGCGGCGAAGTTGTAGAGCCCGGCGAAGAATGCGTGGTCCTGCGGGGTGTCCAGGTGCGGCACCTGCGCCTTGAAGAAAGCCAGCTGCAGGTCCTGCATCTCGAGCCAATCCACGACCTCGGTGTGAAGATCGAGCCCAAGCCCGTCAACGAGCTTCTCGACGTTGTTGACCGCTTGCTGGGAGTTCCAGCCGGCATCGACGTGCAAAAGCAGCGGACGCAGACCGAATACCTCTTTGGCGAGATACGTGACGTAGGAGCTGTCGACTCCGCCACTGATTCCGATCACGCAATCGTGATCCCTTCCCTTCCCCTGCGTCTTTATCTCGTCAACCTGTCGCGCGATGAGCTTCTGGCCGTACTCATCGGAATGCCAGTTCGGAAGGATGTTCTTGTAATAGTTGTTGCAGTAGTCGCACCAGCCACGCTCGTCGAACGTGATGTTCGCATCGGTGGTATCCATGATACAGTTTGTACATATGGCATAGATCCTCATGCCGTAACAGTTCGAATGATCAGGTACCGGCAATGCATTACCCGAATACTTCCGCGTCTTCAAACAGTCGCGCCTCGGAGTCGTTCTTCGTCAACTGAGGCGAGCTCGTGGTCGGCCACTCAATACCAAGGGCTGGGTCATTCCAAAATAGAGTGCGTTCGTACTCTGGGAACCAATAGTCCGTGGTTTTGTAGAGGACTTCCGCCGCTTCACTAACGGCCAGAAACCCGTGTGCGAAACCTTCCGGAATCCAAAGCTGACGTCTGTTCGCGGCAGAGAGAGTAACAGCCACATGCCGACCAAAGTTTTGTGAGCTGCGGCGAAGATCCACTGCCACATCGAACACTTCACCCTTTACGACGCGAACAAGTTTCCCTTGTGGGTGCTGGATTTGGTAATGCAATCCGCGTAATACACCTTTTGCAGAACAACTGTGATTGTCCTGAACGAAGTTCCGTTCCAGGCCCGTCGTCCTGTTGAAATCTCTTACGCTGAAGCTCTCGTAGAAGAATCCACGCTCGTCAGTGAACACTGTCGGTTCTAGTATTGCGACCCCGGACAACGGAGTCGGAATCATGTTCAGAGGCATATGTCAGGTCGCCTTACTTGATCAAGCTGAGCAAATATCGTCCGTATTCATTCTTCGCGAGGGGACGCGCAAGTGCCTCAACTTCCGCATCACTTATCCATCCCTGAGAGAGGGCGATTTCCTCTGGACACGCGACCATTAGGCCTTGGCGCTTCTGCAGGGTGGCAATAAAACTGGCGGCCTCAAGCAGACTATCGTGTGTCCCCGTATCGAGCCACGCATACCCTCGACCCAAAGTTTCAACATTTAATTGGCCACGACCTAAGTAGGCTCGATTCACATCGGTGATCTCCAATTCGCCCCGGGCTGAGGGCTTAATGCTGGCTGCAATATCGCAAACCTGAGAATCGTAGAAGTAAAGGCCAGTTACCGCATAATTGGATTTGGGCACTTGAGGCTTTTCTTCAATGCTGATCGCTTGCTGGAGATCATCGAATTGAACCACGCCATAGCGCTCTGGATCGTGAACGTGATACGCGAAGACAGTAGCACCCTGGGTTCGAGCATCTGCACGGGTTAGGGTTTTCACAAAATCGTGGCCGTAAAAAATGTTGTCACCGAGCACAAGCGCGCTGGCAGCCTTCCCCACAAACTCGCGCCCAATCAAGAAGGCCTGCGCCAAACCATCCGGCTTCGGCTGGAGTGCATACTGTATGTTCATCCCCCATTGGCTACCGTCGCCTAAAAGCTCCGCAAATCGCGGCGTGTCATGGGGAGTTGAGATTATCAGCACATCCTTAATCCCACTCAGCATTAGGGTCGACAGCGGGAAGTAGATCATCGGCTTGTCATACACGGGCATCAACTGCTTGGAGACGGCTTGTGTTACCGGATACAGACGCGTTCCTGCGCCGCCGGCGAGAATGATTCCGTGCCGATTCGTAGAAGTCATTGTGCTAGTGTGGATGTAACTGCTGTATAACTTGCCCAACCCCAAGCTCCCAGTCGGGCAACTGGACTCCGAACCTGGAACGCAACTTCGCTGTGTCGAGCCGTGAGTTCACGGGGCGGGGAGCGGGTGCGGGATACTCAGCTGACGTGATTGGAACAACGGTGTCGGTTGTCGCCTTTAGCGCCATGCCCGATCTCCTCGCCTGTTCGACTATGTATTGCGCGTACGCGTGCCAGGTAGTCTCGCCATGCGCGGCGAGATGATAGACGCCCCAACGGGGATCCGTAGGCGAGGCCGCGAGCTGCGAACCTAGCACCTCGGCAGTGACGGCCGCCACTGTTCCGGCAGATGTGGGTGTGCCATGCTGGTCAGCCACTACGCGCAGCGTGTCACGCTCGGCCGCCAGCCGGAGAATGGTTTTCAGGAAATTATTGCCATGGATGCCGAACAACCAGCACGTTCGAAAAATCAGGTGACGATGACATGCTGCGGCTACCGCGTGCTCGCCGGCGAGTTTGCTTCGACCGTATGCGGACAGCGGGTTCGGTAAGTCATTCTCGTTATTTGGGGATTCCTTCCGACCGTCGAACACATAGTCTGTGGAGTAATGAACCATGCAAGCTTCAAGGTCCTGCGCCTCTTCAGCTAACACGCGTGGAGCCTCGGCGTTGACAGTGTTGGCAAGGTCGGGTTCACTTTCAGCCCTGTCGACCGCCGTGTAAGCCGCGGCATTAATGACTACGAGCGGGCGGTGCTCACGTACCACGCTGCGCAGTGATTCTGGACGCGCGAGATCCGCAGCCGCTCGGTTCAGGGCAATCACCTGACCGAAACGGGCCAAGGCCCGAGGGAGCTCGTGACCAAGCTGGCCGGTCGTCCCGAACAAGAGAATCCGGCGGTCAGCCAAGCCAGCTACCGCGTGCTACACGCATCATCATTCCTTGCCGATTCCCCGAACGATCATGAATCCCGCCTTCAGAACCTCGATACGCGCAAATCCACTAGCGGCTATCCAGCGGCTCACGTCATCGCGGCGCTGTGGTTGGTCGTACGTGGGCGCCAGCCAGTCGAACGTGTCGAGTAATGCCCACTCCTTCAGCTGCGTCTCCTCGAGCGGATACATCCCAGTGTAGTCGGCAACGGGCACTGCCCGGACGAGCAGAGGTCCGATGCCCGAGACCCGATTGAGTGCTTGCGAAACATGCAACAGACGTGGCACCCATCTTTGGCAAAGGGCAAAGAGGCGGCGTTGGTCCATTCGCTTGGTAAACGGCCGAAGGTAGTGTCGGGGCAACAGCCGATGCTTCCACGTCATCTCGTAGAAGTCGGCGCAAAGGTCGCCGCCCGGCTCGACCATAGGCGGAAGCGCCGAGAAGGCCTTCTTTACCTCTGGCGTGTGCTGCAGCACTCCAAGGGAGTACACGAACTGGAACGAGTGGGGGGCCAATGGGAGCGCGTAGATGTCACCTTGCACGACATGGAGGTTTTCATTGTGTCGGAGGTTCGAGTAGCAGGCATCAGCTGCGCTAGAGTAATCCAGGGCAACGACCTTCGCCCCTACGGACAACGCCACCTCCGCAAAGCGGCCGGCGCCACAGCCGCAGTCGAGCACCCACTTGCCGCGAAGCTGCTCCGGAGACCATCCCGTCGTCCGCCAAAAGCGCTCGGCCGAGATGGGGTGGCCGGAAAAACTGTCGAGCTGGGTTTGACGAAACATGTTCCACTGCATCCCGAAACTGTCGGCGTAGTTCGATTGCGGTACGAATCGCGGGATGAAATCGCGGATCGGATAGCGCTCCAGCCCGTCGCTCGAAATGAGTGTTCCGGCCTTGATGCGATCGCCCTCGTACTCCGGCGACTCGAGTTGCAGCGTTTGGCCGGACCTTGGACAGCGTAAGATGTCGAGAAGATATTGGTGCATGCAGCTCCGTTGTTGTTCCTCAATTAGGCGTTCGTTGGGCAGGTGTGTCGCCGTGGTCGTGTGATGCCGCCGGGCACGTCAGCATGGCGGAATTGAGGATCACACCCTGTAATAGTCCCGATACCAATCAACGAACCGCCTGACGCCGATCTCGATGGGCGTGTCCGGCCTGAAGTCGACGTCGCGGGCCAAGTCGTCGACGTTCGCCGCGCTCGCCGGCACATCACCTGGCTGCATTGGAAGGAGATTTCGAATCGCCTCCCTGCCAAGGCACTCCTCGAGCACTTCGATAAGATGCGCTAGTTGTACAGGCCGGTTGTTGCCGATGTTGTAGATCCGGTATGGCGCGAGGCTTGTTGCGGGGTCAGGATTCTTTCCGGACCAGTCGGTATTCGGTGTCGCCACGACATCACAGATCCGAACTACACCTTCCACAATGTCGTCAATGTAAGTAAAGTCGCGTTGCATGTTTCCGTGGTTGAACACGTCGATCGGCGCCCCGGAGAGAATAGCCCGTGTGAACAGGAATATCGCCATGTCTGGCCGTCCCCACGGACCGTAAACCGTAAAGAAGCGAAGGCCTGTGGTGGGCAGTCGGTAGAGGTTGCTATACGCATGCGCCATCAACTCATTCGCCTTCTTGGTCGCCGCGTACAAGCTCAGCGGATGATCGACGTTGTCGTGGACTGAGAATGGAATTGCCAGGTTCGCGCCGAACACGCTCGAGGACGATGCGAACACCAGATGTTGGACTTCGGTGTGCCGGCAACCTTCGAGGATTCCGGTAAAACCGACGAGATTGCTGTCGATGTATGCGAACGGGTTCGTCATCGAGTAGCGAACGCCGGCCTGCGCCGCAAGGTGGATCACGCGCTCGAAGCGCTCGCGCTGAAAGAGTGCCGCGATGGCCTGTCGATCCGAGAGATCCAACCGCGCGAAGCTGAATCCCGGCTTCTTCTGGAGCTGCGCGAGACGCGCTTCTTTGAGCGACACATCGTAGTACGCATTCAGGTTGTCAAGCCCCACCACGGTGTCGCCCCGTGCGAGGAGCCGAGTAGCTGTGTGGAAGCCGATGAATCCGGCGGCGCCCGTGACAAGGATCTTCATGGGTTCGAGTGGCGCCGCTTGGTGGAGTCAGGTATCCGTTCCGCGAGGTGCGCATTTGCGAGGTGGGTTTCTCTCGTGAATCTCCAGGTCTCGGCCGCACAACGCTCCCACGAATAGGCCTCCGAAAGGGCGGCGGCACGGGCCGCCATCGAGGACCGAAGCTCCCGATTCTCGACGAGCCGCTGGATCGCGTCGGCGATCGAGACCGCGTTCTCGGGATCGAAATAAACCCCTCCGTTCCCGAGAACCTCAGGCATCGGCCCGCGGTTTGAGCACGCGATCGGGAACCCCCCCGCCATACCTTCGACGAGCGTATTAGGCATGTTCTCGCAGCTTGACGCAAAAACAAAAACGTCGGCCTCTGAAAGAAGTGCCGGCAGGCTCGCTGGCGGTACGAATCCGATCACCGTGACGAACTCCCCGTTTGGGTCGCTGCGAGCGAGCTCGTCCTTGAGGAGCCGTTGGGACCGTCCTGCTCCGCCACCGGCAAGCACCAGAGTGATGTTGTGTCCGCGCCGCCGAAGGGCCGCAATGGCCTGGACCACAACCCATTGATGTTTGTACAGGTCGACTTGCGAGACGTATAGACAGCGGATCGGACGAGAGGGGTCTTCCGGCCATCGGCGTTGCACCCGCTTCCGAAACGCTGGACTGACACCGTGAGAAATGATGGTGGTACGCCGCAGCCGCCCGGTCAACTGTTGAATCACTCGCGCCGCATGCTCGGTGAGGAAGATCACGCCCTCCGCGCCTTTCATCGACCACGCCTGGACGTACCGGAGCGCAAGGAGCCGCACCCACATCTTGGAGAAGCGATAGCGACGCATCTCGCCCGGCTCGTAGGACAACATGTCGCGACTCATGACGACCGACGGCCTGAATCGACAAACAGTCCCCGCGTCGGTGTTCAGCAGGATATCGACTCCATGCGCCTGCGCTTCCACCGGCAACCGACGCCGCTGCCACCAGGCTTGCAGCAAGAGCGGCCCTCGAAGGGCCTCCGGGCTGTGCTTCACGAGCCAGTCGGCATCGGGCAATTCGCTCAACAGGGAGTCGAATGACCAGACGTGCACTTTGTCGATCCCATGGTCGCGCGGATCTGCGCCACTGAGGATGCCGACGAGGTGTACTTTCGCTCCCCCAGAGCGGTTGCGGGACGCGTCGATCCCGATCGTTATGCCCACGCGCTATAAACTGCCTGAACCGTTGTGTTCATCGGTTCCTCGGCCAGATCGTCGCCCGGCCGGTCGGTTCAGAGCGTCGCATTATACTCTCTGCGCCACAGCTCGAAGAGCGCGAGCGCAAAGAGCCGCTCGCTGTTGTTCCGGCCCCTAAACTGTCCATCGATTAGCCGACGTACCGTCGCCCGGTCGAATACCGCGTCCGGCGAGTCAAGCAACACCTCCCGGAAGAGGTCTGCCCATGGCCCTCCTTGAAGCCAGTGCGCGAGCGGAATGCTGAATCCCTGCTTTCGGCGCTGATCGAATTCCGGCGGCAGAATCCGCTCACACAGCTTCTTCAAGAGGGTCTTTAGGGACGTTGAAGTCGCCTTTTGGTTGGAGGGTACACGCCCAAAAGCAAACTCGATCACGCGATGGTCGAGGAACGGCGCTCGGACTTCGAGTGAGTTCAACATACTTGCTCGGTCGACCTTGACCAGAATGTCTTCGGCGAGGTAGTTCTCGAAATCCATTCGTGTCGCGCGCTGGATGAGATCTCCATCGCGCGGAATGCGTGCCTTCCGAATGCCCTCGGCGGTCGCCGACCACCCGTGCGCCGACATGAGTCGGCGCCTAGCCTCCGCATCAAACACTGCGTCGACCGGCGGAACATCACGGTCGAAATCCGCTCCGAGAGCGTGAACCCAATTGCGCCCGCGAACGCCGACAGGAAGCGCGCGCACGACGGCGCCGGCAATCGAGCGCCGAATCACGAGTGGGATCACCTTCGATTTCTGTTGAAGCCACAGGAGCCGGCGATAGTGGTCGTAGCCGCCGAACAGCTCGTCTCCGCCGTCGCCTCCTAACGCGACCGTGCAGTGCTCCCGCACCAATCGGCTTACGAGGTATGTTGGAATCATCGACGAATCGACGATCGGTTCGTCGAACTGTCGGGCCAAGATGGGAAGCAGATCGACCGATGCCTCGCCAGAGTCGAGCTCCAGATGTTCCGTGCCGAAATGCCGAGCAATGAGTCGCGCGTGCGCGGTTTCGTCGTACATGCCGAACCCTGGAAAACGCACTGTGAACGTCTTCACGCGCGGCGCGGCGCGGACCGCCATCGCGGTGATCAGGCTGGAGTCGACACCCCCGCTCAGGAGAACACCGACCGGAACGTCGGCGACTAGCTCTCGACGAACGGCGTCCTCGAGAAGCGGCTCCAGGTCGACGAGCAGTCGCTCCGTGCTCGAGCCATCCGGCTCGGCACCGGCGAATTTCGGCGGCTCCCAGTAACGCCAGACCTTCGAGGTTCGGCTGTCGAGATCGAACCACATGGCGTGGGCAGCCGGCAATTTTCTGACGCCACGCAGGATGCATCGATCGCCCGGGACATAGCCCATCGCAAGGTAGCAATCGAGCGCGTCACGATCGATGGCACGCGGGAAGTCCAGATTCGCCATCAGCGCCTTGAGCTCCGACGCGAATCGCAGACCGCGCTCATCGAGCCGGTAGAAGAGGGGTTTCTCACCGGCCCGGTCGCGCGCCATGAACAGTCGCTGACGGGTCCCGTCGAAGATCGCGAGCGCGAACATGCCGTTGAGGTGACCAAGGCAATCAACGTCCCATTCCCGGTACGCGGCGAGAATGACCTCGGTATCTGAGGCGGTTCGGAAATGGTGACCCTTCTTCGCCAGTTGCGCGCGAAGGTCCCGATAGTTGTAGATCTCTCCGTTGAAGACGATAGCAATGTCACCGCTACCATCCAGCATCGGCTGGTGGCCGGAGGCGGTCAGATCGATGATCGCCAGCCGCCGGTGCGCGAGGCCAACTCGGTAGTCGGCGGACCACCACACGCCCCCGTCGTCGGGTCCGCGATGCGTGACGCAGACGACCCCCCGTGACAGCGCATCGCGATCCGAGATTGGGCACCCGGAGGCATGTCCAAGTATGGCGCACATTGGTTGTGTTATATCGATTAGAGAGAATCAGCGAGATCGCGCGAGGAGTGGATCAGCCCGTGACCGGGTCGCGCGTGACCTTCCGCAGGCCATCGACGAAGTTGTCGATGACGAGTTGCCGGGAGAATACTCGAGAATACCGCACTCGGCTCAACTCTCCCATGCTCCCCCACTCGTCTGAGCGCTGCATCAGCGTTTCGAACGCCCGTCGCACACTCTGTGGATCGAGCGGATTGAAGACATACCCGTTTCCCCCATCCACCACGGCCTCGAAGTGATTTCCGCACCGGTCCGAGACCAGGACGGGGAGTCTCATCTTGAGCGCCTCGATCACAGAGAGCGGACTAGGATCCGAGAAGGACGGGAGCACGAACACATTCGCCTTCTTGTACAATGACACCATTTCCTCGGTATTGCGGAACCCAAGCAGGCGCACGTGTGCTTCGAGTTGGCGCGAACGAATGAACGCTTCGACCATTCCCTTATCCGGGCCGTCACCGGCGATCAGGAACGTTCCTTTGCGAATGTTTTCGTCGCCGATCGCCTGAAGGAAGTTGACTATTCCCTTCACGTTCTCCAGGAGCCGCACCGGCATGAGGAACACTGGCAACCCAGGCGCGCACCGCGCGCCGACCTCTTCGTCCGAAATGACGAACTTCTCCTCTTCGATCGTGTTAGGCAATGGAATGAAAGTCTGGCCCTTCATGCCCCATTTCTCGAAGGTGAGCTCCGTCATCCTGCCCGAGCTGAGCTGCACGCCTGGCGCAGCGTTATAGACGAACTTGCGGAGCGCTCGTTTGATCGCATTGTCCTTGGCCGCGCCGATAGTGAGATAGTTCGCTTCGGACCAGAAATGGAATCGAGCCTTGAGCAGGCGGAGCCGCTTGAGTATCACCAGGATGAGAACGTCCAGGTCATTCCAGTTGGCGCCGATGATGATGTCTGCGCCCCTTGCCTTCACGAGTTTGGCAATGAGGCGCGGATTGAAGTGCACGTGAAAGCGCCCGATCATCCTGTAGAAGCCACGGTCGATGTAATAGGGATGCGCCATGTCTTTCACATCGAACTGCCAGCTTCGTTCTACGACCGTGGTTCTCATGTAGTAGACTTCGAATTCGAACCCGCCTTTATACATCTCGTTATAGAAGGAGATCCTGTATGGCGCGGGCACGTCGGTCAAGAAAATGTATCTCTTCATGGTCCCTGAAGGACTTGGCTAGAACTGGCCGGGAGTCGGGGCAAGTCGCTTGGAATGGCTACCGCGTTGCGAGAACGCTGGGGCAGAGTCTCGGGCGTGGCGTTTGATCAGCAAGATGATCACGAACGTGAATCCGATGACCATTTGTAGGTACATCGTGCCCGTCGTCAAATCGCCACGCAACAAGATGAATGTGTTGGCGGCGAAGAAGGAGCTCACGATCGTAGGGAATATCGGGCCCGCTTTTCGGGACGTCCGCACCAGGAAGTCATCGCTCATTCGAGAAAGGCGGCCGAAGATGCCTAGGAACAGGGCCAGGCCGAGCACTCCAAGGTTCAGATAACCTTCAGCCCACAGCGGGGCGCTGACGTTGAGGCTGTCAAAACCGCGTGACTCGGCGACGGCGTCCCCTGTCCCCGACGGCTTACCCGGCCAGATCGCCCGCGGTACCCAGAAAAATGCGGGCAGTAGCATTTGTCTTCCGAAACTGTAGCCGACTTGATCAGCATAGCTGCGGGTCAAGGCGACCATCTGGAAGGCATCGAAGTTGGCATCGGTCTGGAGTCCTTGCACGGATTCGCTGATCACCTTCACCGTGCTCAGCACGCTCACTTCTTCGCCCCGTAGAAGCGGGGCAGCGAGGATTCGGCGCGGGTCGATGCCGGCGAACAACAGCAGGAGGCTCAGGCTGGCGACTGTCGACCAGACAAGGAACGACCGAGCACCCTTCCACGGCAATACAATGAATAGAACGGTAAGCAGGACGCTTCCCGACCAGAGCCGGGCGGCGCTGAGCGGATTCGACACGACGAGGTTCACAAGCGCAAGAACGACCAGCGTCGCGCGGAGTCGCCAAATCGAATGTCCTGGCCAGTCATGGTGCTTCCGCATTTTCCACAGATACACCGATATGAACAGCAGCGCGGCGAGGAGGACGCGCAGACCGTAAATGACCAAAAGCCACTCGGATTGTGACATGGCCGCGCCTTCGACGGCAGCGAAAGCAAAGCCGCCTCCCCGAACGCCGAGGAAGATGGTCGGGCCGTAGTGTAGCATTGCGAGAACGGCCAGCCCGACCGCCGCGACCATCCCGAGCCAAAGCATGAACAATGTGACCGGACGCGGTTGAATCGAAGGAATGCCGCTGTCCGTGTGAGGCCCGCTTTTTCTCGAGGCGGAACGGGTTCTCATCGCGTAGCCGACTTCGAAAGCCGCGATTCCAAGGACTACGAGGCAGACGGTGAAAGCCGTCTGGTCATCGGTCAAGGACGGCTGAAGCGGGTAGGTCTGTGTCCAAACGGACAGCGTCGGCTGCACGCCAAGGAACACGTACACGAACACATAAGAACACATCAGTGCTAGACGGCGTTGCCCCTTCGACGCGGTGTATACCAAACGCAAGGTTGCCCACGCAACAATACCGAGCGTTAGCACAACATTGGTTGACATCTTTCCCGGGATGCTGAAAAGAAAAAGTCCCGGAATGATCAGGCCGAGAAGCGAGGTCACCGCGAAAAGAAGGAGCAAGGTGCCTTGTTGGCTCCGTGACCGGCCCCAGGAAGGAAGAGAGATATTGCGCCGCACAGCGCCTGCCGGGCCAGCGTCGGTTTGGGCGATGGCGCCGCCGACCGGTCGTGTGATCACCGTGTCGTGCGACTCGCGAGTGGGCTTGAGATCATCGCTTGCCAACTGCGCCGTCCTTGTGACGAGTGCTCATGTTGAGCAAGTATGTCGGCGACGCGAGATTACCTGAAGTAAACGAACGCGACCGCGCTGAATAGATTCTGGATGAGCTTGGCGCCGTGCGCGAGCACCGCCGGAGCGAAACTGAGCAGATTCTTCGACCCCTGGTGCACGCGGATCGCTTTAAGCCCAAAAAGCAAATGCCTCTCATTCGGCGCTAAGACCGAGCGTGTTGCCAGGCGTCAGCGTGGGTCGAGATCGATGACCAGGGGAATTTGCCGGCAGCCGGTCACGCCTTCATCGTGGTTGCCACGAATCGCCCCACGTTGCCGTCGAGCCCAAACGCCGCGCGGCATCTTGCAGTTCCGCGAGTCCAACCTTCTTCACACGCTTGTGGTCCTCGAAGGCCATGAAGCCGGCGCGCAGGCTGACCCGATAGTCCTCTTCAGTTTGGCATCCCTCGCGCGCCAACTTGGGCCACTTGAGCTTCAAGTAAAGCCGAAACGCCTGTCGCCAGAGCTTCCATTTCCAGCTCGGCATGTATTTCTCGGCGTAGATCATCTTGTTGAGATAGCCGCCGTAGGTGTTAAGCACGGGGTGGTTGGCGCGGTAGCTGGCGCCGATGTGGTGATATGCCTTGAAGGCCGGAACGTAAAGAATCTTGAGGCCGGCGCGCAGAATCGCCGTGGAGTAATCCCATTCCTCTTGCCCAAAGAAATACTGTTCCGGCAGAAAGCCCACCCGGTCCAGCGTCGATCGCGGAATCAGGGACATGGCACCGGATGCCCAGCCGGTTTCTTCGACCTGATCGTACTGGCCGTGGTCGGCGACTCCTTTGCCTCGCGCCACGCCCTGCACTCGGAAGGGGTCGATGTGCCCCCCGGCATGCCAGAAGATGTCGGGCGTTTCCGTGCACATGATCTTCCCGGTGACGGCACCCACTCCGACACCCTGCTCGGCGGCCGCCACAGCTGGTTCGAGGAAACCCGGCTCGACTTGCATGTCGCTATTGAGCAAGAGGACGTAGTCGGCCCCCCGACGATATGCCTCCCGCAACCCGGTGTTGCACCCACGACTAAAACCGAGATTGCTCTCGTTGGAAAGGTAGAGCGGAGCCGAGAACTCTGCTTTGACCTTCTCGACCGAGCTGTCACCCGAATTATTGTCGATGACAACGGCATGGATGTTGGGATACGTCGCCTTGCTCAGCGCCAGCAAGCAGGAACGCGTTGCGTCATACGTTTTCCAGTGAAGGATGATGACGTAGACGCTTGGACTCTCAGTCTTCATCGAGCTGATGGCTCCCTTCTCGGCGTGGCAACCGTCGTCGACGAATCTCCACCTGCCGACGCGGCACACAAATTCGTCGCGATTCTCATGTTGTTTTCTTGAAGATCAGAACTCCGTTCCGGACGACAAATGCTGACAGAGTGCTCGGATGAGAGAGACACTCGAATCCAGAGCTCAAGAACCAGAGGATGGCATCGTGTGGGTCGATGTGGTTGCACGCATCCGAGTCACTCGTCCAATACGTTTCGTAATTCGGCACGATCTTCTTGTAGCGGATCGTGGTATATTTATAGCCCATCAGAAACCGCGCGAGGCGCACGAGTCGGTTCGGGAAGATGAAAGCGGATCGCCAGATCACGCTGTCGCGAATCGGAATCAGCGCCTTGATGATCTTGCCCCGCATCCCAAAATCGCCGTATGGACGCACCTCGTAGCCTTCGGCAGCCCAAGAACGGCATTGCCACGCCGGAGCGAAGAAGACGAGCCCCCCCGGCTTGAGCAGACGCCGAATCTCGGTCAATGCCTGCTGCAGCTCAGGGATGTGCTCGTACACCGTGATGGTCCAGATCGCATCGAACATGGCGTCGTCAAAGGGATACTTTCCCGACGATGCTACGCGATACGGCTTGTGGTAGTACTGCGCCAGACTATCCGCGATGTCGGTCCCCCAGTAGTCCTCTACCAGGTCCTGGAAATATCCGCCCGACGACCCGATTTCGAGACAGCGCTTCTTCTCGAGGCCGAACCGATCGATGAATGCCGTCACAGCTGAATAGTATGCGTGGTCCTCGGCGACGATGGTCTTATAGTCGTGCGCGTAAGTCTCGCTCCTGCGCCCATCGTAGAATCCTTTGTAGTCCTGGTCATTCATTCAGCTACCAAACTCGTCGGTCGTCGTTCTCGATGTTCTCGACAGCAGCAACGATAGATCATCGGCAAAAACGGGGTAGCCTCTCTCGGTTGACCGTGTGGCGAGGACGTAGAAGACGAAGAGCGCAATCCAACAGGGATATGTCAGGGCGTAGAACAGGAGGACCGTCTCGAGTTGTGAGTGCGACGGTGCCGATTGTCACCAACGGAACAAACGAGTTGAATGAGGATGCCCACCGCGATCACCCAAAAGATGTAGGGGCAATCCCAGGATTGGCTTTCCATTATTGTCTTCCATGTATGTATACAAAATCATGATCTGGGGTTAGGCTTTGTTTAGGAAAAGTGCTCGCTGGTAGAATCTCACTAGTCACGATCTTGTAGCCATGTCTTTCTAAGAGTTTTGGATAATTGTGCAGATACATTCCCCCATACAACTTCATCGGATTCATCATATCAATGTTATTGATATCCACACGTCTTAGGTGTGAGGTCGAAAGTTTGGCTACCTCTAAGAAGCAGATATTTTTTGACAGCTTACTCAGTACGTCCATATACGATAGAAGCTGTTCGATATTGATTTTTGTTGCAGTACGGATGAACAATGTATAGTCAAACTTTACAAAATCTTTCTCTTGAGAAAACTTTTCAAGGATGTCCAAAGGGTAGCCTGCAAACAACTTCAAATCGGGACAATGCAGGTCACTATTGATTTCGAAGATCTTTCCAAAATCCAACCCATACACTACAGCTCCTGGATGCCGTTTTAGAAAAAAGGCATCCGCACCAGCATAAAAACAACCCACATTGCATATTCTGAGGCCCGTTTCTCCACCTTCGTCAATTTTGGCATAAGGATAAAACTGGGACAGTTTACTTATGTCGTTATTCAGCATCTCCTTTTTGTAAAAAAATATTGCGCCTTCATTGACATACAGATCAGCATTCCTTATTGCTGCCTCATTCATTCTATTTTCATGAAACTCATAACCATGAACGTTTGTGAGATAATAATGACTATATAACTTATAAATGAACCGCCCCGCCTTAGTTACCAACCATCTCCTGATAAGAGTGAATACACCCACTTGCTGTAAAATTATTAGTTGTGTCATTATGCATCCCTCTTCGGGTTGCCCCGAGTTCAGTTGAAATTCGAGTGATGTCTCAGGTGTGTGAGATGCTTGCTGGGTTTTTATGCAGCTGCATGTCGTGAAGTGTCTTCAGTTATTTCAATGTGCCCCGTGGCGAGAGTTCGCGCCCCCCTCCCAGAACCCACTGAGCGGGACACGACACGCGCATTGCAGCGGCTTCTTCGCCGATAGCCGTTCAACCACCGGATTCATCGGTCGTCGTTCGCGATGTTCTCGATAGCAGCAGCGATAGATCATCGGCAAAACCGAGATAGCCTCTCTCGGTTGACTGTGTGGCGAGGACGTAGAACAGGAAGAGCGCGATCCAACAAGGATATGTCATGGCGTAGAACAGCAGGACCATCTCGAGTGGTGTCAACGCGAAGGTGCCGACTGTCACCAACGGAACAAAGACTTGACTGACGGCGCCCACCGTGACCACCCAAAATATGTATGGAAAATCCCAGAAAGCGGCCATCTCCGAGACGCGGCGGGCAAACCCTGACTGCTTGATGTTGTTGTGCAACGCGTCGTCGGAGATCGTCGAAGTGGTTTGCAGCGGTCGGGGTGTTAGCATCTCGGTCAGAACCGACCGTTGCGCCGGATCCGCGTCCAGCGCTGCGTTGAGCCTATCGACGAGTTTTCTCGAGTGTTTCCAGACGGCCAGCTCGTTCGCGTATGCCATGACCATCACGTAGACGAACACTGAAATCGTGCAGACGAACCCAACGACGACAACCCAGAGCGAGGGCCGGGCTCTGTAGGCTGCGACCGTGACGCCCGCGAAAATGCTGGGGTGTACGGAGAAATGATATACTCTGTCCAGATACGATCCCTCCTTGCTCTGCTGCTTTCGATACCGGCTAACCTCGCCGTCGCAGAAATCCAATAGAATTGACGATTGCAGGGCAACGATGCCCGCGATGAGATGGCCGAGTCCAAGCAGCACGCTGGACAACAATCCCGTCGCAATTCCTAACAGCGTGATCAGGTTTGGACTAAAGGGAAGGTGCAACAGCACCCACGTGAGATAGATGGAAATCCTTCTTATTTGAAGAAACCCCCACGGCTGTCCGCCTGGGCCATGGGATCCGGCTTGGCAAATCGTCCGAAGCTCCTCGATGCCTTCTCGGATGCGCACGCTTAGAACGGACTGCCGCGACTACCGAATTGATCCATCCTAGTTGCGCGCACCCGAATGACGACCGGATTGTCGTTGCCGAGCACGGCAACATTATTGGACTCTTCGGCACTATCCACCGTAAAGCCGGCATCCTTTAGACGCTTCAACAAATCATCCACGACGATGAATCGACGGTAGTGACCGTGGATCCGTTCCGTGAGGCTTATGACTTCGCCCTTGCGGGCCAGCGGGTCGTTGATCGACCGGCACTCGATGAACATGCGGCCATGCGGCCGCAGCAAGCGGTAGGCGGCATCGAGGCTGTCTACTTCCTCTTTTTCCGTCATCGCGTGAAGCACAAAGCGGCTATAGACGATGTCAAACGAGCCATCGCGTTCCGACCCGAGATCGGGGAGCGCGCAGTTGAGAAATCGGATCTTGGGATGGAAGTGCGTGGCCCGGCACAGGTCGATCGCGGCGCTCGAGACGTCGAGCCCCGTGACGTCGCTGCCCAGTGTCGCGAAATAGATCGAATCGCGGCCGTTCCCGCACCCCACCTCAACCAGATTCACCGAACCGGCGATGGCCTTCGAGACGGACACGGCGAAGTTGGATGGCTCGAAGACGAGACCCGTGCCCCCGTAATACTCGTTCCAGTGCGCCGCCCGTCCTTTGTCCGAGAGCGCCTGGCCCTTCGACCTATAGGCGTCGACGATCAATCGCGCCGCGACATCGGGTGAAATGGCGTCGTAGTTTTCAATGACGACATCGGGGGCAGTTGGCTCGTCGTACAAAGAGGAAATGTCCCCCATGGCGCCGTAGATGTTTTTTGTGGCTTTGTCGCGATGTCGACGTTCCGATTCCGGGACCTTCAGATAGATCTGCAGTGCCCGATCGACATTGGTGCGTACCCACGTGTACACCTCCTCGTACATCGCAACGGCGGAGAGCACGACCGTGACGCCTTGAGCTGACAACATGTTGCACAGCCTGAAATAGGCGTGCGCCAGCTCGATACGGTCCAACCGTTCGTAACCCCATTTCCCGGCGAAGATTCCACGCAAGTCGTCTCCGTCGAGGAACACCGCCCTGACGCCGGTTTCGTGAAGTAATGCCTTGACCTTGCGTCCGACAGTTGTTTTGCCGGCGCCGGAAAACCCGGTTATCCAGAGGACCGCGCCCTCGGCCTCGTGCTTGGTGGCTTCAGCGGGCTTCGAGGAGCGCGCATCCTGTAGCGTCGACATCATTGTTTGGCTGGTTGCATTCTCGTCGGTTTATGTCTGGCGTCGACGGGCTCCGCCCGCGCAGCCTGCTCAGCGCGCGCCGTAGCTATCGGCAACATAGTTCGCACCGACGGCCATTCTCCAGCGATCCAGGGTTTCCATGTTCGCCAACGTGTCCTGCCAGGTCATTTCTCGCGCTTCTTTGCGATCGATGTTTTCCGCGACGGTATCGGCTTCCTGAACATAGAGCCCGGTGGACGTCTCGACCTTGAGCTCCGTGATCTCGCTGTTGCCCTTCTTCTTCAAGAAAATCGCGGTGACTCCGGCCTCTCGGCCTCCCGGAACCCAGGGCGAGGGAACATGAATTGAACCCTTCGAGCCGAATACTCGCAAGTCGTTTCTGTGCTCCACCCTGATTCCCGTCGAGACCTGCGCCAGAATTCCACCCTTGAACTTCAGGGTCGCGACCGCCCACTCATCCAACTGGCTTTCATCACCGATGTGGGCCATCCCTTGGACGTCGATAGGACGCATGGCATCTGAACCGGTTTCGATACCCGCGATCAAACGCGCCATCGAAACGGGGTAACAACCGACGTCCAGGATTCCGCCTCCCCCTCGTGCCCGCGTTTGCGCGATCTCGGCTCGGTTCAAGTCGGCGTGATAGCTAAACGCGCAGTCGATGAGTCGAACTTCGCCGATGACGCGGTCACGAAGCATCTCGATCAGGGCCTTCGTTTGCTTGTGGCACCTGTACATGAACGCTTCCATGTAGAACACTTTGTGCTTTCGCATTGCGTCGATCACCGCGACTGCGGTTCGATGATTGATCGCGCACGGCTTCTCACAGAGAACGTGCTTTGAAGCCCGTGCAGCCTTGATCGACCATTCGGCGTGCAAATGATGCGGTAGGGCTACGTAGACGACATCAACATCTGGATCAGCCAACAGGTCCTCATACGCTCCGTATCGAGCGGCAATGGCGTGTTGGTCGCCGAAGGCCCCCGCTGACGCGGCTCTACGACTGGCGACGGCGACCACGTCGCCCGTGGTGGAAGCTCGGACCGCACTCGCGAACACATTGGCGATGTTTCCCGTCCCGAGGATTCCCCAACTGAGCTTGCGCGTCAAATCTTCGTCCAGGACTCGGGGATAATGTCTCTCGCGACGATGGTCCTCGCGTTGGAATTCAGCCATTGCCGCGGCGCGAATACGCGTTTGTGCTCATTTCGGTTCAACCAGGCCCCCCACCAGCTGAACGAGCTGTTGGCGATGATGTTATGGTTGCACAAACTCATCAATCGCAGGTCTTCGTAGTTCGCATCGGCGTTGTGATCGACGTGAACAACCGGGCCAGGCAATCGAAGGTTGTCCTTCACCCAAACTGGATCGTCGCTGAATACGAAATAGCATAGGTCGCTCTCCCGCTGAGCCAGCAGCTCGACCGCGCGGGTGTAGTAACTGACGTCAAGGCTGTCGAGAATCTGGTCATTGTATGAGTTCTTCGTGTAGTCACCGCGCCGGACATGCACGCCGACCGCATTCGAGACGGCTATTGCGTCCGCGAGCTCGCGATTCTTGCCTTCGAGTGCGTGCTTGACCTCAAACTCGCGTCTGATGATCTCGGCTATCTCGAGAAAATATTTCTCCGTCTGCCAATAACCCTTTAGGCGCACGTTGTCGCCAATAGCTTTGAAGGTCGGGTCGAAGTGGTAGTACTTTTTTTCTTTGACCGGAGCGACTGGCAGTGCAGCTTCATCGGCTGGTGCGATTGTCGCCGTGATGTTGAAGTGGTGTAGCGAGTACTTGTGCAGGTCGTACGTCAAGAACTCAGATAAATCCAAATACAAATCCGTCTGGTTAATCTCGGCCAGGTGCCGCGCGATAGCATATTGGAAGAGTTGATTGCCGAGCCCTCCGATGAGCTGCGAGACGATCATTGCGGTGCCCGGTTCATGACGGCCGCAGGCAGGAGCTCATCGTTTCGATGTCGGCAAGCGTCAGTTCGGGGTAATTGCCGCAGTAGAAACTGCTGTGATGCAACATGTCAGCTCCCGGCAGCTCGTACCGCTCGGCAGTGTACTTCGCGTAGAATGGCTGCCTTTGCATGTTGCCGGCGATCATGGGGCGCGTAGCGATTCCCGCCAAGGCGAAGCGTTCGAGGTATCTCACCCGTATCTGCGGGCTTTTGCAAACGACCGGGAACGCGAAGCTCGAGAGCAGCTTCAGGTGGGCGTGATTCATCTGGACTAGGTCAGGATTCGTTCGCACAATCGCTTCGAGCGTCAGGTAGTTCTGTTGCCGGATGGCGATGGTCTCACGGAGGAATTGAAGCTGAAAGCGCCCGATAACCCCGGTAATCTCCGTCGGCCGGATGTTGAAGCCCAAGTCGTAAAAGGTGTATAGCGCGTCGAACTCCGACGTAATGCCGTGTCGTTGACGCCATTTTTTCTGCTGCGCGTGAGTGAGGTTCCGATCCCACCCGTTCGCGCGAACCATGCGCAACATCTCACCGAGCTCCTCGTTGTCAGTGCAGACCATGCCGCCCTCGATAGTCGACATATGGTGCGCGACGAAGAAGGAGAAGCTGGCCATTGCGCCGAAATTCCCACATCGGCCCTCGGGTAGCTCGGTGCCGAGCGCCTCGCAGTTATCCTCAAGCAGGATCACACGTCGCTCGGCGCAGATCCGTCGAATGGCGCCCAGATCGCCTGCAAACCCCAAAACATTCGTCAGAAAGAATGCTTGGACGTCGGCCATCTCAAGCCGCGCCTCCAGGTGCCCGGACATCGCGTTGAGCGTCGTTGGGTCGCAATCGATTGGCACCGGGACCAGGCCCATCTGAATGATGGGCATGACGTTCGTGGACCACGTGAGCGCGGAGAACCCGATTTTATCTCCGTCCTTGAGCCTCCCGAGATTTTTGAGGGTCTGCAGCATAGCTAGGTTGGCGCTGCCGCCGCTGTTGACGAGCACTCCGTCCTTGCAGCCCTGTATCGCGGCAAACTCCTTCTCGAAAGCAGAGCACTCGCCACCCATGCTCAACTTGTCGCTGTTCGTGATGAATTCGATCAGTCGCTTCTTGGTCTCCGCCTCGTTGAGAAAAGCGTGCTTCATCAATGGTATCATCGAGTACCTGTTGCTCGGTGCTGAATGAGCTGGCGATACTCTGCTATCGTTTGTTTGATGCCTGCGTGCAGGGAGACTGAAGGCTTGAAACCACGATCCTTCATTCTCGAGACATCCATACACTTGCGCGGCATTCCGTCAGGTTTGGTCGTGTCCCACACAAGTTCGCCCTCGAAGCCGGCGAGAACGGAGATTTGTTCGGCGAGCTCCTTGATGGAGACGTCGTCTCCCCAGCCGACGTTGACGAACGGGACATCGAACTGTTGATCCATGAAAAAGAGGACAGCCGCAGCCGCATCGTCCACATGCATGAATTCGCGCCGCGCCCGCCCCGAGCCCCACACGGCCACGCTGGGCGCCGCGCTCGCAGCGGCGTCGACCAGCTTTTTCACCAGCGCCGACAACACGTGTGAGTGCTGCGGGTCGTAACTGTCATTCGTTCCGTACAGATTACAGGGCACGAGTGTGAAGCCGGGGAATCCATGCTGCTTTCGGTAGTATTCGACCAGCTTCAAGCCAGCGATCTTTGCCAGAGCATAGCCCTCATTGGTGGGCTCAAGCGCGCCCGCGAGAAGAAACGCCTCTTTCATGGGCTGGGGGCAGTCGCGCGGATAGATGCACGAGCTTCCCAAGAAGCAGAACTGTTCAACGCCGTGTAGATGAGACTCCCGGATGACATTGTTCTGGATCATCAGATTATCGTAGAGAAACCCGACTGGGTCGGCCATGTTCGCCTGAATCCCGCCGACGCGCGCGGCCGCCAGAATGACGACTTCGGGTTGCTCTGCGTCGAAGACTTGTTTCACAGCGACTGGATCGGTGAGATCGGCCTCGCGCCGAGACTTGAGGATCAGATTCTCATGCCCTCGTGCGCGCACGGCACGTACGAGTGCCGATCCGACCATACCGCTATGTCCTGCGATGAAAAGCCGCTTCGTTCGATCCATCCTTCCCCGTAGTCAGTGCCCAATGCGAACCGTGCGCCTTGCATGGGCGCACCAGAATTCCGCCGACTCAACCCGAGCGCTTGCCGATCAGGTAGTAGTTATTCCGGTAAAAATCATTTGGGATGTGCTCGATCTGTTGATTGTGCCAATGGTAGCTCGGCGCATCCCCCATCCAGCGTTGAAAGAACTCGATATTGTCGTTCCCTTCGAATCGGCCCTGATAGGCAATGAGAACTGCCTTGAACTCCGCGATTATGGAAACGATTCGCGCCCTGAATGCCATCGGCGTTTCGCTGAGAGACCAAGTCGCGATGAATAGGGCGTTTCGACCGGCTCCTGAAAGCATCGGCTCGAGCTCCGCAAGGTCGGAGAGGCAGACAATCCCGGTCCGCGCCGTGGCCGACGCTGCCGTGACATCCAATCCGGTGCTCCGGAGATAGTAGCGCTGCAACGCCGAGAATCGAGGGAAATCGAAGATTAGGTATTTTCCCTTGAATCCCAGGTTGTGGATTAACCTACACATACCGCCGTAACCACCACCAAATTCGAAAACGAGGTCAAAACTCATGATCTCCGTTCGGGTTTTCTCTTCGAACTGCCGCAGATGGTAGGCGTAGTGAATCAGATTGCCGCTGCTTTCGGGGTACAGTGGAGACGCCGACGGGCCACCGGATGGCACCTCTTGGATCGCCCTTTCCCAGCGACTTCGGTTCGGAGCGCCCATCACGAAGGCGAGCTCCTTTCCAATGAAATCGGCGTCTCCCGTCACCATTGTCCTCTGGATGACGTCCCAATGCAGGAACTCTCGAGGGTCCGCGGTGAGCGACAACTCGTGAAGTCGGCGGTTATTCTCCAGCCACCGCGCTTCACCTTGCGTATGCCCTTCGAGACTAGGCAGGCCGCGAAACGTGTCTCGCAACTCGTCGATCAGGGCTTGCTCGTCTTGGCTCGAAACGCTGGAACGCTTCGCGCGACTCACGACAACCCTAGCAAATAGCTCTTCAACGCGCCGGAGTCGCCGAAGTTCCTTGCCAAAAACCCATTCTTGGCATCCTGAACAGACTGCCGGCGCCACCAAGATTCTGGATCGTCCTTAATCGCGTCGACAAATGCCGCCGCCTGCTCCGGATCTGTCTGACAGATTCCGGCCACGATAAGCGACGCGTAGAACTCGGCATGCGCGTCTTCGAGCGGATAGTTCGAGCGATTCCAAAAGAACACGGTCGGGATGTCCGCCAGCATCGATTCAATGTAGGAGGTGCTCAGGTAATCGATCACCACAAGTCGCGCCTTTTGCATCAATACCTGTCCGGATGGACTCAGGTTGTCGATCAATTTGAACTGAGGCATGTACTCCCGCAGCACATATTCCTGATCGTACGCGAACATCGGCGGGTCGAGGTGAGCTACCACAAACCGGTCTGTCGGGTAGCCACGATAGACCATTTCGGGAAGCGTCGCCGTGTTTAATGTGCGAAAAAACCGCATGTTGAAATCCAGATGGCTCTTGGCATTGAAGGCGCCAAAATCACCGTAGGTAGCGCTGAACTCCGGAGGTTTGATGGGCGGCTGACCGCTTATGAACACAATCTTGTGTTCCTTCCGATAGTTCTTATCGAGAACCCATTCCCGTAGGGAGCCACCTCTGACCAGATTCGGAATCGACTCGTCAAACCACCCGAGTGTGACGAAGCGATCGACCAGCGGGAGAATGTACCGGTGGTTATTCCGCAGAAACTGATGTGCGAGAAAGTTGTGCTCGTTATAGATGTGCTTGACGCCCTGCTCTCGTAGTAGCGCGAGAGCGAACGAGGAGTAACTGTCGCCAATCCATGGTTCGTTGACGACATATTCTAGCTTGGCGAACCCATGGAAATGCTCTTGATAGTGCGTTGCTACTTGGTCGAAGCCTTCCACATACATCCTGGGAAGACAACACGCCAACGAGGCGAAGAAGAACCGATCGAAGCGATCAAAGTCCTGTTCCGGACGTGTGAGAACATTTCGCTTCTCCCTCTCGAGATTGGCCGGAAAATCAAAGTGTGAGCGTAACGGAATCCACTGGATGCGGCCCCTACTACTCGTAACGAGATCCGCCATGTGTCGGTGTGAAAAGAACGAGTGCATAATGCCGACGCGAGGCTGCCGTGCTTTGGCGAGAAACGACACTACCTTAGCGCGGACCTTTACGAGAGTCGCGTTGCGAAGTTTGCGTGCGAAAGCTCGAATTCTATGCCGCTTCGACATGATCACGGGCCACGAAAACTCATCGCGAACCGTACTGAACCTTCCCGGGTGGAAGAGGTGCAGGTATATGCTGAATATCTGCTCCTGCCCATACGCCGTTGACTGGAAGAATTCCCGCTGATCGTTGAAGTCTCGCGGAACGTGATAAGACGATTCGTCGAGCGCCTGGCAGTCGTGCTTCTCCGGATCGAAGTAGGCCTCACACACCTGAAAGAGATCGTAGAACAACGTGAGGTAACGTATCAGGCCGAGCGCCATGCACTTCTTCCAGAAGTAAACGTCGTGGCGGGTCTTGTGGATCTGGTTCAGCCGTGCCGCTAATAACGGCATGTACTTCTGGTACTTTCGGTCGACGAAAGTATGGTCATCTATCAGCTGCTGTCTGGTGGCTCGGAAGTAAGGGGCTACTGCCACTTCATCAAATTCAGAGAGCTCCCCAGACCTTTCGAGAGCATGACGTACGTACGGCTCGGCCAGAAAGAGCCGCCTGGACCCGGCAATCCAATTCTTCCGATATACCGAGACTATGTAATTAGCCTTGCTGGTCATGCACGCTCTGTTCCGGTGTCAGCCGAGCGGCGAGACCGACGGTGTTAAGCCCTGGACGCGGGCGGACATATGAGACAACTCGATCAAGCGCCTGCATTCGCACGCCAGCGGCACGCATTCGGAGCTGCAGATCGATGTCCTGAGGGCAGTTATAGGATTTGCGCCAGCTATTGACGTTATACCTGAAGAATCGCAGATACGATCGAAAGAGCCACGTGCTGTGTCCCCCAAATTCCGGATAGTCGCTCGTGGGTTGGCCTCGGACGGACCTCACCCCGTCGCGCTCCTCCTCGTACAGGCCTGCGACAAACTCGAAACGTCCATCCTGAGCGAACCGCAGCAGGGCCTCGAGGAAATCCGGCGCCATGATATCGTCGTCATCGAAGTACGAAATCCATTTCCCCTTGGCGACATCGAGCGCGTAGTTCGACGGGCCGACGCCCGATACAAACCACCGAAGCTTTGGATCCGCCGGGTACTTCGTGCGCTTCGGCAGATTGATGAACGTGACGCGCGGATCTCCCACGCCACGCAGGATCCTAGGCGTGTCGTCGACGCAGTGATCACCGACAATGATGATCTCAAAATTCTGATACGTCTGCGCGAGGATCGACGGCAGCGTTCGATCGATCAGGAGTTGCCCGCGATCCCATGTGGGAATCGTTATCGAGATCAGCGGTTGTTCGTCACGGTCTCGGTACATGTGCGCGAACCTCACTCGCGCATATGCCAGCTGCATTGGCTCGACGAGGCGGTATCGCAGCGCATTCCAACCGGAGATTGCCTTGTCCTGCAAGGAGCGATGTCGCACAACTTTCTGCAGGCGATTGATCGCTTCGGGTCTCACCAAGCCGACCATCCGCCGTCGAGCAGTAGGTTCTCGCCCGTCACGTACGAAGACATGTCGCTCGCCAGGAAGGCAGTCAGTCCCTTGATGTCTTCCTCTTTCCCCATTCTCCGAAGTGGCGTCCGCGCGACGTACCGCTTTTGAAACGCCGCAGGTTGCCCTCGCTCGATTCCGCCCGGCGAGATCGCGTTGACGCGAATGTCGGGAGCCAAGGACGTCGCGAGCCAGCGTGTCAACTGAATGAGTCCGCCTTTGCTCGCAGCGTAGGCGGCGGGATTCCCCATATTTGTGCCCTCGTACAAGGACAGGTCCGGCCCGAGCACTCCATATATAGAGGCGATATTGATCACCGACGCGTGACTCGAGCTCCGCAAGAGCGCGACGCACGCCTGAGTCACCTCAAAGACCGCGGTCAGGTTGGTTTCGAGCGCTCGGCGCCACGTCTTGATCGACTGCTGCTCGAAGGGTACGCCCCAACCTTCGAGGTTAGACGTTCCGACGAGCGCCGCGTTGTTGATCAGAACATCGAGCCGACCCGTGAAGCGTTCGATGAACGGAACGATCGCGCTGATCTCGGTCGGGACCTCGAGATCGACCTTCAGCGAATTGGCTTCAACTTTGTACTTACTTCGAACGGAGTCGGCAACATCCTTAGCCCGCACGTCATCACAATCCAGGACAATGACGTCGGCGCCGAGTTCCGCGAGTGTTTCGAGCATGGCGCGGCCGAGTGGCCCCGCGCCGCCCGTTACGAGTGCGGTCCGGCCGGATAGGTCCATGAGCTGGCCGACGTTTCTCATTCGGTCCGTTCGGGCACTGTATGCATCAGGCACTCCGCAATTCTGAAATCAAGCAAACTGTCGATGTCTAAGGCGCGCTCGGGTGGGATGTAGACCGAAGCGACGCGTCCGTCAAACATTCCATTGCGCTCAGCGACGAACGTTGGCTTCGCTACATATGCCACAGTGGTCATGTCATACACGGTCGGCGCGTCTTGCCGACGCACGATGGCGGCGTCGGGAGGAATGACCACTCGAACCGCTCCGTCTGGCTGTACCGTGACCATGTTGAAGTAGGGACTGCGGTGGGCATCGGTGACCGTGACTACGACCTCTGCGCCGGTATCTTCGAACGCGTCTAGGCACCGGTCTAAATCTGAGACTTCGCGGAGTGGCGCGGTCGGGGGAACGACGAGTAGAGCATCTGGGGTGCTTCCATCGGACGTTCTCAGGTAGTCCACCGCGTGCCGCCAGACCAGCCATTCAGGGCTATCATCCCCGGCGAGGTGGGCGGGCCGGAGGAACGGCACTTCCGCTCCCGCCTCACGAGCGACTGCCGCGATCTCCTGTGAATCGGTCGAGACGATGACGCGGGTGACGCGCTCGACGCCGAGCGCCTTCTGGATGGCCCAGGCAATCAAGGGACGTCCGGCCAATGGTCGAATGTTCTTGCCTCGTAGGCCTTTTGAACCGCCCCGCG
>CAYOJC010000014.1:0-66563 GCA_964404195.1 uncultured Syntrophobacteraceae bacterium
CAATCTCCACTTTATCCGTTTCCATCGATGTGCTTGCCCCCTTTCCTTCTGTGTCTACTTCGAGAAAGAGCAATAGCCCACTCAGACTCTCCGAGGTTACCGCAAGATCATAGCCAGCGCAAGCCTCCGCTTTTCTCCGGGATCGGTTACTTCTTGCCTAAATCCGCCAACGCCCGGCCGAGAAAACTGACATCCAGATAGTCTTTCGGCTCTCTTGCCGGGGTTACTCCAATCGATTTGGATACCAGCGCCGCCATTTTTTTTATGCCCGACTCATTGAGAAGCGGATTAAACGAGGTTCGAACCAAACGGTAACTTTCCCTGGCCTCGTCGGGCGGCATCTTCAAGTAACGCTGCATGGCGTCGAGCGCCGCCGCTGAGTCGTCCCGGGTGACGTAGGTTGCCCGCACGATGGCCCGGACCATTCGCTCGACGGTCTTCGGAGCTTCTTTAACATAGCGGCTGGTTGCGATGAGTCCGGTAAAAGATACCTCGGGCATGAGATCGCCGAAAAAGACGAGCCGTTTGGCGCCGGCTTGGATCGCCTTCAAATCGCCGGGAGGGGCGAGCGGCGCTGCGGATATCAAGCCCATCTCCAGGGCGGCGATCTTGCCTCTGGAGCCGGGAATATTGACGTATTCGACGCCCTTGTCGGGATTGATGCCGTTCAAGTTCAAAAATTCGTGAACCAGCGCGAACGTCGTGGCGCCCACGCTGACGCCGATCTTTTTGCCCTTGAGATCCTCGGCGCGCTGGATTTCCGGCCGCACGATCAGAGAGAAGAGCGGCCGGTTGGTCATTTGCGCCAGGATTTTTAGATCCGCCCCGTTCCAAATCGCCGGCAGGGAGACGCCCAGTTGCAAGACAAAATGAATATCGCCGCTGACGAGAGCCTGCACGCCCAGCCTTCCGCCCGGCATAACGATGAGCTCTACGTCCAGCCCTTCTTCCTTAAAAATGCCTTTTGACTGAGCCACGAAGGCGGGAAGATACTGCAAGTCCACCGATGGATAGACGGCCCTGACCTTTACCGGCTGCGCTTGAACCGTTGCGGTGAAAGAAAGAAGCAAGCTTAATGTAGTCACCCAGGAAAATAAGCGGAATGTGATTTTCACAGCGGCTTACTATGCTATAAAATTAGAGGCGTTCTCTCACAAACGCATGCTCGGCGATACAAGAGGATAGCTTAAATCGGCCGAGGAATATCGCATAAGGATACATAAAGTCAAATCGAGGCCGCTTCTGCGCAACTCTTAGGCATTCTTGAAAGGCCAAGTTCTTTCTGGACTGATTTCAGCAGGGAAAAATCGGCCACCTTGGAGACCGGCACAGCCTCTTGATACTTTTTATTGTTTTTTCGTAGGCTGGCTGACAACAGCCGCGGTAATCCGGTTGTCGACTACGTGATCGAAGGTGGCGTCCGCCCGGATCAGGTTCCAGGTCAACATCCAGCGATAGGCCCGCTCGAACTCGTCGGCAGGATAGGGCGCGGGATCGACATAACGGAGACGCGGCAGGTGGAAGTCTTCCGGCGTCAACGAGCCGATCTTGGGCGGAATATCGGCCATGAGATAATGGAGGTACTTTTTCTTATCGGCGTTGATGAGACGGACCGCATTTCGGATCGCCCGGTCGATCGCCGCATAGATCTCCGCGCCGATGTCCGGCGACGCCACCTCCGAGCCGACGCAGTAGGCCTCGGAGAGGAGCTTGCATTTTTGTTTCTCCGCGAGCGAGATCCACGGCTCCGCGACCGTGATCGCCTCCACCATTCCGTTAAAAAGGGCCTGGCAGCGATGGGCGCTGACGGGAATGTGAATCACCTTGATTTCATCCCGTGAGAGAAATCCCTCCAGCATCTGCAGCGTCAGGTAATGGGAGCCGGCGTGAAAGTGGACCGCGACCGGCACGTTGCGCAGGTCCTGGGGGTGGATATAAGGAGAATCGGCTCGGACCATGATCGCCTGGCTGACGACTGCGGCGCGCTTGCTGACGATCACGCCGCCGCAATGGCTGTCGTAAGCGCGGCGGATTTGCCCCCATTCACACCCGCGATGGAACTGGGCCTGGCCCTGCTCGAAAAGGAGATGATTGCCGGTGGATTCCACCTGCACGTGGTCGTCGATGGCGCGCGGGCGCCGCTCGAGTTGCGGCTCACGCTTGGGCGAGCGCACGAACTCGGCTGCCAGATTTTCCGCGGCGAACAGGCCTTCGTCTCGGGCCACAAGCCATGGGAGCGAGAAGACGGCGCCGCCGGCGATGTCGCTGGTGATTTTCGTAAGCAAGGGTTGCCTCATGGGTTGGACGTTGGTCAAATTTTCTACGGTAGGCTGAAAAATATCGCATGCAAATGCACTAGTCAATCTAAGACTGCAAGGACGAAGAAGCTCCGATTCGCCGCGGCGGCCGTCGATTGACATAGGCGGCATTTTCTAATATTTACCACTCAAAGGCGGTTCGATAGTTATGCCGGAAGCCAGCGGCTTACACAATTTTTTGGAGATCGTTACCAAGCCCGACAACATTCCTATTGTCGGGATGCTTCTTCTGGTCCTCTTCTTCACCTGGGTCGGCCTGAGGCAGGCCTTTCGCAACGACAAGCTCACCGACGAAGGCAGGAAGGACGAAATTCCGGAAGAGATGTGGAAGTAGAATGCGGGTTTCCCGGGCGGCGGCTCTCTTGGGGATCTTGTGGCTGGGTGTGCCCGTCGCGCACGGCGCCGGCGCTCCATTCGAGCGCGACCCGCAATGGGAGCTTGGCAGGAAGTACTTAGCGGAAGGAAAAACCCGGGAGGCGAAGGATGTCCTGGCGGAGCTCTCCGGAAAATATCCGAAGGAGCCCGACATTTATCTTTTCGTTGCGATCGCCGCTTTGAGATCGCGCGCCCTCGAGCGCGCCGAAAGCGCCATCGAGAAAGCCCTGATTCTCGATCCCAATCACGTCGAGGCGAGGACGCTACGCGGCTGGATCGAGCTGGAAGTGAAGCGCGATTATCCCGCGGCCATCGCCGATTATTCCAGGGTCGCGGAGCTGAAGCCGGATTGGCCGGAGGCGCACAACAACCTGGGCGTCGCGTGGAAGAAAAAGGGAGACTTCGAAAAAGCCGCGGCGAATTTTAACCGGGCGCTGGCGTTGCGCCCGGACTATGGCGAGGTGTGGAGCAATCTCGGCTGGATCCACGCCGAGGAAAAAAAGTGGCCTGAGGCGCGCGCGGCTTTCGAGCGGGCGCTCAAGTCCAACCCCAACGACGAGGGCGCGCTCTACGGATTGTCTCGGGCGCAGAGAGAGGTTCGCGACTACGCCGGCGCCGAGAAGACTTTGAAAAGCCTTCTCTCCAGGGCGCCCAATTTCGTGTACTGGCTCGAGTGGGGACAGGTCAAGCTCGTGCACTATTATTGGTTGTTGCTTGTGGCCGCGGGGCTGCTTTATCTTAGTTCAAGGTACCAGAGATCAAGGAGAGAACTCCATGGCGGAGCCGACGGCAAAAAAGCGTAAAGGCACGGCGCTCCTCGCCGTAATGGACGAGAACTGTTCGAGCTGCGCCGGCTCGCCGTTGTGCGAGGTGCATTGTCCGGTCGATGGATGCATCAACCTGCTTTATGAAGAGCTGCCGCAGGGCGGCCTCAAGCCCTACCGCGTATGGGTGGACAACGATAAGTGCATCGGCTGCCAGATGTGCTACAGCGACGACCTCACCAAAATCCACCAGCACAAAGACACCGGCGAGGTCTTCTTCGAATACGGCGGAAGGTTTTACGACAGCTCGAAAAAGCCTCTCGATCAGGACAAGATGCCGAAGAAATTCCAGCTCCAGCTCATCGGCACCGAGTCGGAGGACCGGCTCGACAAAAAGATCTGCCCCTGGGATGCGATTAAGATGTACGAGTTCGACGAAGGTCTGGAGGTCGCGCAGTATTTTTACGACCAGGAAAAGATCAAAACGGTCAACGGAGTTTACGTCATCGATCCGATAGAAAAAGAGCGCCTGGAAGAAAAGCAGAAAGAGCTCTACTAAAGGCGGTATGGGAAAGAAGATCGAGTTGACGGAGACCATCCTGCGCGATGCGCACCAGTCGTTGCTGGCGACGCGCATGCGCACGGAGGATATGCTGCCCGTCGCGCCGAAGCTCGATCGGGTGGGGTTCTGGTCTTTGGAGGTTTGGGGCGGCGCGACGTTCGACGCCTGCTTGCGTTATTTGAAGGAATGTCCATGGGAGCGCTTGCATCGGTTGCGCCGGGCGATGCCCCGCACGCGATTCCAGATGCTGCTGCGCGGTCAGAACCTCGTGGGATACCACCAGTATCCCGACGACGTCGTCGAGAAATTCATCGAGCTCTCCGCGGCGGCCGGCATCGATGTTTTCAGGATCTTCGACGCCATGAACGACGCCCGCAACATGAAAGCCTCGATCGCGGCGGCGCTCAGAACGGGGAAATTGGTCGAGGGGGCCATCTGCTACACGATCAGTCCGGTCCATTCGATCGACTATTTTCTTCGCGTGGCGGAGGAACTGGCGGAGATGGGGGTGCAAACCCTCTGTCTCAAAGACATGGGCGGGTTGCTCGCCCCGCACGTCGCCTACGAGCTGGTGAAGGGAATCAAGGCGCGCTTTTCCTTGCCGCTCCACCTGCACTCTCACTGCACCAGCGGATTGGCGCCGATGAGCTACATCATGGCCGTCGAGGCCGGCGTGGATATTCTCGATACCGCGCTTTCGCCCCTTTCCCAGGGAACTTCGCAGCCCGCTACGGAATCGATCGTCGCCGCCTTGCAAGGGACGCCTTACGAGACGGGCCTAGATCTCAAGCTCCTGGGCGAGATCGCCGAATATTTCTACGGCATCCGGCACAAGTACGCCGAATTCGAAAGCCCCGTCAACAACCAGATCAGGATGGATATTCTATTTTCCCAGATTCCCGGCGGGATGCTGTCTAATCTAGTGGCGCAACTGCGCCAACAAAACGCCGAAGACAAGCTCGATCGCGTGCTGCAGGAAATGCCGGAGGTGAGGAAGGATATGGGATACCCGCCACTGGTGACGCCGGCCAGCCAGATCTGCGGCTCCCAGGCCGCTCTCAACGTAGTGACCGGAAAAAGATACTCCGTCGTGGCCACGGAGACGAAGAACTACGTCATGGGACTGTACGGCCGGCCGCCGGGGCCGATCAGCGATGAGATCAAGCAGAAGGTTTTGGGAAAAAAGGAACCGATCACCTGCCGGCCCGCCGATCTCCTGAAGCCGGGATTGGATCGCGCGCGCGAAGAGATCGGCGCCCTGGCCCGAAGCGACGAAGACCTGCTCTCATACGCCCTCTTTCCCGAAATCGCACGGGACTTTTTTCGCGAGCGGGAAAATCCGAATCATCCTTCAACCTTCGACGGTCAGCACCCCGCCTGAGCTGAAACCGAACCGCTTAAATCACTTTATTCAGCGGATACTCGATAATTCCCACGGCGCCGTTCTGGATGAGCTTGGGAATCAAGTCGCGGACGACGTCTTCCGCGATGACGCTTTCGATGGAAAACCATTTCACGCCATGGAGCGCGGCGGTCGGGTAGAGCGGTGAGACCGTGGGAGCGGTGATGCTGGGAATGAGCTTGACCACTTTGTCCAGATCCGTCTCGGTGACGTTCATTTTGATTCCGACTTTGTTTTCCGCCGCCAATGCGCCCTGAAGCAGCAGCCGGATCTGCTCGATCTTTTCTTTTTTCCAGGGATCCTTCAGCGCGTTCTTGTTGGCGATCAACTGCGGATTCGATTGAAGCATCTCTTCAATTATTTTTAGGCCATGGGCCCGGATCGTCGTGCCGGTCTCGGTCACCTCGACGATCGCGTCCACCAGTCCCTCGGCGGCCTTGGCTTCGGTCACGCCCCAGGAAAACTCCACTTCCACGGGAATTTTTCGCTCGGAGAAATAGCGCCGGGTGAAGTTCACCATCTCGGTTGCGATCCGCTTGCCTTTCAGATCCTCGGCCCTTTTGATCGGCGAGTCCTGCGGCACCGCCAGCACCCAATACGTCGGCTTGAAGCTGGTCTTAGAATACACCATCTCCGCGACGACCTGGACATCGGAGTCGTTCTCCATCGTCCAGTCTTTTCCCGTGATCCCTGCGTCCAGAGTTCCGCTCTCGACGTAGCGCGACATCTCCTGAGGCCGCACCAGGCTGCAGCGCAGCGTGGCGTCGTCCACCGACGGAAAATAACTGCGGCTCGTAGTCGAAATCTTCCAGCCCGACTTCTTGAAAAGCTCGATAGTCATCGTCTCCAAGCTTCCCTTCGGCAGACCGAACTTCAATTCTTTGGTTGCTTCCTTCATTCCAGTCTCGTTATGCCTTCGACTTACTCTTGTAGACTAGACCCGGGTCGAAGATTCTTTTCGCCGCCGTCTTCCAACTTCTATCCGTCTTCTTCCGAAAGAAACAGCTTCCATACCCCAGGTGGCAAGCGCCGCCGCCCGTCTGTTTGACGCGCAGGAGCAAGGTGTCGTTGTCGCAGTCGATCAGAATATCTTTGACCTCTTGATAGTGGCCGGACTCTTCACCTTTTAACCACAGCCTGCGCCGCGACCGGCTGTAGTAATGGGCCTTGCCGGTTTTTCGAGTCTTGGTCCACGCTTCTTCGTTCATGTAAGCCATCATCAGGACTTCGCGGCTGCGATAGTCCTGGACGATCACCGGCACAAGACCGTTTCCCTTGGCGAAATCGATTCTTTCCATATCTCAAGGTTGAAATTTCGCCTAGTAAAACATACATACGGCAGGCTTTCAATCGGCGAGCCTGAGAGGCGAATCAAGAACTCAAGCGCAAGCAGGGTGTGCTTTGAATAAGAGGGGAGACTGCGAGCGTGTTTTTCTAAACGGTCATTCTCTGTCTCTATCGTCCGCGCTGAGCGGCAGATCGAGAATCTCGGCGATTTGTCTCTGCAGCCGGCGCGATTTTCGCTGTCCCTTGAGGAGGCGGGTGACGGTTGACGGATTGACGCCCAACCTTTTGGCCAATGCCTTTTGGCTGTAGATGCCGCGCTCGAGCATGCGGATCTTGATTTTGACCCAGTGCATTGCTAGCATGGACAACAAAATTGCCTCGACTCTGAACTTTTATTCTGCATATTCTATTTTGAATAGTTTGTCAACGATATATTCGTGAACGAATGGACAAGCAATTCTCCAGCCGCCTCGGCGAAGCGATCCAGTCGATGGGCATGAGCCCGACTGAGTTCGCCCGTAAGGCCAGAATCCCGCAAGGCACGATCTCGAAATGTTTGAGCGGCCATGTCCCCACGGCGCGAATCCTCCTGCGGGTCGCGAAATTTACCGGCAAGAGCGTGGATTGGCTGCTGGTTGGAACGGAGCAGGCCAGGTCCGGCGCGGGGTTGGTGGCGGAGCGAAGCGCCCGCTATGGGCGGTCCGGCGGGACAGAGAAAGCAAAGACGGGCGATGAAGTTTGGGTGAGAAAACTCCTCAAGGTCCTACGCAGCAGCAACCGGCGCAAGACGCAAACCATCAAAGACCTGCTCGATGTCTTAGCCCGTGACGAATAAGCGCCGATTCGGCGCTGACACCAAAACCGCTAAAAACCCACACCTAGCCGATTGACTGGCCCGGAAAGTAGGTTGTAAAATCACCATCTATGAGCGAGTTCATCGTGGTGTTGGTAACCGTGGGCTCGGCCGACGAGGGAGATCGCTTGGCCCGCGCGTTGGTCGAAGGGCGTCTTGCCGCGTGCGTGAACCGTCTGAAGGCCGTCCAATCGATCTATCGCTGGCATGGCAAGGTCGAATGCAGCGAAGAAGAGCTTTTGATCGTCAAGACCAGGCGTGATCTTTTCGAGCGGCTCAAAGAAAAAATACAACAGCTCCACAGTTACCAAGTGCCGGAGATCATCGCGCTGCCGATTATCGAGGGGAGTGAGAGTTACCTTCGTTGGTTGGAGGAAGAACTTGCGGAAAGCTGAGCCTCGCACCGCGATGCGCACGGTGAGAGAGATTTCATCCGGTGGCGTCGTATACCGAAGACACAGAGGAACGGTCGAGATAGCCCTTATCCGCGTGAGGGACCGGTGGAGCCTGCCCAAGGGACAGGTGGAGGGGGGCGAGGGACTCGAAGAGACGGCGCTGCGCGAGGTCCGCGAAGAAACCGGCCTGGAAGGAAAAATAGTTGAAAAGCTGGGCGATATCACCTATTGGTTCACGAACAAGCCTAAAGAAGGCGAGACGATCCGAATTTTCAAGCGGGTCTATTTCTATCTGATTCGCTGGCTCAAGGGGGATGTGTCGCAGCATGACGACGAGGTCGAGGAAGCCCGCTGGTTTCCCATGGCCGAGGCGATTGGACAAATGCATTACCCCACAGAGCGCGAGATGGTAAAAAAGGCCGAGACTCTCCTAGAAGGTCGCAGCGCAAAACAATCCCCGCCGCGGCTCGGACAGGCCGGGCGAGGTTGACGGCCGCGAGCAGATGCGGCATCGGCTCGAAGAATACAATGGATCTACGAAGGCGACCATGACCGATATAGCGCTCGTCACCGGCGGCGCCAACGGCATCGGCCGCGCGGTTTCTTTGAAGCTCGCTTCGATGGGAATTATCGTGGCGGTGGCCGATTGGGACGAAAAGTCCGCAGATGACACGTGCGCCGCGATTCGTTCTCGCGGCGGCAACGCCGAGAGCTTCCGCGTCGACGTGACGCGCGCGGCGGACGTGAGAGAAGTCGTAGCCGCAGTTATTCAACGCCACGGACGCATCGATATTCTCGCCAACATCGCAGGCGGCAGCATCCATCGCAAGCGCATCGAAGATCTCACCTGGACGGAATGGAAAGAGGTCGTCGATATCAATCTCAAGGGAACGTTTCTTTTCTGCCGTGAGGCGGCGTCCATCATGATCCGGCAGAAGCGGGGGCGGATCGTCAACACGGCTTCGAACTACGGCGTGACCGGCTCGGCGCTGCGGACGCCGTATTCGGCGGCGAAAGCGGGAATCATCGGTTTCAGCAAATCGCTCGCGCTGGAGCTAGCGCCTCATGGAATCTTAGTGAACGTTGTCGCGCCGGGCCCGACTGACACGCCGCGCGTAATGGCGAATTGGACGCCGGAGCTGCGAAAAAAAAGGGAAGAGGAAATTCCGCTCGGCCGGACGGGCAGGCCGGACGATCTCGCCGAAGCGTTCTGGTTTCTTTGCAGCGACGAGAGCGCCTGGATGACCGGACAGACGTTGCACGTCAACGGCGGATTGGTAACTCCCTAAGGCAAAAGTAAAAAGTAAAAAGGCAAAAAAAGAAAATACGCTCGTGAGGCTTCGAGAGAAAATAGCGGTTGTTACCGGCGGCGCGCAGGGGATCGGGCGCGCGGTCGCGTTGGGACTGGCGCGGGAAGGAGCGAACATCGTCGTCGCGGACCTTCAAGCGGAAAAGGCGAAGGCTGTTGCGGAAGAAGCTCGCGCCGCTGGAGTAGAGTCTCTCGCTGTCGAGACCGATGTTTCCAAGGAGAATTCCGTCAAGAACCTCGCCGAGCAAACGCTCAACCGCTTCGGCCACGTGGACATTCTCGTTAACGACGCCGGCATCTTTCCCCAAGCTCGCGTCGTGGAAATGGCGGAAGAAGATTGGGACCGCGTGATCGACGTCAATCTGGGCGGGAATTTTTTGTGCTGCCGCGCATTCGTTCCTTCGATGCGGGCGCGCAAGAGCGGCCGCGTCATCAGCATCGCGTCCGGCATCGCGCACACCGGCGCAATCGGCGGCGCGCACTACGCCGCCTCGAAAGCCGGGATCGTAGCCTTCATCAAGGCCCTCGCGCGGGAGCTGGGCCCGGACGGAATCACGGCCAACGCAATCTGTCCCAACATAATCGATACCGAACTGCCGCGCGACCACCGAAGCCCGGCGGAGATGCAGGAGCGGCTCAGGCGCAATCCGCTCGGACACGCGATGGAACCCGAGGATCTCGTCGGAACGATATTATTTCTCGCCAGCGACGCCGCGGCTTACATCACGGGGCAGGCGGTGAACGTGAACTGCGGTACGGTGATGGTTTAGAAGGCTTCTAGGGCGGGTTGTAATATATGTATTATATGCATACATTGGTCTCATGACGGCGACCTTTGATCCTAAAAAGGACGCCGCGAATCTTATAAAGCATGGCGTGTCCCTTGCCGAGGGCGATGGCGTCCTGAGCGACCCTCTGGCAGTGACGATTGAAGATGAATCGATTGAGGGAGAGCAACGGTTTGTGACTCTGGGCGCGAACACGTTCGGTGCTCTAATGGTTGTGGTCTGGACACCTCGAAACGACGATGTTCGCATTATCTCGGTTCGGAAGCCGACACGAAAGGAACGAAGGACGTATGAAGAAAGAGTATGATTTCTCTAAGGGCAAACGCGGAGCCGTGATTTCCCAGGTTGGGAAGACCCGCATCACGATCTATCTCGGCGATGCAATCCTGCAGCGCTTCAAGGCTGAGTCCGAAAGAACTGGGAAGGGGTATCAGACCCTAATCAACGACGCGCTCAACTCCTATCTCGGTCTGACGGAGAAACCCCTTACGGCAGAGATTGTTCGCAAGATCGTACGCGAAGAGCTTTCCGCTCAAAGCTGAGAGCTGACCCACTATGAGTAAAGTCGAAAATATCGAACAGGAAGTTCAAGGTCTCACACCGTCTGAACTTGCAATCTCTGTTTGACTCCCCGACACTATCGCAGTAAATTTCCATTAGCATTGTGGCTAAGCACCGAAGCCGGAAGGAGAGTAAGATGCTGCGATCGCTCGGTTTGACTCAGATGCACATGGAGTGTCGGAATCTGAAAGACGGCGTCCCTGATTTTTGACCGATCATTCTCGTTATGAAGATCAAGTACTTTCAAGACACGGACACACTATACATCGAGTTTCGCGCCGTGGAGGTTGCGGAAACGAAAGACCTTGACGAGAATACCATCCTTGACCTTGACCGGCACGGCAATATCTGTGGAATCACCATTGAACACGCCGGCGAGCGAACCGACATTCCGAAGTTTTCCTACGAGCAAATCACAACCTAACCCGCCGCTGCTCGGTGCTGATCGATTTGCTTGTCTTGGAGAAGTAAAGCCGATTGAGCCGCTGGAAAAAAGGATGAGAAAACGTTACGACTTCTCGCGAGCGAAATCTAATCCCTATGCCAAATGGCTTAAGAAGACCATGCCTAAGAGAAGGAGACAGCGATGCTGCGCTCGATCGGGTTGACCCAGACGCACATGGAGTGTCGGAATCTGAAAGAAAGCATTCCGGTGCTGACCGATTTGCTCGCTTTCGAAAAAGTCGGCGAGCGGCCGGGGGAAGTGACGCTGAAGCATCCGAATACGGCGTGGCTCTTGACGGTTCACGAGGCGCCGGACGCGCCGGCGAAGCAGATGCACAACCATTGGGGCGTGCGCGTCAACACGACGGCCGAGGTGGACGCGGCGTACGAATATCTCACGGCGAATAAGGACAGATACAAGATCGATCAGATCGGCAAGCCGACTTACAATCACGGTTCCTATTCCGTCTATTTTCTCGAGCCCGGCACCAACGGCTGGGAGATCGAATGCTACGCGGAGGCGCTGCGCAAAGACGTGTGGAAAACGCGGGTCGGAGGCGTGCGCGCGCCGCACTGGGACGAGCCGATGCCGGCGTCGCGTTTCCCGGGAAGGGGATACGTCCCGCAGGGATTTACGCACGGGACGCTCGCCACCGGGGATTTGAAGAGAGCTTGGGAATTTTTCGAGAAGGCGCTGGGGCTGGAGGTTCATCAAGCCAACGATCATGTCGTGTACGTGAAACACTCCAACACCAAGCCCTACATCGTCTGCGCTATACGGAACGATTGGAAAGCCTTTTCACCCAACTTCCGTTTCACCATCTCTCTCGAATCCAAAGACGCGGTCGATGAAGCCTACCGCCGGTTCGCGTCTTCCGGCAAAGAGCTGGGAGTCACGGACCTCCGCGAGCCCGCGGGCAACGGATCGTTTTTGCTCGCCGATCCGGACAAGAACTGGTGGGAGATAGCCTCGCCCAATTGATTCCCGAGACGGAAAAGCCGATCTCCACTATGGGGCTGCGCGAGATCCGCGAGCTCGCGCGGCGAAAAATGCCGGCGGAAGCCTGGCATCATTTTATGGGCGCCGCCGAGAGCGGAGCGACGCTACGCCGAAACCAGAGAGCGCTCGGCCGCTTTCTCTTCCGTCAGAAGATTTTCCACGACATTGCCGATCCCGACACCTCCATCGAGTTGTTCGGACGGAAGTTGCCGATGCCGGCGGCGATCGCCCCGGTCGGAAGCTTCAGCTTGATCGGCGACTCTGCCGAGCGGGAAGTGGCGGCGGCCGCGGGACGCAGCGGTGTGATGATGTTTGTGAGTCACGCGGCGAAGCCGACGTGCCGCGAATGGGCCCAAGCGACCAATGCCCCGCTGGTCTTCATGGGATACTTGAGCCGAGGCAGGGATGCCGTACTGGCGCAAGCGAAAGAGGCCGAAGAGCTGGGCTTCGCCGCCGTCGGCATCACCATGGACGTGGTGCAGCCCGTCAAGCTCGGCAACGAGGTCCCGCTCTCGACGAAGGACGGCAAACCGAGGAAGGGACAAACCGCTTCGCCCAAAGACATCGAGTGGCTCAAAAAGAACGTCTCTCTTCCCGTCGTGATCAAAGGCATCATGGGCGCGGACGACGCGCGCGTCGCGGTTGAGGCGGGAGCGGACGCGCTCATCGTCTCGAATCACGGCGGCAGAATTCTCGACTTTAATCGCGCGGCCATCGAAGCTCTCCCTGAAGTCGTGGACGCGGTGGGGAAAAAAGCCGTGGTCCTGCTCGACAGCGGCATCCGAACCGGCGGTGACGTCGTCAAAGCGATCGCGCTCGGCGCGAAAGCGGTGCTCGTCGGCCGTCCGGTCGGCTGGGGCGTCGGCGCCGCGGGCGTCCAGGGCGTCGAGCGTGTGATCGATTTACTCTCGGAGGAAATCCGCCGCGTTCTCATCATGACCGGCACGGCAACGATCCGCGACGTTAGCCGCGCGCTCCTGATCCATGAACAAGCTCCCGGTGCAATCTTGTCCTGATCGGGCTCGTCATACGGAGAATAAATTAGGTATTCGAGCGGCGCTATTGACGATTTTCCCCTTGCTCGGTACTCTTGGGTGCGCCACGGAAGGGAGCAGGCATGCAACAGGGACTTAACTTCTTCGAGATCATCCATCGGGGGGCGATCGCCACTTACCCGCTGATCATCTTGTCCATCGTCAGCGTCGCCGTGATTCTCGAGCGGTTCTGGTCGTTGCGCAACGCCGGCGCCGTAACGCAGATGCTTGCTAATTCGATTTTCGATTCGGTCAAACAAGGACGGAAAGATCTGGCGCTGGCGCTGTGCAGGAAGAATAACGAGTCGGCGGCGGCGCGCGTTTTTCTGGCGATGCTTTCGGAGAACAGCGGCCAGAGCATGGAGAAGTCCGCCGCTTTGATGAACGAGGCGATGTTCGAAGAATCGCAGAAAATGAAAAAGAACCTATGGATTCTCGGCACGGTCGCGAGCAGCGCTCCTTTCATCGGACTGCTGGGCACGGTCATCGGGATCATCAAGGCGTTCGAAAACATGGCCGTCGTCGGCACCGGCGGGTTTACGGTCGTGGCGGCGGGAATTTCGGAAGCGCTCGTCGCGACGGCGCTGGGCCTCGGCATCGCGATCATCGCGTTGATTTTCTACAATTATTTCCAGGTGCGCATCGGAAACTTGAGCGGCCTGGTGCGCATCCAGGCGATGAAGCTCCTGCAAAGCGTGGTGTCCTGAAATGGCGCTGGGGCTCCTCGATCAAAATCAAAACTCGGACAACATCATCGCCGAGATCAACATCACGCCGCTGACGGATATTTTTCTCGTCCTGCTGATTATTTTCATGATCACCAGCTCCGCCATCATCGAGTCCGGCGGCAGGGTGAATCTTCCTTCCGCCGCCAAGACGGAATCCGCGCCGCGCGGGATTTCCGTAACGCTGACGCCGGAGCAGGAGATCTACGTCAACCAGAAAAAGGTAACGAAGGACGAGCTTGAGCCCGCGCTGCGGGCGGCGCTCGGCGCGGGGCCGGACAAGACCGTCATCCTCCGCGGCGACCGCAACGTTCTCCTGGGCGATGCGGTGTGGGTGCTTTCCGTTATCAAAAAATCGGGAGCTTCGGATATTGCAGTCGCCGCGCAGGCGGATACTGATGAACCTCGACGTAATAAGAAGTAAACTCGGAAGACGTCTCTCGTCTTCGTTCCATCTTGTACTCACCTCTAAGGCACGGATCAGGTGAAACATTTTTGCTACTGAGAGTAGCAGAAGAGCTACCCTTTCCAAGTCTTCGCGATCCTCAAATTGTACTCGCCCAAAAAAAATCGGCTGCGATTCCAGCGGCTTGACTTTAGGAAGTCACATGCGCGAGTCTGGCACGGCCATTGCGCAGGAGTTGAGTTGGAGAAAACTATGAGCGGCGGCAGGCAACAGGCATTAGGCACTAGGCAATAGTAGGAGGAAAAGGCTCATGAGAAAAAATATCGTCTGCTCCGTTCTCGCAATTTTTCTTCTGACTAGTGTCTGTCCAGCCGAGGCACAGCAGCCAACGAAAATCCCGCGGATAGGATTCCAAAGTGCTGCCTTCCCTTCCGCTAACGCGGCCCGCATTGAGGCGTTCCGACAGGGTCTGCGCGAGCTTGGGTACGTGGAGGGGAAAAATATTGTCATCGAGTGGCGATATGCAGAGGGAAAACTAGATCGCCTGAGTGAGTTTGCGGCCGAGTGGGTGCGTCTCAAGGTAGACGTCATCGTCACGGCCGCGCCGTCATCAACCCGTGCCGCCAAGGAAGCGACTTCTACGATTCCCATTGTCATGGCGTTTGATAATGACCCTGTTGCCAATGGGTTCGTCGCCAGCCTTGCGCGGCCTGGCGGTAACATCACTGGATTATCAGCGCTTTCCCCGGAGATCAGCGGAAAACAACTGGAGCTTCTGAAGGAGATTGTTCCCAAGCTCTCCCGCGTGGCTGTGCTTCGGACTTCGACCCTCCCCTACGCACAAGTGTTAAAAGAGATTGAACTCGCCGCCGGGGCGTTCAAGATACAGCTTCAATACCTCGACGTGCGAGGTGCCAAGGATATTGAGACTGCATTCCGAGAGGCGCGCAAAGGGCGTGCTGACGCAGTCCTCGTGCTAGCAAGCCCCATCCTCGAATCTCACCGAACACAGGTTGCAGACCTCGCGGCAACGAACCGGCTCCCGACGATATACCACGTTGCGGAATTCGTCGAAGCCGGGGGGCTTATGTCCTACGGCGTGAGCTTTATTGACTTGTACCGGCGCGCCGCTACGTATGTGGACAAGATTTTGAAAGGCAGGAAGCCCGCAGACCTTCCCGTGGAGCAGCCGACCAAGTTCGAGTTCATCATCAATCTGAAATCGGCCAAGCAGATCGGCCTGACGATTCCGCCGAATGTGCTGGCAAGGGCGGATAAGGTGATTAAATGAATTTTGGATTTTGGATTTTCGATTTTGGATTGAGGAAACCGATGAATAAAAAGATCGTTGTCTTGTTGCTGGCTGCGTTGACTTTGGCTTCTGTCTATCCAACGGAAGCTCAGCAGCCAGGTAAAGTCCCGCGCATCGGCGTACTTTTCATCGGCGGCCGAAATCAGCCGCACCTGGAAGCGTTCAAGCAAGGCCTGCGGGAGCGTGGATATACGGAGGGGAAAAATATTGTCCTTGAATACCGTTACGCTGAGGGCAAAGAAGATCACCTCCCTGAACTCGCCGCCGAGTTAGTTTATCTGAAGGTCGACGTCATCGTTGCCACGGCCGACTCTAGTGCGCGGGCGGCCCAACAGATAACGAAGACTATACCCATCGTGTTGACAACCGGTGACCCAGTCGCGTCGGGCCTCGCCGACAGTCTGGCGAAACCCGGGGGCAACGTCACCGGACTCACGGTTCTTTTGGCGGATTTAAGCGGGAAGCGTCTGGAAATACTTAGAGAGACATTTCCAAAGATGACTCGCGTGGCCGCACTGTGGAACCCGAGGGTGACAGTAGCAACGACTGTTTTTAAGGAAACAAAAGTGGCTGCGCAGGATCTCTCTTTGCAGCTTCGTTCCTTCGAGGTCCAGACACTCCAAGATATTGAGAGGGCATTTGTTGAGATGCCAAAGGTGCGCCCAAACGCGCTTCTTGTGCTCTTGAGTCCTTTGGTTACTCTTCACTCACAGCGGATTGTCGAGCTGGCGCTTAAGCAACACTTGCCTGGCATATATCCTACAAGACAATTTGCTGAGGAAGGCGGCCTCATGGCCTATGGACCCCTCATAGGTGATTTGTATCGGCGGGCCGCCACCTATGTGGACAAGATCTTAAAAGGCGCCAAACCTGCCGACCTGCCGGTGGAGCAGCCGATGAAGTTCGAGCTGGTGATCAATCTGAAGACGGCCAAGCAGATCGGCCTGACGATTCCGCCGAACGTGCTGGCAAGGGCGGATAAGGTGATTCGGTGAATCTGGAATCCAAAATCTTCAGCCAGAGGCTGATCCGCCTCAGGCGGAAAAATGGGCGATGCTAACGGCCAAGAACGACATCAATGCCGCCGATGATCAATTCGAGTTGTCGCTGGGAGAGCTTCCCAACTCCACTGGTGAGCAGGGCGCGATCGAGAGTCACGATCTGAGAAACGTTAGCAACGGAATCCTTTGGAAGCCCCGTGGCTCGCGCGGAAAGCAAGACATTACCAGGAGCCTCCGCCCATCGAAGATTGCTGGTCAGCGGAACGCACACAACGGTTCTGATCCGGCTTCGGTTGAGAGCCTCCCCTTGGACTACGACGACCGGTCTTCGAAACCCGGGACTGGAACCCGTTGGAGCAGGCAGGTCCGCCCAGTAAACGTGGCCTTGGGCGACTACCATTCGACGCGTTTGAGTGTGCGTCTTGCGGCGGCTGAGATGGCCGGGTCGGGCCGAGTGTCCACTTCTCCGCACACCTGGTTCATTGCCTCAGTAACGGCGTCAGGTTCGTGGCGCGCAAGATACTCCGCCACGGCTTCCGCGTATACCTGGCTCCTCGACTTCTTGTGGCGGCGCGATAGACGCTCCGCTTCGGCGTATATCTTGTCGGGAATGGAGATTGCAGTCTTCATACCAAAAGTATAACCCGTGGGTCCTCCGACTTGCAAGCGGTGCGGGCAAGGGCGGACAAGGTGATCAAATGAATTTTGGATTTGCGATGCTTCGATTGCACTCAGCACGGGTTTTGGATTTTGGATTGAGGAGAACAAGAATGGAGAAAACAATTTGTATCGGTTCTCTGTCCGGCCCCAATCTAAATTCTAAAACCTGTCCTGAGCTGAGTCGAAGGATCCAAAATCCAAAATGGGTGGGGATCTTCGCTATCGCTCTCACATTCGCCCTCGGTGGGGCTGTGGCGCAGGCGCAGCAGCCGAAGAAAGTCCCGCGGATAGGTTGTCTAGTTGGTGGCTCCCGTTCTTCCGAGTCGGCCCGCGAGGACGCATTCCGGCAAGGTTTGCGAGAGCTGGGCTACGTTGAGGGACAGAACATTATCGTTGAGTACCGATTCGCAGAGGGAAAACTCGATAAGCTGCCTGAGCTGGCGACTGAGCTGGTAGCCAGCAAGGTTGACGTCATCGTTGCGCAGGCGCCGGCGGCGGTCCGTGCGGCCAAGAAAGCGACCAGCACGATTCCTATCGTCATGGCGCATGGTGGTGATCCTGTTGTTCAAGGATTCGTTGCCAGCCTCGCGCGGCCGGGTGGTAATGTCACAGGGTTGTCCAACTTCTCAGCGGAATTAAGTGGCAAACGGCTGGAGCTGCTTAAGGAGGCCTTCCCCAAAGTCTCCCGTGTTGCTGTCATCTGGAATCCGGACGCTCCAGGTCCGGTCCTCACTTTTAAGGAGCTAGAAATCGCGGCCAAGGCTCTGAAGGTGCAGCTTGAATCTTTGCAGGTGCGAGGACCAAATGACTTTGAAGGGGCCTTCCAGGCAGCCAGGGAGCGTGCCGGTAGCCTCGTTGTAATTCAAGACGTTGTCACTGTTACTTACCTAAAGCGGATCGTGGACCTGGCAGCTAAGAACCGGGTGCCGGCAATATACATGGAAAAAGAATTTGCCGAGGCTGGCGGCCTCATGTCGTACGGGCCCAGCCAGCGTGACATGTTCCGTCGCGCAGCCACTTACGTTGACAAGATTCTCAAGGGGGCCAAGCCCGCCGATCTGCCGGTCGAGCAGCCGACGAAGTTTGAGCTGGTTATCAATCTGAAAGCAGCGAAGCAGATCGGTCTCACGATTCCGCCTAACGTGCTGGTGCGGGCGGATAAGGTGATCAAGTAAAGGCAAAAGTAAAAAGGTAAAAGGCAAAAGGGAAAACATGAAAAGAAGAATCGTCATCGCGCTACTGGCGGCTGTCTTTCTGATGACTGTTTCTTCGGCCAAGGCGCAGCAGGCAAAGAAAGTTCCCCGGATCGGTTTTTTAGAGGGCGCTTCGATTGCTGAGAGCCAGGGCCTCGATCCATTCCGCCAAGGGCTCCGCGATCTCGGATACCTCGACGGACAAAACGTCATTGTTGAAATCCGAGCTATGGAAGGTAAACCCGACCGGATTCCGGATCTCGTAGCTGAGCTCATCCGAAGCAAAGTTGACGTTATCGTCACGCCGGTTGCGGCAGGAGCGCAAGCGGCCAAGAAAGCGACACCGACCATTCCTATTGTCGTTATCGGGGGTGACCCGGTGGGTTCCGGGCTGGTGACGAGCCTGGCGCGGCCTGGCGGTAACGTGACTGGTTTATCCGCCCTCGTAGAGCTTGGCGGAAAAAGGCTGGAGATTCTCAAGGACACTCTCCCCAACCTCAATCGGGTGGCTGTTTTTTGGAATTCGACCAATGCGCCCATGGAGTTTCAGTTCAAGGAAACCAAGGCTGCAGCGGGAGTCTTAGGCGTCAAGCTTCAACCCCTTGAGGTTCGCGGTCCTGAAGATTTCGAGGCTGCCTTCAAAAGCGCAACCAAGGAGCGCGCCGGCGCTTTGACCGCGCTCAGAAATCCCATGCTGGTTAATCATCGAAAGCAGTTTTTGAAGCTTGCAGAAGAGACCCGCCTCCCTGCGATGTACGACGATAGGAACTTTGTTGAACCCGGTGGCCTCATGTCCTATGGAACAGATCGCGCCGATTTGTTCCGGCGCGCCGCTACTTATGTGGACAAAATCCTGAAAGGCGCCAAGCCAGCCGACCTGCCGGTCGAGCAGCCGACCAAGTTTGAATTCGTGATCAACTTAAAGACGGCGAAGCAGATCGGGCTGACGATTCCGCCCAACGTGTTGGTAAGGGCGGATAAAGTAATTAGGTGAAGCAAGGATTAGGAGGGATATGGAGACGATTGTCGAGCATCGCGGACCGGGAGATCACGTGAGCTTGGTTTCGAGTGTGGCGACTTCTTGTAAGACCAGCCACTGCTCCGGGGTAAGCACGGCAATCTGAGAGGTCTCAAAGTCTCTTTTATTTCGGGTGATGAGATGATTCGCGGAAACCGATTCAGCGCTAGCGAGTTGAATGTTGTCTTCGAAGTCGGGACCTGCCGAGGCGAGAACGCGGTCGAGGATTGTTTGGCTCAACGGCTCCAGGTGAACTCCCTTCTAAATCGCTTGCGCATCGGCGCGGGCAGTCGTTTCGTCTACAACTCGCCGCCGAAAGAAATAAAGCAATGGAAGAGTGAGCGCGGATGTCCAGCTCTCGATTTCTTGCGACCTGCGCGCCAAGTTGAGCACGCGGAGACTTTCGCTCCAACCGCGCCGCTTCGTCATCACGTCAATGAAGACATTGACGTCGATGAAAATCTTCAATCCGTCAATCTCCGCGCGATGATATCGCGAATAAGGGCTTTGTCGTCCTGGACGGGACTTTCCGGATGGATTCCGACAAGGGCAAGAAGGTCAGGTTCGATGGGCACGTTGGGGCATTGCTTTGATAACAGGTCGCGGTCGGTCTCAGCGCGTTGCCGCAGCGCGTCATCCTTCTCTTTCTTTTCAAGGAGTGAATGGAGCTGTCGCTCGAGGGCTCGCAAGGTGGCTATGTCTTCGTGTCGCACGAGCTTGAGCAACTCGTCCAGTTGTTCAGGTGTTTTCGCCATGATGGATGAGATTATAGAGGCGGCGTGAGCAACGGTCAAGCCAGTAAAAAATGGACAGACTAGAGGGACGCTGAGGAAAGGCGTGAGACGTTATGGGCACTCAGTGAAGAGTGAAGAGTGAAGAGTGAAGCGTGAGGCAAGTTGAGTGCGAGAAAAAACGTGAGGTGCGAGAGGAAAAAATGAATCAGAAGAAAGTCATATGTCTTGCTCTGAGCTCGATGCTCTTGGCTCTTAGCTTTCCGGCCGAGGCGCAGCAGCAGGCAAAGATACCTAAGATCGGCTGGCTCGCACTTGCAGCCCGTCCACCTTCTTCAGGCGACGTGCGCGAGTTGCTAGGTCGAGAGCTCCGCGCGCTCGGCTACGTTGAGGGCAAGAACATAGCTTTCGAGTACCGATCCGCTGACTTTAAGACCGACCGGCTCCCCGCCCTGGCTGATGAGTTAGTCCGTCTCAAAGTCGACGTGCTCGTCGCGGCTTCGGCGTCTGAGGCTAAAGCTGCCAAGAATGCGACCAAGACGATCCCCATCGTTTTTCTAAACGTATCTGATCCAATTGCGCTTGGGCTGGTCGACAGCCTGGCGCGGCCCGGGGGGAACATCACCGGGTTCAGCAGCTTTGCGGCGGTGTTGGCTGGCAAACGGCTGGAGTTACTCAAGGAAACTATTCCCAAGCTCGCCCGCGTTGCTGTGCTGTGGGATCCACCGGCTGACAGCTCCGCGCAGCAATGGAAAGAAAGCCAATTGGTGGCAAAAGCACTGGGGCTGCAACTTTATTCCATGGAAGTCAGCAGCGCCGACAAAATTGAGAGCGCGTTCAATGAAGCAATTAAGGCGGGCATGCCTGCTCTCAGCGTGACGCAGAGCTCGTTTATCAATTCTTATCAAAAACAGATCGCGGATCTGGCGGCAAAAAATCGATTGCCGGCGATCTATTCGCGCGGAGATTTCGTTGAGAACGGCGGTTTGATGTCTTACGGCGCGGACCGGAGCGAACCTTTCAAGCGTGTCGCGGTCATGGTCGATAAGATTCTCAAGGCCACCAAACCTGCCGACATTCCCGTCGAGCAGCCGAAGAAGTTCGAATTGATCATCAACCTGAAAGCGGCTAAGCAGATCGGTCTCACGATTCCCCCGAACGTGCTCGCGCGGGCGGACAGGGTAATCAATTAATTTTGGATTTTAATTCTTGACTTTTGAACGGGCTTAAGGCAGCTAGGTAGGACAAATGGCGAAAAAGAAAACTGCTAAAAAGCCTCGCAGCATCAATCAACAGCTCACGTCGCTCGAAAGACTTGTTCGGGGCGGATTTCGGCGGACGGATGCAAGATTCCGCCAGGTTGATGGGCGAATTAAGCTTGTCCAACTTGATGTTCGTAATTTTCGACAAGAAACGAACGAGAGATTTGCCGTAGTAGAGGATCGAATCGACCGTCTTGCGACCCATGTCGATGGGTTCATGAAGCTCCATGAGACCTTGGATATTGAAATGCGGGTTATGAACGAGCAGATGAAGCGTTTCGAGGAGCGCCTGGGGCGCGTCGAGACTGCTCAGGCAAGCTAGCTCAATCCGAGTATCTTTCCGACAAGACAAAATCTAAAATCCAAGATCACGACGTCAACGCGACAAGGTCGATTTCCACCAGCGCGCCCTTCGGCAGCTCCGCCACGGCGACGGTCGAGCGGGCTGGCTTCGCGCCGCCGAAATATTCCGCGTAAACTTCGTTCATAACCGGGAAATCCGCCATCGTTTTTAGAAACACGGTTGCTTTGACGACGCGATCGATGGACGAACCCGCCGCCTCCAATACGGCTTTGAGATTTTCCAGCACCCTGCGCGTTTGCTCGGCGATGCCGCCTGCCACCATATTGCCGGATGTCGGATCGATGGGAATCTGTCCCGCCGTGAAGACAAAACCGTCGATGCGGATTGCCTGTTCGTATGGGCCGATCGCCTTCGGCGCGGCTTCGGTCCTGATCGCTTGTCGCTGCATCTCTTCCTCCTTAGCAACTATTACGTCCAGAACGTATATTAGAGTGCGTCATGTGGCAAATGAGGAGGACGAACTGGAGTATTGGAGTACTGGAGTCATGGAGTCCTGGTTTTCGATCAACACTCCAATACTCCATCATTCCAACACTCCATTTCTTTATCCTGCTATGCTAGTCTTTGGGGTGCCATGACGCTACTGACGGCGCATAAAATTCTGATCTCGACGGCCGTGGTCTTTTTCTTCGGCTTCGCGCTGTGGGAGGTGCGGAATTATTTCGCCACGGCCGACTCATGGGCGGCGTTCCGCGCCGGTCTCTATCTCCTGGTTTCAGTCGGTTTCGCCGTCTATCTCAAGTCGCTAAAAAAATGGATCAAGTGATGGAAGGGTCGTCTTTTTACGTCCCGGTGGACGACGAGGAAATCCGGCGCGAGCGCCGGAAAGCCAGGGAGCTGCGCGCGAGCCAGTGGTGGAAGCGCCGCTGCTCGGCCGGCGTCTGCCACTACTGCGGAAACAAATTTCCGTCCCGCGCGCTGACGATGGATCATATCGTTCCGATCATCCGCGGCGGGAAGAGCAGCAAAGGCAACGTCGTGGCTGCCTGCAAAGACTGCAACAACAAGAAAAAGCACAGCCTGTTGATGGAGTGGGAGCGACAATTTTAGATTTTCGATTGCCGATTTCCGATTCAATCTAAAATCCAAAATCTAAAATCGAAAATGGGGTGGGGTGAAAAGATCCGGCGTGGAGAATCTGAAGACATTCTTAGGTGGCAGGGTTGTGGTGAAGGTCGGCGATATCACGAAAGAGGACGTGGACGCGATCGTCAACGCGGCGAACGGCTCGCTCCTGGGCGGCGGCGGAGTCGATGGGGCGATTCACCGCGCCGGCGGACGCGAAATTCTGGAGCAGTGCAAGGAGATCCGCCGCACCCGATTTCCCGAAGGCTTGCCGACCGGTGAGGCGGTTGTGACGAGCGCGGGAAAAATGACGGCAAAGTTTGTGATTCACACGGTCGGCCCCGTCTACGGCAGAGGCGGAAACGACAAAGCGACGCTGCTGGCCGCCTGCTATCGCAACTCTCTGGCGCTGGCCGCGAAAGAAGAGATGAACACGATCGCGTTTCCGGCTATCTCGACCGGAATTTACGGTTACCCGCCTGACCAAGCCGCCCAGGTTTCCTCCGGAGCCGTAGAAGAGTTTCTCAAAAGCGACTCCTCGATTAGAGAAGTGCGCTTGGTCTTTTTCAGTTCGAACGATGTTCAAATCTTTTTGTCGAACCAGGTGTTTGCTCCTTAATTGGGACGATGGTTCAGTCCGAGCAATTTCTCTGCGGTCCGCTCGCCCTCTCGTTGAACGCGCCGCGCGGCGCGCTGCTCGATAAATTTGTCGAGACGCTCGGACTATACGACGTCGTCTGGGAGCCGCCCCACCTGGCGGTCAAGATCGATGTCGTTCGCGCCGGAGCGCCCGCGCCGATGGCGGCGGGAACATTTTTGGAGTGCGCCCGGATGAAAGTAGACGCCGAACCGCCGGGCTTGCGCGCGACCTGCCCGTCCGGCGTGGCCGCTTGTTACAACGAGTCGGAAAATAGCTGGGTGATCGCCGCGCCTGCAGAGTTCGACGTGAGCGAGCGCCCGGAAGACATCGAAGATTTGCTGAGTCTCGTGTTGACGACCGGGTGGCGGCGCGCCGGCTGGCTGCCGATGCACGCGGCCGTCGTAGTCAACGGCTCGCGCTGCGTATTTCTCTGCGCCCCGTCGGGCGGCGGCAAGACTTCGCTGACCGCCGCGCTCATCCGCCGCGAGTGGCGGACGTTGGGGGACGACAAAGTTCTGCTTAGAATCGGCGCCGGCCAAACCGTCGAGCTTGCCGCGCTGATGCATCATTTCAACCTCCACCCCAAGGCGCAAGAATGGTTTGTGGAAGTAGGCGATCTCCAACGCTTCCCGGCTTACTCGGCATGGACGGACAAACGCAGGGTCAATATCGCAGACATCTGGTCGGGCAAAGCCGCGTCGCGCGGCCGGCCGACTCACCTGGTTTCTCTGGCGCGTCTCGAACGAGGGTCCGGCGTCAAGATCGCTCCGCTCTCGCGCGCCGAAGTGCTCTCGACTCTGCTGCGTCAGACGGTGGTTCCACGCGACCGAAAGATAGCCGGCGAAATACTTTCAACCGTTGCCGCCGCCGCGCGCCGGCTGGAGGGTCTCCACGTCGAGATCGGCGAGGACGCGTACTACGATCCCCACGGTCTCGATCCGCTCGAACGGGCGCTCCAGTGACGATGAAAGAATCGAGCGAGACGCGCGGCGCGGCGCCGCCGGCTGAATTGAAGCTCGCGCCCAAGTGGAGCCCGCGCGGGCTCGTGCAGCGCTGGCGCCGGACGATCCGCGGGGCGGGCGATTTTCCGCTCGCGCTGAGAGTCGGCCGTTTCATCTGGCGCGTGCCCACCGAGCTCGACCCGATCGCACTACCGGACCTGCTGGCCAAGCTGTGCGCGGCGCCGCGTCCGCCGGCGCGGGATCTCGCGGCGGATATCGAGCGCATCAAGCGCTTGCAGAACGTGTGGCTGCGTCTGCCGTTTTTCCGCTCGCGCGACAACTGCTATCTACGGACGTTTACCTTCTATCGTTTTCTCGACCCGGGCGGGAGCGACATGCGCGTTCATTTTGTCGTGGAGCCGTCTGAGAAGAAAGGCGAGCGTTTGAAAGGCCACGCTTGGGTGACGGTCGATGGCCGCGTCGTCGGGGGTCTGCCGCCGGGTCTCGGCGCGCGCGCGCAGCAGATCTACAGTTTTCCACCCGCCGGCGGGGAGAGTAGTCGGTGAGCCGAAGTGGGCAACGCCCGCCTATTTACCGTAGAGCTTCTTGATGAAGCCGGAATCCTCGAGCTCTTTCACAAAGCGCGCGTCGATGTAGTCCTTGGCGTTCGCCTGCGCGGCCTTCGGATTGGTCGCCGTCAAATCCTGCAAAATCAACTGGTAGCCTTCGAGCGGCGGATACGGCGCGTCGGGAATATAGCGCGTGTGCCACTGCCACGTTTCTTCCTGCGCCTTGCGATCATCCAGGCGCGAATATTTCTGCGAGATCTTGATCGCCTCTTCCTTGCGCGTTTTATAAAAATGGATCGCCTCCACGTACGCTCTCATGTACCGGCGCACGAGGTCGGGATTTTCGCGGATCAGCCGGGTCGAGGTGTAGACGCCGTTTTGCGGAAACGGGATTTGCAGCGTCGCCATGTCGACCACCGTGGGAAAGCCGAGTTTTTCGGCTATGGCTTTTCCCGGCTCGGTCACCACGGTGAAGTTCACCATGCCTTTTTGCAGCGCGATCATGCGGTCGAGCGAGCCGCCGATCACGCGCAGGTTGACGTCTTTCAGCGGGTCGAGGCCGAGTCTCTTGAGGCCGACGCGGAGCGCGAATTCCGCCGTGGTGCCGGCGATGTGATTGCCGCCGATCTTGCCTTTCAATTCTTCAGGTCTCTTGATGCCGGGCTGCGCGACGAGATAGTACGGCAACACGTTGACGTTGCCGGCAATCGCGATCACGTCTCCGCCCGCCAGCCGCGCGCTGGTCAATCCCGGCCCGCCGCCTTCGCCGATCGGGATCTCGCCCGCGAGAATCGCCTGAATGCCGCGGACGCTTCCGGAAATGAAGATCACCGTCGCGTCGAGCCCGTGCTTCTCGAACAGGCGCGCGTCTTTCGCTACCCAGATGATCGACGATGAGCCGGGAGAGACGGAGATGTACGAGCTATTGATTCTGTCCGCCGCGACGCCCGCGCGCGGCGCGAGCGGGAGGAGACACAGGCCGAGAACGATCGAGAGGCCGAGCGGATTCAAGCTCCGGCGATTGTGTTTGTGCATAGATCCTCCTTGTCGGCCGGAGGATGTTAGCACTTCGCCGCGCCGATGAAAACGGAAAATTTGCGGTTTGACAGCCCGTGCCGCCGCGTCTATCTTGATTTTTCTCCCGCCGCCGTTATGAAGAGAGAAGTGGAATTGCTCATGTTCGACCTGGACGGGACGCTGGCCGCAACCGGACGCGACCTGGCGAACTCCGTCAATTACATCCGCTCCGTCCTGGAACTGGAGCCGCTGGATGACGCGATCGTTTATAGTCACGTCGGACATGGCACCGAGTATCTGCTGCGGAGCTCGCTTCCGGAGGGACATGAAAATTCCTTTGAAGAGATTCTCCAGCGCTTTTTGAAACACTACGAGGAGCATCTGCTCGATACGACGGTGCTGTATCCCAACGTCGAAGAAATTCTGCAGCGGTTCAGCGGCAAGAAGCGTGTGGTGGTCACCAATAAACGACACTACCTGGCCATGGCGGTTTTGCGCGGCTTGGGCATCGACGCGTGCTTCGACGCCGTTGTCGGCGGCGACTCAGGCTTGAACAAGAAGCCCGATCCGAGCTGCCTCAATCATGTCCTGGAAACTTTCAAAGTCGCGCCGGACAGGGCGGTGATTGTCGGCGACGGCGACACGGACATCGAGGCGGGGAAGAGCGCCGGCGTTTACACCTGTGGCGTGACCTATGGCTTGTGCGGGAAAGAGGAACTCGTGGCGGCGCGGCCGGATATTCTTATCGACGATCTGCGCGCGCTGACGGATTACATTTATTAACGGGGGACGGGCAGACTTGCCCAAGGAGGAAGTGTATGGCGGCGACGATTCCGGAAAAATATCGCGATCTTTTCAGCAAACAGGCCTTCGCCCATCTCGGCACCGTGATGCCCGACGGAAGCCCGCAGGTCACGCCGGTCTGGGTGGATTACGACGGCAACCACATCCGGGTGAACACGGCCAAGGGACGCGTCAAGGACAAGAACATGCGGCGCAACAAAAAGGTGGCGCTCTCGATCACCGATCCGGAAAATCCGTATCGGCACATCGCGGTGCGCGGCCAGGTGGAGGACATCACGGAGCAGGGCGCCGACGCGCACATCGACTCGCTGGCCAAAAAATATCTCGGTAAAGATAAATATCCGTTTCGCCAGCCGGGCGAGGTCCGGGTGATCTACAAGATACGGCCGGAAAAAATCGCGACGATGGGCTGAGTCCTCGCTTCGCGAAGAATCTCAAATTTCATATCTCAGATTTGAGGTCCGGAGGGCCGTTCTTGTCTCGCAGGAGAAATTCGCTATCGTTGGTAGCGTGACGGAAGAAGACTTCTTCAAGAAAGTCGGAATCTACTCCCGTTATCTCGCGCAGTTTCTGAACGAGGGAGACGTTCCGAAGGTTCTCGACGCGATCAAGGAGTTGGAAAAACTCCGGCAGCAGACCGAGACGGAAAAGCTGCCGTACCTTTGCAAAGCCGCCTTTTGCATCTTTCGAGCCGCTTCTCCAAGGCGTATCTCCGCAGCCTGCCGCCGATCAAGAACCAGGTTCCCTTGCCGGTGCCGCCGGGCGCGGGAAAATAACCGATCCCTATATCCACAAACACCTTCTCCGGGTTCTGGACTCCGCTACGAAATAATTATATGTACCAAGGACCCGTTCATGCGGGTCCGGCATGCAAACGCTCTTTTGGAGGAGATTTAAGATGAAAACCCCCATCGTAATCATTCTTTCCCTGATGCTGTTGGCTTCCTGGAACAGCCCCGGGTCGGCGCAACAAACCCGATTGTCCGTCGGGTACAGCGCGATCAGCGGCGACGCGCTGCCGGCCTGGGTCGCCAAGGAAGCGGGAATCTTTGCAAAGAATGGATTGGATGTGCAGTTGGTCTTCTTCACGGGCGGAACCACGGCGGTTATGGCGTTGGTTTCCGCGGACACGCCCATCGCCCAACTGGCGGGACCCGCCGTCATCAATTCTGTTCTGGCGGGCTCCGATTGCGCCATCATCGCCGGCGGCGTCACGTCCCTCAACTACTATTTGATGGCCCGCCCCGAAATTAAAACCCCGGAGCAGCTCAAAGGGGGCTCCGTGGCGATCAGCCGCTTCGGATCCTCTTCGGATTTTATCGCCCGTTATGCTTTGTCAAAGGTGGGGTTGACCCCGGGAAAAGATGTCACGATCGTGCAGATCGGGAGCACCACCGCGCGCGTGGACTCCGTTTTGGCGGGACGGGTGCAAGCGACCGTGGTCCAACCTCCGGCCAGCATCATCGCGCAGAAAAGGGGGATGACCATCCTGGCGGACCTCCCCAAGCTCGGTCTCGTCTACCAGCATACCGCCGCCGCAACGACGCGGAAATATATTCTCGAGCACCCGGACATCGTCAGGCGCTATGTCAAGTCTCAGGTGGAAGCCGTGCATCGGATATACACCGACAGAGAAGCTGCATTTAAGGCATTGGCGAAGTATATCGGCAGTAACCTGGAGCGCGATGTCCTGGAGAAGACCTGGGAGAATCTGCTCAGTGAATCCGTTTTGCCCAGGAAGCAGTATCCATCCATTGAAGGGATAAAGACGATCTTAGCCTCTGAGCCGAAGGCCAAGGGTGCCAAGCCCGAAGAGTTCGTCGATTCGAGCTTTATCAGGGAACTGGATCAGAGCGGCTACATCGACGGGCTGTATAAGAAGAAATAACGCGTGGACGTTTTACTGGATCCTGATATCCCATAGAATCGGCTCGCCGCCGAGAGGCGGGCAGAAGAGATCGACCTGCAATTGCGCCGCGCAGCCGGGGCAGAAATATTCGTGGTACTCGCCGATGTAAGGCTCGCCGCTCGGCAGCGGGTTGGGCATGAAGTCGTTGAGATCGACGACTCGATGAAGCGCGTAGAGCTTGTAGTTCTCTTTTGCCGGGCAGAAGACATGGCCGCAGCGCCGGCAGCGGATCATCGGATTCTTCTTTTCTCCCGCAAGCTCCAGCGCCGCGTGAAATCTGAGAATCGTTTTTAGCTCTTGGTTCCCATCCCCGCCGAGCGAGCCGGTTTTTCCCGATTCGGATTTGCCATCGCGGAGCCTCGCCTCGCGAATCTCTTTTCTCTTTCGTTCGGTCGCTTCGCGGTCGACGTTTTTTCCATCCGCGCCGAGCATCACGCCGTAAATCTTCTCCGCAATCTCCCGGCCGAGCCAGCCTCTACGGGAATCGCTGAGCACCAGCTCCGGTTCTCGATCCAAAGGATCGCCGAAGCCGCCGCCGCCCGCGACGTAGTCCACGAGCAGGCTTCCTTCCGGGAGCGCGATGCGCTCGGGAACGCCGTCGGGATGAAACGGTTTTCCCCACGCGCCCGCGCGCATCGCCCGCGCGTCGGGATATTCTCCCTCTTTGACTCGTTCGATCATCCCGACGCCCGCCTGCGTCATCACGCGCATCGCGCCGATCCCCGTCGGATAGCCCCCGAAGAGGCCGAAGCCGCCCTGGGCGATGCCGCCGTAAGGCTTGTAATCGACCGAGCAGTCCTTCGATCCATAGATGAGATAGATCCGATAACTACCTAATCCGCCACGATATTTTCCAAAGCCGCTGCCGTCGCGGTTGTGGCCGCGCGCGAAGTAGAGAAACGGATACTGCATCTCGATGCGCTCGACGTCGGTGATGCTGGCCGAGGGAATGTTCATGTGGCCGCCGGTGTTTACGCCGTCGCGGTAGGGCGTCGCGCCCATGCCCGCGCCGTGAATGTCGTAAAGTCCCTGCGCGACGCGGATGCCTTCGCGCGTGCGGCCGCCGTAAAAGTAGCCGGGTCCGCCGACGAATTCCAAATTGCCCGTGGTCGAGGCGTTGACGTCTTCTTCGCGGCCCGACGCGTAGATCATCTTCGCGACGGCTTCGCACACGGTCGAGACGAGCACGTTGCCGATCCGCGGCGCGGCGCCGCAGGCGGCGGGATAGCGGCAATTGAGGATCGTTCCCTCGGGCACGGTGATTTTCACCGGGCGCATCTTGCCGTCGCTCCACGGCACGTCCCAGAATAAAGTATTCGTGAGCGCCAGCGCGATGTGCGCGACCGTGCTCGGCAGCGTGGAGTTGTGGTCGGTGTCGGTCTGCGGGCTCGTGCCGGCGAAATCGAGACTGAGCTCGTCGTCTTTTTTGGTCATCGTGCAGAAGAGCTGCTGGGCGACGGCTTTCCGCGACTTGCGATCGAGCGTGGTGACGTACTGCCGCGTGATCCAGACGCCGTCGGGCATCGAGCGGAGCTTCGCCCGCGCCTTCCGCTCGGAATCCCGGATCATCTTCTCGCCCGCCGCGGCGACGAACCCCGCGCCGAATTTTTCCACCAGCTCGAGATAGCGCCGCGCGCAGACGTTGTTGCCGGCGATCATCGCCTTCAAGTCCAGGCCGACGTATTGCGGATCGCGGCACTGGCCGGTGAGCGTCCTAAAAACGTCTTCGCGAAAATCGCCGCGCTCGACGATCTTGAGCCCGGCGATGCAGATGCCTTCGTGATAGATTTCGAAGGCCTCGCCGCGCAGCAGGCCGCCGGTGTCCGCGGTGTGCGTGCTGGTCGCGGTCCAGGCGATGAGTTTCTTCCGGTAAAAAATCGGCTTCACCACCATCATGTCATAGGTGTGGGAGCCGGCGACGTAGGGGTCGTTGAAGAAGATCTGGTCGCCCTCGTGAAAGCCGGGAGACTTGCCGAACGCGTCGATCAGGCTATTGATCGCGTCGGAAGTCGCCGCAGCGAATCTCAAGTGGCCGGAGCAGGCGAGCACCATGTTGCCCGCTTCGTCGTAGAACGAGCTCATGCACTCGCCGCCCTGCGAGACGATCGGGGAGGCGGTCACGCGCTGGAGAGTCATGCGGCCTTCTTCGCCGATCGCCCACAGGCGATGGAAAAACATCTCGAAGCGAACCGGATCGATGGGTTTCATACGTTTAATTGGAGTACTGGAGTCTTGGAGTATTGGAGTAATGGGTCACTCACCGGAGTACCGATGATATTCCGTTTTGCGTTTTGACATCACTCCACCACTCCATTACTCCACCACTCCAGTCTTGATCGTTATTTCTGCGCGCTCCTCTTCTCGATCTCCTCCAGTAAGGACGTGTCGACGAAATCTTTCGCCTGCGCCTGTTTGGCCTTGGGCTCCCTCTCGGCGATGAAATCGAGCGTGGTGCGAATGCCGTCGAGCGTCGGATAGGGAATCGGCTTAAACAGCGGCGCGGAGACGTTGTAGCTGTAATCGAGAACCTCGGGATCTTTGGTCAGCATGTACTTGGAGAGAGTCTTCGACGCGAAAGCCTTGTCGGTCTTGATCCGCTCGATGGCGGCTTTGTAGGCGGTCAATACTTTCATTGCGGTGGCCCGGTTTTTATCGAGGTACTTCCGGGTCGTGGACAGGGTCGTGTGCTGGAATGAAATTCCCAACTGCGGCAAATAGGCGAGCTCCTTAAAACCCGCCTTGATCGCTATCATGTTCGTCGGCGGAGACATCACGCCGCCATGGATCGCTCCCGAAACCATCGCGGGAAGAATCTCGGGCACTCCGCGCATCTGGAGTATCGCGACCTCGCTTTCCGGCTTGAGTCCCCATTTTTTGAGCGCGAGCCGCGCCGCCAGATCGGTCGCCGAGCCGAAGGTGCTGATGCCGATTTTCTTCCCGCGCAGGTCTTCCGGCTTGCCGATCCCGGCGACGGTCACGATTGAGAAAAGCGGCTGGTTGATGAGGCCGGCGACGATAACGGTATCCGCGCCCATCAAATGCGCGGCGAGAACCGGCTGGCTATAAACCTGCGCGAAGGACACGTCGCCGCCGAGGAGCGCCGAAAGGGTTTGCGGCCCGCCGCGAATATAAATCAACTCGACGTTGAGGCCTTCGCGCGTGAAGTAGCCGCCTTCCTTAGCGACCCAGGTCGGCAATGAGGCGACGCTGGCCGTGCCGACGGCGATTCGCACCGGCTGCGCGAAAACAGGGAGTGCGCCGTCAAAAACCAGGCTGAGAGCGGCGATCAGCCATGGTAAAAAACCTCTCGAGGCGGTTTCGTGCTTCATTTTACCTCCATGACGAGGTTCAGATACTCATCGACCGTTACCTGAAATCCCGGCGGCACCAGCGTCGTCGTGAACGGCAGCTCGATCACCGCCGGTCCTTTGACGCGCGCGCCCGGCGCGAGAAGAGCGTAGTCGTAAATATCCGCGTCGATGAATCTGCGCTCGGGGCGGGTGAAGTAAATTTTGCGCTTGCCCTTTTTAGCCGAACCGCGGCGTACCTTTTTGCCGCGCTGCGCCTTGAGGCGCGGCTTGGCGACTCGGCCCACGGCGTCCACGCGGATCGCGCTGATCTCGATGCCGGCTTTCGTATAGCCGGCGCCCGCGCCGAAAAGCTCTTCGTATTTCTTCTCGAACAGCTCCTGAAGCCTGGCGATCCTTTCGGCGGTCAACCGCTCCCGGCCTACGGCCAGCTCGACGCCCGCAGTCTGTCGGCGGTAGCGCATCGTGAAAAAACGCAGAAAGTCCGTCTGCCCGGCGCCGAATCCTTCCGCCGACATGATCTCTCTCATCTCGGCTTCGATCGCTTCCAGCCGTCGATTGATGACGGCGGGCTCGGCGGGCAGAATGTACTGGCAGGTCATCACGCGCGTGCGAATCACGTCCGCCGCCGCCGCGCCGAAGGCGGAGAAGACCGGAGAGGTGGCGAAGACGTAGATTTTCTTCACGCCGAGCTCGGCGGCGAACCCGGCGGCATGGACCGGTCCCGCGCCGCCGAAGGCGTAGATCACGAATTCCTCGGGCAGATAGCCCGTGCGCACGACCTGGCGGCGGATCAGGTCGGACATCTTGCTGTTGACGATGTCGTAAATTCCCGCCGCGGCTTCGTGAACTTTGAGCTTCAGCGGCCGCGCGATTTTTTCCTCGATGGCTTTGAGCGCTTTGTCTCTGCGCAAAACTTTTTTTCCGGCGAGAAAATAGTTCGGGTCGATGATGCCAAGCGCCAGATCCGCGTCGGTGACGGTGACTTCTTCGCCGCCGCCGTCGTAGCATACGGGTCCGGGGCTCGCGCCGGCGCTCTTAGGGCCGACGAGAAGACGGCCCGTGTCGGGATCGACGCGCGCGATCGTGCCGCCGCCCGCGCCGATCGACTCGATGTCGATGATCGGCTGGAGAATGCGGAAGCGCTCGACGATCGGCTCGGCGGCATACCTCCAGTAACCCTCGGTGATGAGGCCGACGTCGAAGCTCGTGCCGCCCATGTCGGTGGTAATGACGTTCTTGTGCTTGAGCAGCCCGGCCACGTGCGCCGAAGCGATCATGCCGCCGGCGGGCCCCGACTGAAGATTGGCGATCGCCGAGACTTGCTCGCGGTGCGCGACGCCGCCGTTTCCCTGCATGATCAAGAGCGGCTCTTTCAAGCCTGCGTCTCTTAGCTTGGTATCGAGCCTCTTGAGGTAACGCTCCACGGTCGGACCGAGATAGCTGTTCATGATGGCCGTGTTCGCGCGCGCGTACTCGCCGGCGACCTGCGCCAGCGCGCTGCCGAAAGACCAATAAACTTTTTGCGCCGGATCGGCTTCCAGCGCGAGCGCGCGGATCTCTTCCTCATGCTTGGGGTTCGCCCAGGCGTGGAGCAGGCTGACCGCTATCGCTTGGACTTTATCTTCTTTTATCAGCCGGCGGATCGCTTCCATCACGTCGGCCCGGTTCAGCGGCACGACGATCTCGCCGCGATAGTCGATACGCTCGCGCACGCCGAAGATAAGCTCGCGCGGCACGAGAGGATCGGGCTTGGTGACCCACGTCGTGTGGCGTATGTCTTCTTCGGATAAACCGTCCACGCGTCCAATCGCGCGCATGATTTCCGTCGTGTCCTCGAAGCCTTGGGTAGTGATGAAGCCGACCTTCACGCCGCTGCGCGTGATCAGCGCGTTGGTGGCGACCGTGCTGCCGTGCTTGAAGAGAGAGGTGCGGCCGAGAAGCTCTTTTCTTTCTACGCCGACGATCTTTGCCGCCTCGGACAGCGCGTCCATGACGCCGCGGGAAAAATCGTCCGGCGTCGTGGACGCCTTCGCCGTCCACACTTGGCCGGCTTGGCTCATCACGACGATGTCGGTAAACGTCCCGCCGGTGTCCACGCCGACGATGTATTCTTCCCGCGCTGGCATAAATTACTTTTCTCAGAAATATCTGTAAGCAGAAATATGAGAGGGAACGTTGGTTGTCAAGGCTGAGAGAGGCCAAGGTAAATACAACCTTGGAGCGCAGATGCTAACGCGCAGCGGACAAGTGACGGGAATGGATTGTTTTGATTTGCCGGCTAGGCGACGTTCTGGAGCGCCAGGATTCTTTTCTTGATTGCCTTAGGGAAGTCGACAAAAACAAATTGGTTCTTGTGGTACAGATAGTCCTCGCCGCTTTCATCGACGATCCGGACCAAATCATCCTTAGCCGCTTTCGCGTCCGACAGAATCCGGTAAACCTTCCCGATGATCAGGGATGCTTCATAGTCGCTGTTATCGATGCACAGGGCAAAGGGCTTTGTCGGCTGTTTCATTGCGAATCCAGATAGCGCTTGATTCTCAAATCTCTTTTACCGATACCATGAGCCTCATACCAGTGCAACTCTACCCGGCGTATCCGGCCGTTCGGTAGGCGAACGGTCGCAGTGCCTTTCAATTTGCGCCACTGTCCCCGACCATGAACCTTGCGGAGGAACCGAAGCACTCGGATGCCGGATCCGGACGCAATCAACTCTACGTTAGTAATTTGCCCGACAAGTTCAAACTTCATCGCCGTACGCGGTCCAGGGAGAAATATGAGAGGGAAGAGCGGATGTCAAGGTGAAGCGGAGGGAAGTAGGCGCTGTTGGGGCGCGAGGAGATCAAAGACTGCGTCAATCACCCGATCGCTGCGGAACGCGGAGTTGTGATCGGCATTGGAAAGCAGCTCGAACCTGGATTTGATGCCGCGCCGGCTGAGAGACTCGATATAGCGCTCGGCGAGCTGAGGCGAGGTATTGTCGTCGCGAGATCCGGTCAGAGCGACGACCATAGTTGTCAGTGCGACTTTGTCGGTCCACGAATGTGGAGACTCGCTCTGCGGCCAGGGGCTGCGGCGGCCGGCGCGCCAAACTCCGACATCGCAAGGGCAGGAGACGAGAACGGCGGCGTTTGCAACCGCAGGATGGCGCCCGACGAGGACTCCGAAGATCGCGGCGCCGCCGGAATGTCCCACCAGCACAACGGAGCGCGCCTGTAGGCGGTCGCGAAGCTTGGTGACGACCGCTGCAATCTCATCGATATTCTTCGCCGTGTAATGGTCGGAGCGGTTGTTGTGATTTCCCGAAGACGATTCTCCGTCGCCGTCTTCGTAACCCGGCCGCACCAGAGCGACTGAAATTATATTATCGGCGCGACGATCATGGGCGATGCGTTCGGCGACTTTGCGATGATAATTGGCCGGCCCGCCCGACGAGACGTCGCCATGCAGCACAATGACCAAAGATGGGTTCGACGCGACGCTCGCCGAGCGAAAGAGACGATAGATCAAACACTCGTCGATGCCTGTTTCCCGCCGCTCCGGATCGGGCTTGGCGCAAGGAGGGCCGATGTGAGGCCGGGAAATAATATCGTCAAGCCCAAGAGGATTAGCGTGAACAGCGCCTTCACGTTCCGTCCCTGACTATTTCTCGGTGCTCGTGGCCATGATGCGGTCATGCGATCCGCTTGAGATAAGCGAACGAAGCCGCCGTTGTGCAAATGAGGAGAACGACCAGTATGGCTGTTGCCCGGAGTTCTGAAATCTGCGGCACGCATGAAATGAATAGTGCCGTCACTGCCGCAGCCAGCATAAGGGCATATCCGGCGAATCCGTTGGCCGGATACCAGATATCAGGGCGCGACAACGTCTTGCGAGTGCGAAAGCCGTAAAGACGGTTCGGCGGGACGAGTCTGAGTACCAGGGGGGCGCTGAGAAGGAAAAGCAAAGCGCAGACGATAAGCAGAATCGTTTCGGTTTGCACGCTGCCTCCCCGACAACGAAAATTAAAGCCTCTATTGCCGGCAAATTTTCGCCACAATCATTGGAGTGAGTTGGAAAGATGTCGTCTGAGGCCGGCGATTAGCTTGCGTGCTGGCCAGAGCGGGCAAACGACTTGTTTAAAGCCTGTACTATGACACGCGGCAATTCCACCAACATAAAGTAGGTGGCAGGAAAGAGATAGTCTTCGCCACTCTCATCGATAACGCGCAAATCTCCTTCCTTCTCAGCGCCTTCATCGGGGAGCACGCGGTAAATTTTGTGCAACTCGAGTGAAGCCGGATATTCCGAGTTGTCCACGCAGATAGCAAAACGGGGTGTAGAGCTTTTGTTTGTTTTCATCGGTCTAATCCAAATAGCGTTTACGTTTGAATTCTCTCCTGCCAACGCCGTGCGCTTCATACCAGTGAAGCTCGGCATGCCGTATGAGGCCGCTTCGAAGCCGAATCATAGCGCTTCCTTAGAGTTTGCGCCAGCGACCAGGGCCATACTGTTTTCGCAACCGAGCAAGTTCTCGGATTTCTCTACCAATGGCAATGGTCTCGATGTCGCTGATATCACTGATGACCTCGAATGACTGCATCGGTGGATTCTATTGGGACCCCGGCACGTAGGCAAGAAAATTTAAGACGGAGACATTTAACCCAATCACTTTTCTATCTGTACATCGAAATCGGCGCCGCCCTTGGAATTTGCAATATATCGGACGCGATAATTGACGAGCCTGCCGCAGCGATCTAATGCCCAGCGCTCAACGGCAGGCGTGCCGTCCGGGCGGGCTTCCACGACTTCCGTCTTCACGATCTTTCTCTCCGTGCAACCCTTATCCCTGGGCCCATCCATTATTATCACCATCGACGTGACGTCCTGCCGCAACTGCGGCGATTCGGCGGTGTCGCCCGGCACGGTCGTACAGACTGAGACAAACAGCAAAGCGCTCATCGCCGGAACAATTCTAGAAAGAATTCTTTTCATCATTCTCACTTGGAAACACGCGACACAAAAATAATCTCGCGGCTCGCGTCTTCCGCTGCGCTTTCGGTCATGGTTTTGGCTGCGGTGCTGGGGCAGGCCGCGAGGAAGCATGATCGACGATGTAAACCCACTTGCCGTCTTCCTGCTTCGCTACGACGGTAAAGCGGCCGGACAACACAACCGAATCGCCGCCCGCCTTGGGAGCCAGAGTGATGGAAAAATCTCCCCAGCCTACCGAAAGGTTCCCGGCGGTTTCATAATGGGTGTTAGTGAAAGTGACTCCGGTCACGGTGTTGGGACTCAAGAGTGCGGTATACGTCTTGCGGATTGCCTCCGAGCCTTTTGCCTCGGGAGCGCCCGGAAGCCACAACACCGCATCCTTCGAATAGCAGGCCACGACGGCGTCCAGATCGGTTGCGCCAACCGCCTTGAGCCACGCTTCGTCGACGGCCTGAGCCCCGGTGCTCTCCGCGGGCGATCCCGCGTGAGCAACGAGCGAAAAGAAAAATAGAAGGACATATGCTATGACGATGGAGTTTTTAATCATATTGGGTCCTTATTAAGGCGGAGAGGTTTTTAGTGTTTATACAACTTGTCGAAGAACTTTTCATCGTCCAGTCGCTTGACGAAGCTCATATCGACGAAGTCCTCCGGGCGCGCGCCTTTCGCCTTCGAGTTTCTCGTCGCGAGCTCATCGATGATCGTCTGTAGGCCGGGCAAGGTCGGATAAGGTTTTTCCGGGACTACTTTGAGAGCGATTTCCCGATAGGTCTCTTCGAGCGCTTCTCGATCCGTGGTCTGAAGATATTTACTCAGGATTTTGATGCTTGCCTCTTTCTCCGTCTTGTAAAAGTGAATCGCCTCCGACAGCGCCGTGACGATCGAGAAGACTAGATCGCGCTGCGACTTGATAAATGCGCGCGTCGTCAGCAGGGCGGTAAGCTCGAATGGAATATTGAGATGCCCCATGTTGATCAGCGTATTGTAGCCTTGTTTGCGCGCGGTGAGCGTAAACGGCGGCGTGATGATCGTCGCCTGCACGGCTTTGGATTGCAACGCAACCACGCGCGCGGTCTGCGCGCCGATTTGCAGCAACGTCACGTCCTTCTCGGGATTGAGACCGACTTTGGCCAGCGCCATGCGCACGCTCAGATCCGTCGCGCTGCCGAAACGGCTGACGGCCACCTTCCCGCCTTTCAACTGTTCGACCGTTTTGATTTCCGGAAGCGAGATCAGGCTGTAAGGAAAAGTATTGAGAAGACTCGCGACGATGACCACGTCGGCGCCCGCGAGATTCGCCGCCACCGCGGCTGAGCCGTCGGCCAGCACCATGGCGAGATCGCCGCCGATCATGGCCTGAATGCCCAGCGAGCCGCCGGGGGTGAATATCAGCGAGACGTCGAGGCCTTTCTTGTAGAAGAACGCCGCCTGCTTCGCGATGATGAGCGGCGCCTGATAGGGGCTGGTCGCCGAATAGGCGATGTTTACTTTCTTGAGCTGCGCGTGCGCGCGCGGAGCGAGAAGCAAAAAAAGAGTTAGACAGACAAAGAACCCGGTCAACTTCCTGGCTGTTCTCATATTCTCTCCCTTCCTCTTCGAGTCGCGCCGTGGCGCAAGGGTGCGCGGCTATTCTCCCAGTATTTATTTCAGCCCTTCTACGACCTCGGGAGGTTGGGCGATGACCTTTTTCGCCAGCGCCTCTAAATCCTCCCCGCTGGTATACTCGACGTCCGAGTCGCGTTTTCTGGCGTCGGAGAGAAACTCCTCGCTCGTCGTCGTCTTGCGATATCCGTCGCGAAGGATTTTAACCAGGTTGCCGGGTATTCCGGGAGGTCCCACCATGGGGCGGCCGAAATCGCCCGGCGAGAGCAGCACGGTTGCGAAGCGCTTCAGGTCGGCGGGCGTCTTGTGCTGCTCCATCAGCTCGTAAATCGTCGGGACGTTGGGCAGTATCGGATTGCGTCTCGATCCTCCTTGAACCAGAATCCGGATAAGGCCCTTCTTCAGCCACGTTCGGCTGGGTTCTCGCTTGATGATCTCCATCGTTGCGCCGATGCAGTGCACCTCGCCTTTCTCGGCGGCAAGCTCGATCTCTCTCGTGCCGGGATATCCAAGCACGAGGTTGAACTTCAGTCCCAGAGCGTCTTCGAGAAATCGAGGGAAATAATGACTGGTCGTGCCCGCCCCCGTCGCCCCGCATCTCGGCGGCTGAGACGCCTTGCGAATATCGTCGAGGGATTTGTACGGGCTGTCCGTTCGGACGTAGAGCAGTTCATCGTTCCGCGTCGGCGAGCCGATCCAGGCGAATTTGCTCCAGTCGAATTGCACCTCTTTGCGGCCGACCAGTTGATCGAAGTAGAGGGAAGTGGACACCATCCCAAGAGTCTGTCCGTCCGGTTTAACCAAGTTGAAAAGTTGGTTTGCGGCGATCATCGAGCCGGCGCCGGCCACGTTCTGCACGATGAACTCGGGACGACCCGCAAGGTGTTTGCTCATGTGTTGGGCGAAGAGGCGGGCCCAAAGATCGACGGCGCCCGTGGGAGTAAAGCCGACGATGATCTTGATCGTCTTGTCTTTGTAGTAAGGCTCGTCTTGGGCGGAAACATCGAAACTCCAGAGCAGGAGAGCGGCAAAAAAAAGGGACAGGGTCTTCATGCGTCCGCCGGCGGTGTTCTACATGGCAGAGTATGAGGAGCGCGAAGCGCTGTCAACCACGGCCCGAAAGCGGAGACTATTGCAGCGGACACGGCATTCGAGCTAAGTTTGACCCGGGAAATACGGAGGGCGGTTCAATGGTCAAATTTGCTTCGAAGCTCACTTTCGGTCCTGCGACGGCGGACTGGCAGGAACGATTGAATATGGATCGCATGCGGCAATATCGAGTGGAGCGCGCCAGGAAAATCATGAAAAAAAACGGCATCCCTGTTTTGCTCGAGGGGAGCGGCGTGAACATTCGCTATCTCACGGGGCTCAGGGGTTTCGCCTATCCCATGTGCCGCTTCGTGCTTTTTTTCGCCGAGCACGATCCTGTGATGTACGAGCACGACGGCTACTACCATATGATGCCCGATCAGGCGCCGTGGATTAAAGAGTGGCGACCGGCGCGATGCTGGCTCACGGGCGCGTGCGGCTTGGAGGCTTCGCAGGACGAAGCGAAGCAGTTTGCCGCCGACATCAAGAGCGAGTTGGAAAAGCGCGGCCTATTGGGCGAGAAGCTCGGCTTAGGCGGATTCGACGGCATGGCGCGCGAAGCGCTCGCCGCGGCGGGCATCAAAAACATCGTCGATACGCGCGCCACCATGCTCGAAGCCAGGTCGATCAAGAACCTGGACGAGATCAATTGCCTGAAGATGGCGGCGGCGATCGTGGATGGAGTCTGGTTCCGCGTGTGGGAAAGCTTGAAACCGGGAATCATGGATACCGATCTGGCGACCGTCGCTTCCACGGCGGGATGCGAATACGGAGCGGAAAACGCGATTCCCGGAGGCTGGCGCACCGGACCAAACACCTTCGATCGGGCGTTTCATCAGTCCAGCCGGGTCATTCAGGTGGGCGATCTGGTTTATGGCTCGCTGTGCGGTCTCACGTACATGGGCTACGGCACCTGCACCTACAGAACCTTCATTGTCGGGAGAGAGCCGAGCGCGAAGGAAAAGGACTGGTACAAGCGGGTCGTCGATCGGATCAGCGCGATCATCGAGGAGATCAAGCCGGGCAGGACCACGGCGGACGCGGCGAAGCACTTTCCACCGGCGTCGAGTTGGGGATATAAGGAAGAGGTCGAGGTGCTGGCGAGCGAAATCGGCCACGGGCTGGGGCTGGGGGGCGGGGGCAGCAGCGGCTACGACATGCCGATCATCAACCGGCAGTGGTCATTCAAGTATCCGCAGGTTTTCGAAGAGGGGATGACGATCGCCGTCGAGGGCCGCGAAGGCGAGCGGCGCGTCGGCGGAGTCAGATTGGAAAACATGCTGGTCGTCACCAAGGACGGCGCCGAGATCATGGACCGGTTCCCAAGAGATGAGATTTTGGTGGCGCCGAGATAGGAACGTCACTCTCGCGGATCCGCCAGAGGACGGATCAGCATCAGGCTGAAGCGGGAGTCCAGGATTATGTAGGGGCGCGATTCATCGCGCCCCCTTACTGGATTCCCGTTTTCACGGGAATGACTCACAAAGCGGAGAGACTTGAAACTTTAAAACAGGAGGCCCTATGCCCCAGTTGCGTTGTCTGACGATTACCGCAAAAGAGCCGCTTCGGCTGGCTGATTTCTACCGCGAAGTCTTCGAGCTGAAGACGGTCGCGGAGAGCGATCCGTTGGTCCGTCTCTCGGACGGCGTCTTTACGCTGGCCTTGCTGAAGGAGCAAGATGAGATCTCGCGCGGCTTGCATGCGAGCGGTTTCGAAGTGCAGGATCTCGACGGCATCAAGGAAAAAGCGCAAAAGAGCGGCAAAGGCTCCGGCCCCTACAGCGAGGGGCAGGTGTCCGACCCGGACGGAAATCTCGTCGATCTCACGCGACAGAGCTTCGGCGCCTCGCCGGAGCGGACGACTTTTCCGATCCGGCACATCGCGCTCTATACCGCCGAGCCGAAGAAGCTTTCCGATTTTTACGGCGGCGTTTTCCAGATGAAGGAGGTGGCGTACTCCGACCGCTCGTCGATCTTCGTCTCGGACGGATATTTCAACGTCGCCTTGCTGTACCAGCGGGCCGGCGAGGAAAAAAACGGCCTCAATCATTTCGGATTTCACGTGCAGGATCTCGACGAGATGCGCGATCGCGCGGAGAAGTCCGGCGTCCGCCGCGGTGCCAAGCGGCCGGACCGTATTCCGTTTGCGGAGTATCGGCTGCACGATCCGGAAGGAAATGGAATAGACATTTCGGTGAAGGGATGGAAAACTTGAGCAAGCCGTCCGAAAGGCCAATAGTGTCCGCGATTCTCCGAAGTAGGGGCGGTTCGCGAACCGCCCCTACACCACGCGAGGAAGGGATCATGGTCGTTGGTTTCCATTTACTGGTGTTGCTATTTTTTATTTTAACGCCGCCATTTGCGGGCCACGCCGCCGACAAGGTCGTCGCGGACTTCGGCGGCGTGTCGGGATTTCAGAGTGCTTCCTGGGTGGCGAAGGACCTCAAGCTGTTCGACAAATACGGCCTCAACGTGGATCTCGTGATGATCACCGGCGGCGCGCGCTCGGTGGCGGCGCTGCTCAGCGGCAGCACGCAGTTCGCCACCGGATCGGGCACCGCCCCGCTGCAAGCATTTGCGCGCGGCTCCGACGTCACGATTCTCGCCGCTTCCTACAATAAATTTCCCTACTCGTTCGTCGTCAAGCCGGACATTCGCTCTGCGAAAGATTTGCGCGGGAAAAAAATCGGCATCCTCAACTTCGGCGGCTCCAACGACATCGCGCTTCAATTGGCGCTGAGGGAGTGGGGCCTCAAACCGCAGGAGGTGAACGTGATGATCGGCGGCGACGCGCCCACGCGCCTCCTGTCGCTCACCGTCGGTAATCTCGACGCGACGATTCTATCGCCGCCGCATCTGACCAAGGCTGTCAAAGCGGGCTACCGCGTGCTGGCCGACATGGGGGAAATGCGCGCCAATTTTTCTCAATCCACCCTCTACGTCCGGCGCGGTCTTTTGCGCGAGAACCGCGACATGGTGAAGCGCTTTGTCAAGGCGTACTCGGAGGCGGTTTACGTCATCAAGACCGATCGCGAGCGGACGATCAAAGTTTTCGCCCGGAGAATGCGCCTCGACGATGCCGAAATCCTGCGCGAGACTTACGACTACTACGCGCCGCGCTTTTCTTCTCCGCCGCGCGTGAACATGCAGGGAATCAAAGACACTTTGGATTTCTACGCCGCGACCAGTCCCGAGATGAAAGGCCGCAAGCCGGAAGAGTTTGTCGATCACTCGCTGCTCGACGAGCTGGAGAAGGAAGGATTTTTCAAAGGGCTGGGACTTTAGCAGTGCTGGCGATCGCTTCCCATCACCTCGCTGCCAGGACACGTCGATCCCATCGTTTTAGCAGGAGATGCGGTCAGGGTTGCGCCTAATTAGGAAGCGGCCTTATGGAAAATGGATTATTCAAATCATCTCTGTGATGCTTCGAGGATCGTTACTCCAACCAGGCGGCGGCCTTTATAGTCCAGGATGACTCCGTCATTACGCATCTCGCTGTGGGTGGAGCCGGGTTTCTCCTCAAAGTGGACATAGAGCGCATCCGCTTCTTCGTCGTAGTCCAGCCACATGTGAGTCTTCGGTAGCTGTACTAGATGAGAGACCGCCTTGAGGAGGTGGCCCATGGGTTTTTTTTCTAATATCTCTCTTTTGGCCATATCACATTACCCCTGTTGATCTTTCGGGAAACGAACGCCGTGATAATGAAACCGTCGTGCCGGCTGACTTCGCGATAGACGACATTCAAAAACTGTCTTTTTCCAAGAGACAGAATCGCTATCAAAGCTCCCGCATAGCCCCGCAAAATACAACTCGGATTCTCGACAGTAGCCAAAACCTTTTCATAATATGCCCTCATGTAGGGCTTATTTTCAACGACATGCGCCTATCTTTCTTCCGTGAGCCGAATCGGTACGCCGTTGATGGAATGCACAATCTCCACAGATTCTCTCCGGAGGGCGCAACTGACTTTACCTCTTTAATTCCTCGTTCGCCTTCCTAGCGAAGCTCCAATCGGCTACGTCGGAGACCGCAACGGGGGCTGCGCTCTTGCGGGTCTCCTGGACCAGACGGATCACGTTCTTCATTGTTTCTTCGGGCGCAATCCCCGTGCGGCTGTATAGTCCGGCCAGGTCGCGGTAAATACTGTCTCGAACGTCCGGGTCTTTAATGCCCCAACTTTTTTCCATCAGTGACAGGATCTCGCCTTTACGGGTGCGAATGTAATCGATGCTCTTTGCAAGCGCCTTTATCATCTTGACGATCTCCGGACCTCTCTCCTTCATCTGGTCCGTATGCACCGCCAGCCCGCCGAGAGGAATCTGCATCACGTCGTTGAAGGTCACCAGCTCATGGAAGCCCCGCTTCAGCCCGATCTTGTTGAACGGCGGTGTCAACATTGCCGCATGGATCGAGCCGCCCTCCAATGCCTGGTAGCGGCTGGAGCTGCCACCGATCTGCAGATAGGAGACGTCTTTTTCCGGATTCATTCCGTACTTTCTCAAAATGGTTACTATCTCGCTGTGCGGCGTCCCGCCAAAGCTGCTGATCCCTACGATCTTGCCCTTGAGGTCTTCGATTCTCTTGATGCCGGGGCTCGTGACCAGCACGTGATCCGAGCCGTCCATGACCGACATGACGATGCGGACCGGCAGGCCCGCCATGGCGGCGCCGACGAAATTGGAAAACGTCCCGCCATAATCGACGTTTTTGCTGAGCACGCCGTTGACGACCACCTGGTTTTGCATCATGACGACGACGGCGTTGAGCCCCTCGCCTTTGAAAAAACCTTTTTCCTCGGCGATCACAAAGGGCAGGGAGTTGCTGCCGGTGCGGGTCGTGAGTCCGACAGTAATTCTCTTTTCCTGGGCTGCGGCGGTGAGCGGGAACGCCGCGATAAGCGCGAGCAGCAGCGAAAAGCGGTTCAGGACGATGCGGTGCGCGTTCATCAATCGACAAGGTCCATCAGGACGCCGTCGGGATCGGCCAGCGAGTGCCGGCCGAGCATGCAGCTATCGATCTCGCGCTTCGTTACGGGTCCGAACCGGCCCAGATCGATTTGCTTCGGCTTCGACTCGGGATGCGAATCGCTCAGGGCCGTGAGATCGTTTTCGGCTTTCTCCAGCGTCTCCACTTTGAAGCCGATGTGGTCCAGCCCTTCGGTCATCGAGCGGTAGGAGTTGTTCTCGGTCGGAATGATGACGATCGATACCTTGCCGTCGCTCAAGCAGAGCTGGCCTCCGTCGGCGCCGCTCTCGACCGGACGCAGCTCAAAAACGTCCTGGTAGAATTGGGCCAACAACGACGGTTTCCCCGCGCGGATCGCCACGTGGTGCAGGTGGCGCGGCTGCTCCCAGCCTTTTTCCACATATCCTTCCCTCACTTTGGCGACGCCCTGCTGCGAGACGTCGATGTGCGTGCCCGCGGGGTCTTGAATTCTCAGGACGGAAAATGGGACGTGCTCGAGGGCGCTGGCGACTCTAAGGTCGGGATACTTTTTTCGCATCCGTTCCTGCACGGCCTCGCTCGACTCGACTTCGAAACCGTAATGGTCGAGCCCCGAGCGGATGCCGGCGTGCCGCTGCAACAAAGCGAGGCCGATGACGCCGTCGCTGATGTGGCCGCGATTGGAATTGTAGTCACCCTTCTCGTCGGTCATGCCGGTCGTGATCTGCTTCATGCCGAAAAGGGTTTTGTAAAAGTTGGCGGTGTTGTCGTAATTTTCCGTATAGATCGCGACGTGTCTAATCCTCGCGAAGCTCATAGGCGCCTCCTCTCTGAGACCGGCCTATCACCCGGCGCGGTTCATTGTCAACGAAGAAGAATGGAGTGTTGGAGTAATGGAGTCATGGATTAATGGATTAAGATTGAGAGCTTTTCACAATACTCCAACACTCCATCACTCCAATACTCCAATTCCAAGTTGACTGAGTCATTGAACCGTGGGAGATTTACATCCATGCGTGTCAGCGCGCTCTCGGGCATCACCGTCATTGAATGCGCCACGTTCGTCACCGGACCGTATGCGGCGGCGCTGCTCGCCGATCTCGGCGCGCGCGTGATCAAGATCGAAGCGCCGCCGCAAGGCGATCCGTACCGCACCTTCGCTCCCGATGCTGCTTTCAGCCCCAATTTCGCGCATCTCAACCGGAACAAAGAAAGCGTGTCGCTCGATCTCAAATCCCCGAAGGGCAGAGAGATCTGCGTCGAACTCGTCAAACGCGCGGACGTGTTCGTGGAAAACTTTCGTCCGGGGACGGCGGGCCGTCTGGGGCTTGGTTACGAAGCGCTGCGCGCCGTGAATCCGAAACTGATTTATTGTTCGATCTCCGCGTTCGGCCAGAGCGGGCCTTACGCCGACAAACCGGGCTTCGATACGCTGGGCCAGGCGATGAGCGGCCTCATGAGTTTGCTGACGGACATGGAACAGCCCAAAGTCATGGGCATCGCTCTGTCGGACTACACGACGGGACTCTCTGCCGGCTACGGAATTTTGGGCGCTCTCTTCGCGCGCGAAAAAACCGGCGCGGGATCGAAGGTCGAGACTTCTTTGCTGCAGGCGACGCTGTCGTTCATCGGCGAGACGGCTGCGGGCTATCTTCGAACCGGACAAATTCCCGATCGTCTTGCGCGCGTAAAGAACGCGCACGCGTTCGCGTTTGTGGCCAAGGACGGCTTGCCGCTGGTCGTCCATTGTTCCGTGCCGGAAAAATTTTGGCAGGCCTTCTTGAAAGCCGTCGACCGGGCGGATCTCGCTGCGGACCCAAGATTTACGACCAGAGATAAACGAAGAAAAAATTACGCAGCGCTGGAAGAGGAGCTGGCGAAGAGCTTTTCGGCCATGACGAGGAGCGAGTGGCTGAAAAAACTCGAAGAGAACGACGTTCCCACGGCGCCGCTCTACAACATGGCGGAGGTCTTGGGCGATCCGCAGGTAAAACATCTGGAACTGACCGAGGAGGTCGAGCATCCGACGGCAGGCAAATTGAAATTTATCGGCGGCGCAGTAAGCTACGAAGGTATTCAACAGAAAGAGTCCGGGCCGCCGCCGCTGCTGGGCGAGCACACGGCCAAAATACTGGCTGAGATCGGCTACGGCGCCGAGCAGGCGCGCGCGCTTGCGGAACACGGCGTGGTGAAACTCGGCTGATTGGAAGGAAGGAGGGCACGATGACGGACAGATCGGAGCGCATCCTTTATATCGGCACCGCGGAGGGGCTGTATCAGGCGGCGCCGGATAACGGCGGCTACAAGTTTTACCCATCGGGCTTGCAGGACAAAGGCGCGCTGAGGTCGCCGGTCGTAATCGATCACAGAGACCCGCGGCGCCTCTATGCCGCGACCAGCCGCGGCGGCATGTTCCGCAGCGAAGATCGGGGCGAGAGCTGGCGCGAGATCAACGAGGGAATCCTTTACAAAGAGGCTTGGTCGCTCGCGCAGCACCCGATGACTGGAGAATTGGTTCTTGGCACGGGACCGTCGTCCATTTTCAAAAGCAACGACGGCGGCGATAGCTGGACCGACTGCGAGCAGTTGAGGAATCTGCCCGAGACCGAAGACTGGACGTTTCCCGGGCCGCCGCACATCAGCCACGTCAAAGGCGTGGCGTTGTGCGCGGAAGATCCAAAAATAATTTTCGGCGCGATCGAAGAAGGCTGGCTCATCCGCAGCAAGGACGGCGGCGAGAACTGGCAGAATATAAAGGACGGGACGGAGTTCGACTCACATTCGGTCGCGGTTATGCCCGGCGGTCCCAACGTCGTGATCGCCACATCGGGAAAATCTTTTTACAAGAGCGTCGACGGCGGCGACCACTTCGTAAAATGCGCCGCTGGCCTGGATCGCCGCTATATGGCCCAGGCGGCTTTCCATCCGTCCAAGCCGCGGACCTTTCTTACCGCGGCGGCCGCGGTGCCGCCACCGTTCTGGCGCCGCCCGGAGGGCGCCGACACGGCCTTTTATCGCAGCGACGACCAGGGAGAGTCGTGGCGGAGGCTTTCCGGCGGCCTGCCGGAATATTTCAAAGCCGCGCCGCGCGCGGTGGCCGGCGATCCTGAAGATCCGAAGACGTTTCTCTTCGGCATGACCGACGGCGCCGTGTGGATGACGGAAGACGCCGGCGAATCGTTCCGGAAAATTCTCGCCGGCATGCCGCAGGTGATGAGCATCCGCGTCGCGTATCGCTGATGGCCGGCTACAGCATCGACTTCGGCCTGCTGCTGCACACGCGGCACTTGATCCGCGAAGATCACGGCTCCGACGCGGTCGCGGAATTGTGGGCAACCGCGCAAGACGCCGAAGCGGCGGGCTTCGATCATCTGTGGCTGGGCGACAGCCCGAGAATATCGCTGCTCGACCGCGCGCACGCCGACTGCCTCACGGTCATGGCCGCGCTGGCGGCCAAGACGAATAAAATAAGAATCGGCACCGTGCCGCTCATCGCCGGGCTGCGCAATCCGGTCTTGCTGGCTCACACGCTTGCGACTCTCGACGTGATTTCCTCCGGGCGTCTCCTCTTCGGCGTCAGCGTCGCGCCGCAATACAAATTCGCCGAGTATGAATTCGAGGCCTGCGGCGTGCCTTTCAAGCAGCGAGCGGGACGGCTCGAAGAGACGATTCGAGTCATGCGCCGTCTCTGGACGGAGGAGAAATTTTCGTTTGAAGGTAAATACTATCGCTTCCGCGAGATCGGCATCCAGCCCAAGCCGGTTCAGCGGCCGATCCCCATCTGGATTGCCGCCGGAGACAATGAAAACGCTCTCAAGCGCGTCGCGCGGCTGGGCGACGGATGGTTCACGGTCGCGCCGACACTGGAGAAATTCGCCGCGCGGCGGAAAAAGATCGAGCTGTTTGCGCGCGAGGCCGGCCGCGACGCGAAAAATATTCCCTCCGCGCTCTTCGCCACGTTTCACTTGCAGCCGGACGCGAAAAAAGCGGAGGAAGAAGGCTGGGCTCTCGCCGAGAGCTATTACCGCCAGCCGCGCGCTCAGCTCGCTCATCTGAGTCCGTTCTTCGACTCGCCCGAGGCGTGCGCGCGCAAGCTGCAAGGCTACGCGGACGCCGGTTTGACCTCGGTCGTCGCGCGTTTCGTCTCGCCGGATGTTGCAGGACAGACGCGATTGTTGCTAAACGAAGTGAGAACTAGGCTCACACCGCGTGTTTCTGTGCCGTCTTCACGCGACGAGTGATCCAAACTTCGTGTGCTTCGTGCTCTTCGTGGTGAGAGGACTTTAACCACGAAGGACACGAAGGTCTCGAAGTAAGAGAACGCTAACCCTTGAAGGAGATGTCTATGGAGGCGCCGGCAGATACGACCTGGAAAGGATTCACACTGGCGGAGCGCGACCGCCGTTGGAACGCGGTGCGAAAACATGCCGCGCAAGCGGGCTTCGATTGTATTCTAGTCCCGCTCTGCGTCGACGGGCGCAACCAGCATCTTTCGCTCGAGCAAGCGCGCGGCATGCGGTCGGACGGACGCTATCTCACGCTGTTGGACAACGCGGCGGTCGTCCTGCCGACCGACGGCCGCAAGGCGATCGTCATCAGCGACTTGCCGGGCAACGAATGGATTCCCGAGCCGCGCTCGCCGGGACGCTCGTGGGGAGAAGCGATGGCCAATGCGCTGATCGAGTCCGGCATGGAGCGCGCGCGCATCGGCGTCACCGGGCTCGAACGCGGCAAGATGGTTCATGGACGCGCCTACGCGGGCGTAGTCAATCACACATCGTATGTCGAGGTCCTGCGCCGTCTGCCCAACGCGAAGTTCGAAGACGACCACGATACGGTTGCATTCGCGCGCTACGTGAAAAGCGCAGAAGAGGTCGATTGTTTGCGCCGCGGCGCGGAGATCGCGGCGGCTGGAATAGACGAGATGGGCCGGGTCTCCCGGCCGGGCGTGCCGGACGCGGTCGTTTACACTTCCGTGATGCGCCGCATGCTGGAATTGGGCAGCGGCTACTATCCGCTCGCGCTTTACACCGGGCCGATGGACTCGATGAGGTTGCCGCGCTTCGAAGATCCGCCCGCGGGGCGCGTCCTCCAGCCGATGTATCGCATCCACAACGAAGTCGACGCGCTGTGGGGCGGGCTGATTGCGCAGGAGCAGCAGGGATTTCTCCTCGGGCCGATACCCGACGCGTGGCAGCGCGTCGTCGATCTCCAGCGCGATCTTTTCTACGCGGGGCTCGAACGCTTGAAGCCCGGCATGGTGTTCGGCGAGTTCATCGACTCGGTCAACACGTTCGGCCGGAAGCGCGGCATGAAGAGCCTGATCCTCATGCACGGGCGCGGCTACGGCGACGACGGACCGCTGCTCACGCCGCAGGACCGCGGCGAGAAGGTGCGCGACGTCGTCATGCACGAGGGCAACGTTTTTATCTGGAAGCCGATCGCGATGTCCGACGACGAGAAGATCCAGTACAGTTGGGGCGGCTGCGTGACGCTCACTAAAAACGGCGCCGTGCAGCTCGTCAAGCGCACGCCGGGAATGATTTCAATACAATAAGGCGGGAGGCGAGAGGCGTGAGGCGTGAGTAAAAAAATCCGCATTGCGGGTCTGGAGCTTTTTCTTACTCTCGCCTCTCGCCTTCCGCCTCAAGCCTAACGGAGGACTTATGGCTTACACGCCGCCGACGAGAGCCGGAGCAACAGTCTACGTTTGGTCCGATTATTCGATTGAGGAGCGCGATCGCAGGTGGAAGGCCGTCAAGGAAAGCGGCGCGAAAGCCGGCTTCGATTGCATCTTCGTGCCCCTCGGCCCCGGCATCGACGCGCGCTATTTGACGCAGCTTCGCTGCTCGTCGGTCATCATGCCGACGGACGGCCGCGCGCCGATCGTCATCGCCGACCGCAGCTCGCGCAACACCTGGGCGCCGGAGCCGTGGCAGACGAGCCGCGAATGGTCCGAGCCGATGGCCGAGGCGCTGTTGAAAACGGGCATGGAGCGCGCGCGCATCGGCGTCGTCGGGCTGAAAGGCGGAAAAGTATCGCAAGTCAGCGCCATCGACGGAGTCCTCAACCATGGCGCGTTCAGCGCCGTGCTCAAGCGCCTGCCCAACGCGAAATTCGAAGACGCGACGGATGTCGTCGGCTTTGTCCGCTATGTGAAGAGCGCTGAAGAGATCGCCGCGATGAAAAAGGCCGTGGAGATCGCTGAAGCCGGCATCGAGGAGCTGAAAAGCCGCGCCCGTCCCGGCGCGGACGAGGCCGTGCTTTACGCGCGCGCGATGGCGCGCATGCTCGACCTCGGCGCGGAATATTTTCCGTTTGCCTGGACGAGCGGCATGATCGACGGGTCGGATGCGAAACGCTTCGCCAATCCGCCGCTCGGCCGCCGGCTCAAACCGAACTCGCTGATCCGGAGCGAGATGATCGCGGTTTACGGAACGCAAATCGCCGAGGAGGACCAAGCGATTTTGTTGGGAGCGACCCCCGAGGCCTGGAAGCCGCTGATCGAACGGCACAAAGAAGTGTTCGACGCTGGCCTTAAATTTCTGAAGCCGGGAAGAGCGTGCACGGAGATCATCGACTTCGCCAAAAGCGTAGCCGAGAAGAACGGCATCAAAACGGAGATCCTGTTATCCGGCCGCGGCGCGGGCGACGATGGGCCGGTGATCGGTCCTTCGACTTCGGCGGACACGCTGAAAGGAATTTCCATCGAGAAAAATACTTTATGGCTCTGGCGGCCGACGGTTACAGGCGCCGATGGAAAAACTAAGTTCACGTGGGGCAGTACCGTTCTAGTTGGCGAGAATGGTGGAGAGGTTCTTTCCAAGCGCCCCCATGGCGTGATCTCGGTTGTTTAACCCGGATTATTCACCGCCGAGGCGCGGAGGACGCGGAAAAAATTGAATAATGTAGGGGCGTAATTTATTACGCCCAGGGCGCGATGAATCGCGCCCCTACTCCGTGTCTCCGTGGTGAGTACCATTCCGAGAGTCTGTGGTGATTGTCATCGTACCATGAATAAGGCAGGTTAGCAGGCTGAAAGGCAGGGGTATGATTCACGACATAGAAATCAATTCCGCGGCGCATTTTCCGGCGGCGGGCGTCATCGAGCTGGTCGAGCTGGCCGAGAAAGTCGGATTCGGCGCTTTCTGGAAAGGGGAGTCGAACAGCACCGACCCGATGGTCTTGCTCTCCGCGGCGGCGAGCCGGACCAAAACGATCAAGCTCGGCACGGCGATCTACCATATATACGGACGCAGCCCGGTGACGCTCGGCATCCAGTCGGCGACGCTGCAAGATCTATCCGGCGGCAGGCTGCTTCTCGGGCTCGGTGTCGCGAACAAGAGCATCGCCGGTTGGCACGGCGGCGTGTTCGACCGCCCGCTCCGGCGCGCGCGCGAATACATCGACATCGTGCGCAAAGTCGCGGCGGGCGAGCGCGTGGAGTACGAAGGCGAAATTTATCAGACGGGCAAACGCTTCCAATTGTCGTGGAAACCGTCGCACCCGAATCTCCCGATTTATCTCGCCGGCCTCGGGCCGCAGATGACAAAGCTCGTGGGAAAGATCTCCGACGGCGTTTTCATCAACATGGCGACGCCGGCGAAGATCCGCGAGATCGCCGCGCGCGTGCGCGAGGGCGCCAAAGAGGCCGGGCGCGATCCGAGCAAGATCGAGATCATCGCCAAGTGCAGAGTGTCGCTCAATCCCGACCGCGCGCTGGCGCGCTCGAAGCTCCGGCAAGTGCTCACGTTCTACAATATCGCCGATCACTACAGCGACATGCTCAAGGGACTCGGCTTCGAGGCCGAGGTGAACGCGATTCAGGCGGCGTTTCAGAGCGGCGGCTTCAAGGCGGCGATGGCGGCGCTGACCGACGATTATATGGACAAGCTGCCGGTCGTGCCCGGCACTTCGATCGAGGAGATCAAAGAGAAGCTGCTTCCGTTCAAAGAAGCGGGCGCGACTCGGCTCGTCACGCCGTATGTTCCGGTCACCGAACCGGTGGTCGAGGATGCGAGAAGATTTTTAGAAGCGTGGGGCAACTCATAATTTTCGATTTTCGATTGCCGATTTTCGATTATAATCTAAAATCCAAAATCTAAAATCTAAAATAGAACACCGGAGGTGAGAGATGTGTGATTTTGCGGCTGATGCAGCGGCGGCGGAGAGCTTGATGGTGGGGCGCACGCTCAGTGTCGAGCGGGTCAAGCAGCTCAACGCGAAGGATTATTTTTATCAGATGCTCAAAGACAACCCGGAAATGCTCAAGATCTATCCGGGAATCGAGAACGAGCTGTTGAAAGGCGCGATCGACTGCCACATTCACGGCTATCCCGATTTTGTCCACCGCTCGCAAAACATGATCGAGATTGCGATCGAAGCGTCGAAGTGCGGCATGCGCGCTGTTGCTTTCAAGGATCATTGGAACGTAAGCGCCACTTCCGCATACTTGACTCAGAAGCACATTGATTCACTGGTCCAAAGAGGCGAGTTGACCAATCCCGTTGCGGTTTATGGCGGCGCGGGAACGTGTCACGGAATGAACGTCGAATACATCCGCGTGGCGCTGCAATATCCGAACTTCAAAATGATCTGGTTCCCGACCTTCACGTCGCTGGGATTCTGGCGCGGCGCCGGCCAGCCGGAAAAGGGCGGCGTGCGCCTGGTCGCCGAGGACGGCAAGGTGCTCCCGGAAGTGAAGGAGATCATGGAGATGGCGGTGGAGAAAAAAGTCGGCATCGGCTTCGGCCATACCGATTTCCAGGAGTTGTTGCCGCTGGCGAAGCTCGCCAAGGACATCGGCGTGCGCGCGACGCTCGATCATCCGCTGTTGGAGCTGAACAAGCTGCTGCTCGACGAAATGAAGCAGCTCCGCGATTTGGGCGTCTACGTCGGCACGTATTGTCAGCCGATGATCCCGAGCTTGTACCAGCCGGTCGCCGATCCGATGGAGACGATCCGGACGATCAAGGCGATCGGTCCGGACCGCTGTATCATCGGCAGCGACTTCGGCCAGGTGCTGCACATGGATGCGATCGACGGCATGCGCGTTTTCATCCGCGCGCTGCTCGGCTTCGGCATCAAGCCGGACGAAGTAAGCACGATGCTAAAAGATAATCCGGCGAAACTGATGTGGCTCAATGAACAGGCGTGAGGCGAGAGGCGTGAGGCGAGAGTCAGAAAAATCTCTGGGACGAGTTCGACTCATGCCTGTTGCCTCGTGCCTCACGCCTCTTTCATGAATCAACGCTGGTGGCTCGTCATCGCCGCGTGTCTCGCGCACGCCCTCAACTCCGGCCTTAGCTATTTCGGACTAAGCGCCTACTTTCCCTCCTTCGAGCGGGAGTTCGGCTGGAGCCGGACGGCCATCTCGGGCGCGTTCTCGCTCGCCAGAATCGAATCCGGTCTCATCGGCCCGCTGGAGGGCTACGCCACGGACCGGTTCGGCCCGCCGAAGATGATGTTCATCGGCATCTTCGTCGGCGCGCTGGGCTTTTTCTGCCTGAGCTTCGTCGATTCGTTGACGATGCTCTACGTCGTCATCGTTCTCGGAATCGTTCTCGGCTCCAGTCTCGGCTACAACATGCCGATCAGCGTGATGATCGCGCAGGTATTCCGCGAGCGCAGGAGCTTCGCCTTTGGAATTTACCGGATGGGCCCGGGACTGTCCGGTCCGATCGTTCCGGTCATCGGCTGGATAATCGGCATGTGGGGTTGGAGAACCGCGGCCGGGGTTTCCGGAATCGTTTTACTCGCCGTTAGCCTCCCCCTGGCGCTGGTCATCGCGCGCGTCTACAAGCAGGAGGGCGGCGCGGCAGGCGACGCGCCGGCGGAAAAACACGACACCGCGCGCGAGCGGCGCGGTCCCGCCGAGCCGCAATTCACGCTACGCGAGGCGATGCGAACGAGGTCGTTTTGGAATCTCTCCATCGCCATGGCGCTGCGCCATATGGTCACCGAGGGCGTGTCGGTCCATTTTGTCATCCTGCTGGTGGATCGCGGATGGAGCACGGCGGCGGCCAGCGGCCTGCTCGGCCTTTCCGTGTTGATAGGCGCTCCCGCGCGACTCGGCATGGCGTGGCTGGGCGACCTGCTCGACAAGCGGATGCTCATCATCGGGCTGCTCCTTTCCCTCTCGGTTTCGGTGCTCTTCATGGGCTGGGCCGCCGATTTTTATGTCTTCGCAGCCGCCACGGTGATTTACTCTTTGGCCTACGGCGGTCTTGCGTCGTTGCAAGAGCCGATCCGCGCAGACTACTTCGGCACCCGGCACTTCGCCACGATCCACGGGATGAGCCGCTCGGTAACTACCGCCGGCACATTCATGGGGCCGATCGTCGCCGGATTTTTTTACGACGTGACGAAAAGCTACACGATTCCGTTCACGGTCTTCGCGGGAGTCGCCCTGTTGGCGACACTATGCATGTTCATGGCGCGTCCACCAGAACACGGAGCGGCAGCGTTTGCCGGAAAATAGCTCTTGCCAGAAGCTTTCTAGATGGGGAATACTACATGGGATTCTGGTTGAAATGGATTTCAGAGCTGTCCGAGATAGGCTGCTAGCGAAAGCTCCGTCTATCGCAGCTCACTTAATAGGGAGGACAATTTTTATGGACGAAGCAATTCTTCAACGTATCGCCGATCAACTTACTGAACTTCATCTTAGAATTCGCGCCATTCGAGTTTTGTTCTCCACTTCCGTTTCCGCAACCTTGCTTGAGGACTTGCTCGACAAGCCAATCGACCACCATGACCAAAACTTTTTAGAACTGAGGGGTCTCGTTTTGCGGCATTTGCAAGGACAGTCCGAACATCCTGATTCCCAAGTTCATTGATTGTTTTTTGTAGTTGTTTCAGGGAAGCAATTTCTTTCTTCGCTATGGTTTGCAATGGAACTTCCTAACCATCGGCTTCTCCCGACGAGGCGCGGGAGAGCCGGGCGTTAGGCGACATGGAGTGACAAGGTAACGTTCGCTTACCCAAGGGCGCTGACTTGCGCAAACCAGCTGTTCGTATCGTGGTAGCCACATATGCTTTAGAGTGTCCACTTGGATCGAGTATGAAAGGCCGCGAGTACGAGCAGTTCGTGTTTGACAAGTTCAAGCGACTATTCGCCGATGCGATCGTAACGAAGAACGATCATATTCGAGGCTCCTTGAGCGGCCTGGACCGAGAGATCGACGTATCCGTCAGAATGACGGTCGGGTCCGAGCGGCTTCTGTACATTGCCCAATGCAAGGACTGGAAAACGCCAGCAGACATCAAAGTTCTCGGCGAATTCTCCGCAGTTATCCAAGATGTCGGAGCGGCGAAGGGATTTTTGCTTTGCACTTCGGGCTTTGCCAAGAGCAATCATCAATACGCACGCACGCTCGGCATCGAATTGGTCACGATTGAGGACATCAAGTCTGACAAATGGAAAACAGACGTTCAGATTCCTTTCGTATACATACGCAAGAACAATAATTTCCGAATTGTTCTGGACATTGTGACGAATGAAGCGCTGGTAGCAAAAAATCGTGACAAAGAACTTCTGATGCAACTGACGACGGGAACTCTGCTTACAGACGACGGAGGCGCAACAACTATCCGTTTCCAGGATTACGTCGATAAGAGCATACAGGCGCTGGAGGCGACTCTAGTCATAGGGGTTGCGAGGGATATCCGCCGGCCGAATTTACATATCATGATTGCCGACGTGTGGGTGCCGTGCAGCGTGTTTTCCTTCACCGTGCTAAGCATTACAAAGAAATACTACCTGAAATATCTGACACCAGACGAGTATTCCCATCTTCGTGACCACGTTAGAGAGACAACTCTTCCACTGCACGTCGTCCTGAAGAATGTAGGCGTCGCGTTCGACGACAGCTTCGTCGAACTCCCTGGCGACAAACCGCCGGTGATTCCCGGGCTCTTTCTTGAAGTCGAGGAATGGACGCCGGTGGAGCAGGCGCAAGGGGTGGTTCCACAGCCGTCCGTGTAGCTAGTGTAAAAAATAGATAACGGACAAAGGGGCAGTGCCCCGGAGACAGAATGGCTTTCCGGGGACACAATACTAATTTGTTATTGACTACCCTGTGGGCGTTTTTATACGTGTAATATCTGTATTATGTCCCCGGAATTAGACGCGAGGACAGCGACACTCGACCGGCACGGAATACAAAAATTGCGTCAGAACTGGATCTACAGATTTAATGCGTGATTTCCGCCGTTCTTAAAAGCAGCGAGCTTTGGAATGGCAGTTGTCGCGAGATAAACATACCGAGAATCTTTCTCTATCCCCACACTTTGATAGCCCACCGCTTCTGCCGCCGCCAACGTAGACCCTGATCCTGCAAATGGATCGAGCACGATGCCCTCACCGAGCGGAAGCACTCCTCGAACCAATACACGCAAAAAAGCCTGGGGTTTAAGGCTTGGATGAGGCGCTAGGGCGCGCTCGGACTTGTGCGTTGGCGATGACGGAATCACATCTCCAAAAGGACGATCCGCAGACGGTCGTCTAAAGCCGCCCGTTTTCCATTTCCGGAGATTATCCTGCACGCGCCCGTCGATGGATTTTCGGAAAACAAGCCACGGCTCCCACATCGAGCGCGGCATCACACTAATGCCGGAAAACTCTTCATGCGCGTGCTTTGGCCTGTCGCCACCGCGCATCGTCATGACCAGTCGCACGACCTCCCCGCGTCGTTCCAAGCCGGCGCGCGCCAGCGCCCCGGAAACGACATACGACAGCAATGGATTACTCGCAACCACTACGTTGGCGCCTGGAACGAGAACCGGCAATAACAGACGGCCCCACTCTAAGAAGAAGCGCGCAAGTTCGTCGATCTCATCGCGAGATAGAACGGTGAAGCGGGGTAGGGGAGAACGCTTATTGCCGTCAAACGCCGGCGGTATTCGCCAAATGCCGCCTCGCCCATTGCGAAGTTTTTCTTGCTGGTCAACTGCGTACTCAACCAACCCATAAGGAGGATCGGTCACAACCGCATGGATAGAGTTCGCTGGCTGTTGTCTCAGCCAATCGAAGCAGTCGCCCTCTAATAATGTGGCGCGGCCGAACGTATGTGACTTGAATGAAAGTTGCTTTCGGCCGTTTTCACCGTATGTTTCAGCCGATTCACGGATGGTGTAGACACCGCGGCCTCGGCGGTGAAATAGTGAATCGGAATTCAATCGAAGGTAGGATCGTACACTGGATGAAGCGGCGATGCCTATCAATTCTTGAACCGCATCTTGTATTTCAGCAACGGAAGCTCCCAGCGGCTTATTTGCGAGCGCGGCGACAATCGCATCTCGAATTTCACCCGGTCGTCGCCGTTCTTGGCGGTTGCGCTTATTCGGGAGGGGCACGAAACGACCTTACGACGTCCAGACGTCTTTGTCAATTTATTTTTAGTCTCTGGCTTGTTCAGATCAGCAGGTTCATGGCGACTTATGCGGCAACTCTATCTTCGCCAACTCTTCGACCAGCGTCACCAGACCCGCGTGATCGATCTCGCCGCGGCCGGTGGCTTTCATCGCCGCCATCATCTGCGCGACCAGGCTCGTGACAAAGAGCGGCACGCCGTATTCGCTTCCGGTCGCCAGAGCAATCTTTAAATCTTTTTCGTGCAGGCGGATGCGAAAGCCCGGCTTGAAGTTGCGCTCCAACATTTTTTGCCCGTGCGCGTCGAGGACCTTCGACTGTGCGAAGCCGCCAAGCAAAACCTGCCGCACTTTCGCCGGATCGACACCCGCTTTGGCGGCCAACACTAAAGCCTCGCTTACCGCCGCAATCGTGATTCCGACGACCACCTGATTCGCCGCCTTTGCCACTTGTCCCGCGCCGGCCTCGCCGACATGGACGATATTTTTTCCGAGCGCTTGAAAGATCGGCATTGCGCGCTCGACCGCCGCCGCTTTGCCGCCGATCATGATCGAGAGAGAAGCACCGATCGCGCCCGCTTCGCCGCCGCTCACCGGCGCGTCGAGCATCTCCAGGCCGCGTCGCTCGGCCTCCAGCGCCAGCTTTCGCGTCACGACCGGCGAGATGCTCGACATGTCGATCAGGAGCGCGCCGGGCTTCGCGCCGGCGAAGACGCCGCGGTCTCCGGCGTAGACCAGCTCGACATCCGGCGAGTCGGGCAGCATCGTGATCAGGACATCCGCGCGTGCCGCGACTTCTTCAGAATTCCCTGCGGTCTGCGCGCCTTCCTTCGCCAGCTCGTCCACCGGCGGCCGGCTCCGGCTGTGAATCACGAGCGGGTATCCCGCCTTCAAAAGGTTCCGCGCCATGGGTTTGCCCATGATGCCTAGACCGATGAAGCCGATGGTAACGTTGCTCATGGCCGCCTCCTCTCGGAGAGTTATTCGGAAGTCGAAAGATGGGCGCGCAGCTCCGCCGCGCTGGTAATGCAAATTCCCAAGTCGCGCAGCAGGCCGTCGCCGATGCCGTAAATCCAGCCGTGAACCGCGAGCGGCTGGCCGCGGCTCCACGCGCCTTGCACGATGCTCGTTTGGCAGACGTGAGTCACCTGCTCGACCACGTTAAGCTCGCACAGGCGGTCGTGCCGCAGGACCTCGGTGCCGATCGAATCCAACTCCGCGCGATGTTTTTCGCGCACGTCCTGGACGTGGCGCAGCCAGTTGTCGATCAGACCGAGCTGCTGGCCACCCAGGGCGGCGAACACGCCGCCGCAGCCGTAGTGGCCGCAGACGATGATATGGCGGACGTGCAGGACGTCCACGGCGAATTGGATCACCGACAGACAATTGAGGTCCGTGTGAACGACCACGTTCGCGACGTTTCTGTGCACGAACAGCTCGCCGGGCAGCAATCCGACGATCTCGTTCGCGGGCACGCGGCTGTCGGAGCAGCCGATCCAGAGATACGCCGGCGACTGCTGCCGCGACAAGCGCTCGAAAAATTCCGGATCTTGCCGTCTGATGCCGTCGGCCCAGGCCCGGTTGTTCAAGAACAAATGATTCAGGACGCGCATACGCCAGGAAAACTACAGGCGGGACAATCTCAAGTCAACCAGTCAGAAAGTGAGCAGCGAGGAAGTACAAACTCATTCGATCGGCCTGCCCACTCCTTACTTCTCTAACTCACTTAGTTTTGAACGTGCTCGGGACGAATGCCGATGCCGATGAGGCGGCCGGGAATGCGGCGCAGGACGGGGTAATATCCCATGAGCCGAAGCAGAAGCGGCGGCTTCACCGGCTTCGCATCGTCCAGGACCCGCGCGATGATCCGGCGCTGCATCGCCAGTTGGAGCCATTGCGTCACGCGCGTCGGAAACTCGCGCCGCTTCTGCACCCGACGTAGATGCTCGACGTCTATTCGGCCCTCGCGTAGCGGCGCCGCGAGAATATTCGCCGCGGCGACCGCGTCCTGAATCGCCAGGTTGATGCCGACGCCGCCGACCGGCGACATCGCGTGCGCGGCGTCGCCGATGCATAAAAGACCGGGACGAAACCATTCGGTCAATCGATCGACGCGGACCGTAAGCAATTTTATGTCGTCCCAATCGCGCAGCTCCGCCACGCGGTCATTGGCGTAGGGCGCAAGCTCGGCCACGTTGTTACGGAACGCCTCCAGTCCGCGCCGATGAACTTCTTCAAATTGACCCTTGGGAATCACGAAGCCGCACTGCCAAGAATCGCCGCGATTGATCGAGATGAAGATCCGCCCGGCATCGAAGCGCCCCATGGTCTGCGAAGGATCGTGTGGCTTGCGGGAGAGACGGAACCACAGCACGTCCATCGGCGCGCCAAAATCTTTCACGTGAAGGCCGGCTTTTTCGCGCAGGATCGAGTTCCGGCCGTCGGCGGCGGCGACAAGATCGGCGCGCGCATCGATCGGCCCGCCGGGCGTCGTCGCGCGGACTCCGACCACGCGGCCGGATTCTTCGATGAGCCCGGTCGCCTCGGCTTCCATCAGCAGGCGGAATGAGGGATAGCCGGCAGCTCGATCGGCGAGAAAGTTGAGGAAGTCCCACTGCGGCATCATCGCGATAAACCGGCAGCGGGTAGGCAGATGGCTGAAGTCCGCCAGGGTTATCGTCCTATCTCCGAATCGCGCGTTCAATTCCCGGACTTCCTGGTGCGGCAGCTTGAGGAATTCGTCCAAGAGGCCAAGCTCATGCATCACTTCCAGCGTGGACGGATGAATCGTGTCGCCGCGAAAGTCGCGCAGAAAATCGGCGTGTTTTTCCAGTACGACCACATCGACTCCAGCGCGCGCCAGGAGAAATCCCAGCATCATGCCGGCGGGGCCGCCGCCGGCGATCACGCAGCGTGCGGACAAGCTGTTGGCAGGCATATTCTTTGTTCGGCTATTCAGGGTTTCCTGTGAAGAATAATTCACCACCGAGACACGGAGGGCGCAGAGAATAATGTAGGGGCGTAATTTATTACGCCCAGGGCGCGATGAATCGCGCCCCTACTGCGCCCTCCGCGTCTCGGCGGTGCGATTTCCGAGCCTTGCTTCACACGGAAGCCTGAAGTCCCCTTTGTTTAGCGATTCGGCGTATCTCGTCCGACTCTAGTTGCCCCGCAGCAACGGCGCAACACTTACGGGCGGCAGTATCCTCCCTCGCGCCGTGGGGTGTCCATGGCCGCTTGCCGAAGTCATAACCACGAAGTCATAACCACGTTGACATGCGCCATCTCTTTTCGTATACAGGACTCGTAATGCTTTCCAACTCGAAATTCGTGAGAGGAACTTGGGCGGTGGCGGTGGTCGCATGGGCGCTCCTTTTCACCGGCACCTCTCTATCTCTGGACTCCGACTTCAATCTCGAGATTCCTCTTTCCCAGTCCGGCCATAGTTTCGTCGGCAAGATCAACAAGGAACCCCGGCAAAATCACGGCGGACAGCGGGAGCCGGTGGCCGCCGCGACCTGGCTCCATTGGGCTCTTTCTTTTCATTCGCGCTCTCTCGATCTTGCCGATCCTGAGCGCCCTCCCGTTCTCCATCTTCTCGGGTCCTCGGTCATCCGCGCTCCGCCATTCGCCTCCCTATAATTTTTACTCACGGCTCAAGTCCGACATGTTTTAGTTTCACGACGGCGGGGCCGCTGGGTGCTCATGGCTCTTCATGAGAAGCACTCATGTCCGACGGAGGCGTTTTATGAATTATGGAACGAGGCTGACGATAGAAGACAAGGTGTCGTCTTTATTTCATCTGGACCCGGTTATTCCCGCGGAGTACCAGGATACTTTCAGGAGGCGGACGCATTTAGAGCCCGAGAAAACCCTGATGCTGGCGGTTATGGAGGATGCGATCACGTGCTTCCAAAAATACTCGCGGGCGCGGCACAGCAAGACCAAACAGATGTTTTGCGAGGCGGAGGCGTGGATTCTGGAGGAAGACGGCAGGTACTTTTTCTCCTTCGAGCAGATCTGCGCGTCTTTGGGTTTCGAACCCGGGTACGTTCGCCACGGCTTGATCAAAGAAAAAGAGAAATTGACGACGCCCTCTCTCGCGCCGAAGCATCGACCGACCGGCGATAGCGGAAAAAAAAGGTCCAAGAGAAGAAAAGTCCAACTGGCCGCGTAACCGCGCGCGGCGCTACTGCGTGAGGACCGCTTCGCCCTTGTTGATCATGATTTGGCGGATCTTCGCGGGAAGGTCGAGCGGCGCGTCGATGTCGAATCCGTTGGGATTGCCGGGCGTACGCGAGAAATAACCCACCAGCTCCTGAACGACCTGCTTCGGCAGAGCGATGCCGTGGATCTCCGCGGCGCCGAGCTGAAAGCGGCCCTTGCCGTCCTGCGCGCGCAGAACGCCGCGCGCGGTCACCGGGACTTTGCCGGAAAGATAAGCCAGCGGGTCCATCAATCCTTGCGACCTGCGGTTGCGGTTAAACTCATCGAGATCGACGAGCACGCGGCCCGCGAGCGCGCCGTTTCCGAGCATAGAGATCTCGGGGTTCGTCAGGCCGCGGGGAATTTTGTCCTTGATGTTGAGGTTGAGGTAAGAGTTGAGCTCGCTTTCCGATACCGGAGTCCGCTTCGGTTGTGGCCGCGGCGCGGCGCCGGTCTTCGCGATATCGTCGATCTTGCGCTCCAACCGGTCGCCGTCTTCCTTCGAGAGCTGAACGGCGAGAGTCATTGCGCCGGACAGACCCAATGCCACGAGCGCGAAAAAGATGCCGCCGACCTTTTTTGAGATGGTCATAGAAATACAATAGGTCCCGGTCGAAGTCCCTTCAAGACGCCTTTGTTTTTTGTCGGAATGTCCTGCTTGCAAAAGGATACCGGCCATAGTTAAAGTTACATTCATCCCAACAGTTTGACGAGGTGTAAGCATGTCTGAGGATCTGAAGCAGCGGAGTCGGGTTATCACGGACGGGCCGGACCGGGCGCCGTCGCGGTCGATGCTCAAGGCGGTGGGATTTACCGATAAAGATTTGTCGCGCCCCATCGTCGGAGTCGCCAACACCTGGATCGAGATCGGTCCGTGCAATTTTCACTTGCGGCGCCTGGCGGCCAAAGTGAAAGAGGGCATTCGCGCCGCGGGCGGCACGCCGATGGAGTTCAACACCGTATCGATCTCCGACGGCATCAGCATGGGCGCCGAGGGGATGAAGTGCTCGCTCATCAGCCGCGAGGTGATCGCCGACTCGATCGAGCTGGTCGCGCGCGGGAATCACTTTGACGCGCTGGTTTGCATCTCCGGCTGCGACAAGACCAACCCCGGCGTCGTGATGGCGCTGGCGCGGCTCGACATTCCCGGCCTGGCGCTCTACGGCGGGTCGATTGCTCCAGGGCGCATAGCGGAACGCGATCTCACGATCCAGGACGTGTTCGAAGCGGTCGGCGCGTACGCGCGCGGCAAGATCAGCGCTGAAGAGCTGAAGGCGATCGAGGACAATGCCTGTCCGGGCGCGGGCGCGTGCGGCGGGCAGTTCACCGCCAACACGATGTCCACGGTCATGGAATTTCTCGGCATCTCGCCGCTCGGGAGCAACGGCATTCCGGCGATAGCCGATGAAAAAGACGAGGCCGCGTTCAATGCGGGCAAGCTGGTCATGGAACTTTTACGCCGCGATCTCCGGCCGTCGCAGATCATCACGCGCAAAGCGGTCGAAAACGCGATCGCCTCCGTCGCCGCCACCGGCGGCTCGACCAACGCGGTGCTGCATTTGCTGGCGATCGCGCGCGAAGCTGGAGTCGAGCTCGACATCGACGACTTCGACACCATCAGCGCGCGCACGCCGCTCATCGCCGATTTGAAGCCGGGCGGGCGCTTCGTCGCCAACGATCTTTACAAAGCCGGCGGCATTCAGCTCGTCGCCAAGAGATTACTCGACGCCGGTCTGCTGCACGCCGACGCGATGACTGTCACGGCCAACACTCTCGGCGAGGCGGCGCGCGGCGTGAAGGAGACACCGGGACAGGAAGTGCTGCGGCCGGTCTCCAATCCTCTGAAGGCGACCGGCGGCCTCGTCATCCTGCACGGAAATCTCGCGCCCGAGGGATGCGTCGTCAAAGTCGCCGGCCACGAGCGCATGACGCATAAAGGCCCGGCGCGCGTCTTCGACCGCGAAGAAGACGCCTTTCAATCCGTGCAAAAGGGCCAGATTAAAGCCAACGACGTGGTCGTCATCCGTTACGAAGGACCGAAAGGCGGACCTGGAATGCGCGAGATGTTGGCCGTCACGGCGGCGCTCGTCGGCGCCGGCCTCGGGGATTCGGTCGCGCTGCTCACCGACGGGCGCTTCTCCGGCGCCACTCACGGTCTCATGGCGGGCCACGTCGCGCCGGAAGCCGCGAGCGGCGGCCCCATCGCCGCGGTGCGCGACGGCGACACGATCGTCTTCGACATTAAAAATCGCCGCCTCGACCTGGAAATCCCGCAACAGGAGATGGACGCCCGCTTGCGCCAGTGGTCGCCGCCCAAGCCGCGTTATACGACCGGCGTCATGGCCAAATACGCCAAGCTGGTGTCCTCGGCGTCCGAAGGGGCCGTGACGAGATAGGAGATTTGGCAACATCGAGAGGGCGGGTGTATACTACCAATATGAAGCGACAAAACCTGGATGGCGCAATGGAAAACCAACCTCGTTATAGCAAAGAAGAGTTTGCCCGCCGCGGAGATGAAATATACGAGCGGGAACTACGCGCGAATCTTGAAGATGGGAATCACGGTAAATTTGTTGCCATAGACATCGAAACGGGTGCGTACGAGATAGACGACAATGAACTCGCTGCTTCTGACCGCCTAGTTGCTCGTGTGCCGAATGCCCAGGTGTGGCTAAGGCGGGTTGGTTCCCGCTATGCGCGACGCTTCGGATCGCTGCCCCGGTCGCCAATGGCATGATTAGCGGCATCGTTACAGGCGACCACCAAGCAATTATTCCCGTAACCGTGAGAGGTCCAACCGGCCAAGAGCGCAATATCGAGGCAATTCTCGATACGGGCTTCGATGGCTGGATCAGTTTGCCGCCTTCTCTTGTTGAGGCTCTCGGCTTGGTTTGGCGTCGACGTGGCCGCGCGTTGTTAGCCGACGGAAGTGAAAGCGTTTTTGATATCTACGAAGCGACTGTAATCTGGGAGGGTCTGGTCCGCCGCATCTCCGTGGACGCGGCGGAAACAGCGCCGCTGGTTGGAATGGGCCTGCTTGAGGGGCACGAGATAACGCTTCAGGTCAGGACAGGAGGAGTTGTTACCATCAGAGCTCTGCCGTAAGGAGATCAATGTCATGGCCAATCAAATCGTCTGGGCCGATATCCCGGTGAAAGACCTCGACCGCGCGATCAAATTTTACTCGGCCGTTCTCGGCGCGCCGGTCAAAAAGGAAGAGGCTCCCGGCACGAGCATGGGCATTCTGGCGCACCAGGACGGCGAGGTCGGCGGTTGTCTCTTCAAGAGCGAGACGGATGAGCCGTCGACAAAAGGACCGCTGCTCTATCTAAACGCCAACGGCCGCCTGGACCAGGCGATAGCGGCGGTCGAAGCGGGCGGCGGCAAGATTCTCCAGCCGAAGCACCCGATCGGCCCCTATGGCCACCGCGCCATTGTCCTCGACAGCGAGGGGAATCGCATCGCGCTGCACTCCGACTAGCGCGGGCCGATACAAATTTCGCCTAACTTCGTTGCATCGCCCCTCGTGATCGCGTCGGGGCAAATCTTTCCGTCCTTGTCTCATCGCCGTCAACCAAATCCTTAGCGGAAAAATATTCTCGCCTTGCGCCTAAAATTGTTCTTGACAGCCGTGATCGACTTGTTGGATAACGTGACCAACTGTAGGGTCTATATCCTTTTCCGTTCGCCAAGGTCGCTGATTCGGAGGGAGGTCTTATGGACGTTTCCAGACGTGATTTTCTCCGCTTGTCCGTCGCCACAGCAGGCGGGACGGCGCTCGGGGGACTGGTCGGATCGGGAGTAAACCTCGGCCCGACGGTAGTGCGGGCGCAGGAACTCAGGATCAAGGACGCCAAGGTGACGCCCAGCGTCTGCCCCTATTGCTCCGTGGGATGCGGCACGCTCATCCATACGGTCAACGGGCAGATCGTCAACATCGAAGGCGACCCGCGCAGCCCGCACAACGAGGGGACTCTCTGCCCCAAAGGCGCTGCGATCTTTCAGCTCCACGTCAATCCCAATCGTCCCACGCAGGTTATGCATCGCGCCGCCGGCGCGGCCGATTGGGAAGTATGGGACATCGACCGCGCGATGACCCGCATCGCCGAGCTGACCAAGAAGACGCGCGACGAGACCTTTATCGAAAAGCTTCCCAACGGCAAGCTCGTCAACATGACGACCGCCATCTTCGCCCTCGGCGGCGCCACGCTCGAGGTCGAGTTCAACCACGTGCATCAAAAGCTCATGCGCGGCCTCGGCATCGTGGCGATCGAGAACCAGGCGCGGATATGACACAGCTCTAGCGTCCCCGGTCTGGGGACACGATTCGGCCGCGGCGCGGCCACCCTCTACCCCCG